>CAYRSV010000020.1:0-39072 GCA_964427115.1 uncultured Candidatus Bathyarchaeia archaeon | reverse complement strand
AATTTATCCCATGGGGAACAGCAAAATTCAGCATGTACGCAACTTATACACCAACAGTAGATATTCCAACCCCTACGCAGACTCCAATTAGTACTCCAACACCAACACCAACTTCAACTCCCACCCCAACACCAATAGCTACACCGACACCTGTTCCTACTCCAACACCACAGGGATCACAATCAAGTAACCTACCAGTCGGGCTTGCATTAAAATATCAAACAAACTTCGAAACTGTAACTAAAGCAGGCTCACAATCGCTTAACATGGGCATTCAAAACTATTTCCAGTTTGAAGGCTCAGGAGGAGCGAGTATGTGGGTTGAAGGTTTAGATCGAATAACACCCGGAATCACAGCACACAGCGGTACACGCGCTTTAGGAATGGAAGTCACAAACATTGCATTATCTAGACGTGCAGAATTTAACATCTACAGCAGTGCAGTTGGTCTTGGCAACAGATTCTACATTTCGGAGTACATCTATTTGCCAAGTAGTTTCACAGTCACACCTGGAGGCTACTTTGACATCTTCCAAGTCGCGTCAGATACCGGTCATGCTTGCCCGATGTACTCGCTAATGATAAGCGGGCAAAATAGCGACGGAACATTCAACATAATGCTCTTCGTACGCGATGCAAGCGCAAACAAAGTCGGTAATGACGGCGTCGTAGCTTCAACTAACAACTTCAACCTTCCACGAGGACAATGGTTCCATTTCGAATACTACCAAGTCAACTCAGCTAACGGCGTAGTCAAAGCTTGGATCAACGGGCAACAAATAATTAACTACAGCGGCAACACACAGCTAATTGGCAACTACTTCCTATCAACAGACCTCTACTACAACGCAGATGATACCAGCGTACATCGCATGTGGGTAGATGACCTATCCATATACGGCTAAACTATTGAAACTACATAGAATACCACATACAAAACAACAAACCCCAATTTTTTATTTTAACTTATACACAAAGCATAGCCACATCTATACGCTTTGATTTATAATTCGGGCGATTTTTTTTACTGTATCAGGATGCATATTCGGTGCAACGGGTAAAGGAAGTAAATTTTCTGAAAGATAAATGGCGTTCTTGAAATCAGAATTAGCAGTATCTTCAATGAAGGGCGATAAATGCAAGGGTCTATAGCGATAATCAAGGCGGACTCCTATGCGAGAAAGCTCCTGTTGGCATTTCAAAGATTTATTTCTGTTAGCAAAAACAATTGGGTATTTTTTAAGGGCAGAGCTGGAATTGTCTGGGACAGGAATTTTTTCAAACCCTTTGAATGATAAGCTATTATCATATATGTTAGCGATTTTTTTGCGGATTTGCATATACTCTTCTAAGCGTATAAGTTCTTTTTTTAGATGCAAAATTTCCACTTTCTCTAGTCTGCGGCGTTGCCAATACCTGCCATCGGCTCGTGCTATAAGTTGGCTAATCATTGACGGAGTAAGTGAATTAGAACGCCATAGTTCAAGAGTATATGGGGTGGCTTTTATCCATCCGTCTGTTATATTGAAGCATTTTTTTTCTAAAATCTCATGCATTAGTTTGTATAGATATTTGTCGCTTAAAAAGACTAATTGGTTTATTTTTTTGGTGTTTAATCTTGTGGTCAACATTATCTTGTTACATAGATAAGTGAAAATTGATCTAGTTTCATATTTTGCTTTTATTGACCTTATTTTCAATGCAAGTTCTTCATCACTTGTTACTATTGCTGCGCCTAACGGTATATCAAGGAACTTGTTAAAATTTATGATTCCAGCATCACCTGATGTGCCTACTTTTCTGCCGTTTATGTTGGCGCCAAGCGCTTGCGAGGAATCTTCAATGACTTTAATTTCCCTTCGTTCAGCGACTTCTTTAATGGGCGAAGGGTCTGCTGGCAAACCATAAAGCTGAGAGAAAATTACGGCTTTAGTGTTTCGTTGTAGTGCATTTTGGAAACTTTCAAGTGATATTGCACAAGTCTGTCTATCAACGTCGCATAATCGCGGCTTTGCACCTGTGCAAAACACAGTTATCGGTAATTCTTGTGGAACTAAATCTGATACTATTACTTCGTCGCCGGAACCTATGCCTAAAGCTAGAAGAGAATACCGTATTGCACTTCTTGCTGAAGCGCAAACGATTGCATATTTAGTATCCATGTACTGTGCGATAGATTTCTCTACATCACCTAATAGTAGATCAGAGCTAACAGAATAATCAGCCATTCAAATAGTCACCATAGTAAAAACTAACATCGTTATATCTAGCTTAGAGCTGTATAGAGTGAAGGAAAGATCCTGCGTGCAGTCAACTTAACTTTACGTAAGCGTTCGTCGTTACTGTTTTTTGCCCAATCGTAGCTTTCACTATGTATAACTTTATCATATAGGACAGGGAGTAGCCTGTTACGCGTGCAACCAAACTCAAGGTTATTAAAGCTAAGAGAAGTCCAGCTTCGCTTATACGGCTCGGTTCCATGCAGGAAATCAAACATGGTCAACCTGTTCTGGATTGCGCTCTCAATAAGATGAAGCAATAGAAGGTTGCCTACCCCGAATTTTGCATATGCAGGATCATAACCTGGATGGTAATAATATAGAGTTTTATTATATTCAAAGCACAGGCCTGCAGAGATAGGTATGTCATTTGCTTTCATGAGCGATAGGTTTACCCAACGTTTTTCTGCAAGAAGTTTGCAAGCGTCTAGTAGGAAGCCCGCAAATCTGGGATCTTCACCAAATGAGCCTTCACGTCCTTTGGAGGTCCATTTCTTTTGATGTAAATTTACAAATGTTTTGATGCCCTGATCAATTGAGTCTACGTCGTCTTGGCGTTCAAAAATGATTGTATGATTTTCTTGAAGTCGTTTCATTCTTCGGCGCAAGTTTCTGCGCATGTCGCCACTTATCTGCTTAGAAAAATCATTAATCGAAGGACCTAAGGGGATATAGTAACATGTGCTTGACACTCGTTCGTTCTCCAAGAGCCCCTTATAAAAAAGCTTGCGTAAACTAGCCGCAGGTTCATGTATTTCGGGGATATCACGGAACTCTAAGAAGTCCCAATCAAGCCCTTGCAGGTAATTCATGAAGAGTCTCATGCATTCCTTTTTTTGGCGTGTCAGGATAAAGTTGCGATAATCAGTATGCTCTGCACCAAGGAACTCCATCTTCCTAAGCTTCAATCCAAAGAGGCTATAACTGGAAAGCATAAGCGGGGCAGCGGCAATTATAGTCTCATTCTCTTGTGCTAGTAAAATCCGCAGTTTGCGCCCTTTCCCAAAATATCGCCACCAAGTGGAAAGCCACTCCCACGTCAAAAAGATGTTGTTATCTTCACTTTTGCTTAAAACTTGGTTCCACTGGTCGCGTAATGCTACAAATTGGCTAAAATCGTCAATTTCCTTTACTTTTAACATATATTCAACCCTTGATGTCAGTATTCATCATTAATTCGATAATTTGGAAGGCAACGAAGCAGCTTCTGCCTGTTCTACTAAAGTTCTGCCTGCAGCGAGCTTATACAGGTTTGTTGGCTGTATAGACGCAACAATTGCTCTGTTGTATTTCTTTCTAAATTCGATTCGTTATGGCTAGAAGTGAAACCTACCGTTAACTAGGTATTGTCGATCTCGCTCTTACGGAAGAATGATCGAACAATACAGCTATAGGTGGATTTCTTTTCGTAAATTAAACTGAAACAGACATCATATTTGAGTGGTTTTTTATTAATTGATCAGCTTTCTCAGAGGCAGAGAGCATAGTTTCGAATGTTAACGTTCCTTTTTGCTCTTTAATCTTAGCATATCTGAGAAATGGCAAAAAGATATTCTTGATATAGTTATCGATTTGCTTATCTGTACTGCCGAAGTTCCAGGGATGGAACCAAAAGTGAAGCGGCGCCCTTTTGATTACAGCTATATCAAGTATCTTTTGAAGGATCAGCGGGCTTAGACTGGGGCTGAGGTAAAGGCTAGGCTGGATGTTGAACAGGTTGCCTCTTTTTTCAATGACCATTGCGTCACTCCGGAAGTTGCCGTCATCACGATAGCATTTGTATCCGAATTGTTCAAGAACGTCTAAGTGGCGTACTGCGTTTCGCGGATAAATAAAGCTCTTAGGAGTAATATTGAATTTCTTTAAGCCACAAGCAATTAAACGGAGTTCATTTTCTGCTTCGTCTCGGGTGAGCGTTTGGAAGTTCTTGTGGTAGTACCCGTGCGCTCCGATATCATGTTTGAATGGCGAATTGAGGATTAATCCAATAACGGAATTATCTATCTCAGTTAATTGTCCTCTTATGGCAAACGTTGCAGGGATCTCAACCTCATCAAAGACTTCTATAAATCGAGGTAAGGCACGTTCCTCAATATCGCCGATGCATATTTCGCTATAATGGTTATGAACGTTGGCGTCATTTTTTCCGTTATTAATTACACCTAATTTTCTGCTTCCTGCATCAACATCAATTGAGATTATGAGCATGCCCGAGTCAAATTGTATACGCGGCTTCTTCAGCCCAAGAGCCACAAAATGGTACATTTGGGAGAACATCGAAACCGAAGTTTCAACCATGCTGCCTCTTTTCGGCGATTTCACAGTGGCAGAGGAAATATCATCTATACTCATATATCATCATCTTTTTACCTTAAAATTGTATAACTTGTATCAGCCGATACTGCAGGCTTTATGTTTCTAAAGGGCCTGCGATTTAGTGTAGAATTTTTTTAAACTTAGGATTATGGCTACCACTAAGACAACTGCTGCTATAACTGCAATAATTGTAATTCTCCAGTCAACTGATGAGGTTTCTATGCTAATATCAAAGTTGATTCTAGCTGAATTAATTATGTTACCAAAATAGTCTTCAGCATAAATGATTAGACTATGTGAACCATTGGTTAAGCCGCTAAGGGTCATGTTTCCTGTAATTGATACATTGGTAGTTTCGTCTAAACTGTATGCGAGCCATTTCACTGGTGTATTAGTATTTAGGGTTAAAGCAACCTCGTCAGTTGTAAAAGTTGTATTTGATGGTGATATGACTGTAATTGACGCTGGAGTCTTTGCAGGTACCCAATATGCCGTATAACTGCCTGAGCCGTTTACCTTTATTGTTCTTGGATTTTCGATGCTACCATCAGACCATTTTGAGAAAGTGAACTTTCCCTCTGGAGATTCAAATGCTGGTATAGCATAGAGTTTATGCTCAGATCCATCAGGCCAATTGTAAGTTGTTTGAGCTACTATTGGCTCTGATGCATCATCAATGAATAATTGTCCTTTATTTGGGTCAACAGTGATCGAATGTGTCATAACCCATACAAGGTAGTTATCTGAATTTGCTAAAACTACTGCTTTGCTAAAGTCCCCGACAGTAGAAGGCACGTAGCCACCATATACTTCAACATAACTACCACTATCAAGAGACTTATCAGCTTTTGCCAAAGAATAGTTCCAGTGCACCTGAATTTGATCATCTACATGTATCTCTCCTGTAGGATCTGAAATAACGTTTGTTACTTTAACCTGATAGAAGTCGCCATTTGCAGCTGAGTCTGACACAGAAAGAAGTATGCCCCTAAACTTAACATAATCTTTCACAACACAAAAATGGAAGTTGTCAGCATTAGATTCTTCCTCTGTCGATGCACTAAAGTCAATACTCCAATACCCTGTAGGTCCTTTAAGTAAGAGATTCAGATTAGCGGTTCCCTGTGAAATAGGGCTATTTACAAGAGTTTTAGATGAACCTGAAGAATCTGTTACTATAAGCTTACCTTGGCTATCTTTGGTTGTGCTATAGTAAAGTACCAACGTTTCGCCTTCTTTGTAGCTTCCGAGGCATCCCCAAGAGACAGGTAATTGACTGTTGTCGCCTTTATCAGTCCAGAGATTTACATTTAGCCGCTGCGGAGGCATGCCGTTCCAAATTTCAAGGTCATCCACCCAAAGTTGATATGGCGAATATGTATCTTTAGGATCATGGTAAATTTTTGCTATAGTTGTATACCATGCTTCAGAACTTTTTGCCATATCTACGCCTGACACTTCAATTATGGGCTGATTTTGCATCATGGGGTCATCAAACCAAACCTTGATTACGCCATCCGTGTCATCATGGTATACATAGTATTGTAAATTAAACCATCTGCCTCTGGGTAGGTCTATGTTAGGGATGTTTTTTAGTACTTTGGGATCACGATTAATATCACGCTGATAAAGTTGTAGACTAAATTCGGGTTGTGTGGACTCTTGGCTTATGTGTAAGGCAAAATATGGTGCAAATGTCTCTGCAGTAATAAGCGGGTTGGCAATTTCAAACCAATTGCCATTCGGCATATGCATTTGGAAATTAGCTGGTAGATACAGCCATACTGAGATATACAGTTCTTTTTGGACGAGGTTTTGCATATTCATTAAATTGAATTCGTTGCGATGTCCTTTGGTAATCTCAAGACATACAGCTCGATTGCCACTGTGAGGAACAGGTGAGTTTGGTCGTTTAGATCCATCATCCATGAACATACATGCAGTTGAATTATCAAAAACAAACAGGTTATCTATGCCCATATCTAAAACAAAATCGTTTTTTTTGGTAACGGATTCAAAATCTGTAGAATACACTTTTTTTGCAGTTGATGTAGCGCCTAGTGAGAAGGCAAAGCCTGAAATTACAAGAATTGCTAAAAGACAAAGTACTAAGAAAAAGCTTACATGTAGTCTTTTCATGAAGCCAACCCTTTATTTTAATGACGAGGGGGGTTCTTAGCAGACCGCGCTTTGTTGGTTGGTTATAAGAACATGATATGCAATATTTGCGCCTCTGGAAACTAACCTTCTATAACCCCGCTCTCATTATGGATTTGCTATTAGCCTGATTTCTTGTCAAGACTTAGCAGATAGCCTTCAAGTTTAGCAGCTACTTGATGCCAGCTATATTTTTCTTCAGTGAGTGCTCTTATTTCGGTACATCCTTCTTGCAAGGCTTCTATGTTATCGTGAACTTTTGCTATTGCCTTGGCAATCTCTTCTGAAGAATTCGAATGTATGAAAACTACACTTTTGCAATTCTTTAAAATGTAAGTGTGAGCAGGAATGTCTGTAGCTATTATTAACTGTCCCATTGATGAGTATTCGAGAAGTTTTAATGGACACTGATTTTGCCATATAGGTAAATTAAACGGAATTAAGCCAACATCGCACATAGCGATATACTTAGGAACCTCTTCATAAGCTACCTTATCATGTAGAATTACTCTGTCTTGAACGCCATATTCTGCTGTTAATTTATTTATTATCTTAAAGCTTCGACTATCCCCCAGCAAGTATAAAACCACATCAGAGTAGCGACCTTGAAGCAACCCTATACTCTGTATACTTTCAACTATACCACGTGACTGAATATGTTCGTATGAAGCCCCCATAGACCCATGATATAAGACAACAAATTTGTCATGCAGCCCAAACTCTTTCTTAAGGGCTTTTTTGTCATATTTTTTCGGGTTAAAAACTGCTGTTGAGACACCGCTTGGCCATACTCCCATAGTCGCAGGGTCAATTTGAAATTGTTCACAGACTTCAGTACGCATCATTGGTGTAATTATTGTCATGCCATCAAAGAACCTCTTTGCCATATGAATACCCACATCAAAGATTAGTTTGCTAATTTGTGTGCCATCTACAGGAGTACTTCGGATGTCTAAAACAATTTTAGGTCTTTGAGATTTAGGCAGCAACCGGGTAGGTAGTAGGCTAAAATACAGTGGGCTTTGTGGCTCTATAATCACAAAATCTGTTTTAGAAGCAATGAAATAGAACGGCAAGTAAATGAAAAGCAAGGCTGTATACATAAGCATAGTAAGAGCAGAAATGCTTCTCATAGGAATTGATGTAATCTTGACATTATCTATTTTTTCGTCAAATCGTTTTTTAGAATGTAGTCCAATTAATGCCGTTTTATGTCCACGTTGTGCTAAGCTTCTAAGGATTTCAATCTGGGTTGTTTTATGAAGATCTCTGTCCAGAATTAAGCAGCTGACCCACAAGATTCTTTTGTTGAAACATATTTTATTAAGCATTAAGCCAGCACAACTTTTCTTGTAAAATTTTGTCTTCGAATTTAGGGGTTCTATAAGATGGAATAGATTGTTACTATATGCCAATTAATCAGTTAGTTAAGGCATCACGGGTTGATAAGAAAATAAAAATTTTTCATAACTGGGCGATTCAGTTAGGACCTGGTTTTCTTCTTATGTGGCTACTATTTTTTTGCAAGACCTTTACTGACTTTCTCGCGTGGGATGCCAGCATCAATCAAGAACTCTTCGTAAGATGAGTAAACTGGTTTGGATTTAAGAAAATTTATGAACGCGGACCCTGTCTGAGATTTTACTGGTATGTTACCCCAGTTGCCTTTTCTGTTCAAAAATATCGGGAACTCTTCCCAAAACTCTTCTTGGTATGGTATCCTTCCAGTTTTTACAAATATTTCATATGCGTAGGCTTTTGCTTCATCAATGAACTTCTTTTTTCTGTTTTGGTAATACTGATCAATAGTCATAATAACTTTACATGGGTTGCCTGCGGCTACTGAACCAGCGGGTATATCACTGGTTACTACAGACCCTGCACCTATTATTGAGTCTCGCCCAATTCGTACGCCCTTTAGTATAATTGTACCAGTTCCGATAAACACGTTGTCTTCTATAGTTACTTTACCAGATGAAGATAGGACTTCACCGTATTTTTCTCTTAGAACCGACCAGTCAAAACCATGGGTAAGTATAGTAGTATTATCTGCAATCATACAGTTGCGACCAATTTCTACCAGCACTGGTCTTGTTAAATCAACAGTTGAGCGACCGAAGAACCTTGTTCCCTCTCCTACAGTGATGCCCTTCTTTCGCAGATAATTAATGTACAATTTAGGATTTGTTGAGCAGATATATTGATAGATTACTTGCAGGAAACCAAATCTAGGTCGCAATATGCATCCCTCCATTTTGTTTTAATTAATAGTTACTTAGTAGTGACCATACTTGTCAAAATTGGCTCTAAAAAAGCCCAGAAAGCTTGCCATACTTCTAAATGAGTAATAGGGTGCTAGTAAGAATACTCGCCATTCATGGTTAATTTTGTATATCTTCATTGAATCTCTAAGACCGATCCAGAATGCCGCGGGTAGGAATAGCTCCCAACGTGATTTTTGGTTTTTGTATTTATGAAAAAGAAAATGCGTGCCATATCCATACCAGAAGTGCTTTTTCCATAATGCCACAAGAGTTGTTGGTGGGCACTTTCGATAGTATCTTGCTGAAGCGTTCTGTGCTAGTAACCATCCAGCAGTTTTTATTCTAATAGAAATATCTCGGTCCTCAGCCGCTCCTTTTATTCGGGTATCAAACCCGCCGACTTGATTTACTGCATTAAGTCTGAAAATTTCAAAGCCACCTAACACTCCTGATTGAGCGTTTATCTTCCCCAATTGCCTTAGATATTCTTCAAGGATTGTTATTGTATTAGTCCCATTCGATGTCTCTTCGGCAAGTGCAGCGCCTACGTTAGGGTTCTGTTCCATAAAATTTACATGTTGTGTAATGAAGTCTTTTTCCAAAACAAAATCATCGTCAACCCAAATGATGTAGTCGCCTTCAGCATTATCAATCACTATTTGTCTTGCAGCGCCTAATCCTTTGTTTTGAACCAGAAATAGCATAGTTTCGATGTCAGTATTTTTCGTAAAATTTTTTATACATTGAGGTATTATGCCTTTTTCTTCTTCATCTACGATTATAAGTTTTTGTAATTCATGGGGGTAATCTTGCTTTGAGATGCTATCTAGGGCTGCTTTCACTGTTGCTCCAGCATTCTTGAGGCATAGACCCACGGTAACTTTTGAGGGCATTTCTTAATCACCGATAAAGTTTTCATGGTTTATTGATAGCATTTACCGGGTCTTCAATATCCTCAAACAAAATACAGGATTCATGCGCAGCAGTATCATTGAAGGCAGACATCGCCAGCTATGTGGCAAATACCTCGTTAGTTTTAGTAATTCAATTGTCATTCGTTTTCGCAGATTTTTCTGCAGAATAAGTATCTCTGTAGATTTCATAGCAACAATCAATGAAAAAGCTAAGCGCCCACGTTAATTCAAATTTTCCAAGAATCCAATATAACAGTAGCTGAAGTCAGCTTTTTAATTATTTCAAGCTTTACTTTTTAATGGGCTGTAACCAGTTCTGGGCAAGCTGGTATTTTTTGTAATGCTTCTCGTGGCTCTTTTAGATGGTCGCTTACTATGTCTATAATATTTTCTACTATCTGTAAATCTAAATCCGGATATAAGGGCAGACATAGTATTCTGTTTGAAATATCTAAGGCTCTAATAAGGTTGTACTTTTTAATCAGATTTTGACCTTTTTCTTTAAAGTAAACAGCTTCAGTAGTTAACGGGTAGAAGTATTTCCTTGAAAACACTCCGTTCTTAAGTAACTCAAAATGAATCTCGTTTCTTTTCTCAACACTTTCAAAGCAAATAGGCATGTAGCTATAGTTATGTTTAGATGCAATTATTTTCTGAAACTTTATTTTTCCATTATCAGCTAAGCCTTCTTTATAATGATTATAAATTTCTTTTCTCAACTCTATTTTTTCATTGATTTCTTCAAGATTACAGAGTCCCATAATAGCTTGAAACTCATTCATCTTGGCGTTTGTACCTACTATCTGGACTTCTTCTTCAGACTTTATGCCGTGGTTTCTCATCAACCTAATTTTTTCAACAACTTTTTCATCCCTTGCATAGATAGCTCCCCCTTCAATAGTGTTGAAAATTTTTGTAGCGTGAAAGCTTAATGTTGATATGTCTCCATATTTTATGACTGATTGGTTTTTGTATTCAGTTCCAAATGCATGAGCTGCGTCATAAATCAGTTTAATGTTGTGTTTGTCAGCGATTTCTTGAAGTTCCTCAACATAGCAGGGGTTACCGTAGGTGTGAACTGCGAGTATTGCGCTGGTTTTTTCAGTAATTTTTCTCTCAACGTCAACAGGATCAATATTGTATGTTTCTGAGTCAATATCCGCAAATACGGGTGTTAGGCCTTCCCATAGTAGCACATTTGTTGTGGCTGGAAAAGTAAAGGGCGTTGTAACTACTTCACCTTTAAGGTCTAATGCTTTTAAGGCTAAATGAAGCGCTAAAGTACCATTGGAGACTAACAACAAGTTTTCAGCTTTTAAGTACTCCTCTAGCCTACTTTCAAGTTGCTGAACAAATTTTCCTTCATTTGTTAACCATCTAGTTGCCCATATTTTTTTTAGGTATTCCACATATTTCTCTAATTCAGGCAAAACTGGTCTTGTTACTAAGACTTTATTTTCTATCATATTATCACTTTAAAAATTAAAAAGTATGAACTATGCAAGCAATTGATCACATGAAATTGTGCTTTTTCGATGCACAAATAGCCGTTCAGTCTTACAGCTTTATTTCCTGATTCTCGACAAACCCATTCGATTTCATTTCGCTAATTTTACTTAAATCAACAATTAATTCGTTCCAGTATCTTAGAATAGCAATTTCTTTAATTTCAAATTGTGGATTTGTGATATTCTTGAAAATATAATCGCATACAATTTTAGGTTCGTTGAATCCCGCCAACGCACGACAAGCAGTTGTCCCAGAGCATCGTGCATTAAACTCAAAAATGTATGGGATATTATCTTTCATTCTTAATTGGATATTGCAGGGTCCGAAGGGCCTCAAAGTATTAACTACCTTTTTAAGAAAACCTGTCAGATTTTCATCCTTCACAATAAAAGCGTTAATAGTGTCTCCATTGCGAAGTTCCCGCTTCATCACTATGGCGCCAACACATTGATTTTCTAAAGTGACTGTTCCACAAGTATATTCTTCCCCCTCAATGTATTCTTGAACTATGTAGTTATTTACATCCACGTTCGCCGTGTATGACTCGAACTCTTTGAGGTTATTAGCCTTGAACTGACCAATAGAGCGGTGACCTCCTTTTTGCGGTTTTAGGATAACCGGAAAATCTAACTCGAAGCCATATTCGTTTAATTTGTATGTTTTTGGATAGGGAAATCCGTTTACCCTTAAGAACTCATTTGTTTTGAATTTGTCCCCGCAAATTGCGATTACATTAGGGTCGCTTACTACAGGATGGATATTCATCTGCTTGAGCCTTTCAGCTTCCTTAGAGAGTGGCGCTAGCTCAACGTCTAGACCTGGAAAAAGGACGGTGCATTTTTCTTTTATACAAATCTTTTTTAGTTTATCTATAAATTGTGGGTCGTTAGCATAAAGCCCCAGATAGGCTTTTCTTGTCGCATAAAGCCCTGCCCCTAGTACCTCGCTATTGATGCCTACAGCGTTATATTCCGTCTTTTGTAGTGCTTTAACAATACTTTGTCCTACACCGCCACCAACAGCTAAAACAGCAACATTCATAAAATATCCTCCAAATTTACAAAGTGAATTTTGTCCTCGTCAATTAGTACATAACTTCTCTTGAATCCCCTTCTTCCCTTTGTTATAGATCCAGGGTTAATGACGGTCTTACCTTTATACTTAAATGCGACCTGCTCATGCGTATGCCCGAAAAATACATAGTTGACATCCTTTCCTGCTTTATCGCATATTCTTTTGAAATCTTGCTCTGTCCGCAAGTAATAATCACCTATGGAGTGGGCAACGTAGATACCTTCACGGCAGATTTCAGTAGGTAACTCAGAAAGCGCCTTTTTTTGTTCTAAAGAAAGTTTACTTCTTGTATACATAGTCGACTCTTTTACAACCGGAAGCTGTCTTTCTAAATCTTCGTCTGTTATTGCCATTCTTTCATGATCACCCAAGACAACATAGTCTACATTTTTTAGAACATATTCCATGCAGCAATCAATGTCTTTTCCATAGCCTAATAGATCTCCACAAAAGATGCTTACGTCTGCCTCTTCAAACACAGAAATAATGTCCTCAAGAGCCCGCTTATTTGCATGCAGATCAGAAAAAACAAGCATTTTTACCACAATCGACCAGCCCCTAATTAGGTCATAATAATGTAGGACTAATGTTTTCTACTTTGGTATACTAATAGCATGTATGCGCCTGATGTTGGCATACCAATGTATACTCTACGATAAGCAAGGTTCATTCTTGATTAGCGCTTTTGTGACAACATTCGGTAAAGCTTCAGTTCTACGCATAGAATAGTACTCTTTTTCTACAGAAGTCAGAGTTTTAACTGGGTGAAATATGCCTGCCTCTGCGTTAGAATATATTTCTTTTTCTGACCATACTGGCCTAAATCTGTAGAACGGGAAGTTTAATCTACCGCATTTGAAACCCAATGCCGTTATAACGGTAGCCAGTCTCATTTCTGCAAAGCAATAGGGCTCTCCAGAAAAATCGATCTTAAGCTCTGAAAGTCTCTCAAACACAGCTCGTGAAATTATGCTCCCTCCAAAAATGCAACGATAAAGCGTAGTGGGTAACTTTCTTTGCTTAAGCCACCTTTTTGTTGCTTGAGCGCAGCCTGGGGGGCATCTACAGAAAGACCAGCTTGAATTGGCAACACCATATTCATTAAAGCACGCATCATATGAGTTCGTGTATTCCCCGTATATTTCATCTAAGGGTTTGGTTGTATAAATGTCGGGTTCGTAAAAAATAAGATAATCAAAGTCAAGTTTTTTGCCTACAGTGTTGAACCAATGCATAAGTGCATGGTCGCCGTTAAAAAGTGCCTTTGGCGTAAAATCTACATGGAAGTTTTGAAATCCCTCATGCTCCATCTTATAGCGTAATTCAGTTAAACTGCTGTTCCTAGTTATTGACCCTATTTGCTTGTTAATTGAGTAAGCCAGCTGGAAAAGCTGTGGGGTTGATAAAGCCAGCGAGTTAAGCAGATGTGTGCATCGCCCAATTAAATGCACCTGTCGCGTTGAACCGAACATGTATTCATCAATAAACATAGGTATATACACAAGTTGTCGCACTCCGACAACCGGTATGAAAGTAACATCAGGATAAATCTCGCAGAGCCTTCGTAGTCGCTGTAATGCTATTGAAGAATTTGCTTCAGCAAACATGTAAAAAGCTGCATATTTACTCATTAATCCTTTTACTCCCCTCTTAACTGAACATTTTGTCAAGGGTTGCTTTATGACCAAAAAAGAAGGACGGCTTATTTTTGTAATTGATTATTAGTTTATTATATGTCCATAGCCGTCAAAATGGGCGTTTATATATCCAAGGCAACTCGCTGTGTTTCTATAGAAGTAATACAGTCCTAGGATGAATGCTTTTTTCTCATGATTAAGTTGGAATACTCTTATGGAATCTCTAATTCCAATACAGAGGGCAAATAGCGGGAAAAGATTTAACCTTTTTTTGTGTTCTTTGTATTTATGTAGGAAAAAGTGTGCTCCATAGCCATACCAATAGTGCTTGCGCCATAAGGTACTCCATGTTTTTGGACCGTTTTTCTTTTGGAGTACTGCTGAGTTATTTACAGCTAAGGACCATCCGGCCTGAGTCATTCTTTGCGTGATATCTAAATCTTCTGTTGCTCCCCTGATTTTAATGTCAAATCCTCCTACTTGACGTATTGCTCTGACGCGGAAAATCAAGCAGTCGCCTATAGGTGTGCCCCTTATTTCTGAGCTACTTAAAATTCGGAGATATGCATCTAAGGTTGTAAGGAGGGTAGTTCTGTTTACAAGTTCCCTTGCGCGCGCTGCGCCTACTGTTGGGTTTTTATCCATGAATTTAACTTGTTCGCTGATGAAATCATACTTTAAGATAAAATCGTCGTCGACCCAGACTATATAGTTGCCTTCGGCGTTATCAACAACGATTTGTCTTGCTGCTCCAAGACCTTTGTTTTGTACTAAAAATAAATCTGTTTTTATGTCAATTTGGCGGATGAAGGTGCTTATGTGTGAAGGGATTTTGTTAGTGTCCTCTTCATCAACAATCACTAACTTGAGCTCTTCATGCGGGTAATCTTGTCTCGATATACTATCAAAAGCAGTTTTTACAGTTTCATCAGCGTTCTTAAGGCATAATCCTACAGTTACATTAACAGCCACTTCTTAACCACCAAAACTAATGATACTCTATCTTAATCCGGAATAGTAAATTTCGCTTTTGCCATTTGAATAAATCCTATTTGCATGTTCTAGCTGGCTGGAAATATCAGTCATATTAAATATTCCACCGTACGCATCTGTGAAGTAGCCTTGAACGTTAAAGGTCCGCAAATAGACGTATGATTCGGGCGCTATTCTTGTACCGTTTTCTAAAATATTTTCCCAATCTACTGCGCGTAGAGCATAACCTCTTAAAACGCGCTGAGATGAGGTAATATCTGCATATACTGATGAATTATTCGGCACTGTATGATAGAGCCATTTTGCGCTTTGGATATCATTTTCTGGGACAAATCCTTCATAGAATCTCGCTAAGACCTGCGGATCATTGCTTGTAGTTATATCATTATAACTAAACGAGGCGGATACGCCCGGGCTAAGGTCATTAGCAATTTCATATACAAAACCTACCTTAAACATGAATATTACTACAAAAACGATACACAAAACAACTATGGTAAGTGAACGCGCTTTTTTAGGATTCATAAAGTGCTTTCCAAGCCAGGTAAAGAATACTATACCTCCGTAGAAAGTAAGAGGTGCTAAAAATATGAGTAAAAGGTGGAAGAATCTTGTTTCAATAAAAGAGTCTGCTAACGAAGGTAGAACAAATGTCATTATAAGGATAGATAATGCTGCAACGGACAATGGTAAGTATTCGGCTTGGATGTTTATTTTCTTGCGATTTTTAACGAGCGTAAGCATGCCTATTGCTATTAGCAGATAAGGAATTTTGCTGATGAAATAGTCCATTTGGGCTGCAACTGTCATTGCACTAAAGTTTGGGGAAATGAACTCTTCGACTGTTGCGCCTCTCGTCCCAATATCATGGAAGCCAGTTGTAAAAGACGTTGATAAGCGTTCTATGAAAAGAATGAACGTCTGGTCAAGGGATGTAGATACAAAAACATACCAAAATACCCCAAAAGCAAGAAGTATAAGCAGAACCCGTGCTGTCAATACTTTTTTAATTTCAAGCGGTCGCTTTATTATTGAAAGCTTTTCCAATAAGAGAATAGCAACCCAAGCAAATAATGCACAGAACATAAAAATATAGAAGGTTGAGTAGTGGGATACAATAAGAGAAATCCCAAAAATCGCTATTAGCGGTTCTTTTTTCTTGAAGTTAATGCTGCTACTTAAAATTGTAAAAAGTATTAATACAAGGAATAGTTCGCCGATAATTTGCCGTCTTTCTTCGCCAAAGAATCTTGGGAATGTAATGAAATAAAATGCAGCTAGAAAGGCGGTGGCTTTTCCGAAGTTGTGCTTGTACATTTCATACATTGTTAGTGGGACAAGTGCGTAAAAAAGGAAATAGATTATTTTAAAGATCCATTCGCCTTGGATATTCATCAGTTTGGAGTATATCGTTGGGAGAACGGTAACACTTAACATTGAGTTATAATCTCGGAGCTCTGACTGATTGAAACTTAAATATGGCCTCCACAAGGAAGATATATCTGCCATGCTGAAAACGTTGAATTCTCCAAATGTATCATAGCCAAGTAGGTTTGTTGTAATTAGTTCTCTTTGAAAAATTAGGGAAACTGCAAAAACTACAATAGCAACTGGGAAAAATGTCTTTGGCAAAGTCTTTCTATAAATAATTGCAGATATTGTTATTGCCGCAATCATTATTGTCATCAATAGCAAAGCCAAACTGTTACCAGTTATCGCCCCGTGGATTGCTAAAAGAGGCACCGGTGCTAGAAGGATAAACGGTGCGATCTGCTTGGAGTTGAGTAAGGAAACCGAATAGGTCGAGCTTGTTTTGTAATTTACAACCAATGTTAATACTAGAAGCATTGTGCTTATTGTAGCCAAAATCGGTAGAATTGATAAAGGCGTAGATATTCCTAGGAGCGGGTATAATTGATTTATTGCTAAACCAGTAAACATTGAAAAAGCGATGCTTAATCCTGCAGAGAGAGCCACGTCTTCAAATATATTTGTGATTTTTAACCTAAAAACTCTGATAATCAGAAAACCGGGTAAAAATGAAACGTAAATGAATCCTACTATCTGCCTAACAACTGGTACATCAAATAATATTGCCAATATAGCTATAACCTGTAAGGCGATAGCGATCTTTATTGAAAAATTCATAACTTATCCCTAAAAAATCAGTTAATTGATGCGGCCGTAATGTGATAAAAAGCACTTAACTATATTTTTCTATAATGTTTTTTGTATAAAATGCTTTGAGCGCAGTATTCCTCATAGGTCGTTGGATTGATAAGTTTCTGCTCAATTAAATCCAAAATTTTATTGTCTTCGGCTAAAAATTTTCGAGCAAAAAGTTTTTCACTTTTAGCGAGGGCTTCAAAATCATCAGTTGCCAGATACTTCGGATGACTATCCTTACTATCCTTCCAGTCGATATACCTTTTGTTATCATTAATTATTTGTGATTTGAACGGTGAATTCATCAATATCGTTTGAAAAAATACTTCATCTGAAATACCTACACGGTTAAAGAAACCTTTGATTGATGGGTGTTTACTCACAAACTCCAAGATGTAGGTTACTTGTTGTTTTGGTAGGCAGAAAAATGCAGAGCCTCCATATGGCTTGAGATTACTGGGTATTTTTTTATTAATTCTGGGTATGCGAAGATGAACGTTATGTTTGCCAATTGATAAATAATAATGCTTGTGCCATAGTCTCTCCATGCCCCCTTTACCCCATATGGCAACTGGAAGTTCAAAGTTTTCCATGAAGCCTGACGTTTGGTTGTCGAAGGTCTTACCTATAATATGGTTAGGTTTTATAGGATAACATTCTCCAGAAAGGTTGATAAAATAGTCGTAATCAACATCTGTATAGTGTTGCATTGCACTTAAGGTCGCTTTAACACAACCGAATGATCCCCACTTGCAGCGGAATTCTGAGACAATTTCAACGTTTGCACCTGAGTATTGTTGCTCCACAATTTGTTTCCACTCTTTAAAGCGTTGCTTGCCTATGACAGTGTCAAAGTGTATACGAAAAAAATTTGTGTCTGTCTGCAGACGATTAACTAATCGACCTACTTGTTTTGGTTCTTTATGCGCTAAAATAAAATATGCAATGCGTGTCATTGAAAAATACTCACTTGTGTTAAACTGATAATTTATGATGACGTTAATTGATAAGTTTTTGATCGATTAAATCCAGAATATCTTTATCAACGCTTAAACTAAATTTTCGAGCGAATAGTTTATTGCAGTTTATAATTCTATCAAAATCTGACTTTGTTAGGTACTTCGGGTGCCCTTCTTTACTTCCATCCCAGTTAATATACCTTAAATTATTGTTGCATATTTGAGATCGGAAAGGAGAATTGATTAGGATAGTTTGAAAAAACATTTCATCTGGAATAAGTGTGCGTTCATAAAATTTTTTGATACTCTTATTTTGATTAACAAATTGTAATATGTAAGTTACAAGTTGCTTTGGTAAGCAGAACCATTGAGATCCTCCAAAAGGCTTAAGGTTGAATGGTAACTTCTTGTTTAGTCTAGGGATTCGAATGATCTTTAGTTTTCCGTTATACAGTATAAAATAGTGCCTGTTTTGTATTCTGTTCATACCACCGTTTCCCCAGAAGGGTGATGGCAACTCAAAGAATTCCATGAATGCAGTCGTTTGACCAGCGAATGTACTTTTTATTACATTGATGGGTTTTATGGGGTAACATTCGCCGGAAAGGTTGATGAAATAGTCATAATTGATACTTTCATAATGTTGCATTGCATTTAGTGTAGATTCAACATTCCCAAATGAACCCCACTTACATAAAACATCTGAAGTAACCTTGAGATTCGCATTAGGGCATTTTTGTTCTATAAGCTGTTTCCAAGAGCTAAACCGCTCTTTTCCAATAATCTTGTTAAAATGAACGTATATAAAATCGGTAGGCGTTTTTATGCAGTTTATCAAACGAGCTACCCGTTCAGGCTCTTTATGAGCTAAAATACAATATGCAATAACTGTCATTTACGATCCTTTTTAGTTGTTGTAATCTTTATGCTGGAGTGCTACGGATGTTTTGATTGTTTCTACCATGTCTTCCCATATTTTTTTGCTGTCAAAGTTTTCGACGATGGTATACCTAGCCATAGTTTGTATTTGTTTTCGTTCCTCTCCAGACATGGCAAGTATTTTTTCAATTTTATCACTTAAGCCTATGTAGTCACCTGGAGTTAAAGTGAACCCATTATGACCGTTAGCTATTAGCGCACTAACACTTCCTACATCAGTAGCAATAGGGATGCATCCGCAAGCCATAGCCTCAATAAGTACTCTGGGCAGCCCTTCAGCATAACTAGTTAACGTAAAAATATCTGAGAGATTATAAAGTTCTAACAACTCCATTTTACTTCTATGACCTAGAAATACCACCTTATTCTGGAGGTCCAAAGTTGTTACCATTGTTTCAAGTGTTTTTCTTTCAGTTCCATCTCCAACAATTAGTACCTTGATTTCTTGATTTCTTAACTGTTGGAGAGCTCTTAGTAAGACGTCTACGCCTTTATTTTTATCAAGCCTACAGACAGTAAGGACTACCTGTGTTTTCAGATCAATATGCCATTTTTCCCTAAGCTTAGCTTTGTGATCAAGGGGTTTAAAAAATGAAGTATCTGTTGAAGAGGGGCTGACTACTACTTGGCATTTGTGTTCCCCTTCAATTTTATCTTTCAATTCCCATGAACGTGCGAAAATTAGGTTGCTATTCATAAAAACAAATTTTCGAGCCTTTTTTTGCAGAAAACTATTTTCAAGGTTGACATCACTACCCATGGCGACAATGCATAGGGAAAATTTTGAAAACTTCTTTAGTAATGTCAATGGATATGCATGGGAAATATAGAAGCAAACAATTACGTCGGGTTTAGCTTGCCTTATAGCTTTTGTTATTGAAAGAAAATCGCTAATGAAAATATTCGGATTAAGCAGGTTAGAGAAGCTGCTATTTGGGCTTTTCAAGTATATGGGTGAAACAATAAGCTTTTCGCTAATGCCTGATAGTTGGGCAATGGGTCGATCATAGTATATCTTATCTTTGAACCTGATAAGTGGTGTTAGAATAAAATCTTGTTCAAATCGTGAAAGATATTTGGCTACGTGAAGAAACTCGTTTTGTATTTCTTGAGCCCAGCAGAAAAACATGATTCGCATCTGGATGCACCAGGCGATACCGACTTTATTTCTGGCTCAGGAGGAAAAGAAGCAGGCTTCGATAGGATTTTGCAACTTTTTGCCAAGTGTATTGCCGAATCATTGCCCTTCCTTTTTTGGCTTTGTCAGTGAAGTAGCTTGGGTTTTCCATAAACGCCATTATATGGTTAAAATATTCTTCACTTGTGTTTGCTATTGAAACACATTCGCTTGCGCTGCGGAGTATTTCAGGAATAGGCGTAGATATTACGGGTTTTCCTTGGGCTAGGTATTCCCAAACTTTAACTGGTGATGAATAGTAAGACACCGGATCTAAGGGGTTTTTGGGGCTGACGCAAATATCTGACGCCGCTATGTATTTGGGGACATCATTGTGTGGAACAAAACCGACTTGGATGACGTTTTCTTGTAGATTTAGTTCCTTGATCTTATTTTCGATTCGGTGTACGTAGTTTGTTGAGAGTCTTCCGCCGACAATATAGAATTTAATTTTCTTCGCGGTCTTCTTTTTGACCATATAAAGTGCACTCATGAATTCATCCATGGCCAGCCAGTACTCGACATTCCCAACAAAGCATATTGAAAGATCTGTGTCATTGAGTCCTAGTTTTTGTCTTATTTGATTAGCTTCAGGCTGGTAATCTTCAAAGAAGTATTCTTCAACGCCATTAGGGATACGGTATACATTTTTTGAGCCCATATATACAGCATAATCTGCAAGTTTATATGAGCACGCAATGGTGGCATCACAGTTACTGATTACCGATCTCATCATCCGACCGAATGTATAGTTCACTAACCGTTTGGGGATTATTCCTGGAACATTTTCAGCCGCCACAGTTGGATAATGATCAACAAGGTCTACGACAGATAAGATTTCATTGGGTATTGTCTTTGAAACTATATAGGGGGGAAATAAATTTGCAAATATTACAATGTCAATGTCAAATTTATTAATAATTTCTGATGCTGATTTAGCAAATACTCCACTATTAGTTAAATAGTAGGTGGAAAGAGAATTTGATGGAGTATCGCCTATAGAGAAAACTGTAGCGTTGCTCTTTCGTATTATCTTATTCTGGATTGAAAAGCGCATAATATAGATTTCATCGCCGAATTCAGGAAACTGTTCAAAAATGTGGTGAAGCCTGCAAGGATTTGGATGCCCTAAATAATCACTTGGAGGCAAAATTAGTATTTTCATTTTTTTCCCTATTTGGTTACTTTTTTAATTCTAAGAATACTGTATACGTTTACGGTGAAGTATTCTCGTATTGGAGGTGCCATGCACAAAACTCGGAATACGCTGAAGATGAATTTGCTCTTTCGATTAGATGTAACATTTGTCCTAAAATGTTTAAATTCTAAACCGGCATTGTCAACAATTTTTATGTATCTTTTCAATGTCATTTTGTTTAATCCGCCTGCAACATCTTTGAAAGATTCAATTTTTTTGCTGGGTATGTACCCTTTTAGTTCACGAATTAGTACCCGTTCGGGGAACATGAGATGTACCCACGGCAGTCTAGTTAGGCTAGTAATATGTGCCCCATAAGGTGACTTCCACAAAGGTGAAAAACCTATGCAGAGTATTCCATCCGGTTTTAAGAGCCCCTTTAAGGTGAGGATGAATTCTTCAGGATTATCATAATGTTCAAAGCTGTCTTTGGATATAATTAGGTCGAATCTTTCATCAGCCGAAACCTCGCTAGGCAACTTGAATTCCACTGGAGCTTGAGGGTACTTTTTTAATTTCGAACGAGCAAAGGCTAATGCTTCGGGGTTTATTTCTACTCCGACTACGCGTTTTGCTCCATTCTGTGCCATATAAAAACAGGTTGACCCAAAACCCGAACCAACATCCATTACAACCTTATCTTTAAAATCAAGGTTACCGTTTAGCCGTTTAAAAAATTCGGAGCTAGATTCGAATCCCTTCTCAAAATAAGTTTCCATATTTTCTTCTGTCATTTCTGTATAATGTCCTTTATTACAGAAAAGATGTAAAATAGAACCCTGGATGGACATTACTCTATCTTTTATAGTTTCAGCAGAAATGGTGATCAAAAAAATCCCTTCAAAAAATTACAAACTAAAAAGTTAATTTCTATGCTACTTGTATTTTGTTTATGGCATCATATTTTGTGCTATATTTATAGGTAGTATTGTGTCAGTATCTTTTTGATTTACAATATTGTTTAGAAGTTCTTCGTAGACGTTCTGGTTTTTCTGATTAGCAAGCTCATTTGGGTGCGTCAGGAATACACATATTCCCCCTACTGATTTTACTTCCTGCATCATCTGCATCCAAGCCTCTATAGTTTGCTGCGGTGTTAGGTCTAAGACGTGAAGCATTTGGTGGTCCTGAGGCAAGGTTAAGGGAACTTCAGGAAAACCGTTGATTTTAAATGGGAATACTGTGCCTATTCCGTGGGCTTTCATGGTATACGGATGCTTGGGTTCCCAAGTGGGTACTGACGCATCATATGCATAGCCTGACGTATGCAATGCTTCAAGGATTTGAAAATTATGCTGGAGTAAAGGAGCCCTAAATCCATGTATATGCGATTCTGAGCGTTTCTTAAGCGTCTGTCTAACATCAGATAATCGTTCGATTAGTACCTGCTTTGATAGACTGGCCAGTTTGCCATCGTGTTTGGTATCATGAGCACCAACTTCCCCGAAATTTGTTAGAGTTTTTATAATTTCGTCTTTCAATGAGTAACGGTTTGACGGGATAAACCATGCTGAGGGCAAATCGTATTTTTCTTCTAGCTTTTTTACTTTAGGTGCCCAGTGGAGTCCTTCGCTATTTTCTACATCATGGGTCAACAAGCAGGCAAAATTTCGTTTGTTCCAAGTTTTTAATTTAAGTCCTTTGCCTGTGAGCTTAATAATTGCTTGTACTAGAATTAGTCTTAAGGCATCAACTTGAAGCTTGTCGCATAACGTGCAGTTATCTCTATTGGGTTCTTTCATAAAATAGTCTCTGACCCTTTTAGGCGCAATACCATACGGTATTGGTAGCCCTGTAAAAAGCTTATACAATTTCGACTGTTGCGCTGCAAGGGTCTCGTTAAGAAAACTGGCATACTCGTTTACCACATCTACTTCGAGTATAAAGTTGCCGTTTGTTCTGAATCCTGCCACATCTGGATCCATTCCCAATGTGGCAGGACGACTATACTTGTAGAGTATTTTAGGTTTAACTCGGAGTGTTGTCTGTGGTGTTTTTATATTGACTACTTGGGTATTGTTGATAGTTTTTTTAACTTCTATCTGGGATGCTTTGCTCCAAGCCGAAAATTCTTCAGAGTCAGAAGGAATCACTATGGCCTTTTTTACGTCAGGGGGCTTTTGTTTGTATACAATTACAGCCTCTGAATCATCTAGCCCAGTAAACGTGACGTTCCAAGGTGAGAGGAGTTCTTGTATTACTTTTACTTCCACAAACGGTCCAATAAGAGCAATTCTCAATTAATCACCGGAAGATAGCTATTTTTTTGCGCCGATTTTCAGATAAATGAGGGGTGCGACTATGGTCCACCAGTCACGTAGGGGCGAAATATTTGAGTAACCGCCTTTATGTCTAAAGGGATAAATCTTTGAGACGGGTACTTCTTTTGTTTTATAACCAAGTGTTAATGCTTTATAGTGAATATAATATTCTAGCTGGTAACCATCAAGCCAGCTTTGCCAGATATTAATTTGGCAGTTCCTGAATAGATTTAGTTTGTAGGCTCTAAACCCGTTGGTTACATCTGTGCATCGGGTCTTTGTGAATAAGGTCCAAATGAATGGAAAAAGCCGGCTAAATAGACCCCGCAGAAACGGGGTTCTAACGGGGTTTCCGCCGGGTAGAAACCTTGAACCCTGAATGTAATCGTAGCCTTGTGTTAAAATCGGCTCTATGAGCCTATTTATTTCGTTTGGCTGGTCTTTTCCGTTTCCCGCCATTATAATGGCTAGATCATATTTTTCTTTGAGTGCGTAGTTTATTCCTGAACGTATGGCGTAGCCGACTCCTCTCCGTTCTGGATGTGCAATAATGTGAACGGGAGTTTCGATTTTGGCTGCCGCCGCTTGGATTCTGCGTAGTTCATAGACGTTAGCTTTGTCTATGACGACACAGATTTCATCTACAGCTGTTTGGGCGAAACCTGCAAGTACACTGACTAGTTGTTTAGTGTTGTTGCAGGCGGGAATTATTACTATCCTCTTAAGAGATTCGCCGCTACTTAGCTGCACTATCAATTCTCCTAATTATGTGCGCAGGGTTTCCAGCTACTACTACTTTATCAGGGACGTCTTTTGTTACTACAGAGCCAGCTCCGACCAGTGCACCCTCGCCGATGGTTACTCCTGGAACAATGACGCTATTTGCCCCTATGGATGCCCCTTTCTTAACATGTGTTTCTACTAGTTTCCAGTCGCCTTGTGCTTTCGGATAAACGTCATTAGTGAACGTAACGTTAGGTCCAATAAACACGTCATCTTCTATGGTGACGCCAGTCGGTATGAATACGAACGGACGCACCTTGCAGTTGTCTCCAATGACTACGCCCTCTTCAATGTAAACATAAGAATCAATTTTGCTGTTTTTTCCAATTTTACATTTATAGAGATTCACTTGGTCAAAAACTCGAGTGCCTTCTCCGATTTCAGCATCTCCAATAATTGCGTATTTTGGTGTTTTCTGTAATCCGGTCATGTTTATTCCACTGTTTCTGTTCTTCCTTTCTCCATGGATGAGCGGGTAATTTCTAAAAGTCGAACAACATTTGCTCCTACGAGACCGTTATTCTTGTTCAGGCATGAACCATTAGCAGTCCGTCCTTCTCTAATGCACCTAACGAAATGTGATAGTTCTGAGCTTATCGTATTGCTCCTTTTTACTGGTATTTCATAAAAATGGTCATTTTCGAAGGCAGTAATTTTTTGTGTGATGCAGTCGATTTTCGCGAACCGCTTTGAGCCCATGATTTGTACTTCACGAAATTTCTCGGGGTGTAGCCAGCTTACTTCGATATGTGCTATCATGTTATTTTTAAATTCACTTGTGATATGTGCAGTCTCTTCCATCTGTCCTGGTCTATGGGCTTTGCCAATGCAAGTAATTTTTGTTGGCCAATCGTTTGTTAAGAAATTTAAAATATCAAATGGATGCGGTGCTAAATCGGTAATTATGTCTCTGCCTGTCATTGGTGGCATTAACGCTGTCCATTGTAGCTTTGTCCAATATAGGTCGCCAAAGAAGCCCTCTTCAATTAGACTTTTTGCTTTCTCAATAGCCGCATCAAATCTGAAAATATGTCCTACTGAGAGAACTAGGTTTTTCTCGTGGGCAAGGTCAACAAGCTTGATTGCTTCAAGACTATTAAGGGTCATAGGTTTCTCTACAGTTACATGCTTTCCAGCATTGAGTGCTTCTCTGCATATGTCATAATGAGTTGAGCTAGGTGTACAAATATGCACTGCGTCTATGTCTGTGTTTCTTAGAAATTCAGTTGGAGTCCTAGCTAAAACTTGAACTGAGTATTTATCCTTGCAGAAAATGAGGTTTTCATCAAATACATCACAAACGCCTAAAAAATTTACGTTAGGGTCGCTTTTGCACATTAACGCATACTCAGAGGCTATTTTCTTACCCCAATATCCGACACCTATAACGCCGACGTTCATCTTCTCCATTTTTTTCACCAAAAATATTAACTGAAAAATTCATGAATTTTCTCAGAAATTACTTCTATGTCTGCTTTCTGAAGATCTGGGAACATAGGTAAACTGAGAACTTGTCTGCTTACGAGTTCACTTGCTGGAAAATCCCCTTCTTTATACCCGAATAATTGCCTATATACAGGTTGCAAGTGTATTGGAACCGGATAATGTATTCCACATTGAATACCGTTTTTTTCGAGATACGCCTTGAGTTCGTCCCTTCGTTCAGTCCTGATGACGTAAAGGTGATAAACTGGGTTAGTTAAACCGTTTTCAGTTGGAGGTAAAAGTATACCTTCTACATCGGATAGCAATTTATTGTACTGCTTAGCGATATTACGACGTTTTTCGTTCCATTCGTCAAGCTTTCTAAGCTGGACTCTGCCAATAGCTGCATTTACAGTATTAAGCCTAGCAGTAGTACCAATGATATCATGCTCATAATGAGTTATTCTTCCGCAGTCGCGGAGCTTAGCAATTTTATCGGCGATTTCCTCATTATTGGTGGTTGCCATGCCACCGTCTCCACAGACGGTCATATTCTTTGCTGAGTAGAAAGAGAAACAACCAACATCACCTATGCTTCCGACTTTTTTGCTGCCGTATTCAGCACCGTGAGCTTGGCAGCAGTCCTCAACTATTGCACACCCTGCGCCTCTGGCAGCATCTATAATGGATTCCAGTTCGGCAGGGTACCCATACAGATGGACGGGCATTACTACTCTCGAACTGCGGTTCAGCTTACATCTAATCAATGCTGGGTTCATATTGAAGGTTTGAGCATTTATGTCTGAAAACACTGGCGTTGCACCTGTTGCGTAGGCAGCATTGGCAGTTGCAATAAAAGAGAAGGGCGTAGTTACAACCTGATCCTTAGCAGTGACTCCAAGTGCTTGCAGGGCAAGTTGCAGCGCAAATGTGCCAGAGCTGGTGGAGACAGCCTTTTTTACTCCGCAATATTTTGCGAATTCTTCCTCAAATTTAAAAACGCTTTCTCCCATAACAAATTTTTCATTTTGCAGGGAGATAATTGCAGCGTTTTTCATTTCATCATCAAAAACAGGTTTAGCTAACGGAATCTTCATGTATAAAACCTCGTACGTGTAAGCGCTTTTAACTGAAGCCCTAATTCTGACGTGTTGAATTATTGAGAATTAGCACCATATCGCGAGGGACTATCAGTCTTTTTATTTGTTTCACTAATATAATCCCTCCCTGACGGGAGTGGACTGGGCTAAAAAAAATAACCAACACAAATTAGTCATTATTAATTACCAACTAATCCAAAGACTTAAGTATGTGTGACTGCTTGCACACAACAACAATGAGTGCTTGCCTGAATTAAATGGAGTTTAACTGTGGCAAAGACTGCCAGTTTGCAAAAAGCAAGCTATGGCTCAGGCTCAAAATATACAAGTTCAATATGAATCATTTATAAATATTTTTTGGATTTGTGCTGTAGATTGTCATATAAAATGCAAAGAACATTTTAATTTATCGACATACCCATTATACTATTGGGGTAATCCGGCACGGCGATGCTGTGAATGGCACGCCATTCTAACTGCTTAATGTGCGCTCGTGCTAGATTACCCCGGTACATCAATTTTATATTTGGCTCAAAGCTGAGCAAAATATTCGATATTTTCTGTTTTTCAGATACATGTTGATAATGCACTATAAACCACGTCACACTTGGAGTTTTTGTGTGGATTGAGTATTAAATTAATTATGTTATTTTATCTTTTTGCGGTCGCAAGGTGCCCTCATAGTTTAGGGGCAAGATGCGTGGGCTATCTAAGGGAATAGCCAGGGTCCACTAGTAAGTTTAATCGTCTCCAAAGTGTGACTTTGCCTGTTAAGAACTTTTTTCAGATGACTGTCTGCACCGAATATTTTAGGATGGTAACTATTAGTTCTGTCCCGTAATGTTCACTATGTGGCGCTAGCCGAAACATGGACTCAACTGAGTAACTGTGGGAGCTTTTAAATAAGCGGGAGTTGGTCCTGCGGCTGTATGTGGTTTGGCTCTTATTACATAGTTGATTGATGCCGAAAAATCCAGCTAAGCTGATCCTGTATAATGCAACTTTGCATTTAGTGGCAAATACGGCGTGTTGTGCCCTGTGAATCGGTTATCAATAGATGAATCAATTTAAGGCTGACAGCACTGGCAGCGCGGTTAAATGGCAAGGAAAAGCGCAGACGTCAGTGGGACTGTAGCACTTTGTTTCTACTGACGAAAAATTCTTAAGAAGCAAGTAATCAAGCTACACTAAGTGTGCCATCGATGAAACAAATCATAAAAACCGCGGCCATTTTAGGCGCTGTTGCCCCCCTTATTACCTATACCTGCATATTGCTAGCGATCATATCCTATTCGGAATTTAGCTGGACCAATAACGCATTAAGCGATTTAGGTATAGTTCCCGGCGTCACAATGACCCTGTTTAACAGCGGTTTGATTATTGGCGGCATCCTATTCACTATTTTCGCCTTCGGGCTATTCACATATCTACGTAAGACCTTGATTGGCAGAATAGGCTCCATCTTCTTTATCATAGCCAGTATTTCAATGATCTGTGTAGGTATATTCAACGAGCATATTAAGCCCATCCACTTCATAGTCTCGGTTACACTATTTAGTTTCATGGCGCTTGCTCTCATCGTTATTTCCTGCAACTCCTATTATACTGGACAAAAACGGCTGAGCATCTTTACGCTATCACTTGGTTTAGCCTCGGCAATAGTGTGGATTTTAGAGTACACCATTTGGTATTTCCCTCATGTAGCTATACCTGAGTTTGTCACTGGCTTGATGGGTACGACTTGGGTACTAGTTATGGTTAATAAAATGCTTAAAGACTCTACATCTAATCAGAGTTGAAAATATTATTTCCAAAAGTGCTATTGGAGTTTGTCTTTATAAATTTGGGCGCAGCAAGTCTGTAAAAATGAGCTTTGATAGCCGCTGTTTTGAGCATATTCGATGACTGATTCAGTTGGATGTGCAATGGCACTGACGCCTGCTTTAAGAGCTAAGAGATCCGTTTGTTGCCGATGTGTACCTTTGGGACGCATGCACCCTAGTGCAAGAGGTGTTTTTGGCATCAGGATGCCTGCAACTGCAGCTGTCCGTGCGATATCTATGGGATTAGATGGCGTTACTTTTGCCATTGTAGTTCCGTGAATGGGCATAAATGCGATTATGACTACTGCAGAAGGCTTATACTTAGCTATGGTATTGAGTGCGTGAAATTCGCCTTTGAGTTTGCCGTTATGCAGCCCAACAGTTACATGTGGCACAAAAGCGAACCCAGCATCTTGTAAAGCTCCAAGCGAATTTTCAAAATCAACAGTCGTGAGATTGAGATTGTAGATCTGTCGTATGGTTTCGTCGGAACCAATAATGTCAATTAGTGCTATGTCTACTTCTGCGGCTTTTAGTTGCATTGAAGTTTTTGCATTGATTACTCCTGTATGAACTAGAACGGTTAGTCCAAGTTCACGTTTTATTTTTGCTATTGTAGGCAAAAAGCGTTCAAGGGGGACTGAGCCGTCATGTATGCATCCGCCACTAATTAAGCATTCTCTGGCACCTTTCTGTTTAAGTCTCCTGCATAACGTATAGAGTCTTTCTGGTGTAGTTGCAGGGTACATGGTCTGGAGGACTTTGCCTTGGCAATGATTGCAATTGAGGGCACAACTGTTGCCTGTTACTGAAATGGTTGGAAAAGGCTCCCCTAACAAGTTATTGAAGCTATGAGACTTGTAAGCTATGAAGGTGGGCGCATAGAATTTAATTTTTCGAGGCTTTGAGATGAGCGTTTGAGAATCCAGTAATTCTTTGAGCTCTTTTTCAGGTAGATTCCAGATGACTTCGGCAGGTGGCATAGCCATGTTTATCTGAGAAAGAGAACGGTGCGAGGTTTGTTTATTTGTTTTGGTATTTAATTATTTGTTCTACTAATTATTGCACCCTCTTCTGTTTGTATTCCTTAAATACCGCTAGATTTGTATTGCGAGGTCAGCGGCATGGGTTTGTTTCTCTGGGCATTTTGCCAATATGAGGCTCTTAAAGATGGCTTCTTTGGGAATTAAACAATATACGTGTTTATCGCTTGAGCATTTTTCTTTACGGCAATTATGTTTAGGTATTAACTCTAAAAGTACTATAAGCAAGATCATGTTAGTCTTGCGTTCATGGAATGGTCTTTCGTTTTGGGCTCACGATAGGTAGCGCTTAAGAAACAGGAAAAATTGACCTAACCCTGACTAGTGGACTTTTGGTTGCTAGAGGTTATATCTGTTAAGATTGTTTTCATTGTGGGTACTGGCGGTTACGTAGTAGAATGTTTTTTGGCAGTTGTTGCAGATGTATTCTTGATTTTTGTTTTTAGTGACTTCTTGGGAGTTGCATTTAGGACAACGGATTTTGACATTGGGCACTTCGCTTTTCCTCGGTTAGTATTGGTTAAAGTATAATATTACAGAAATGCTTTTGGGTTCTTCCATCATTACCAATCAAGAACTATTAAGTGGCATAACTGGCTGCTAAAAAATTTATTATTGCAGAAGTGAGAATGAGACTATTGATTAATTGAGCGCCTTGATATAAGTGTAAAAATAATGGTGGAAGGTGAATTTGTGGATAATGTAGCTACAAAAAAGTGTATTGATTGTTCCACCTCACAGCAGATAAAATGTTTTGGCATTGAAGTAGTAAGCCGAGGCATAGGTAAAAACAAAAAATGCACAAAAAACAAAGCCCACTAATTTAGCCGTTTTATAGAGCAGTTCTATTAGATTGGCAGCTACAGCTATAGACCTAGATTTTGTCACTTTTAGTAATTTGAGGCAACCGAAAAGAGCAAGTTGCGTCTTTTAATAAGGTAATGAGACGCTAGCGCTACATAGCGTGTAGGCGTAGGTGCTTTTAAGCAAGAGGTATAGTTCAAAGAAGCAGTTGTTGAGCAGTTTTATTTTTTGTATATGGTGGTTATTGGTGTAACGACTTATTTGTTGCCATGGTTGATTTCGCTGAAGGCTTCAGGTAGCTGTTTTCTAGTTACTGAATGCATGTAAGCAAGGTTTTTACTGTGGGGCTTAAGCTTGAACCGGAACATCATTATTGCCACATTCTGCATGCTGAACACGTTATGCCAACGTACAACTAACAGACAAAAAAGGAGAAGAGGCGTTTAGATAGGTTGCGTTAGGTTGCCTTTTATTCAATATAGATCGCTGGTTGGTAAGGCATTGCCATAGGTGCTCGGTTTTTTGGGTCATAGCGATCTTTATCTTCTTCGCTATAGACGTTTATTTGGGCATTAAAGCGTTCTTTAAAGAAGCTGATTTCATCACTAAGAGCCTGTTTTTCATCAACTGTTTGGATTTTTTGCATGTTGACTTTACGCTCAGGCGAATACTTCATAAGAGTTTTAATGATTCTGGGCACTAGCACAGCAGCTTCTTTTATATGCGGCTTCATAGCTGGGTCTGCTGCAAGCTCTTTCATGACCTCAGGAATTTTCGCCTCGCCACTGACGGCTTTATCCAAAATTTTAAGGTAGATTTGCCATTTCCAGCTGGCTGCGGTATAGAGGCAAATCCGCTTAGGCGTTAGCTTGGTAGCTTTAAGAATATTTGTTGTATCATCAAGAATGTCAATGAGGAGGTTCTCCTGTTCTTCTGCAGTTATGTCGATCTTGCTTTTGTCAAATTTTGGCCAAGGCGCAACGCTGATAAATCCCTTCTCGCCTGTTCGGCTCCAAAGCTCCTCACAAGTATAAGGCGCAAATGGCGCTAGCAGTCGTATCCAAATGCATATAGCTTCCCTAAGCGCGATATTATCGGATTTGCTTTTACGTTGTATATACCAGCGAATGTCGTTCCAGACGTCAAACAGGGCTAACTGTAGAGCTGTACGTGTCTTAAGCTCTTCGAGCGCTGAAGTGATTTCTAGAATACGATGCTGCATGCGGCTAAGCAACCAGCGTTCCAGCAAAGTCACTTCAGGATTGTTAGCGTTTACGATTATGTCTCCAGCGAAACTGAGCAGGTTTTCTAGCTTGCTCTGCAAATCGCCCACTTTATCGGCGCGCCAATCAGGGTCATCCATGCCTTCTGCACCGATCATGAGGCCACAGCGTGTAGCGTCTGCACCGTACTTATCAACTGCGCCTTTCATAGTGATGAAGTTGCCTTTCGACTTATGCATCTGCTTACCTTCGATCATAAGCATGCCATTGACGCCGAAACCGCGAGGCCAATGTTCAGGTGGAAACAGTGCCGCATGATGGAATATGCAAAACGAAAGGTGGTTAGGTACTAGCTCTTTGGCGCTGTTGCGGAGATCCAGCGGATACCAGTAGAGGAATTCTTTGCGCATGGCATTGAGTAACTCTGCGCTTAGGCCGTTTTTGCTTAGTTCTTCGGCGTTGCCTTTGCCGTAAAAGATGTAGTCGAAAACTTCACGTGTTAAAGCTTCAGGTGCAATGTTGTTTTGGCGTATGTGCTTGTTGATAGTATAGAATGCCATGTAGATGGTGCTGTCGCTGAGCGTTTCGATTATCCATCCTTTCCCCCAGGGCAAGGGCGTGCCAAATCCAGTTGTACGTGCGCAAGCCCATTCGCGTAGCCAATCGATTACAGTGAAGAACGAGGTTTTGGCAACATCAGGGTAGATTTTCATCTGCTCTATAACCTGCTTTGCTAACGCTTTCCATTGGGCATCAGAGTAGTTTAGGAACCACTGATCGGAAAGAATCTTTACCACGCATGGAGTCATGCAGCGGCAAACCACAGGCTCAGGTAAATCATACATGCTGGTTGCGATGCCGGCTTGTTTGAAGTCTTTGATGAGTATATCTTTGGCTTCTCGGATAGTTTTACCCGCATAAGGTCCACAGTTTGCTTTAAGCACGCCGCTGTGAAACTCCTTCTTGTAAACTGTGTTCGTTGCTTCATCCGCACGTGGATCATTCTGGTCTACAATGCCCATCTTTTCGACAATTTCAATGGCGGGAAACTCGCCGAAGCCTTCGACCTTGATGATAGAGACCGGCTTAATCGCCTTGACCATCTGCGGATCAATGTTGAAGCCTTTGAGCAACTCGGGCTTTTCTTGTAAGTCTTTAAGTGCCAAATAGTCAAACGGGGCATGTGCGGGAACACTGTAGACGACACCTGTGGCGATTTTAGTGTCCACAAACCAACCTGGCAAAATCGGGAAATGCTGATGCGTAAGCGGGTTTTCGACGTATTTGCCGATAAGCTCTTTGCCCTTGAACTCGCGCTTGACGCTGACTGTGTGCTCCTGCTCTTTAAGTTTCTCGGCGGCTTCGAGGCTAACAATCCAGCATTCGCCATCCACGTCAGCTTCTGCATAAGTCGAGTCTGGATTAACCCAGAGGTTCGTGATGCCATAGATAGTTTCTGGACGAAAAGTTGCCGCTGGCAGAAAAACTTTGTCATTTAGCTTATATTTGATAAGAGTGTATTCTTCAGGTGTAATGCCTTCGCCGCTTTGGCGATCGTGGTCTCCTGTGGGGCTTCTGTCTTTGGGGCACCAGACGACTGGGTGAGTACCTTTTGTGACATAGCCTTTTTCGTGTAAATTCATGTACTGCCATTCGATGAACTTCTGGAAGGTAGGCCAAATAGTGGTGAACTCACGACGCCAGTCAACAGAGAAGCCTATGCGGCGGGCGATAGTTCGACCTTCATTAGTGTAATATTGAGCCATGTAGAGGGGGTCAACAAATTTTTTTAGCTCAGCTTCGGGGACGCCGTCGACTTCGCGCAGGACCCTGATGTAGTTTTCATCGCCCTTTGCGACACGTTGTGAGGCGCCTAGTAGAGGTTGGCCGGTCCAGTGCCAAGCCCAGGGCCAAAGTACATTGTAACCTTGCATGCGGCGGAAACGCGCGTAAACGTCTACGCGTGAAGCCGTGAACGCGTGACCCACATGTAACGGGCCGTTCATGTAAGGAAACGGAAAAGTGACTAAAACTTTCTGGCGAGCTTCATCAGGATCAGCCTCAAAGACATGGCTGTTTTCCCAGGCAAGCTGCCATTTCGCTTCAATATCCCTAAACGCACACATGAAACCCCAAATAAACCCAAACACTATTAAGACTTACGCTCGTCCATCCCCAAATAGAGTTGACTCGCTTTGATTATTTGTCAGCTTGAGTTGCTACCAATGCTTCTCTAAGAATCTACGGGTTCTGCATAGGATTACTATTAGAATCCAAAGTTGTTTTGTAAAATTGTAAATCTTTGTCCTTCACTGCCGCCGTGGTTTAAGAGACATCTGCCTCTGACAGAAGAACCTGTAAGTCTGCGTTTTTACGCTGAACTGATCTTAATAACGGTTTCCTTTTGCTTATGCTGCCTCCTCTCTTAGTGTAGGTAGAGCTTCATTGGGAGCTATGCATATCAACGGGTTAGTGCTTAAAACGATCCTCAGCCGCATCCGTATCTCTTTATAACATTGTTCTGTAGTTAGCCAGAAAAACACGACCATATATTACAAAACTCAGCTACTGCCAAAGCGTACGGCACTATAAAGAGGGATTTAAGTGAAATCGGTAAAAATTATAACAATAGTTGTGTCTACTCTCTTAGTGCTTATTGCTTCTTGCTATAGTGCCTATGATATTACAGGCAAGTCCGCAGAATGCTTGGGTCGGATATGTAATGCGTAATTCAGCCCAAGTCAACCTAATTTCTAGTAACTTTGCACGGAGGGACAAATATATACGCTGCAGCGCCACCGCAAGTCAAAACAAAGGTGCTATTGCATTTGTCAACTCAGGAGGCTAGTCCTCTACCAAACAAGCAGTGGTCAAGACATCGTTATAGCCATCAATGCATATGTAAATAGCGTAAACTGCAACGGAATAACCTACCACACTAGGCTCGATAACCCACAGATACTATCTTGGATAAATAGTTTCGAAAACTTAAGTTAAAAGGCAACCGAGGTAAAAAATGCGAAAGAAAATAATACGTGGTAAGCCAGCACTAAAAGCTTGGTCAGGTTGGCTATAAATACGCAGTCTTTTTACCTTTTTTATCCCACCTAAAAAGACAAATACTTAACAAAATAATTACATGCGATTAAAATGACGGAAAATAATGCCCTTATTATTGATATGAAAAAGATTTTTGCGACGAAAGGATCAGCTGCTTTAAGAAGGGCAAAATGTGACATAGCATTGATCTCGAAAAATAATGCTAATCTGGCTCAAGCTTTGCAATATTTTTCTAATGTGACTCTCCAAGGTTCTATGCCCGTTTTTCCATCCTTAGTTACACTTTCTTGTGAAGCTGTTGGTGGTGATGCTAATAAGGCAATTCCGTTTGGTGAAGCCGTTATTTTAATCGCTAGCGCAGCTGATTTGCATGACGACATTATTGATCGCTCACTAATAAAAGGTCCAAAACAAACAGTCTTTGGAAAATTCGGCGTAAATGAAACCATTCTTGCAGGCGATGTACTATTAACTCAAGGATTAACGCTTTTACATAAAGCATGTGAATTTCTTCCAAAAGAGCAAAGTGATACAATTAGACATTTGGCTGCAAATACTATTCTGGACCTTTGTATTGCCGAGTCCTTAGAAGGTCAACTAAGCAAAAACGGGCTAAACATAACACCAAAAGAGTTTAACCAATTGATTAATCTTAAGGCTGTTTTTCCTGACTTTGCAATGAAAATAGGTGCAATAATTGGAAACGGATCTTCTCAAGAGGTTGAAACTCTTGGCGGGTTTGGTCGATTTTTCGGAATTATATCTACTATCGCTGATGAATTTTCAGATCTTCTGAATCCTGACGAACTCACAAACAGGTTGAAAAATGAATGCCCTCCAATTCCAATAATTTATGCGCTTCAAGATATACAGATAAAAAATGAACTGCTACCCCTTTTAAACCTGGATATATTAGATGAAAAGACACATGAAAAAGTATCTGACCTTGTTTTAGGCTCGTCCGAGATAAAATTGGCTATTAATGAATGGCGAACTCTTGCTGAAAAACAAATTATAAAACTTGAGAAGGAAAAAATTAAGAATCTGGGGGAATTAAGTAAAATATTGTTAGCCCCTCTCGAATTCATAGTCTACTGTTCTTCTTAGAGCCAGCCTGACCATCTGACTAATTTGTTGTTTTTCTTCATACCTGCTCCTTCCTCTATATTTTATTGTTCATATATTCTTTGTAGCCTCCTCTTAAAAAAGTTATTACAAATCCAGTTTAACGATACTTAATGTTTAATTTGGTCCGTATGAATTATTGGGTTGGATGCTTAGAGCACATTGGAGAGAGTTGCTACTATAAAATGGAATGTAAAAAATACTATTGCAAATGCTTTGTTAGTTGCAAACATCTTTGTATGGTATATTATAGCATTTAAAATAATGACTAATTCGTTAGGAAAAATGGAGCTAGCACCCTCTAATGATGTATATTTATTGATAATAGGCGTTAACACTGGCGCTATCGCAATCTCGGTATTATTTGGGTCATTTTTCAGTTCGGACTTCAAAAAACGCGTGACTTTTCTATACATATGGCATTTTGCAGGAATAATAATTTCATTAGTGCCAATTTGGTTTAATATCTTGAACATTAATTCCCTATTGATCACTTCATTAATGCTTGGTATTTATTTTGGATTGGGATTGCCAACAACGTTAGGGTATTTCTCTTCTTCAATAAGTATAGAAAATCGCGGTAAGGCAAGCGGTATTACTTATCTATTAGTCGGCTTGTTTTCGGTAATTGGTGTAATAATACTTAGTGACCTTACTACTGGTTTTATCATCCTTGCTTTTATTCGATTACTTGGCTTAGCACTTTTTCATGTACTGCGTGAAAAAGCTGAAATAATTCAAGAGACTACTAGAGTAACATATAGAAAAATTATTTCCAATAAAACCTTCCTTATGTATTTTATCCCGTGGTGCATTTTCTCTTTAGTTAATTACATGACAATCCCAATAATTGAGACAAGTTTTGATGCCGATACAGTCTTTGTCGCGCCACTTATAGAAACGGTGGTAGTTGCAATAGTGGCAGTCATAAGCGGCTTTCTGGCTGACATTTTAGGACGCAAACGCCTAACAGTGTTAGGTTTTATCATGCTAGGTATAGGCTTTGCACCTCTAGGGCTTAACCCGGAAAGTATCGCTGCACTTTATATTTATACAATTGCGGATGGTATCGCTTGGGGTATTTTCAACGTAATGTTCATACTTACTATATGGGGTGATCTTGCAAGAAATGGTAACAGTGCTAAATTTTATGCCTTAGGAGCAATGCCCTACATATTTGCTGTTTTCATGCGCAATTTGCTTGGGCAATTTCTTGCAGATCAAGTAAGTCAGGGGGCGATTTTCTCTTTTGCAAGTATTTTCTTGTTTCTAGCTATACTGCCGTTGCTTTATGCTCCAGAGACTTTGCCTGAAAACGTTATGGAGAGACGCGATCTTAACAGTTATGTCCAAAAAGCGATGAAGAAGGCACAGCAAGGGTCTAGCAAAAGAGAGCGATGATATAGTCCATTATTATGCAACATGTGCGCTTAAAAGTGCGTCTGAAAAGTGCTCTAAGTATGAAGAAGCCTATAAGTTGACAGAAAAATACTATTAAGTAGGTCTTTTATTTAGAAGTGGAACATGTTCTTTCACGTGATAGTCACAACTGATTGTAATCTGCAATGCAAGTACTGCTTCGGCGAGACGATGGATGATTTTGATGAGGATTTTGGAGAGTTCGAGTTAGACTATTACTTACCCAAGCAAGCTGCATATGATTTTCACGAACTGGCTGAATTCTGTAGGAAAGATAAAGACTGCGTTGTGACGTTCTATGGTGGGGAACCACTGCTTAATGTAGATGCCATACGTAAGATAATGGATACTGTACCTGCTAAGTACTTTATGATCCAGACTAACGGGCAACTTCTCGATCGGCTAGAATCAAAATATGTTAACCGTTTCCACACAATATTGGTATCCATCGATGGCGAAGAGCAACTGACAGACTATTACCGTGGAAAAGGCACCTTCCGAAAAGCCATCGACAATATAAAACTAATCAAGAGCAACGGCTTTCAAGGTGAATTAATTGCACGGGTTACCGTTATGGAGCAAACTGACATTTATAAACAGGTCCAATGGCTTCTGAACAACAATGAGTTCTCTTTCTCAAGCGTGCATTGGCAGCTTAACGCGGGTTTCTGGGGAAACGATTACCAACGCCGCAACTTCAAAGAGTGGAGTCAAAAAAATTACGTACCTGGAGTGCAGAAGCTGGTTCAATTCTGGGTCGATCAGATGCTAGAAAAAGGCATAGTTTTACGACTCTACCCTATCCTTGGTATAGCAAATTCGCTTCTGCTTGACAAAGAACCTAGCCTACTTAGATGTGGGGGAGGATGGATAAACTATGCCATACAGACGGATGGCTGTATAATTCCTTGCCCGACCATGTGGGGTATGAAAGAATATTACCTTGGGCACATTCATGATGCAGATCCAACCAAATTAGAGAAAATCCTTGTCAACAATACTCCCTGTAGCAAATGTGACATTTTAGGAGTATGTGGCGGCCGATGCCTTTATGCCAATATTACGAAACGATGGAGCGATGAAGCCTATGCTGAAGTGTGCGAAACTGTAAGGAGCTTAATCAACGCTGTGCAAGTAGTAATACCTGAAATCAAACAGCTGATAGAAAAAGGAAAAATCAATTTAAAAAACTTTGAATATCTCAAATACAATGGCTGCGAGATAATCCCGTAAGTCTTTTGTAATTCATTATATTTACTTCCTTTTTCTGAATACTTTATGTCCTTGTATTTCTAAATGGTAATGCTGACTTTTTTGGTTCAAAATCTATTGGTTCTAACTGGAGTTTAGCGCACCATTCAGCTGGAATTTGCCAAAAAGGAGTGCAAATTTTTGCCCCTTTTTACTAATTGATGGACTTGATT
>CAYRSV010000019.1:0-39466 GCA_964427115.1 uncultured Candidatus Bathyarchaeia archaeon | reverse complement strand
AATAATTCTGCGAGTCACTTGATGCCGGGCAATTTTGAATTCAGCTAATTTGGCGCCTATGCCTTTAGGAAGCAATCCGGGAGCACCCGCAACCCTAGGAGCGGTTCACTTCACTGTCTTCCAGCACCCAAAGAGCAGAACCTGGGCTATCTGCTCATGAACTCTCTTACATTTCCCGCAATCAGAACCTTTACTCAAAGCAGCAACAGACCCGAAACGTCGGTCAACTAAGGGAAAAACGGCAAGCCCGCAGCCCCGGGGAGAGACAAGGCTTACCGCTTTCCCCAGAGATGCCTACACGAAACAAACCTATCAACGAGTCACTTTATAAGAATTAACATATAGCCTAAGTACAGGGTCTTTGTAGCTTCTTCTACTCGTTCATGTGTCAAATTAGAAAACTGCACAACCAACATTTGTATGAAGGCACTAATAATGGAATTTAAAGGTGTTTCGTTTGATACATAAGCTTATATGCATATTGAACCCACTAACAACCGATTTAGGGGCGCAGGAGTAACGGAAAAATGAAGTGTTTGTTAATTGTCTACTCTTACCACCACAACAATACCCGAAAAATCGCAGAAACAATGGCAAAAGTGCTTGCGGCAGAAATTAAAACGCACCAACAGACTCAACCGGAAGAACCGAGAAAATATGACTTAGTGGGTTTTGGCGCAGGCATTGATAGCGGAAAACACTACAAGGTGTTGCTTGACTACGCCGAGAGACTGCCCCAAGTAGACAATAAGAACGCATTCATTTTTTCCACTACCGGAGTAACAGGGGAGAAGAAACTAGCCAAGGATCATTCAACGCTTAGGGAAAAATTGGAGTCCAGAGGTTACAGGATCGTTGATGAATTCCAATGCAAAGGTTTCAACACAAATCTTTTCCTCAAGTACTTTGGCGGAATGAACAAGGGCAGACCCAATGAAGAAGATCTCAAACATGCCGAAATCTTCGCTGAGAAACTGAAAGTGCTAGAACAGGAATAGGTGCCATTGCTCTCATAATTTTACTACTAGTGATCGAAATTCCCTCATCGTTAGGGAGTGGTGATGCTCTGTATTACTTCTTCGTCGGAGTATTGCTTGATGTCCCACGGTTTATAGTTCTTGGCATAGTAGTTGGCTATCTATACAAACGGCTCAACGTCTAACTTCATACAAAAACGGTTTCTCTTCTAATTCAAGAGGCAGAGAATATCTTAAAGCATCGGTCGCGTGGTCGTTTTCCTTTGACGTCTTCTTGATACTCCAACAATTCACTAATCAGGTTCACGCAGCGTTTGCTACTCAGACATATGTTGGTGGACCGCTGGGATTTGAACCTAGGGATCGCATGCGCCTCAGGCATGTATTCTATCCAAGCTAGATATTGTTTATGACGTCAATGCTGGAAAGAGTTTTTACGCCAAAGTTCTCTGCTGCTTTGGCAAGTTTCTTATCGTCGGTGACGAGGGTTTTGTTAATTTTCTTTGCTTCTGTAAGATAAGAGGAGTCATAATAGGTTATGTTAAGCCTACATGCCGCTTCCAACACTGAGCGGCCTTTTTTACTGTCAAGTAAGGACACCTGCATTTTCTCAAGAATATCGTAAATAAATCGCAGGGACATCTCGGCTTCTTCTTTGCTTATTCTTTTGAGCAGAAAACATTCTCTCCATAAGGCATTGCCAAGTTCGTAATAGGCTAAATTGATTGTTGAGCCCTCGCTTAATTTATCCACAGCATCCTCTGGAACTTCTCTGATTAATCTGAAAATGGCGTTTGCATCGAATAGTAACTGGGGCTTTGTCATCTGCTTTCCCGGGTTGATCTGAGTGAGTCAATGAATTCTTCTGGCGGAATTTTTTTTAAGATCGCGGACACTTCGTGTGCGGTTTTTTTTAGGCGCTCTCTTTCCAAGCGGTCAACTTCCGCCTGCAGATGCTGCCGTATAAGCTCGCTTACGTTGACTCCTAAGGCCGCTAGCTTTTCTTTAAGTTCGATAGGAACCTTAGCGCAAACGGTTGCTTGTTCACCCATTTTGGTATTACCAAAAAGTATTATTCAAACGTATAATAAAAAAGATATGGTTTATTATTGGATTTACGATCGCTGCTTTCTTTAACGTAAGTTCGAGCTGGGATCGCCGAATTTTAAACCCAAATGGATTGACTTTCCAGACAATGGTTTCTACTTTTTAGCTTTCAGTCAAGAAGCTGCAATTTCGGCTCATACCGCTGCACATTGGCTACCCTAATAAGCAAGGGCTAAGCCGACCCCTGAAAAGGAAGGAAAGCAACGTGCGCCCCGAAAAAGCGATAACCCTTAGCCATCTCGCTAAATGACCAAAAAAATAATTCCATTATTCATCCATTAATGGCTCGGAGCCTAAACGCAATAATATCACAGAAAGGATAATGTGATTTTCAATTAAGAGAAATGTGTTTCACAACTCACTTCCACGCTTCTGAAGCTTGCTCTACAAGTTTCACTATAACAAGGGTGCTGATGTGTATGTTTGTCCGGCTGGCCAGCAATTCTCTTTTCGTTTTTGTTTGTTTCAAGATGGGATGAATAGGCGGGTTTACAAGTGCTGCAAAGGCATTTGTTTAGCTTGCCAGTTATTTGGGACCAAATGTACGAGCAATAAGAATGGTCGTGTGATTTTTCGCTGGGAGAATGAGGGGATTATTGAGGATATGAAAAACGCATGAAATCGCATCCTGAGATAATGGGTGAGCGCAAATAGGTGGTTGAGCATACGTTTGGGACTTTGAAGAGGGCTTTTGACGCTCCTTATTTGCTGCTTAAAGGGCTCAAAAGGTAAGTGGAGAGGTTGGGTTGCTTTTGCTTTCTTATAATTTGAGGAGGGCTCTAAATATTCTTGGAGTCGAAACTCTGACTGCGGCGCTTGTTAGAAAATAAATATTAAAAGACCGGTAAGATAAACCCAAAATGTTTTTAGTTTTACAAGCTTTCAACCGTTGCTGTGCAATTTTTTACACGGTCTCGCTTCTTGACCAATCAAATCATCCCAAATCGAGCTTTCTTCTCAACGATTTTTAACCGGTAAATCTACAAGTCCATGAAAAGGAAAAGCGCGCTGTTCCATTAGAAGGTGTTGAAGCTAAACATTTCTTCAATTGCTTTCTTGCTTCGTTGCTTTGGTTTTTCTGCAGGATAACCAAGTGTTACCAACGCAACCACTTTCCATTTGTCAGGGATTTTCAGCAATTCCATCACTTTTTCTTCATCAAAAGCGCCTATCCAACAAGAACCAACTCCTAAAGTCCAAGCGGCAATAACCATGTTCTGCATTGCAATTGCAGCGTCCAAGATAGCCCATTTTCCAGTTAAAAGTGAATTGACATCTGCACATCCAACAATGACAACGGGTGCATCCTCGATAAATCGGTTAAACCAAAGAGCGTGACGCACGCTGGAAAACCCTTTCTTTTTTTCATCATCCTTAACAACTATGAAATGAATTGGTTGTTTGTTAACAGCTGAAGGAGCTTGCCGTCCTGCCTCAAAAATCTGTTTTAATACTTCTTCAGGAATATCTCTTTTCTCATAACGTCTTATGCTTCTACGAGAAATAATAAAATCAATTAACGACATAAGCCTCAATATTCAGCGCTAAACTGACTGTAATATCTTTTATGATTCAAGGAGTCGAGAAGCAATTGTGTTTGTATAAAAAGGAATGAAAGGTGTATAGCATTAGAAAGGACTATTTTGTTGACAAAATTTTCAGAGCCAATTTACGAAAACGGAATACAGTTGAAAGATATGATAATGCTAAAGAAAGACCCGAAATAGGTCAGAGGAAATCAGACCCGGTCAAGGAGATCCTTTAGAAATTGGTTTAAATCGTCTGCAGGGTTATTTTGGCAAACGAACCGTGAATCAGCACCATTTCAATGAGTGATGGAATTCACGGTGAAGCAAGGGGAACCGGAAGCTGGGATTTAAGCCCTCAAGAAGTGGAGATGCCACCTGCAAAACCCACTTTTTTTACTCAACATAGCGGTTTTACGATACTTTCTGAGTAGTAAAACTGATGCGATAACAACCGCTAAAAGAATCAAAGCAACAACTAAAACTGTTGTCAGGCCACTAAACAACCTCTTTAACAGCAACCTTTAGTCTTTTTCGATAGCCTGATATGCATTACAAAGTATATTATGCCAGTAAAAAAGAGTAACCAAGGGAAGACTAGTGTGTTTATGCTAATATTATTGCTAGCAACTAAAAATACGAATGCGATAAGGGCAAGAACCCACGCAATAATCACCCAATAACCATAATTTGGCGTTTTTGTCCTAAAATTTATTTTTACCCATTGCTTTGATAATTCAATTGTATCTTCAGGAAACTCCGTCAATAATTTGGATGCTAACCGTCCCTTTTCAGTTAGCATATATTTTCCTTCCTCGTTTTTTAGGATTAAATCGCCAAGGATACGAATGTGATAATTTAGTGTACCTGTATTTGCAATTCCCGTCTTTTCTATTAACTCAGAAAACGTCAGATTACTCTCACTTAATTTTGTAAGTATCTTATTTCTATTCTCATCTGACAGTTTATAAAATAAGGAATTTGAGGGCTTCATTTACGATTATTTGGGTAGTTTCATATTTAGTTTTTTTGATAAAAAAATTCATCAAAGGCTTTCATATATTGTGAGTGACTTTTTCCGGTCTAGGACGAAATATTTTGTCAAAAGCGTTTATATCAAATATCCACTTAAAGAAAAGTGGGTAACTCACATGTCAGACAAATACAATACCGTTGATGGTTCTAATTCGTCAGATAAGCAAACGCCAAACTCTGCGGGTTTTAGACGATTTGGCAAAAAACTCTACGCCCTCATAGCTGTAGTGGCTGTCGTGATAATTGCGGTTGCACTACTTGTTCCTCAAGGAGTAGCCGCCATACCCCTAAACGCAGACTACGTCGTCGGCGAAAAAATGATCTACGACTCGAAAGTAACTGTAACAATGGAATTCGACGACCCATCACTGGCAGCAATAATGGGGCAAACGCCCAATAGTGTAAGTGTAGATGCCACGGAGAATGTAGAAGTGGTTGATTTTGACGGCGAATACTATACCCTAAACCGAACCACCACCATGAACCTAAACACTCCACCCCTAAACAGCACACCAATTAGTGTTTCAATGATTGAGAAAATGAACAAAACAGGCTACTCCACTTATTTGATAAATATAGGAGATACAACCCAAGCACTGCCAGACATAGGCTCAACAGGCAATTCTTATCTAGTTCAACTACTAAACAAACCAGAAGTCAAAGTAGGCGACAGCATAACAGTCCCATATCCCGCACTTGACATCCCAGGAATGCAAGTAACTGGCGACTTAACAGTAACCTTTGGAGAAATTGAAGAGTTAACCACACCGGCGGGCACCTACAGAGTCTTCAAAATAGAAATGACAAGCAACAACATCCAAATCACCTTCAACACGCCGGCAGCAGCCAGCTCAAGCCCCTACATACCAACCGACATAACCATGAACAGCGACATGAACTACCAAGTATACCTCGAATATGGCACCCTGCGCCAAATAAAAGCCGACATGCAACAAACCTCTATCTTCCAATCATCACTAATAAACTACACCTCAACAACCACAACAGAAACGACCCTAAACCAACACATCAAACCCTAACCCCTCTTTTTTATTGCTTAAAGCAACTGGAATAAGTAGGACAAAAATTTTAGTCCATATATTTTAAATTTCGTTAAAGTAATCTATGCTCACAGGTGAAGCTTATACCAAACAATTCAGTTCATTATCGATCCTTCAAAGTCATTTTTAGTCTATTATTAATAGTCACTCTTACCTTTCTTTCCACAGCTCAAGCCGCCTCTTGGGGTACACCGCGAAACCTAACCAATAGTCAACAACCCGAAGCTGATTCATGTATAAGTGGCAATGGAGAAAAAGTAGCATTTGCACGCAATGACGGCGAAGACTGGGAAATATATGTAGTAAACTCCGATGGCACTGGGCTTAAGCAGTTAACCGATAATTCTGTAGATGACAGAGACCCCGCTATTAGTACTGATGGCAGTAAAATCGCTTTTAGGCACGGTGACTTTGGTCAACGTCAAATCTGCATAATAAACTCTGATGGGTCAGGCTTTAAGGAGCTAACTGATGGCACATATGACGATGTTTTGGTGTCTATCAGCGGGGATGGAAACAAGATAGCGTTTACTCGCATAATGGACAAAAACATACACCTCTTTGTTATAAACTCAGACGGAAGTGGGCTAAAGCAGTTAACTGAGCGAATAAAAGACTATGTTCCAGCCGTAGAAAACCTCGCCATGAGTTATGACGGAAGCAAGATTGCGTTTCAAAGTACCGCTGAAAGTGGCCGCGAAATATTCATTATCAACTTCGATGGGTCGGAGCTCAAGCAGTTAACCACATGCGAATCAGAATATAGCAAGAATATTATGCCATCGATAAGTAAAGATGGCGTGAAGGTTGCATTTGTGTACAGTTACTCAATTCTTAACGAAAACAATACCGAGATATACATTGTCAATTCTGACGGTTCCCAGCTTAAACAGCTAACCCATAATGACATAGGCGACGCGTCTCCCTCAATAAGCGGAGATGGCACAAAAATAGCGTTCCAACAAGGCTTTGACAACTATACTGAAATCTTTGTTATAAGTTCGGACGGGTCAGGATTAATGCAGTTAACTAACAACAACGCAAACGACCAGTATCCTTCTATCAGCGACCGGGGAGATAAAGTAGTTTTTGGGTCTGGCGGGGACATTTTCATAGTCATCAACAAGGCGCAGGATAACCAAACGCAACCAACTGAGAACTCTGGTTCAATGGTTAATTCAAGCAGTGAATCTGCTTTTCCCACAGAAATCTTAGTCGGTGGCATAGTGGCAGCTGTAATAGTGGCTGCCGTGTTGGGCGCTGTCTACTTGAAGAGGAAATAAACTATGAGCAGTAAACCGTTAGGAATAATGGGCGTCTCACGAATAGTTGGCTGGAAAAGACTACAAGTTTATGAAGCCCTCTACTTCATGAGCGATAAAGTCCTTGTAATCCGAACTGCGACAGGCTTCCAGATGCGTTATGGAGTGGGTGATGCAATATATGGTTGGCATAAATCAATCGAGCAGGAGAAACGTATGGTTGACCTCTCAGTTGAGGAGCTCTTGAGCGCCGACATAAACAACTTCGCTCTAACCTATGAGAAAATCAGAAAAGTGGAGCTTAAGAAATTTGGCAAAGGAGCCTTCTTAGATATCTATACCGCTGATAAAAAATACCATTGGAATCTACACCGATTATCAGGCAGCTATAAGGTGGAAGATTTCATAACATTTCTCCAATCGGTCTTTGGGGAAAAGTTTGAGAAAGTAAGCCTCCTAAAGTTTTAACCCATCAAGCTACCCTTTTCTTAGACCAGCCTAGTATCCTTAACCTTGTATAGTTTTAAGTTGTCGTTTACCTTTGAAACGTAAAGCAGTGAGCTTGAGACTATAGCAACATTTACCACACTCAAAACTGTGGTTTCTATATCGAAAATCCCGCGTGAGTAGAAAAGGAAACTGGCAAAAAGCATTAGGACTGAAACGAAAGCTACTCCAATCAATTGTTGCCAAAGAGGGTTTATCTTAAGCAAGCCTCGCCTGCTCTTAAGACTGTATTGCGATGTATAGGCAAATATCCCTTTCTCAGTTAATGAGTATTGACCTTTCTCGTCCACCGAGAGCACATCACCCAGCGCTTTCAGATGGTAGTTCATTTGCCCGCTGCTACTGATGCCTGATGCTTTCATGAGTTCGGTGTAACTTAACGGACCGTTCTCCCGCAGTAGATGCACTATCTTGTTTCTGGTTTTGTCGCTTAAGGTCTCATGCAGAGAAAGATCTATGCAGCCAGGACTGCGGCAAGACGACAACTTGCTACATTGAACCCTGACCAATACCACCAGCGCTATGCTTAGGACTGACAAGACTAAGGTGGCGCAGAGCAGTAGCCACAAGGTGCTCAGGTATTGGTGATATGACAAGAAGAAAACTACCACTAACCCGATTGCGACCACGTTACGACCATATTTTATTATAGTTGCTAAACGGGACTTCTCTTTGTAAGCAAACTCTTGCATTGCCTTCCAAGCCAGCATGCCCTCTTCATTGAGGCTGTAACCGCAGTCATTTTTGTTTAGGAACGGAGCCAGAGCTTTTAGGTGGTAGTTTAATCTGCCTTTATCTTGGGTTTTTAAGGCTTCTAATAAATCAGAATAGGCAAGATTACCGCTATCATGTAATATAAGGACGATTTTCCGCCTAGTTTCATCCTTTAGAATTTTGTGCAGGTTTGGCGAGTCCAGAGTCATAGCACTAAAAATGGTAACCGGTGAATTTAGAGGTTCTTGACTAAAAATATTGTCCATTAGCCTGACAAACGACGGATGTCCGCTGAGGAGTTAAATCCATTGACAAACTCTAAATCAGCTTTTGCGCACTCAAGTTATTTATAGCATTCTTTCGGGATCTAGTTACGTTAGGTGTTTCCATCTTTAGCTTACGGGCAATCCTATAATCAGATAAGCCATTGGCTTTTAGAAGCAGAATTGCCTTCTCACGTTCAGTCAACACCATAAACTATGTCTCCCCAGAAGCACCGCTATGTAGGTTTATGCCTTCGGCTAGCAAGCCCTTCTCAGATGCTTTATAGGCGTCTATACCAAAGCTTGCTATAGCCCAGCACCAGCCCCGCTGCTCAACAAGCGTGCGTCTAAGAGACATAGCTGTTACCTCCATCGGCTGAAGCTTTAGCCACGCCTTGGCTGCCTTAATGCTCAGCAAGCTTGCATAGAACCTCAGCAACTTTGGCTATGTCGTAGCCCATCTGGTCTAGCTTTGTTAGGCTGCCTGCCATTTTCTCAAAATCTTAGAGGACGTTGCCCATTTGTGCCTCTATCTTTTTTAACCCGCTCGGGCATGAGACCACGCGACCTATTGATCGTCTACCCTGCAGGGTTGGTTCACTGCAACGCCCGCACCAAAAAACGCAGTCCATACAGTAGAAAATATCTGACGATTGATGAACGGTTAATCTGCCTAATTTAAAAATAGGCGGTAAAAAAGAAGAGAAAAAAATGGTACTTTTTAACGTGAGCAGTGGTGGGTCGCTGGGATTTGTCAGCGTCACTCCATCATCTTATCTCCAGACAATCGTTTTTTCGCGGCAAACCACCCTTTTTTCTTTTTCAGGGAATTATCGTCTCAGAGCACGTTTGGCGGGAGATGAAAAAGTTGAGCGAAAAGAAACCAGTTTGCCCTCAATGCGGCAGCAGCGAAGCATGGAAATTTGGATCAAGAGATTTCTCGACAATGAACTATGCATGCAAAAGATGTGGTGCATATTACTCAGAACCTTGGCGGCCGCCTCAAGAAGGACTCAGGTGTCCAACCTGTGGCAGTCAAAGACTACAGCGCAACGGTCATCAGTATATAAATTCCAAAGAAAAAATCCAGCGCTGGCTTTGCAACGAGTGTGGTCATATCTTTTGTCATGGCATCTCAAAAGGAGAGAGAAGAACAAAATCCAATATTGCCGTTACTCCGCCTGCAGACCTCGCGCTTTTATGTCCAAGATGCAGTTGCCAAAAGGTCTGGAAAGACGGCAGTTACTATCCACCTTTCGAGGAAGAAATCAAAGTACAACGTTATCTTTGCCCAAAATGTGGGCGTCGCTTTTCAAGAAGAGAGCCAAACATTCCCTAACCATTTCCTTTTTCTTCAAGGAGGCCTTTTTTTGAAAGATAGTTCCTTGAGTGTTGTTTATCGCCGTGGCGACAACGGTCAACTTTTTGTTTGGCTATATCGAGGTCAACTTCACATTGGCACTGTTGAGGTTAACTCGTTTAACTGCATGAAAGTTATTCGGGGTGTAGCTAACGCCTCGCCTGTTTTGGTGAAGTATCTGCCAGCGGAGGCTCTATTGGAGGAAACGCTATGACCACCGTGTCAGAGGCATTCCGCTGTGTTGACTGCGTTTTCTGGTGTGGACGCTGCACCGAGCCAACCATGCACGGCAAGAACGCAATCAACCGCATAGCACTGTCGTCTGCTTGCGAAAACTTTGTTGGGAGCTGAGCTATTTTTGGCAAAGGAATCCGTTGATAGAAGTCAAAATTTTGCGGTTTCAAAGTCCAAAGTCAAATTTGACTTCTCTACCGTTCGCTCCCGCGTCATCCCAATCCTCAAAGGCATAGAGGTCAAAATGTACCCAGCCAAGATAGGGCGAGCCCGTGGATGGAGCAAACAACACGTCGCCTACTACGTCAAAAAGCTAGAAAAGGCAGGCTTAATACGCCGCTTAAAACGCAGCAACTTCGTAGACTATGAGCTGACAGAGCGAGGTCAAAACTTTCTCATATCATGTGAGGGCGTCCTCTTCAGCAGCGGCGTCTTTCGCCTTCACCGCTGTTTTTTCAAGTTTCCAGTTTTAAGGGAGGGGGTTTATCCGTTGGGCGATTTTAAGCGGATAGAGATGCAGAATTGGACGGCGCTTTTGGGGTTGGAGCAGGGCGTGAAGGTGCGCAAGACAACGACGTCTTGGATTGTGCATGTCGAGACGCTGTATGGTCGCAGCCCAGGAGAGCTTGTCACCTTGGCGAAGAATTTAGCTGACCGAGTGGCAAAGGGCTTATCCAGTAAGTATGGCTGCGTTTTGGGTGAAGGGCAGATTAACAAGCGTCATGAGTTGGGAATCGATGACCCAGTCGCCAACTTGCTCAACCGCTACTTCACTGTGAGTACGCCAAAACGGGTTATAGATGACAGCCCAGGAAAAGACGAAGGCGAGCTTGACCATCTTGGCCGTGACGCTGCAGTCGAGTATTTGCTAATGCCGGAGCGAGTCAAGAAGCTGGAGGGGCAAATGGGTAATGTCCTCTACGATTTGGAGAAAATCGCAGGCAGCCTAACCAAACTCGACAAGATGGGCTACGACATAGCAAAGGTTGCTGAAGTCCTATGCAAGCTAGTGGATACTGAGAGCAGTCCAGACGTGGCTAAGGCTTCAGCTAAAGGAGGAAACAGCTATGTCTCTTAGACTGATTAGGGCATTTTTGGATGTTAAAACCTGTTCAAAAACACTTTTAGCACAGTGCCGAGGGCATGGGAAAAGTCCATGCTTTTCAGGTGTCGCTTTTCTGAGGGTGGTTAGTCCTGATTACCGATTGCTAATTTTGCCACGTGTTGATGGAGCAAAAAACATGGAGTGTGCATTTTGGTATGGAAGCAAGCGATAGACCTGTTCAAAACATCGAAAAGCCAAAGAAAAAGAAGCGAAGCCAAGCTGACAAAGTCGGAAAACACAAGTACGAATTACAAAGGTTAAACCGGATAGAGAAGCGACTGGATTCCATTGACCGTAAACTTGACCGTATTGAGTTTGGCATCAAGCCCAGCCTTGTCTACCAGAAAAGCGACATCGAAGAGATAGCTTGCAAAGATGAGGTTGACAGCGAGATTTTGCAGGCGTTGTTTGAAGCTGGCTCTCCTGGCTTGTTACCCAAAGATGTAGCTGTAAAGTTAGCACGATTCAAGCTTACAAGGCATCATGTTAGCCGCAGATTAGGGCGGATGAATAGGCGTCTGCAGGAAAAGTTGAATGAAGCGGTTGCTGAGCAGCGGGGTTGGCATTGGGCACTGACAAGATTTGCTTTGGAGGCTTACGGCGCAACAGAAAAGGATACAGTTGCAGGAGGTTTTAGTTTTGGCTAAATTCTACTGCTGTACCGTTACTTTGTTTGCTTCTGACGTGTTGCCTGAGACTTTCGAGGTTAAGGCGAAGGTTAAGAAGGGAAAAGTGTTCTTCCTGAATAAAGTGGCTGACACCATCAGACTGTTTACCAGTGAAATCGGCCCTAACCCGGACAGGGCTTGGGTTATCGAGTATGAAGGTGATTTGAAAGAGGACTTTATGGACGGATTATGCCAGCAATCAAAGGATAATCCTGCGGTTCCATTGGGAGGCTGTAAGCTGTGGCTTTGACTGAGCGTGAGCGGAAGATTCTACGGTTGCATGCCGAGGGCTTGAGCGATTACAAGATTGCTAAGAAGTTAAATATGGAGATGCCTAACGTCAAGCGTTCACGAAAGAACGCTCTAAAGAAACTTGAGCATGCGAAGGCGGATTTAGAGTATTTCGACTTGTTAAAATCCAAGCGCCCTTCGTGAAATGTGCAACCGAACGATTGTCAACTAAATGCATAGTCAAAGTATTGTCTGATGGCTATCGATGGCATTATAGACTGATTCTTACCGTTTTATAGCGAGCGTTGGTTCTCATAGTCTTACCTGCCCTTAAAAAAGCAGACAACATAGTTTACCGCTGAAATGATGAAAACCGCAACAATTAAAATATACCCATAAATGACCCAACTTGAGTTCAAAGCTTCGTTTGGATTGAAGTAAACCACAACCAGCGAGAAAGCAATAAGAATAATTATCATAATTAGATTAAACAATTTTGCGTATTTACAGCGAAATCCAGTTCCTTTATCGCTCATTTCAAACCACCAAGTTATTATTACTTATTTTGTTTATTTTTACCTTTTTTTTACATTGCTAATAGACTAAAAGGGCGAATAAAATGACGGTTTGGAATACTTGCTTCTCTTAAAGAGAAGGTACCCAATTATTCCACCTATGATTGCTCCACCCACAAATGAAAACACAAGAAAAGCAGTTCCAAGAAGCCCACCAGGTATTGTTGTCCCTAAGATAGACATTAGCGTAAACCCTAAGACAAAGAAGAGAAAGATTGAGGTAAACAGTGCTCCGCCAAGAACAAAAAAGAAACCTGTTAGTCTTCTAGCCCTGTTAGGATCGTACTTCGGTCTGCTGGTTGGGAACTTGAATATTATAAAGGCAACAAGAAAGGCTGCAAGTGAGTAAATTATTTGTGAAGAGAAAAAGTGCCAGTCAATATAACCAATAAAGAATAGCAAAGATGACACAATCAAGCTTATGCCATTGGCTATAGCGAGAATTGACGCAATCACTCGCTTCCATTTATCTGCCTGCTCAATAGGAGGACCATTCGGGAATTCAGCTAAAACCTTGTATGCGACCTGACCTTTTTCACTTAGAACATATCGTCCCGAGTCATCCTTCTCTAATAAATCTCCTAAAACCTTCAAGTGGTAGTTGAAGGTTCCTGTTCGCGCGATTTCTAAGCGTTCCATTAATTCAGTGTATCCCAAAGCACCTTTCTCTTGTAAAGTAACGATTATTTTGCGTCTTGTTTCGTCTTTGAGGATTCTGTGCAAGGAGTTGATTGATGGAGTCATGTTAGCAATAGATATGTTGCCATCGAATTTGAGGTTTTTTGACGATTTTTATCGTCAAAGCAAACTGCTAGAAAGAATGCTCTAAAGAAAAATGAGAGTGCTATAGCTGATTTAGATTTTATCGAATGGCTTAATCGTGACTAGCCATAGTAACAGAGGCTCTAAAAACCAATTACTGCTCGCTTCAAAAAAAGTTTAGTCAAAGAAAGTTTGATGATAGGTTTTTATTGTTTTAGTTTTCTTTATTAATTATGGATAGCATCAGCAAAAGTTTCGCTTTAATCCTCATTGGAATAATGGCTATTTCGTGTATGGGTATATTGATGGTAGAATCTGTATCCGCTCAGATAATGCCTAGACCATCAGTGCCAGAATTCACCGCAAAAGTTGTTGATACCAAATTAGAGGTTACAATCAAAAATCAACCATTGACTCCCTATGAAAACGGTAGCTATCCGAACCTTTACTATGTGTTCAGGATACAAAACCACAATCTTGGGTATCCCAATTGGGTGATTGAGCCGAATTATTTTGTTGGTTCTATTTCTTACGGTGAATACTACAAGGCGTCTGACTCCGAGTTTACTGTAGTATCCTTGTCTTACAATTTTCCAAGTGACCAAATTGACATTCAAACAATGGCGCTAGTTGGAAATCAAGTCCCATATACTGACCCTGCTGTTCAAGAAATTTTATACAAATTCGATGGGGAAAATAGCGGTTGGAGCAACACACAAACCATAACCATACCTACAATCTCGACCTCTCCACTGCCAACCATCAATACGGGTTCACTTATAGAACCGTTCCCGTTTCCACTTTTAGTTGTTGCCTCAGTTATTATAGCGGTTGTTATCACATTGGTGTTGCTTTTCAGAAAGCATCGAAAAAACGCTAACTTGAAGCAATGACCTTTCCCTGATTGTTTTCTGGACTATCAAACAGTCAAGTCTAAGTAAGAGAGTGAAAGAATCAACATAACGTAACCTATATTTGTGATATTATTGTGTTTAGGCTCTCAAGCCATTTATGCTTAATTTTAGGATGCGAGTATTCGATTTGCCAATGAATTAGAGTATTTTTAGGTAACTTCCGGTTATGCTTGGAGCAATCGACAGCTTAAACGAGTACGGCGAATCGGTCACTGGAACATAGTAGCCTTTACATTCGATTTCTTGCCCCACCGTAAAGTTTGGCGCTTCAAAACCATCAAAACCTATGTAAGTCATATTTCCACTAAAACTGTTGAGGGTTTTGTTTTCGTAAGAGAAACCATATGTTTCACTGATAAATTTGTCTGCCCAGGTAATCTCAGTTATGTTAACGCTCAGGTAATAGCGGTAAATATGGTAAGAATTTGGCGTCATACCTTGGCTGACCTTGTTTTCCTCAATTGAAGCGATTACCCCTTTGATGGCAAGATTAGATTCAGTATGAAGAGCATCCTGTGGATACATATGCCCATAAAAGAAAAACTGAAGCAATCCCAATGGTATAACAATAACAGCGAGAATTACGCCAGGCAGTATTAACCATTTCTTCTTAACCAACATACAGCCATCCATACGATTGTCACTATCGCATTCTATATATTTCTACTCATTAGAACAGAATAAAATTCAGCTTTTTCAAGGTTGGTTATTTTCGCTCCTCTGTTCCTAAGTTCAACATAGCAGATAGGCCGTCTTCTAATTGGCGCAAAATGGCCGGCTTGTCGGATCATCTAGCGTTTTATGCAGAAAAGAGTAATATCGAGACCCATAGCTGCTTGATTAAAGCAGAGACGGCACGTTTGATTTAAATTTGTATTATCAATTATCATCAGAAATTTTATTATTGAAAGAGCAGTGTTAGGGATTTTTGAGAGCGGTTCCTTAGCGGAACTAAGCTTTGGCTCCATTCTTGAGAGGCGGCATCAAGATAGTCTGGCTCAAGCAGCTTGTTAAGACTCAAGCGTTTCTTTTTGTGTTCCTTAGGGCTATTCTTGTAAAAATTACAAGCAATAGGTTGAATATGGTAGCACTATAAATGAATAGTGAAAAACTAAAAACACCATTTGTGGCAAGTAGCCATAACGCTATGTCGACAGACACCATTATAATGGCTACAATAGCAACAATAAAAACCGGTTTCTTTGAGACCAAAACAATCCCGTCAATTACTCCGCATAAATCTAAATTAAAATCTTTCTAGGTAACAAAAGGTTCTAAGAGAAGCCCTGACTGCGTATATCTTGTTTGCGATATTATCGTGTTTAGGCTCTCAAACCATTAATCTATAGTTACGGCTTATTTTGCGATTTAGATATGTCTCAGGATGGCGTTGGCTGCAAGGATTGTAAGCGTGTTAGGGAGCATGTAGCTTCGGTTCTGCCTTTCACAGTTCTTGAAGCTATGTCAGGTAAACCCTTGAGTATCAAGGGCGTAGCTATGTGCAGTGGCATGAGCTGAAACCACAACATCTACACTTCTGAGGAGTTGCAAGCCTTCACAGGCAAGCTAGCTAATGCACCCATTTACATTGAGCATGTCGCTGTGCCCAATGCCATTGGCAAGGTAACTAAGACCGATTGGGATGGCCACAACCTTTGGTATGAAGCGGAAATCTACGATGAGCCAACAGCTGAGAAAATCCGCAAAGGCATAGTTCAGCATGTAAGTATAGGAGCTGATTATGAAGCGGTCGATCTTGTGGATGGCAAAATCCCGCATGGATTGCATAATGCCGAGTTAAGCCTTGTGGCATTGCCTGGTATTCCCGAAACTAACATTAACGTTTTAGAATCGCTCTTGCATGGGTCTGAGCGTAAAGTTGTTAATGAAAAAGCCTTAGAGAAGCTTGTGAGTGAGGCAGTACAAAAAGGGAACACAGAGCTCAAAGTAGCCCATGAAAAGCTAACTGAAACCGAGGGCAAGCTGTTTGCTTCCGAGAAGGCTTTGGCAGAGGCTATCGGCAAGCTAGCGGAAGTCCAAAAAACAATCGAGCAGCTCAAGACTGGTCAACAGACCGCACTAGTCAAGGACCAACCCAAGACAATTCCCATTTCTGAAGCAGTGGCGATCCTTGAGAGGCTTTTGCCAGTTCCAACCGTTGAACACAGTACGCTTGGGATGCAGCGGGAATGCCAAGCGATCCGTGCAGCCATCCACAATCTGCAGGGGAGGCTGGCATAGTTTATGCTCACTTTGTGTGGGGAGAGTAAGCCAAGGACGAACTTGGCCCAAATCAAACAATTGGAGAGTGATTTCTAATGGCTGATAAAACAGGCAAAACTTGGATGGCTATAGGCGAAACAGATGACCCAGACGCTGTCATCGAATCATATGCGGCAGAAGCCGCCGTCACCAAGGGAGACCCTGTCTACTTGAGTTCTGACGAAAAAGTGTCTCCAGCAGCTGCAGGTCAAGACTGCATAGGCATCGCAGTAGAAGACACTGCATTGGGCAAACAGTGTCCAGTGCTGACTCATGGCAGAGTCAAAGTTAAAGCTGGAGGCGCCATAACTCGCGGAAAAGCCGTTTACGGTGCTGACGCTAGCAAGCGACTGCTTATGCTTGCAGACCAAGACGTAGCTGAAGGCGGAGCAGCAAACTACACCATCTACTACAACCGCAAACTCGGAACCGCCCTAGAAACAACCACCGCAGCAGATGACTTGCTCTTCATCAACGTAGGGAAGGACTAAGCATGAAACCGAAGCTTTTTGAAAGCCTAATGCAGAAAAACAGCGAACAAAAACAAGTCTACGAACAGCTAAAGCAGAAAGCCGAGCATCCCTTCGTGAAGCGCTATGTTCAGATGGGCATCAAGGAAGGCTTCTTCAGCGATATGGCAAGCGCGCTGGGACGAATGCATGACACGCTTGTTCCTGCTGCATGGCCAGCACTGATTGGCAGAAGCATAATCAACGTCATGCCAACCACTGAAGCGATGGAGCGTTTCCCGCTAGACTCTGATGCCGTGGCTTACGAGTATGCTGAAGGCGCTAAAACACGGTTAAGCGGCAAGAAGGTTACGACGGTCGATATTAACACGGATGTTTTGGCTGACTACTCTGATGAGTGGACTCAGGAATTCTTGGAGGATGCGACTTGGAACGTGCTAAGCAACGCAGTCACTAAGGCAGGCAAAGCTGTTGGACAAAAAGAAACCGAGAAAATCATCACACTGTACGCTGGAATCGCCGAAGCTGATTTAGCAACTGGCGCTGTGCTTGCAGGCGGTGGCACTGTAATGAGTTGGACAAAACTGCTTTCGCTGTGGTACGCTGTCAAGAGTGAGAAATGGGTGGCTAACGTTTTGGCGATTAACGACATGCAGATGGCTCAACTCCTCAATGATGCGACATTCACGAACGCTCAGTACCTGCAGTCAGGTCAAACCGATGTCGAGGCTGGAGTGGTTTCAGGCGCTTTGGGCATGAGTATAGTTTCAAGTCCTCTAGTGCCTAACGGGACAGCTTACGCCATAGACACCAGTGTGGCTTCCGTGATGCTGCTGCGCAGAGATGTGACAGTGCAAGATTGGGAAGACGTGAAAACGGGCAAGTTTGGAATTCGCGCTACTATTCGTTTCGGCTTAGGTATCCTACGTGCCAATGCAGTTGCCAAAATGACTAACATCAAAACAACGCTAACCTAAGCGCTACTTAACACGACCATCTAACAACCCTTTTTTAACTTTAACTTAGGAGAGCAGAATTTGAGAAAGCGGCTGGAAGAAAAATACCTAGAACGCATGAATTTGCTTCTACGAGAGCTTAGCCAAAGGCCTCTTTCTCGCAGAGAATTACAAACAAAGTTCTTGCGAAAGGTTGACTCTCCATCTGCCTTCGAGGGTACAATCCTGTTTCTAATTAGAGATGGCAGAATCCGAAAAAGTGGATCTGAATACCGCTCACCCTACGTAATCACCGAGAGGGGGCAGCTGCTTTTGGAGGCGCTCTCATGAGCTCAGTTATTAAGAGAATTCGAGAGGTCCTAACCTATGCACATGCTTCAGGACGTGCTTCACCTAACAGTCCGGTGTTCTTTGAGACTGCCGATATTCCGCTGATAGATGTCATGCAGCTCTACGAGCGTGACCCGACCTGCAAATCCAGCGTTGATTTGCTAGCCGCCAGTACGGTTGGCATGGGCTTCTACACAACATGCGAGCAAGGCCAAGAGAGGGCCAAAGCTGCCGTAGACAGTTTCTGCGAAGAAGTAAACATCGACTGTCTTCTAAACGACATGGCGAAATCGCTGATTGCTTGCGGAAACGATTTTTGGCTCAAACTCATGCCCGACAAACTTTCTGATGTTTTGCGCATGCCCATTGACTCGGTTGAACGGGTGCAATTAACTGCTGTTCAAGGGCTCAAACTGCCATACAAAGTTGAAGGCTATAAGCTCCGATCAACCTACCAAGGAAGCGCTTCCAGCGTTTTGAGCCCCGACGTAGTAATCCATTGGCGACTAAACACATCTAACACCAGCAGCTTAGGCTTGGCTTGCTCCAAGTTCTAGTTCACACGTTAACCGTAGGGGCTGACAAGCGCCCGGCTTACAGTTGGATGAAAGCCAAAATCGAACGCATCATGCCAAGAATTTTTGAAAAATATGCCGGGCCTGACGTTCTTGCCTATCTGGAGAAGGCTGATCCTGCAACCATAAAACAGTTTGAATCAGCGATCAAGAATCGACCTGAAGAAGGCGCTTGGCTATTCTACAATAAACCCTGCGAAGTCAAACCAGTAACCATTGATCCCAGAGCTCAAGGCTTCGTCTACTATATCGACCATATAGTCAACCAGTTCTATCTCGGCTGCGAGACACCTCTCCCTCGACTATTCAGCACTCCTGGATTCACAGAAGCTAGCGCACGAGCAGCCTTAGACTTGCAGGATATGCTCATAAGACCAACCCAACGCTATATCAAGCGGCAAGTTGAACGAGAAATCTTCAGCCCAATTCTAAGGCAAAATGGGTTTGACGCGCTAAAAGCTAAGGTTCGCTTGAACTGGGGCAGCCCTGAGACCCCTGAGCTTATTCCCGCTGACCTGATACATGCTGCACAAATAGGGCTTATCCGACCTGAAGAGTTCCGTAAGAATGCCGTCAAATTCGGCTGGGAACTATGGGATGATAATCCTAAAAACTCTAAAGGCAAATAGACGCCTAATTTTTATGGATTTGTTTTTTATGATTTGTTGCCTAAACCTGTTTTGCTTGTTGATTCAAAGGGAAAAAGAGAAGGAGCAAGCATTTGACAGCTATAGTCTTTTACTACGCAGTCATTGGTGCCAAATAGGCGTTCTGAGATGAGTCCCATATGTATGTTAGAGTTTGATGCCGTCTGGTGTGATCGCATAAGTGTTTGACCGTGCTATATGCTATTGAAATAGTGACGTTTTCTCCCATTGTGAAGTAAATGTTGGGGCTTTTTCTTTCGTTTTGGTGCATTGTATAAGTTAATTTTACTGTATTGCTATCAATTTGCTCATAGGGCTGCTGTGTTTTTAAAGAGAAAGTAGCATTTGTCAACTTGACTACTATGCTGAATGTGTCATATAGTTAGCCTGCGTTTGCGCAGTTAATGTTGATGAAGATACCATTCATACGATTATTGTTTGTGACATCAACAGTAAACCACCGGTTGCCTTGCTTCTTATACTTATAATCAACATTAAAGCCATAATTAATACAAGCAGGCTACTTAATGCTACTTTTCGTACAACTATACTAAACGATTAGAACAACCCATTCGCGTAAAAACTGCTTTCCCGAGGATTTACTCAATACTTGAAAAAAAGAAAGAGTTAAGACGTGCTTTCGTTATATTGGGCGCTTTTTATTAAAATGGATAACAATAGCAACAATTAAAGAGACTGTCCACAGAATCCAACCTATAATTAACACTGGAATAAGGCGCAACTCAGCAGGTGGATTTGGAGTTACAGAACCTATCCCTATATTATAATAGTGGTCATTAAACTCTATATTTACAGTAGTGCCTGCACCCTCTTCTCTAGCTATATCGTCGATCTGAGTATCTTCCCAATTTCCAACATGTACTACCTCTCCAGGATTAGCTATAGCTTGTAAAACATATGCGTCTGGATTGTCTAAAGAAAAGTATGCCTGTGGCTTTTGAGAAAGCTTCTGTGCAGTGATTATCAAACCGCCCGTATCATTCTGTCTATCAGAATCGTTGATGGATGCTACTACATAAACTGTTGCTATGAAGAGCACAACTACGGTAATTATAAAGGTGAGAATAAAGAATTTTTTCATACTATTTCCTCACTTGCGATTATTAGTTGAAAGTATTAACCGAATCGGTATCGTGCATCAGATATTCTTGATGTGCAGCTTGAGCACCAATCTCTGTGTTGTTGCCAGAAGTATGTGTAAGTCATGATACAATGGCTTTCTGAAGAACATTGGTTGTCGGGGCAATTGTAGAAGTGTGAAGCTTCGTGCTGAAAGGTATTTGCTTGTGGCTCATAGCGTGTTCTAAGAGCTAGCTCTTCATACTGACTTAGGCCAACAACTTGTGAATCAGATATTCCAGTCATAACCGCCAAAACATCACATCCAGCATTGATCATATCATCAGTAAAGGTGTCATTTGCCCACCCAAAAATGTCATACAGACTGGTGGTTGATGGAGAATTCCAGCTGGTGTAGTGTCCTGCTTCCATTCTAAAGTCAATCTGGAAATTAGTCTCTAAAGGGTCGTCTCCGCCTTCTAAAATGTTTCATGCCCACATGAATACTTCATCCCATGTTACAGGTTGCCAGACGCGCCACCAATAGATCTCTTGCATGTGTGCAAACATATCGTCATCGCAGACTACATAGGCTTGAACTGGAGCAGGATTATCTAACAGCATAGAATCAGACGGCACGTATTCACGTGGAGTGTAGTATCCAGGAAGCATTAATTCAGCATACAATGTCTCGTTGTAGGGCAAGTGGGTGAAATTCCGGTCAGCTTTTAGACTTGGTGTTACATGAATTTTTTCAGTGGATATTTCACTCTCTGTTGATAATGCTTGAGATACTGCTACCGATGGTATAATCAATAGCAAGCACAAGAGCATTTCAACCACAAATATTTTTCTCATTTTTGTTTTCCTCCTGCTCAATATCTTACTATGCAAGATATATTTAATACTACACCTTAGTACAGGCGTTCGAATGCTTTAGTGCAAGTGTTCCGCCAAGAGAGCAGGCAAGGGCTAATCATAGTTTTACGATGCCTTTTTTTCATTGTGATTTTTTCGCGGTATTGCTTATCAACCAAATTTTGCCTATCCAACCTAACTTTGGCTTGGAAGTTGGGCGCTATTGGACTACTGCACCGTTGGCAACGTTAAGGCTGTTCTGCAGCTAGGCGAGGACAAATTCGACAGTGAACTCTCCGATTGCGTTACGAGCGCTAGCGCTCTTGTGGATGGCTTCTTGTCACGTGAAGGTTTAGCTGTGCCTTCTGTTGTGCCTCAGGTTTTGGTGGATGTTACCAAGTATTTTGCTGCGTGGGATTTTAGGCGTCGGCGTGATCCTGTTGGTGCTGAGACGTTTTGGAATGAAGCCAACCGTATTCTTGGAGTTTACGTTGATGCTGAAAAGCAGCCGTATGTGGGGGTGGCTTAGCCTTGCTCGGTGTCGAAGTCTCAACAAGTGGCCTTGAGTTCGATGATGTAGTCCAGAAGTTGAGTGGACCCTTGCGGCAAAAACTAATCGAAAAGCTGGCTGATATTGCTTGGTCTTCAGCCTTTTGGAACGCTCCCAGAAAAACAGGCTATCTCGCCAGCACGGTCGTTAAGGAAGTTGACGATGGCGAAGCGTCGATTAGCATTTTGGCTTCTTATGCCCTGTATGTGGTAAAGGGCACTCGAATGCACGAAATCAGACCCGTTAACGCTTCAGTTCTGGCCTTTGAAGCAGCAGACGGCAAAACCGTATTCACCCATTCCGTTCATCACCCGGGCACTCAACCAAACCCACTCCTGCAGAACGCTGCCGAGGATGCTCATAGTAAAGCCGAGTCAACGTTTGCCGATTTATGGCTGGAGATGCTAAGCTAATGGGCTTCTATACGGCTTACAAGGACGTTTTTGATGCGGTTAAAACTGCGCTTGGAACTAAGAGCTCTATTAAATCGGTGCTTTTAGGCGAGCAGTTCAGCTACGAAACACTTCCTAAGGCAGTGATAAACGCCTTGCCTGCTGGGATTTCGCAGAATGCTTTTGGCGACTCATTAGAGGTTAAGGTTACCTTCAGCGTCGTCTTAGTTATCAACGAATATGAGCCCAAGGATTGGTTCCAAGACATCATCTCAGTTATGGCAGATACGGTTGACGCTGTCTTAACTGATAGAACCTTGGGCGGCAAAGTCGCCGATTGTATTCCTCTCGGTTTTGCTCCAGGCGAAATCAAGTTTGACAACAAACTGTTCTACGGGGGCGAGGTGCGCTTCCAAGCAGTCCTCTATTATCCAAGTAACTAAGTGAGGTAGAAAAAATTGAGTACACCAATAGTTGGAAGAAGCGGCGTCGTAAAGAAAGCTGGCACAGCAATCGGCTATGCCAAAGGCGTCTCAGTATCAATCGGAGTTGAGCTCATCAAAGACTACGCTATGGACAGCAACAAACCCGCCATTGTCGAAGATGGGAACCAGAGCAGAAAAGCCAAAGCCATAGTAAGCGCCCTAACTGGCAGCGACAAGAGAGTCATCACCGACGATGTTATAGACTTCAGGGTTGTTCTTCGTGACGGCAGCCATCCAAGCTTCTTTGACCATCAAGAATCAAGGCAACAAGTACGATGAGCTCAGCGTGAAGTCTGAGATTGAAATTAGAGCTGGAACAGATGCCATCCTCTACCTGCTTTTCCGAGGCTACATAGACGCACCTGAGCGCACTTATCCACCTTCCAGACTAAAAATTGAGAGCAGCCAAGGCTTTGCCAAGCGCTTAGATTTTCGGGAAGCCTACAACAAAGCCTACAGCAACAAGACATGCGGTTACATAATCAAGGACCTAATCAAAACCTACTTTGACGGCGTCTTCTGGTATGACAACGTGTTAGACGGAGTGGTCACTTCCGCAGAGTATAACGCTGTTCCTATTTCGAAGGTTATCAAGGAGCTTGCAGACGCTAACGTATTTGTTTGGGGCGTAGACTTCAACAAAACCGTCTACTTCTATCCGTTGAGTCTTGCTCGTAGCCAAAGCAGCATACCATTCAAGAGCAAAAGCGACCTTTTCAACATAAGCAACCGCGACATAGACGAAGTCGTTAACTACGTTCATCAGGTTGGCAAGACCGTTTCAGGCACACCTTACGACTATACGGCTCATGATGCCACAGGTGAAGCCAACTATTGGCGGCGGGATAAAACCTTCAAAGACACAAGCCTCTCCTCGCAGGCAGCAACTCAGGCTAAGGCAGATGGACTCTTGCAGAAGTACAAAGAACTCACCAAAGAGATCGCACTGTCCACGAAGAACATAGTGCCGATTGATCTCTACTGCATGGCAACCATAACCAACACCGAAGTCGGCTTAAGCGAGTATAACGGCGAAGTCAAAAGCGTCGAATTCAGCTACTCAGCAAATGGCGTTAAGACAACTGTGCTCTTCCAGAATCGAGGCTTCAAACTAGCCGATGCCTTGGCAGCTTATCATGAGGCTCTATCTGGCAAAGATTCTGGTCTAAATAATGGTCAAGGCACTGGAGCAGGTGGAGATGAGGAACCGCCCGAAGAATTTGGGTTCATAACCATAAACTTGGCAGATGGCTTTGTGCAGAGTATTGAGCAGGCGCTTATTTCTGACGCGATATTCTTTGAGCCATTAGAGCTTGTTCACATCGAAGACAAGGTGCACTGCAATATTTTCCCCGAGGCTGCTTTCGTTGAGGAAAGAAGACAGCTTGAATTCAGCATGACCGAATCGCTCTATGTTAACCATGGCGGCACTAAACAGGTTGGGGAAGTCTCAGTTTACGGTGAAGCCCTGCATTGGGGCATGAACGATAACTGCGTTTCTGGAGACATTCCCAGCTTTGCCGAGGGGTTGGAGATTCAAAATCAGTGAGGCTGAACCATGACTAAGGTTGTTGATAGAGGGCAAGTTGGAAGAGAGAACGTTTGGAACTTAGCGCAGGAAGGCGGTTTCATTGCTTATCTGCGGGGAAATATCGGAGACTTGCCGCAACGCTCGGAAGAGTTGAGTTTTGCCGATGGCAGGACGCTTGATGACTCTTTCGGTCTTACGGAAGTTATGCTTTCAGGCAATGGCGTAACCGAGGATGAGGTTGCCAGCTACACAGAATCCACAGTCATCACAAACGGCTAATAAGGAGGTGCAAAAGGAAAATGGAATTACCAAAAAGACCCCTATCAATGCAAGAATACAACACTCTAAAACGCAAGCTATGCCTATTCAACCAATTCTTCAAAGACAAACTCAAGCGCCGAAACAACTTTGGCGACATCGTAGAAGTCACCGACGAAATTCTAGTCTATGAAAGTGCAGGTTCTTCCAAGAAGCTAAAGTTCGCTAGCAAAGGGCACATAGTAAATCAAGGCTTAATCCACATTGTGAACATGCTTGCTATGAGCGGCATAAGTTACTCTTCAGGCATGCACGGTACATCATATAACTGGATAACCAAGTCCACTTACATGCGTATTGGAACAGGTGGCAACGTAACCACTGGAACCGTAACAGGACTAACCACTCAGGTTGCAACTGCTCCTGACTCCCAAGCGGGTACAACATCTTCGCCTGGAGGCGGAACCTACCGAATATCTTGGACAGCCACATGGAACGCAGGCACTCTAGCAGCAATTACCGCGTCAGAGTTGGGTTTGTTCCTTGACATGGTAAATGGCTTGCAGAACTTTGCATATACCTACAGCGGAGGTGGCGGCTCGATTCTTTTCAGCAGACTAAGCGCAGCAGACGGAGACTTCACAGCTTTCGTTGTTAACACAAGCGTGCCTTTGACAATCGAGTGGCGACTAACTTTCACGTTCGCCTAATCCCCCGCTTTTTTGGGGCTAAATTAAAACAACAAGGAGAGAGGTTGAAAAAATGGAGAGAATGAGAAGCTACGCGAAATCAGCGTGTCTACGTAGGAAGTGGGCTTGCATCTGGGAGAATGTCGAGAAGAGAATTCTATCACTCCCTGAGCAGATGCAAACCGACTTGCTAAAGGACATTGCCGAAGCCGTTGAGAATCGTGTGGCTGTAATGGAGAGAAACGCATAGGAAGCAACAACATGACTAAAAACACTCTACGCAAACAGTTGGAGGCGTTAAGCCCAGGTGATCTTATCTGCTGTAGCTGGTGCGACGCCTCGGTTGGCAAAAGCTCAGGCTCAGGCATGGCCATAGATGTTCCAGTTTGTAGCTGGGGCATATTTGTTGGCTTAATCGGCGACAAAGTAAAGCACATAGTGCTAGCCCAGAACAGCTTTCGCTATGCCGACGGCCTATTCGATTTAGACTATACTGCCATTCCGATGAGTTGGGCAATCGACGTCACAGTGCTGGTAAAAGAGCACATTCCCAAGGAAGCAGCTAGCAGGCTTGTTAATAGTTTCATGATGGGCGGGCACCGTTCGATGAATCGCCCTAGAACTTTTCGGAGAGCACTTGCACAGCGGAGGTTGAGCATCGATGGCAGACCCTATTAAGCGTGCCCTAACTAGGAGGCGCTTTGAGAGGGGGCGTCTCATCGTTGAAGAACCCACTGCTAAGCTTGTGTTGGGCGTCAAATTCGCCATAGGTATGACTGCGTTTATGTCGGCTCTTGAGTTAGCGCACTTAGTCATTTTGCATACTTGGAATGCGGAGATTTTCGCTTCAATCACCGGGATAAGCGGGACAGTTGTTGGGCTGTTTGTGGGGCAGAAAACATGACGAAAGGAAAACCATGGGACATAAACGAAGAACGACAGCTAAGGCAGCTTGTGGAAGAGGGCAGGAGCGTTGATGAAATTTGTAAAGTTATGGTAAAGACACGGGACGCGGTGCTTTCTAAGGTTTACAATTTAGGGTTAAAGATTCAACAGAAAGAAAAAGAAGAAGACAAACGTCCCCGTGCACCACGACTGTTGTCTTCTTCTTTCCAAAAACCTGCAGAACTGCCAAGCGTTGAAGAAGCACTAAAAACGTTGACTGCCGCTTTGAAGGCGCTTGAGCAGCCAGGTCTCGACCAAGCCGAGGTGTTGAGGCTGCGCAGTATCATTTCTGGCGTGAAAATCTACAAGGAAATTTTCGCTGACTACTTCAACTATTGCGAGTTAGAAGAGCGATTGGTAGAATTGGAGAGGAAATATGCCGAATCCACAAAAAACAAAAAGCCCAAGACGGATGCACCTGCCTGACTACCACATAATCCGAGGCTCACTAGAGGATTATGCAAGCGTACAGCAGGCAGAAGAAATCTCAGCCGTCAACGAAGTGTCTAAAGACACGGTCAAGTTTCTTGAGCAGTACTGCAGGCTTAAGCCTTATTGGTATTTGCTTGAGTTGATTGCTTCTTATGAGCAGTTTCAGTTTAACGCTGTCCGATGGCCAAGGCAAACGGGCAAAAGCACAGGAATTGGAGCGCTACACCTAGCCGATGCTTGGAACAACCCTGATTTGAACATAGGGTTTATTGGTCCAAGCTGGCGACAAACCAAACTCAACATCCGAAGAATAGCAAGCTTTTGCCGTAACCTGCCACAGCAAGGCCTTCATGTGCAAAAAACTAAAATCTCATTCCAAAACGGCAGCGTGATTGAGGCTTTTCCAAACAACCCTGATACAATCAGGGGCAATACGTTCCATCGAATATGGTGGGACGAAGTCAACTTCACCGCTAACGATGAAGACCTCTATGACGCCATCCTCTTCACCCTCGGAACAACAAACGGCAAACTAACAGCTAGCAGCACGCCCTTCAACACCGACGCTCTGTTTTGGAAGATTTGCAATCATAAAGACTACGGCGACTTTGGGCGCCTACACTTTGGCTGGGAGAAGGCTTTGGAACCTAATGGTCCTTTGAAGCCTGCGATTATTGAGAAGATTAAGCGACAGTTCGGGGATGATCCTGCTCGTTGGCGTCGGGAGATGGAGGCTGAATGGGCTGAAAATGAGGATGTTTGGCTAGCTCAAAGTTTAATCGTTGCTTGTGTGGGCACGGTTAAGAACTGCGGTTTTGACCTTCAAGAATTCAACCCAGAGGCTGAATGTGAAGGCGATTTCTTTGCTGGACTTGATTTAGCTCAGACCAGAGACTACTGCGTTCTCTCTGTAGTTGAGCGATTAAACGATAGGCTGTTCCTTCGGCACCTAAAGATTTTCCAGCAGCCGACGCTCTATGCTCATGTTCTCGGATACCTCAAGGCGCTCCAGGATAGGTGGGGTGGCTTCCAAAAAATCCGTGTTGACTTCACACGGGAAGGCCCAAGCATCATAGCTGACATGGAGAATGCTGGAATAGAGAACGCTGAAGGCGTAAACTTTAGTGTGCCCAGAAAAAGCGAGATGGCAAGCCTGCTAAAGCAGCGCATGATGAACAAACAGTTCTACTATCCATTGTTGAATTGGGAGCGACCCTACAGAGGCGACCTCTGCACCGAGCTAAACGTTGAGCGCTATGACCTGCGCAAGGATGGCGCCATAGGCTACTCGCATCCTAACGGCACTCACGATGATGTCTTTTGGAGTATCGCGCTAGCCGTGTTTGCGACCGTGCAGATGGAGCCTGAACCATTCTTAACGGTTATTCCAAGGTGACCAAGAAATGAGACGACAAAGAGACTTTCGCATAAGGCAATTCCGCCGAATCTACGACCGAACGGAAGGCAAGTTCACGTTCAACATCAGCTATGAAACCCACACTAAGCCAACACCTCGCAGTTTGGTTGTGGCTGAAGCCTTCGGGTTAGGCATCGATGATGCCCAGCGCTTCAAGGTTCTGGATGCTGAGCTGAAAATAGGGGCTCAAGACATTGTCTATATTACCGGGGATAGTGGCAGCGGCAAAAGCGTTCTTCTAAGGGCTATCAAGGCAGATTTAGGCGAGGAAGCTATCGACCTATCAGAAGTAGCAGTGGACGCTGAGAAGCCATTAATCGAGACCGTCGGAGCCACGGTGGAAGAAGGCTTAGAGCTGCTAAGCAAAAGTCGGCTTAAATGATGCCTTTCTGTTCCTCCGCACATACAGCCAATTGAGCGATGGCCAGAAGTACCGCTACAGAATCGCCAAACTAATCGAAAGCGGTAAGCAATGGTGGCTTATGGATGAGTTCGCCGCATGCTTAGACCGAGACACAGCAAAAATCATCGCCTACAACCTGCAAAAGATTGCACGACAACAAGGAAAAGCGGTCATTGCAGCAACAACACACAGCGACCTCCAAGAGGACCTTAAACCCAGCGTATTGGCCCGTAAACGGTTTGGCGAAGAAATCCACATAGACTACTACACAAACACCCAAGCCACTCAATGCAGCCTGACCAGAGAAATTAAAATAGAAGAAGGCACACGAGCAGACTGGCAAAAACTCGCACCATTCCACTACCGAGGACACAACATAGCCCCAGCCCGCAAAATCTTTCGCATGACATGGGGCGACGAACTCTGCGGCGTCATAGTCTACAGCTACCCACCACCAGCATGCTATGGAAGACGCCAAGTCCTACCAAGAATGACAATGCAGCAACTTAACCGGCAACTAAGCATCATCAACCGCATAGTCATCCACCCAAAATTCCGCACTGTAGGCTTAGGCGCTAAACTCATTCGCGAAACCTTGCCTTTGGTTAGAACGCCCTATGTGGAGATGATTGCTGTCATGGCAAAATATTCGCCTTTCGCTGAAAAAACGGGCATGCAGAAGATAGCTGAACAGCAATCAGTAAAAAGCGTTTCACATGTCGCTGGTGTTCTTTCTGAGTTCGGGTTTGACCTACATCTGTTAGGCAACGAGAGTTATGTTCTAGGGAAACTTGAAGGCTTAAGCTCTGAGCAGTTAAGCAAGCTGAAAGATGCATTTATCAGCAACAAACATCCAAGGTTCAAAAGAGAGTTTTCAATTAGCCGACATCAACCCTTCGGAAAAACAGCAGACTACATCATCTCAATCAAGAAGGCCGATTTAATAAAGCTGGCTAAATTAATAAAACTCGCAGGAATGCTCTCGCAAACTAAAGTCTACCTATTCTGGGGGATTGAACGCTAGCCTGTTAGTCTTCCAAAAACGTTTATAGTTTACATTTTATATTTTATTAACTGATCTGTATGGCTGAAAAAACAGTTTCAATTCTTCGAGCGATAGGGAATCCGAACAAGGCAAAGATAATCGCGCACTTAGCGAAGCATAGAGGAGAAACGGCGGAAGGCATCGGAAAACATTTAGGCTATCCATTACCAACTGTTTACAAGTATCTACGGGAGCTTGAAGCTGCACGAGCCGTAGAGAGCGAAGCTAAGGGTAACACTAGAGTGTATTTTGCTGGTGACTTTAAGCTTGAAGTTTCGCCTGAGAAGTTGATGGAAGTATTCGAGGAACAAACGATGATGGACCTGTATAAAAGCAGGTTTGGAGACGAGGGAATAGAGAGGTTTAACGAAGTTGCAGCTAAAGCAAAGATGGGAAAGATGACTTTTCGACAAGCAGCCGCCACTCTGGGAATAACCTACTACGAGTTTGTCTCACTTCTCGACGAAGCCGGCACCCTTAATGCCTAAATATCTCATAGTGGATTCATCAATTCTTATATTCTTCGACAGGAGGGGCAAATTGGAGGATTTCTTACGGCAGAAAAAGAAAGAAAACTACACACTCACAATCCCGAAGGCGATAAAACAAGAGGTCATTGATGAGCCAAAAGAGTTTTCAGAACAAATCAGAGAAACAGCTCCCGAGTCAGCAAACAGAATACTCGATTCTGTGGAACGGATTAACATTTTTATTAAGCAAGGTCTTATCCAATTGGAAACCGTGAATTATAAAAAGTACTCGAAAGTGATGGATAACGTCAGAAAACACTTGAGTAAGCTAGATTCAACGCCTGAATATATGGTAAAGAAAGGCGACCCTGAAGTTATAGCACTTGTTATCCAGCTCTATGAGGAAGCTAACGAAAAGGTCTTTGTTGCAACGTTAGATAAGGGCTTGCTGAAAACGCTTAAACGGTTCAGTGATGAAGTGGCTTATGAAGTCTTACAAAAGCCATAACAATGATGATATGGAAGGTTTCCTTGGTTTATGTGCGTTTGATGTCGAATGGGTTTACCCGTTCATGGAGGGTGTGCCCTATGGAGGCTGTTGGATGGGGCATGAAGGTGTAAAAAGGTTCCTTGAAGCGCATTAAGCCTTAGAGGAGATTCTTGAATGGACACAATCTAGCTTCATCTCACAAGGTGAAACAGTGGGTGGTGCTGGGGCATTATCGAGGAAAGCCAAAGCCCGCTGGGCAAGAATGGGAAACAAACTATGTCGACGTACTCACCGTCGAACAAGGGATAATTAAACGGTTCGAAGCCTACTTTGATATTGCCGCCGCAATTCGCTCACGGAAAGCTAAACTAGATTAAGCGAATAAAGTGTTTCGTCATCGTTTTTGTTTGAATATTTCAAACAAGGCTCAACTTTATAGCGCGCCGCTTTGTCTCGAAATTGACTTTATGTTAAGGTAGGGTCTCATATCAAATAGAGGCGTCCACACTTGGGAGCTGAAGCCCTAAGTGAAACAAGACAAGCACTAGATCCTATAGATACTGCTTCTAAACATGGACTTAGCTTTGCCAAAGCCACACTGCTTAGCTGCTTTCGTCAATCTGGCCCAGGAAGACCGCCCAGGAACTTATTGGGCGTATTTAGAGCCCTAATCATAATGAGGCCAAAAGGCATATAAAACCTAAGAGAGCTTAGGCTTCTTGACTTTAACCAGAGGCTATGAGTGTTATGTTTTATCAATAAAAATCAAAAAGGCACAGCGCCTCTCAAGAGGAGACCTAGCCCATGGCGCTGACAGAGCGAGAGCGGAAGATTCTACGGTTAAATGTAGAGGGCTTAAGTGATTACCAAATTGCCAAGAAGCTGAAAATAGAGACGCCAAACGTTTACCGTACTCGGAAGACTGTGCTCAGAAAGCTTGACCGCGCTATGGCAGATTTGTCGTTTGCTGACAGCCTTAAGCGCAAGAAGTGAATGTCAACTTGATTGGTGATTTCCTTTCAGTGGCTCTTCTCTGCTATATTCAGAAGTTCAGGCAAGGCTTGAAGATACGTTTGGTTTAAGGAATAGCTGACCTTTATTCCCTCGATTTTTTGTTCGACAATTCCTTCTTTCTTAAGGCGGTTCATTTGCCAAGTTAAACCTTGAGAGGTTATAGATAGATATGATGCTAATATTCCATGGGATGTCTCTTTCTCCAATGCTAATTTTTTTATAATTTCTCTAGCCGTTTTATGACGTAAGAGCGAGATTAATTTTATGTCTTGATTTAAAAATGCCTTTGATACAAAAAACCGCTTATACTTACCATCTCGAAAGAACGAAATTAAACCAGCCTTCCTTAGAACTCCCAAGTGAAACTCTGCTGTTCCTATAGCGATACCCAACCCATTACAAATCCCTCTAAACTCGATGCCTGGATTAGCAACGATAAACTCATAAATTTGTGCTCGTGTAGAGTTGCTAATTAACGCAGGTTGGACAACCCTGATTGTACTTTCAATGACTGGTTGATTGGAAAACGAAGGAATCGTCCATAACCTTAGGGGTGAAAGATTAGTCGCTGTGGGGACCATCTGATTGAAGTTCATAGAATTGTTTTTCTCTAATTGTATTAGCGCTATAAATGAGAGAGCAATTGTTAGAGAAAGGATTACTGCTAAGAACGGTTTTTTTGTTGTAAACATGGTCATAAGTAAATCTATACTGCGTCTTTATTTTTAACACTATTTGTAAGCAGATGTACTAGTAAGGAATTGTACCATAAGCCTATTTTTGTACCGCCTCTAAACGTTACCTTAAACTTGACTACTAGATAGGAAATGGAAAAAACGATGAATAACACTGTTAAACAAAGAGGATGGAGAGTTTTTCTAGGCTCATTAATCCTTCTAATAGCTAGTTATGTGATTTATTTTGCCCGCTATCTTATTTGGACTTGGATAAGCCTTGAGTCTATATTTACAGTTTTAATCCTATCTTATCTTGCAGTTTTAGTTATTGCCTTAATTCTCCTAAAGACTGATCTGAAAAAGTCGCTGTCAAGCTTTTTTGGTTTTCATGGCTGGCGACTCATCCTAATCGGGTTAGGTCTGGCTCTGCTATTTCAAGCGTTATGGTACGGAATAACCGTTGCTTTGGGATCGAAATTAGAGTTTCTATCTTTTCCAAGTTTACGAGGATATGCGAACTATTCTTATTTTTCGGTTCCTTTTGCGTTTGCTTTGTATGCGGTTTTTTCTGTCTTTGGCGCGTTTGCGGAAGAGGTTGCCTACAGGGGATATGTCCAAACTCGAGTTTCCATCAAATATGGAGCTATAATAGGAATTTCGGTTGCCACTATTTTCTTTTCGCTTCAACACATACATATCTTTCAGTTACCTTGGATTGCAAGCTTCTTTCAAGGGCAATTCGTAAACGTGTTATTCCTCAGCATTACAACAGGTTATTTATTTTTTAAAAGCGGGGGCGATATATGGAGCGTCTTCTTATTTCATGGAGTTTCTAACCTTTTCAATATTTCGTTAGTATTTCAAATAACATATAGCCTCCCATACGTCTATTACGCAAGCACAATCTTGAGCTATGTTGTCCTCCTTGGGGTTATCCGATTCCTTCCACTGAAGAAAAATTCTGATTAAAATGTAGCTTACCTGCACTATCGCTGGATGCCAACATTATCGCTTTTTTGATATTATTGTGTTTAGGCTCTCAAGCCATTAGTCCTTAGTTACGGCTTATTTTTGCGATTGTGTTATGTCTCAGGATGGCGTAGGTTGTAAGGAGTGCAAGCGTGTTAGGGCGCATGTAGCTGCGCTCTTAGCTTTACTCTTTTTGAGTTCATACACGCATGGGGAGGAACCCTAAAGAACTCATCCATCGGCTACTTTGAGCGCAATTGGGGTTATAGCCACAGGGATTTCAGTGTTATGCAGGTAAAAGTCGCCCCCGTATAGAAGGGATTTTTCTTGGGCACGAATGCCGTCATGACGGCGCCAGCAACATGCTCCGCAGGATAGAGTTCAATGTTCATGTCTGCTTGAATCATTGATCCAACAATCTTGTTTTATTATCTGGTGTATTTTTGTTGGGAAAGCTTTTTAGGATATGTATACATTAGGTATACATTGGTGAATAGGTTGGCCCGGCAAATTTCGGTCTCAAACGAGGTATATGAGCTACTTTTAGAGAAGAAAGGTAAAAGAAGCTTTTCAGAAGTTATAAAAGAAAGCCTCTGCAATCAAAAAGAAAAACCCGACGTCATGAGCTTCGCAGGAGCCCTTAAAAGCGAAAAGAAAACACTTGAGGAACTGAAAGCCAAAATTGCTGAAGAACGAGAAGCTAACTATGGACGGTCGCTGAAGTGAAAAAATGACGTTCATAGACACCAGCGTCATAATAGACTTCCTAGCAGGAGATGAAAAAATCGTTTCGACGATACGTACTCACGCAAATAAGGGGGCAATCAAGACTACAGCCATAACAGAGTACGAATTATTAAAACACGGAAAAGAGCTTAAACGAGAAATAGCTGAAAAGTTTCTGTCAGCTATAGCTGTTTGCCCATTTGATAGAGCCTCGGCTAAACAGGCAGCCCTGTTGTTTGAAAAGCTAAGTAAGAACGGAACTATGATTAACGAAAACGATCTTTTGATTGCAGGTATAGCGCTTGCTAACAACGATATCTTATTGACAAGGGACAAAAAATTTGCTTACCTCAAAGAAACAAGTATTCAAATTATCTAACTATTTTGGTCTTTGTCTAGCTTGGATTGGATGCATGCGATCCTGGGTTCAAATTCCCGCGGCCACCATCATTTGTCCGAAAAAGTACTAGCACTTTTTAAGTTTCTTTTTTCCAGCATACGATAAGTTTCCTCGCAGCTCAAAGAAGACAGCTAGTTGTAAAAGGCTGATCCTATTCGAGTTTTAAAGGCATTTATTCTGTGGTTTTTTCTAAGGTGAAGGATGGTTTAGTTGAGTTCGGGCGGAAACTACTTTCCTCCGTACCAGCGTATACTACGTGGAGGAAGCGCCCGATTTGAGTGGAGTAGCCGAAAACGCTAAGTTAGGCAAGGCGAGGGAACATTTTGGTGTGCTGCCCATTTTCCCGGTCGATTTTGAAGCTTTGCCGTGCAGGTCTAATTGCTAAGCCCTATACTTTCAAACGTGAAGACGGACAGCGCGAGCTAGGAAGGCACCTAACAGCTGCGAGTGACGGGCAACCTTGCTAGTTTGTAAGCAGACGCTGAGTTAACCTCATCAACGAATCGCTCGAGTAACAAGAAGACGTCAAGGAGAACGAGCATGCAGTGGATGCCCTGAGGTATAGTTTGCCGCTTCAGCTGAAGAGAAATAGTTTTTCAATAGAGAGGAGGCTACATTCCAATTATAGCTAAAAAATTCCTTCACTCTCGCTACTTTACTAGCAACCCCTGCGGCTACACTTAGAAGTGATAGCCAGAAGACCGCTCCAGTAAACGTTGAATAATCGGTGTCAACCATGTTCGTTCCATAAAGAAGACTAATGGATAATACTCTGGGGTAAAGCAGTAAAGAAAGAAGCATCGAAACACCAACAACCATTAAGAGGTTACCAAACCCCAGTTTTTTCAGAAACTTCGATCGAGGATAAAAGATTACGGCAAGGCCTGATAAAGCGGCGACATAGCCAACAGGAAGCATAAAACCCCATATAGCGCCTGATACATAAGGCTCAGCCATAGTATTGAAAAACCCAAAAGGAAGTAAAAGTACAGTAAATAGTATGGCGCCGTAAACTAAGCGAAGAGCTTTTAGCACAACCATGCTAATCCCTTTAGAAATATGCGGAATTGCGCATTTGAATTTAACCCAAATACTTTAGCGCTCAATTTTAGTCAAGACAGCCCCGCGCGGATTAGAATAGTCGCTGCTTCCGTTCATAGAAGGCCTAAGCTCCACCACTTAAGCCGCTAAAAAAGATAATAGCACCTATCTCTACAGTTATAAAAATAACCGGGCCACTCCGCCCGCCAATTTTGAGAATTTCCACAGACACTATGTTCTTATCAATACGTAGGTGAGGGCGTTGGCAACGGAGTAGGGGTAGGCGAGGGTGGAGGAGCAGAAACTAGACCAACCGGTGTGGATGGGCCTGGGTCGACAGGAAGTTTCTGGTTGCCTAACGGTAATCTTGTTTGAGTTCCATCGTCATTAAATACTAAGTGAGATGCATCGCCTAGCCTTACATAGATAGCGTCTGTTCTATTGTCGTTTAGATAGTAAATAGACCGTCCAATTCCGCTGCCGCCGATAAAGTCTGGTGCTCCTGCGATTTTGTTGAATTCTCTTTCTAAAGCGCTCTCGTCTTTACCTATACGGTCATATATTTCCCCTGCCTGTTCAGCGGTTAATCTGGGCTGGTTTTTTGGTAGGTCTCCGATGGCGATAAGAACTGGTCGTCTCCATTCACCTGGCAAACCAATGCTCTTGTCTGCAATAATTTTGTCCAGTTCTACTTTTTGCTCACTTGTTGCCCGAGCATATGCCGACTCATAGAAAGAAACGTTCGAGTCGTTGATGATTGGAGGCGGAGATGTATGTGATACAAGACCTGAGTAAAATATTGAGAGTGTAACTGAAAGAACAAGCATTACCGTAACTGCCGCAGCAATTGGTAGAGAGTGACGTTTCAGTCTTATCGTTAAGGGCATTGAGGGTTGAGGGCAATAATCTATGAGATTTTTAATCCTTTTCTGTATGCTCATCTTCTTCACCTGTTATTTTTGCGAAAAGTGCTTCGGCAAGTTTGGATGGCAAAATCTTGCTTGTATCGTCTAGTAATAGGAAGTTGCGGTCTTTGGCTTCTGCTAGCAGGGTTTCTCTGCATGTTTGGAGTTTTTTGCATTTTTCACAGTCGCCTTCATGTTTGTACCAGACTTGGATGCCGTTCTTGGCGGAGAAGGTTATAAAAGCGGGGGTTTTGAAGTGGTTGCTGTATCCTTTTAGGAATCCCCGTTCTGCGTTGAGTGTTTCGATGTCGATTTTGTTGATTTTGGCGACTTCTTGGAGGGCGTCTTCGATTTTTAGGTTGGCTATGTCGAGGGATTTGTGGACGGTTTGGCGTGTGACGTTTAGTTTTCGTGCGATGTGGGCTTCTTGGAGTCCGCTGCTTTTGAGGTTCCAGATGGCTCTTTGTTTGGGCGTTAGGTATCCGAAGCTTAGGGACATTTTGCAATCCTGTAAGCCAATAACAGCTTACATTGTAAGCGTAGCACATTTATCAATATAAAGCTTTTTCCATATTTGTTAGCCAAGCGGTTAGAGTCACACTTTAACCCGAAATACATCTTCCGTTTCTCTCGTTTAGCGCCCTGGGCTGTCTCGAAATTATTTTTATGTCATTTTTAGATGTAATCAAAAGCGCATAGGCACAAGAGATGCATGAATCTAACGTTATCTAACCACTAGGCTAAACCAGTGCACAGAATTTAGGAACAAGACAGCACGCTAACGACAATAAGCAAACAAGAAGCAATCAAACGTTCCCATTCCTTTTTTTAAAAAAATGGAGCTGGCACAAAGACTAAAGGCTTTGGCAATCAACCTATTGGCGGTTGTAGAAGCTTATTTTATGCTATGTATTTTAAAACCAACACCAAAGTTCTAATAAACTTTTTTTCGTTTCTAAATCTCTACGTTTGTCTAGCGTAGTTTAGTGTTGTTGCTTTTTGGTGGAGCATAATTTATTATGATGCTTTAATTAGTAATGTATGTGGGTATTATGCCCAAAGTTAAGTGGAGAACTTTTTCAAAAGTAAATCCTGAGCAAGAGTACTTAGCATTCGCTAATGTTGGTGAAGGCAAGCATGTCTGGAATTATTTTAATGCTCTTTTGCGGTCTAGAAAAGTGGCGCAGCAACTAAAAACAACAAAAGGGGTCATTGGCTTTACTGGGCAATTGGGGTTTTTTAGCAAAAAGATAGCTGTTGTCGGCGTGTTCGAAAATGAGGCTGTGCTTAACGAGTTTGCGCAATCTGGTCAGCATGCAAATTGTATGGTGAAGTTTAGACCGGTGGTTAAAGAAATGAGGCCTGTAAAATGGGTCGTTCTTGGTTCAAAGCTTCCCCCTACAGTTGAAGATGCAATCAACAGGGCAAAAGCCAACCAATAACGCAAGTAAGCTATTCCGAAAATTCTTCGTTATGTGTTACGACGAAAGGGAATTTTTAGTGGACCGAGGGATTTGAAACCTGCCATCCGCGGTAATAATCCCCTTCCCCCATTTTCTTAGTGCATAGGTATTGGGTTTAAAAATATGTAGAGCCTTTGAGGCGTTAAAAGCTCAAATTTAGTAGATAGCCCAACCGCATGCCAAAACTGGGCGTTATGCCGGTTTTGCGTACTCGTCAGCGCGCCGCTTTGTCCCGAAATTCGTATGTAAGGTGGTTCTTGGTTTTACTTTATCTAATTTGGGTTAGCTATTGCACTCAGAATCTAAGATTTTAACAAGAAAAGGTTAATCGGAATAATTTCGGGACAAACCAGCGTGCAGAGTTAGAAGAGAAGCCTTTCCTCCGTGGTTAGGCGCTGAAGTCTTTGAATAATAGGGGTATAAGCAACTTAGTAAGGGTTGATATCTCTATCAAGCAAGCTACATCGCCGAAACCTAGACCAGAAGCAGAATTATTAGCTCTCATTGCTTGCTGAGCATCTTAAAGAGCTTTTCGAAAGGAGGTTACCTAAAACGGCGCTAAAGATGTGGTGCCTTTTAACGTGTGCACGACTGGGTCCCAGCGGCGGCCCACCAACTTTTTTAGTAAGAAAGTTCTTACCTTTAATAGGTGAATGCATTGGTCGAAGTATCAACCACCAAAATCTCCTCCAAAGGCCAAGTCGTCATCCCCGCAAACGTGCGGAAAGCGGCAAGCCTAAAAAAAGGCGAAAAAATCCTCGCCATAGCAATCGACGACACAGTTATCCTTAAAAAAATCGTTGACAAATCCTTCCAAGAAACCCTAAAACCAGTATGGGACAAGGCTAAGCAGATGGGTCTCACAGAGGAAGATGTAAACGCCCTCGTCGAAGAAGCAAGAGCCTAAGATAGTTCTAGATACAAATGTTTGGGTTTCAGCGCTGATTTGGGGCGGCAAACCCGCAGAAATAATACGGGCTACTGAACAAAGAAAAGTACGCATTTACGTATCTGAAGATATAATCACAGAAATAAATCAGGTTTTAGCCTACCCCAAACTGGCGCGAATCTACCAGGCAACCGAAGTAGATAAAGAAGAACTAATTCAACAGGTACTAACAATAGCCAAGTTCATAAAAGTGACAAGTAAAGTCAATGTAGTAGTGGAGCATACTTCGGATAATAAATTTTTAGAATGTGCCTTAGATTCCAACGCCGATTTCATTGTCAGCGGCGATAAGCATGTTCTAAGAATTGTAAAATTCAAGAGAGCCAAAATATTATCTGTAAATGACTTTCTTAGACTGTTGACATAACTGTCCGCCGTCTAGCATGGATCAGAATACATGCCTGGGGCATATTTTCTTTATGCAGATGGCTAAAAAGACGAAACACAATGTACCAAAAAAGCAGCCGACAAATACCTTATTACCGTGTCCTTACTCGCCATTTGTCCGTATAGTTAAGTTCATCAGATAGAGGGCGCATTAAATGTCATTAATGGCTGGTATTATAATGAAGTCACCGTTTCCTGAAAGAGGCTTGAAATATGGACTTTTTTGACCTTATGAGCATCTCACACCGTTACATGGAAATACTCAACCCTTCTACGTCTGAAAAAATCATCCAGCTCGGCAAACTGCTCAAGCTGAAAAAAGGTAGTCGAGTTATCGACTTTGGTTGTG
>CAYRSV010000018.1:0-43851 GCA_964427115.1 uncultured Candidatus Bathyarchaeia archaeon | reverse complement strand
GCGAAGAAGCAACTGCTTTACATGTTGCATTCTTGCAGGCAAGAGAGCAAATTAAGCCCCTGCACGAGCAACTTGGGCTCCTAATGGTGCAACGCGGTCAGATGTTTGAGCAGCGGAAGCAACAATATGAACAGCGCAAACAACAATTTGAGCAGAAACGCATCCAGATTGAAGCTGCACGTGAAGAAGAAGCAAAGCAGAAGAAGATCAAAGAAATTGAAATTAAAGAAAAACTCGGATCTCAAGTACGTGACAAGCTTGCACGCGGTGAGCGGCTTAATTGGCAAGAATTCCAGCTTCTTGCTAGCGATGACTCTGAACTCGAATAAAGATTCTCAATAGGAGAATAAATAAGTAGGCTATCAAAAAAAGCTTGCCTACACTGCATTTCTACTTTTTGTTATTTTTAGAAAGATTAAAACTTAACTTCTGCACTTAACTTGGATTAGAAAGCTGATGACTGAGAAAACACCGGAAACACCCGCACAGAAGCGTATACTTATTCTATGTGTTGACCGTGACGGCGACTTAGGTACAAAGGCAGGTATTAAGACGCCTGTTATCGGTAGAGCTGCTAATCTTGATGCTGCAATTGCTTTAGCTCTACATGATCCAGAAGAACCTGATGCTAATGCTATGTTCGAAGCCGTAAGTCTTTACGACCGTCTTCTAAAAGAGCAACAGCCTGATGAAGCTTTTGAAATTGCTACCATCTGTGGTTCAGAACTTGGCGGAGTGGGTGCAGACAGAAAACTTGTGGCTGAGCTTAATCAGCTTCTTGAAGTGTTCAGTGCTAAAGAGGTTATTCTTGTTACTGATGGTTATACGGATGAGGCTGTGCTGCCTCTTATTGAATCCAGAGTGCCGGTTTCATCTGTTAGGCGTATAGTCATTAAGCATAGCGAATCAATTGAGGAAACAGCGGCGCTGTTCTCAAGATATCTGAAAATGTTAATCGAAAATCCTAGATACTCTCGTATTGCTTTAGGGATACCTGGGTTGCTGTTTCTTATTTGGGGTATACTTACATACTTTAAAGTCGATGCTTACTACCTAACAGCTATAGTGGTGGTATTTGGCGGCGTTTTACTCATCAAAGGCTTTGGAGTCGACCGTTCAGCCAAGGACTTTTACAAGTGGATAAAAGAGTATTCGCCTCCTCCGCTCCCAATGCAAATAGCCAACTACGCTACCATAGCAGGCATTTTATGTATAGCAGTAAGCGTATACTCAGGATATACGTTTGCGTTAAACAACTTAGTCCCTGTGCCTACGGATACAGGGGGCTGGATTAGCATCTTGCCAGCTCTCTCTGGCAACTTCATCAAAGGTGCCTTAGACCTTATCATAGTAGGCGTCTGCACCGCGCTTGTCGGACGAAGCATACGCTGGTACTTTGAACGTGATGTCCGAGTGCTCAGGAATGTAGCGCTAATTATCTCTGTAGCCTGGTCTCGCATGATTTTTAGTGGCGCTGCAGATGTACTGGCATCACCGGAGAAAGGCTATGGGAATCTAGTAATCTTTATCGTAATCGGTATACTGATAGCCATAGCCTCAGGCTTAATGACGCTTATTGTACACCAATCTGCCACTGGCTTCTTTACTAAGTCCGAAAAGGTTGACGAGTTTGGAACTAAAACCTAAACTTGCAGTCATAGGGGGAAGCGGTTTCGAGCAGCTTTTTCTAACTAGCCAGCAGTTATCTATTGAAACCCCATATGGACTAGTATCAGATTTATCAGCAGGAAGAGTTGGCGATCAGGATTTTATTTTTCTCTCTAGGCACAGCTCAGAACATTCAATCCCGCCCCATAAAGTTAATTACCGTGCAAATATCTGGGCACTGAGCAGCCTCGGTGTCGAACGAATAATCTCTATTAATGCCGTAGGCGCAATCAACTCAACTTTTAAGGTCTGTGATGTAGTAGTTCCGCATGATTTTGTAGATTTTACTAGGTTTCGTCCTACAACGTTTTATGATAATGCGCCTGTGACTCATATCGACATGTCTGTGCCTTACTGTCCTGAAATCCGTGCAGTAGTCCTTGATAAACTTAAATGTTCAGACTTATGTGTATGGGAGAAAGCTGTGCTGCTTTGTACGGAGGGTCCGCGTTTTGAGACACCTGCAGAAATTGAAATGTTTCGTCGTTTAGGTTGTGATGTGGTTGGTATGACTGGGCTACCTGAGGCTGTTTTAGCGAGGGAACTAGAAATGTGTTATGTTTCTGTATGTTTTGTATCAAATATGGCGGCAGGGTTGCAGCAGACACTTAGTCCTTTAGATGCATTAGAAAACTCCAAGATTATCTTAAGGCAACTAGGGCAAGCTTTAATTGATGCGATAGCAGCTTTACCGTTGGTACGTAGCTGTCCATGCAGTCATGCACTTAAGAATTCGAGGTTCTAATAATGGTTCTACGCAATTTTCTCTCAATTATTGGCGCGTATAAAGCCTATCAAAAATGGCTTTGGATGCAGGTAAAAAATGGTGTTAAGCCCGAACATATTGCCATTATACTTGATGGTAACAGGCGATGGGCAAATAGCCAAGAGCTTAATCCGTGGCTTGGGCACAAAAAGGGAGCTGAAACTGTTGAGCAGCTTTTAGACTGGACTTACACACTCGGAGTCAAATACGTAACCTTATACATGTTTTCTACAGAGAACTTCAGGCGACCCTCTAACGAAGTCGAACAAATTATGCAAATTGCCGATGAAAAATTCCGAAAACTGCTTACAGATGAACGCATACATAAGAATAAAATTCACGTTAAAGTAATCGGTAGGACCAATTTGCTACCTAAAAACCTACAGGAACTTATTGCTAACGTAGAAAAAACTACAGAAAATTACCATAATTATTTCTGGAATTTTGCCTTTGCATATGGCGGTAGAGCTGAAATCGTTGATGCCGCTAAAACTATTGCCGAGAAAGTGAAAAACGGCGAATTAAGTATAGATGACGTGACCGAAAGTACCTTCGAAAAATACCTCTACACTTCACATATGACAAAGGCAGATCCTGATATGATCATCCGCACCTCAGGCGAAGAACGTCTCAGTGGTTTTCTACTCTGGCAAGCAGCATATAGTGAATTACTCTTTCTAGATGTGTACTGGCCTGATTTTCGTTTCATAGACCTGCTTAGGGCTATTAGAACATTCCAGAACCGAAAACGTCGCTTTGGCAAATAAAATAGGTGAAAAAAATAACCCTAAATGGTGAAATGGTTAGGTGCGTTTTTTGGTGCTAACTATGCTTATGACTTCTCTGTCTTTAAGTATGGCATCTTCGCCAATGCGTCTTTTGTCCTTTGCGTTGATGGCATAGAGGAAACTTTCACCCAGTTCAGTGTGGATAATGTAAGCAAATTGATGTGCGGTTGTCCCTTGCGGAACTAGATAAACGTCAGGCAGGACTTGACCGTTATGGTTCGTTAGATGCTCCACGTCTTCAACAGGATACACTGTTATCATATTTAACAACTTAAAGTATGCTGTGTTTATCGCCTCTTGAACGCCTGTAGATCCATGTTTGGTTATCTGTTCCCGAATAACTTCTAGAGCTTTAATTTGACCTGCTGAAAGTTTATCAGACTGGAGAATTTTAAAGTCGGGGTCTCCTGGTCTATATTCAATGAGTTTTTTCTCTGCGGCACGTCTAAGAGCAAGTTCAGCTTCTGCACTAGAAGGAATTACAAAATAATCAAGTTCTTTGAGCCGTTTTATATTATCTTCAGATGTAGGTAGGTCCATCTTGTTGGCGACAATCAACATCGGCTTGGAGATGCGCCTTAGCGTATCAACGAACTTTAAAAAGTCATCTTCACTCCATATCGTAGGCTTATCTGCATTTAAGCCTGCTTTGTGGACTGCATCGAATATATGATTGCGTTTTATACCTAATCCAGCTAAACGCTCTTCTAGAGGTCCGTAGATGCCTTTTTTCTCAGTTTCTGCAGTACGCGAAACTTTTGCCCAATCCTTCTTAAGTATGGATGCCATCCACATAGTGATTTCACGCTCAAGAAACTGGACATCTTCGACTGGGTCATGTTCACCTGGTTTACAGCTGCGACCTTCACAGTCTGTCCCGCCTGAAGCATCAACAATATGAATTAGTGCATCTGCTCGACGTATTTCGTCAAGGAACTGGTTGCCTAAACCTCGGCCTTCCCAAGCTCCTGGAACTATGCCTGCGATATCAATTAGTTCTACGGGTGCGAGCCTTACGCCATCAAGACAGAGGCTGTTGTTTGGGTTATCTTGAACATTAAAATCTACATGAACGCAGGGTGAACTGACGTAGCCTACTCCTCGGTTAGGCTTAATGGTAGTGAATGGATAATTTGCGATTTCTGCTGTTGCAAGGGTGGCGGCACTGAAAAAGGTCGATTTACCTGTATTCGGCTTTCCGACTACACCCAATAACCGTGAATATGATGCTGGCATGTCGATTTCCGTATGAACGTTGACACTTGTACAATTTATGTTTTTATAAAATTTATAAGCTATTTTAATTATCGCTCTTATTAATTAGGTAGAGCACCTGTTATCAGCGAACTAAATGGAAAATTTACTTTTGATTTAAACTATGCGGGTAAGAGAAAAACGTAGTGGAAAGAGGCTGTTGGTGGTTTAGTCTTCGGGTTTTTCCCATAGTTCAAGTTGTTGTTTTTTGAGTTCACGGCGTTTCTTTTGGAGGAAGCTGTAGACTGTATGATGTTGGCTGCCTTGGATAATCATTTGAATGGCGTTTCTTGCAGCGGCTGCCTGTTCGAAGGTCCCGATTATTCCTACTGTGTGTCCATAAACGACGACATCTGCCTCTGTGAGTTCCTCGATGGTCCTTCGGGTTTTGCCATTCATGCCTATAATCCGGCTTTTTACCCGCCTTATGTCTGAGTCAGATCTGCCGAAAATGGTTCTTAGGTCAATGAAATCAAAAACCATGTCTTCGTTACGAATTAGCCTATCGGCTTGTTCGGGTGAGAAGCCTCTGCCTATGGCGGTAACAACGTCTTTTGCACGCAGAAGCAATGATGGATCGCTAGGGTCTTTTAGTGTAATTTCTATGCTGCCCGCTTCACTATCTATCGTGAGCTCAACTTTAAGCCGTTCTTCAATATTACTTTTTATTTTCCCTTCTGGGCCAATAAGTACGCCAACTCTTTCTTTGGGGATTTTCACAAATGTATTTGGTTTAGACATTACGCAGTGACCTTCCTGTAGACTTCTTCGTTTGAAAGAACATTAACTCTTAAGCGACTAAAGAATCTATTCACATTGGTTATGTCTCTGTTTAGTAGGAATTGTGCAAGCGGATGGGAAGTCGGCACGGATTGTGACATGTCAAACATGATTAGTTTTCCTTTCCACATCATAAGATTGTACTCGCTAAGATCGCCATGGACAAGTCCTGCCTTCTTGTAAAGTCTGCGCAGGTAAGTAATTACATTGTTGTAGACTTTTTCTGGTCTATCAGGAGTTTTCTCTTTAAGCGAAGGTGCACTTTCGCCACCTTTGCCGATGAACTCCATAATAAGCACGTTACTGTCTACTGCAATGGGTTTTGGCACACGCACTTTTGCTTGCATTGCCTGATCAAGATTCCTAAACTCCTTTTGCGCCCAAGCGGCAAAAAGCGATTTTGTATCACGCTTTACCCCCTTGAAACGCTGATCACCTTCAATATACTTGATCATGCCCTTCTTAAAATCAGCAGACGAAGTCAAATAAATTTTAACGGCTAGGTCTTCGCCTTCTTTGTTCTTGCCCCAATAAACCCGCGCTTCCTTGCCTGAGCTTATGACGCCATTAACTTCATACAGGATGCCGCTGCTCATGAAACGGTAAATAACCATAAGCGTAGCCTGATCAAAAACTTCCTCCAATGTGGCACGCTCAGACGAGAGGTCGCGCTCCAGCATTTTGTCTCGTCGTTCAATGGCTTTTTCTTGGCGTGCAAGTCTTTCGCGGGCTTTTCCTGACATATTATCTCATCTGCTTGATTATCAAGTCAACAAACTGGAAAATAACGGTTAAATTTAATCGGTAAGACAATTTTCTGCTTCAACCAAAAGGAGGGTTATACGGTTAGGTAACCTTTCCTGCGGAGAGTTTCAGCCTGCGCATGGGTATAGCGCCAGGTTACATCGCCACGGGTGTCGCTTTGGAAGTCCCATGGAGATACTAACACAACGTCTCCTTCCCTAATCCAGACACGGCGCTTCATTTTGCCGCGGATTCGGCAGAGCCTTTCGTGTCCATCTTGGCATTTGACCATGATACGGTCGAAGCCTAGAAGCTTTGTTACCACACCCAGGATTTCGTTCTGCGAAGGATATACCATTTCATTAAGTTCGCCTTCGCTTAACACTTTTTTCTTACCCATCACAACATCTCGTTGTATTTATTAGACAATTATTATGACTTCCTTAAAAGCATGTTCATTTAATTTTGCACGTTTAACACGCACACAAACCTTTTCCGCAGCGTAAGGTCATGTGCGCCACGATAAGGATAACAGCTATTCTGCCAACAGCACTTTAAAGAACCAAAACTGCAGGCAATTTGTAGCAACCTGCACAACCAGAGCAAGACCCACACCTTCCATAATAAGCCTTGCTTAAACGTTGCCGCAAATGCCAATATGCTACTACACTGGACGGTTTATCTGAACTATTGTACAATTGACCTTAAAAGCTCTGGTTTAGGCTAATTCTGAACATGCTGTAAATGATTACACGCAACTCCTGTTGACTTGTTGAGTGTATTCTTGGTGAACAAAAAAACACAAAAATTTAAATCTAAAACGAGACACATACAAAGTTGTCCCCTTTAAGCCCACGACTAGTTGCTTAGGCAAATATTTGGCCACAGTACTGCCAAAGAGTAAAAGAGGACAAACTAAATTAAATGGAGAAAAAGAAAAAATGACTAAACAAAATAAAAAAATCTTAGTCATGGCAACTCTTTTGATCCTGTTGAGTTCTACGACATGCGCAGCGCTAATACCTAACACAAACGCTGCAGAAATGACTACTCAAGAAAAAGGTCTATCAATCCTAAACGATGCCGTTGGTCTTGACCTATCAAAGTATACGGTGACACAAAAAGACTACCAAAACTATATAGACCAATACTGGGAGATTCCTCAAGAAAGTATTTGCTATGACTTTGACTCTAAAGAAAGCAAACTATCAATAAGTGCAATTTTTGTAAATGGAAAGTTAGAACTCATGCAAGTACTTGAAAATGATGGGCAACCAAGCCTAACTAAACAATCAACTACCACTAATGCAGCTAAACTAGCCCAAGATTTCTTAGGCAACTACCAAACATATATAAATGACCCACTTTATGGCGAACTAAAAGCTACACTCGACGAGTTGGATCCAAACAAAAACCTCACAAAAACATCTGCAAATACACAGCTTGAAGTAACCATCGTTGATGGTTATACTACCTTTAAATGGACATACGTAGCTCATGGTGCTATAGCGCCACCTAAGTTTGTAGCCTTAGGTTACGATAAAGGGTTCTTAGCATACTTTGTTGACAACTGGCAAATCTACAGTGTCGGCAGCACAAATATTGCTCTTTCTGAAAACGACGCCAAAGCTATTGCACTAGAGGCTGCAAAGTCACATTCATGGAGCCTACCGCTGTCTGAGGATGCTTTTGATTTTAAGAACTTTAATGAGTCAAACGTAATCTGGGTTGCTTTAGTTTTCGATAACTCTCTAAGGCTAGATAAGGCGCGTAGTGAAGATGCTTTGATGCTTTATCCTGTGTGGCGTATGGGCATTGCGCTTGATAAATGGTATGGCAACCTCTATGGCATAGAAGTTGATATCTGGGCAGACACTAAAGAAGTGCGATCTGTTAAAGAAGCATGGTCAACAATAACCCCAGAAGAAGAACTTGCCCTTTTAAATGCAACCACAATTAAAACATCAAATAGCCAAAAGGCCACAGCTACTGGGGCAAATGCGCGCTTTGCTCTGTGGATTGCAGTCTCTATTCTTGCCGCCGGTACAATAGGAACTACTTTAGTTTGGATGCACAAGAAGAACTTGAGCGCTTATAATTTGCCAAAACTACGCGCTCTTAAAATTGGCGCAACAATACTTTGCGTTCTATTGTTTTTTACGACCATTTTGATGCCTATTGCAACCGTTAACGCTATTACAGGAGGTGCTGTAGTCTGGGGCTCTGAAAGTACTGGTGCTACCCCTCCGAGCCCTAGCTGGCGCAAGAGTCCAACTGAGATTTCTAGACAGACGTTTATTGCCAATAACGTTGTTGCACCTTATTTCGCGCAAGGTGGTTATGACCCCTCTTGGAATTGTCAAGGCAGTCTTGGTTCATCGAAAGCCCAAATTCTTAGTGCTATTACTTCTTTGCAGGGCATGTGTGATACTGTAGCGGTGGTTGATTTTGACCATGGCGTTGGCAGAAGCGACTATCGGCTAGCGCCTCCTGGAGAATTTCACTACATGTTCGAAGACAATACAGGTACATATGTCGGCGCTTACCCTGGAACTGCTGTTCCTGACAATGGCGTCTATGACATGGATGTATATCAATTGGTTCAGGCGGGCAAAATTAGCTTTGCATTCATCAACACCTGCTTATCCGCAGACCTCACCTATCAAGGTTTATTGCCTTCTCAGTGGCCACCGTATCCTGAAAGAGCAGTAGGAATGCCGTTCGCTTGGATGCATCGTCTTGTGGGCTCACAAATGAGTAACAATGGCTACAGTAACCCAGATGGTGGCGGTCAATGTTACATAGGTTTTCCATGGGGCTCAGCATCTCTTGAACAATCACTACCAAAAGATAGCGGTATACTGTACTGGGGCTGGGTATATAGATTCTTCCTAGAGGCGTGCACTACTAGCAAGACAGTGAATCAGGCTTTAGACACAGCTTCACAGCAAACATGGGGCCAACCCTTTGGAACTAGTCCTCTTAGACAAGGATTTAGCGCATACTGGTGGCCTAGCTGGTATCCTGATACGAATTCTAAAATGGCTGTCTACGGTGACGGAGGCATACAATTAAAAATAAATTAATACGCTGTGCAAACCCATATGACAAGCATACCCCTTACTTTTTCTTTAAATCGCCCAAAACACGAAGTGAAAAAGTCATGATGCAAGTTGGATATGATAATCCTATAGCAGCTAATAAAAGTCATTTTTCTACAATACTTAACAGAGGGTTAAGCATGAATAAAGCTGCTATCCTATCATTTCTTGCCTTTTTAATAATCTCGGGTGCATTCATTATTAACCCTGTTCAGGTTCGAGCACAAACAGAAGTTGATGTATCTGCATTTATAAGCTTAGAGCCTGTTGTTGTTTGGAATCAAGCTGTGTGGGTTAATGTTCGTCTTGAGCCTGCACCGCCAACGGATAAGGATATTTTCCATGGCGTTACCGTTAATGTTACAGGTCCTGATGGTCTGATTGAAACTTTGCCTGTTGAAATGTATGCTAACGGTTCAGGCTATTCAGTATATGTACCACGAAACCAAGTAGGCACCTATCTGTTTCAGTTAGTTTATCTTGGGCAATCCTTTGCCGATGGTGCCATTGTCTACCGGCCTGCATTGAGTCAGATAGCTACGCTGAGCGTGACAGCACCCCCTGCTTCTACTTCAGTACCAACCATAGAGCCAGATGGCGGTTCTTGGGCAACAAAGGCATCAATGCCAACAGCAAGATGGGGCCTAGGCGCTGCTGTAGTAGATGATAAAATCTATGCTATTGGCGGTTCAACGTTACAGGGTTCTCGGCCTTCTGCTGGAGGAGTAGTTGGCAAAAACGAACAATATGATCCCACAACAAATAAGTGGTCTTCAAAAGCTAGTATGCCAACTCCAAGATCAAATTTTGCCATAGCAGTTTACGAAAACAAAATCTACTGTATCGGCGGAACAACAAACGGCGGTTATACTGCAGTAAATGAAGTCTACGACCCCCTCACAAATACGTGGGAAACCAAAACATCCATGCTAACAACGAGAGGTTCGCTGCAAGCAAATGTTGTAGATAATAAAATCTATCTTATTGGTGGATTTACGTCTGATAATTCAAGCTTTGGTGCTTCGACTTTGTCAGTCAACGAAGTTTATGACCCGGTAACAGATACATGGACCCAAAAAGTGTCTTCACCGTTTGCGATATATGGTTATGCATCAGCAGTTATTGATCACAAGATATACTTTATATGTGGTTCAAATGATGGGCAGATTACTGCTTTGAATCAAATTTACGATACCCAAACCGACACTTGGACTATGGGTACATCTGCGCCTACCTATTTTATGTCAGGCTATGCGGTTGCCACAACAGGTGTGATGGTGCCTAAGCTCGTGTATGTGTTCAATCAGCCTGCTACTAAGACTGCAGCTAATTCAAACGTTCCGTTATACTCAAATCAGATTTATGATCCCAAAACTGATAGTTGGATGGCTGGTGCAGATTTACCCACCAATCGTGCAGACTTCGCTGTTGCAGTAGTAAATGATACAATTTATGTTATTGGGGGTCAAACGTCTACTTATGATATGTTTACGGGTTACTCTGTTATGCCTAAAGCTACAAACGAACACCACATACCTGCAGGATACGGTACATCTGACCGAACCTATCAAACATCCACGCCTTCACTAACTCCATCATTTTCACCAACGTTAAGTCCAACATCTGCCCCTACTTTATCGCCTTCTCAGTCGCCTAGTCCTTCTGCCACAGCAACAGCCTCACAGCAGCCAACACAGTCGTCTGAGTTCAACCCAATAACTTTTCCTGCCCAAACAACCTATGTCATAGCAGTCACAGTAACAGTAATCGCAATAATTGCAGTTGCAGCCATTGTCTTTAGGAAAAAAAGATTATAACCAAACAACGTTGAGTGCAAAATAGACTATCCTATTTGCTTATTCTTTATAAATGCGGCCTTTGTTTTGTACTTTCTTGGCATAGGCGCTCATAAAGAACTACCGCCCAGTAACGTAAATGCGGGGCAAGAGCACTGGCAACTAACGGCAGCCGAGCTTCTGAAAACAAAGCAGTAGTCGCCAAGCACAGATAGAAACAAAAATTACAGTTCTAACTGTTGGAGGCAAGATTTATCTGAATTGTGCGAGATATTTTGTGGGGCAGCAGAAGTGTGTATTGGTTCGTTCTTGTCTTTGTGGTGTTGGAAGGGCATAAAGTCATGCATGATCTTTCTAAAGTAAATCTAACGGCTATGCAAAACAGTAACTTACAGCTAAGGTGATTTGGAGTGTCTTATGTTTTTAATATACCGCATAAAGGGAATTTCAAGCTTGGGCAGATTTTGGAGAAAATCAGAACTGACCGTAAACTGCATGCCTATTGGCGATGCAGCAACGTTATGGCTATTGAGCGTATGGGATATACTGACCATGGACCAACGCATGTGAAAATTGTTGCAAACTTAGCCTTGAAACTGCTACGTATACTTATGGAAAAACAGGTTGAGCCCAGCATAGTCAAAAATTACCGCATGCAAAAGGAAGATGCTGAGGTTGTGGTGGTTTTGGGTTCGATTCTCCATGATTTAGGCATGGCTGTGATGCGTTACCGCCATGAAATGTATAGTGGCTTGCTAGCACTAGGAGTCCTAGAAAAATGCTTATCGCCAACATATACCGAAGAGGAGCAAGCAGTAATATCGTCAGAAGTCCTGCACACTATAGTTGCCCATGAACATCCGAATATACCCACCAACAAGCCCTTGACAGTCGAAGCGGGCATAGTAGGCATCGCTGACGCCTTGGATATGGAAGCAGGCAGGGCCAGAATTCCTTTCAGAGCTGGCAAAATTGACATCCACGCAGTTTCAGCATTAAGCATAAAAAAAGTCGAAATACTCGAAAATGGGATAAAACCTATAACCATAAAAATCACAATGACCGACACAGCAGGAATCTTTCAGATAGATGAACTCCTCAAATACAGGATCAAAAACTCGGGGTTGCAACAGTATTTCCATGTCACTGCCGAAATCACAGGCGAAAAAGAACCTAAAATCCTAGATAAATTCGAAATATAACCAGCCGCTTAAGCTTCTTCCATGCAGGCATACTACAAGTAACAGAGAACCCTTCGGGCAATACCGATCAAGTTAAAACATTTCATAATGAAAGTATGTCCGGCAAAATTTTCATTATAAAACAGGCTAAATAAACGTACTCAGGTAGGTAATGTATGCCTTTTAGCGCTATTTTGATTGAAGCTTCTTCCTTTAAACAGGGCTACTTGACGGCTAATCTCATAGTTATGCCATAAAATTTTTCATGAACAGTGCTAGCTCCTCTTTTAACTTTGATATATCTTCAACTGCTGCTTTTCCCCTTTCTGTTAACATATAGACTGTTTTTCTTCCGTCTGATTCGCCTTTCACTAAACCCTTTCGTTCAATAGCATACAAGACAGAATAAACTGTTCCGGGGCTTATCAACTGTTTGAATTTTACATGTATTAACTCTATTATATCATAGCCGCTTAGACTACTATGTTTGCTTAAGTCTCTCAAAATCAAGATATCTAAAAAGTTTTTTACAATTCTTAACTCAATTTCGTGAAGGGCATAATCTTGGAGTGTTTTATTTTCTTTTTCTGTAATCTCTGTCAATTCTTACTACTCCTCCAGTATTCTGAATAGACGATTTTGAGTTGATTGAGACCAAGGCTGGTTGCTTCAGCCTCTTTTCAAGAATAGGAACTAGATATATAAAAGGACACTGGAAGGTGCACCATTGGGTGCCTTTGCTAGGCAATTATACAAAATCCTCTCAGAATTATCTATGGACCGCAGTAATACTCTATTATTAGCTGTACTTGAAAAAAATTTAGCAATACCTATCGTGGGAAGACTTGCGAAGTCTTATCTCCTTTCCGTGAGCGGTTGCTTGGTCTGCTATTTAGATATACTTTTTTGCGAAAAGCTAAAAAACAATTCGCTACAAAATAGTAAATCAAATTTTTAAAGTGATCTAAAACATGACTCGACTTATGCGATGTGGTGCTGTTGTAGGTTTATTCTTCGCAGTGGCCATATTTGCTGTTTTCTTTATAGAATCCTCTGTGAGTGCTGATGTGGGTACTCCTGGTGTGCTTATGTTTTTTGATTTCTTATTTATTGCTGCCGCAAACATTGTTGTAGCAATAGTTTCTGCAAAGAGTTACCTTGAAAGTGGTGCAAAAAATATTCTCATACTGGGCTCTGCTTTTTTTGCCAGCGGCTTGGGTGCCCTTATCGCTGGTTTGACATCAAGCTTTTCAATAAACGTATATTTAACAATATTTAGTATAAGCATTCTAACAGCTTCTTTGTTGCAAGTAATCTCAGCTATATCATCAGCTAGCATAGGTATTAGCCAGCCCACTCATAGATTTACATACCTAAGTATAGCTTTCACCGGGATAGCTATCTTTATAATAACTATCTCAGGTATGTTTGGTTTAGGCTATTTACCTGTTTTCTTATCATTGGTTTGGCCTGAAATTATCTATGTGTCTATCATGGGGTTGACGATGTTCTTTTTAGCAGTATCAAGCATCATATTCGGATGGCATTATTTGCGGTCAAAATCAACAACGCTTTACTGGTACTCTCTAGCTCTTGGGCTAATAGCATTAGGCTTATTTGGATTTCTTTTTGAAAGCAACTCTAGCGACATCCTATCCTGGCTGACAAGAGGCGCTTTGTACGCTAGTAGCTTCTATTTCTGTGTAGCCTTGTTCGATCTGAATACTAAAATGGCGGGTGTGGGTTTTTCTGAAAGATGGACCGAAGCTTTTCGACCTGATAGAAAACAAATATCTACAATTTTTGCTAGGATGCTAAGCCCATTTATCTATGGAAAGGTTGTAGCTAATAAAGCTGGAAAACCCGTTGATTGCATTATTTTAGATGTTAACGCAGAGTTTGAAAGGATTATGGGTTTAAGAAGAGATCATATTATTGGTAAGAAAGTATCTATGGTGCTCCGAGATATTAATAATAGTGCTGTTAGTTGGGTTCAGGTTTTTAACCAGGTAGCAATAACTGGTGAATCTCTACAATTCGATAGTTATATAGAACCTATGAAAAAATGGTTCAGTATTTCTACTTATAGCCCACAGAAATGCTACTTTATTGCGACCTTGGAAGATATTACTAAACGTAAAACAGCTGAGACTGCGCTACGGTTAAACGAAGAAAAATATCGCACACTGTTCGAGAGCATGAGTGAAGGATTTACATTAGGTGAGGTTATTTTAGAAATTGAGGGCAAACCCTACGATTACCGCATCTTGGAAATAAATGCAGCTCAAGAAAAATTAATGAATCTTCCTAGGGAAAAAATAATTGGGCAGACTATTCGTGACCTTGACCCTAAGGTAGCTCAGAAATGGATAGATACTCTCGGTGAAGTTGCGCTTACTGGGGCACCTTTAAAATTTGAAGAATATAATCCTTGTATAGATAAGTGGTTTCAATTCTATATTTATTCCCCAAAAAAAGGGTACTGTGCTATCATTACCACCGATACTACTGAGCGGAAGAAAGCCGAAGCCTTTGCCAAGAAAGCTATGACTGCACTTGAGACGGAGCGTGACCTGTTTCAAGCAGTAATGAATGGCACAAGAAGGGCCAATTTAGCTTATCTGGATAAAGATTTCAATTTTGTTAGAGTCAATAAGGCGTATGCGGAGACATGTGGTTATTCGCCAGAGGAAATGATAGGAAAGAACTATTTCGCCTTATACCCTGATAAGGGAAACGAGGAAATTTTCATAAAAGTACGGGAGACAGGTAAGCCAGTTGAGTATCACGATAAGCCGTTTATATTCCCTGATCAACCTGAACGGGGTGTTACTTACTGGGATTGGACGCTTGAACCAGTCAATAATGGCAATGGAGAGGTAGATGGTTTAGTGCTTTCTCTGACGGAAACTACGGGGCGTAGGCAAGTTGAAGAAGAGCTGCGTAGGAGCGAAGCAAATCTTGCTGAAGCGCAGCAGATGGCGCATATGGGCAGCTGGGAATGGGATATAGCTACTGATGAAGCGGTTTGGTCTGATGAAATGTTTCGTATATTTAATGTAAAGCCGCAATATCGGTTGCATAAGAATTTTGTTGGTTGGGTTCATCCTGAGGATCTTGACCTCGTTAATAGCACAATTAATCATTGTATGACGACGGGGCGATCAATCAGTATGGATTTTCGAATTATACGGTCTGATGGTGCAGAGCGCACTATACATATGGAAGCCAAGGTTTCCAGTTTTGATATTTCAGGAAAACCTGCAAAACTGGTGGGCATAGTACAGGATATTACTCAGCAAAAGATGCTTGAAAACGAACTACAGAATTACGCTAAAAACTTGGAACAAATTATTGAAGATCGGACTAAGAAGCTGCAAGATGCCGAACGTTTAGCTACAATAGGCGCAACAGCTGGCATGGTGGGTCATGATATTCGCAACCCCTTGCAATCCATTACCAGCAATATTTATTTGATTAAAAATGAGCTGATTGATTTGCCTCAGACTGAAGGCGTCAGGGATATTAAAGAATGCTTAGAGGAAATTGGAAAATCAATTGATTATGTCAATAAAATTGTTTCAGACCTTCAAGACTACGCGCGACCCCTAACGCCTAAAATTGAAGAGGTTAACTTAGCAAATATTGTGCGGTCTGTGATTTCCACAATTAAAGTGCCTCAAACGATAACAGTAAAGCAGCTTATCCCTCAGGACATGCCGAAAACAAGGATAGATCAGTTATATATGCGAAGGATTCTGCAGAATTTAACCATTAATGCGATTCAGGCTATGCCTAATGGAGGCGAATTAACGATAGCTGCAGGCGTCAAAGACGATAAAGCGCTAATTGTTGTCGAGGATACAGGTGAAGGCATACCTGAGGAGGCCCGGGATAAATTATTCACGCCTCTTTTTACGACCAAATCGAAGGGTCAAGGATTTGGTTTGGCTGTAGTTAAACGGCTCACTGAAGCAATGAATGGAAAAATTACCTTTGAAAGTGAGGTTGGGAAGGGTACCAAGTTTCTTGTAGAATTGCCAATACATGCAGCGAATGGGGGCTCTTAACGTGCATTTCATCGTTACACAAGTACGTTTGTATTGTTGTTAACTTAACGCACGAACGCACTCAAGATCCAAATCATCCTCAGGGTCTTCGGGGCCAGAGTCGTCATCGCCCATATGCGAAATCTATTTTTTTCCGGTTAAAGGTTTTGGTGTAATTTTTTGTGCTGGTTGTGGTGAGCAGCAACTATGGACAACTTTTTTGTAAATGTATTTTGTTGGCTTCTTTTGCGTAATCATAAATGTCAAGAAAGTAGCTTATTGAATATCGACTTCATATTTCCCATTTTTCTCCTCATTGTGACACAATCCCTAATAGCACATTTCCTGCAGCTCTGCCACCAATTACTGCACTTATTGATAAACCCACATTTGCCAAAACGTTCAACATTGCAAGTGTAAGGCGATTGCTATCTATGATGTTGCTTGTTTCAAGTGCAAACGAGGACATCGTAGTAAAGGAACCGCAAAATCCAACAGCCACAAGCAGCGAGTATTTTGTATCCAAGTTGAAAGCCAAAGATAAAACGGAAAAGATGCCCAAAATAAAACTACCTAAAACATTAACTATTAATACATTTATTTGTAGCCCAACGAGCATGATGGGTGACTCAACAAGCTTATACCTTAGAAGCACACCAACCAGTGCACCAGTCGCTAAGAGAGCGATTTCAATTGCCTGCAATCTTTTGCCCACCTGATTTTTCTCCAGTAAGGTAGGCATTATTAGCTTCCAATAGGAGCGGTTCTGACCACTAGGAGGGTAGTCAAGGCTAATGCCATAGCCGTTTTTTTATTAAAAATGGCGAATTTGTATTAATACTTTATCTGGCAAGATATGTGTGGCGCCGTATTTCTAGTGTATTATGGTTTAGCTGTTGTGTTGTTGTAGTCACATAATCTTTTATGGGTTGGAATGTAAGTGGTATTTGCCAGGTTGAGGAATACGCTCAACGCGGTGTTAATCTGGAATAGCACTGCTAAAGTAGTCTTGTAGATAACTTCAAAAAGACACTTAGTAACTGCTATACCAGTATAATGTTAGCGCTGGGTTTAGACTCAACCTGGTACTCAATTTACTTTTTTCTTCTGTGCTTCTGGGCTGTTTTTTGTTGATTGATTTTTAGTTTTGAGGTTTTTAGCTTAATCTATAAATGATTATTTTTGTTATTTCATCAGCATGTTGTATTAATGAAGTGGATGGTTTGCTGAGTAAGTTTAGGGTTACGCCGCTAGCTGCTGAGAGTTTTGGTGTTCGTTCAATGTGTACCCTTGTTGAGACGCCGGATACAGCGGTGCTTTTAGATGCTGGAATCTCGCTATGTCCGATGCGTTCAGGTTTTCCGCCTCACCCAATAGAATTCCAAACAATCGCTCAGCTGAGAAAGCAAATCGCTCAGGCTGCTGAAAAAGCCCAAGCCGTCACCATTAGCCATTACCATTTTGATCATCATACTCCAAGCTATGAGGATTGGCTGGTGAACTGGACAAAGGCTGACGAGACTGCGCGTCAAATCTATAGCGGCAAATATGTTTTGGTGAAAAACCCTAAAGTGAACATTAATGCGAGTCAGCGTCAGCGGGCATGGATGTTTCAAAAGACTGGCGGTAAATGTGCAAAGAGGCTTGAGGCTGCGGACGGCAAATCTTTTAGGTTAAGCTCGGGTACGGAGCTGCGGTTTTCTGAAGCGGTTTTTCATGGTTCGGGGGACTCAGGATTGGGTTGGGTGATAATAGCGACTGTCGAGTTTGGGGGTGAGCGGTTTGTTTTTGCTCCTGACGTGCAGGGTCCTATGGTGTCGTGTACGGCTGAGTTGATTTTGGCCGAAAAGCCGCAGCTGCTTATGGTTGGTGGTCCGCCGTTTCATCTTGGGGGCTCTAGGGTTGATGAGGCTTGCCTGGAGGTTGCGGTGGAGAATCTTAGGCGCATGGTTGAATGTGTTCCGACAACCATACTGGAGCATCATGCTCTGCGTGATCCTCAGTGGCGCTTGCGTTGTGAGCCGATTTTTTCTGCTGCGGCCAGAGCTAATCATCGGATAGTGACTGCGGCAGAGTTTATGGGTAAAGAGAACCAGTTTTTGGAGTCAAGACGTGCTGAGTTGTATGCTTTGCAGCCTCCGTCTGAGGATTTTCGGAGGTGGATGCGGTTGAGCGGTGTGGATCAGAGCAGCACAAAACCGCCAATAAACTAGATTTTTTTAGGGGGGGTTAAAAATGAGTGTGGGGTTGGTTTTATTCTTTTGGTTGTTCTTGTAGTTTTGCCCATTCTGCTTTTGTTTGCTCGATGATTTTGTCCATGGTTGGTTTTTCTTGGACGTCTGCTAAGGCGTTGGTTAATTCGTATTTTATTAAATAGGCCATCTGTGAGGGTTGGAGCGGTACGTTGGTTCCTGTCTGGTAAAGCTTAAGTGCTCTTAATCCGAATTTTACCATAAGGCTATTTAGTTCTGTTCTCAACGCTTCTAATTCGTTCGCGCTATTTGTCATAGTTTGAGCGTATTCTTTTGATTTTTGGGGGTCGGTTAAGTTATCGCGTTCAGTCATTATTCAACACACCAATCTTGATTACCCGTAGTTACTCGCAGCCTTAGATTATAGCTTTTCCATTTTTGACCTTGGCAAAAGAGGCAGGCATTGTTTGCTTGGCTTTTTCTTTGATAGTCTTGCTTGTTTTTTGTCTAAAAAATGCATCTGTTGCATAGGTGCAGTGTTATGGTAAAATCTTTATGGGTTTATTTTCTTTTTGTACCTGCTTTACGTAGCTGCTTCTAAGTCTTTCTTAATTAGCTAAAAGAAAGTAAAATGGGAAAAGGCGGCGACTCTCTCGCCATTTATCTTATTTTCTTCTTTTGTTCTTTTGTTTAGTCTATGTTCCATCGTTTAGCTACTTTCACTACGATAAACACTATGAATGCTACTATAATGAAAGTAATCAAAGCTACTAGAAAGTCTCCTATGGCAAATATCTGGTTAGACACTGTTACAGCTAATGTTGCTAAGTCGTCCATGCCTGGAATTAGAAGCCCTAAAGCTGGCATAAGTAAATCTTTAACTAGCGCCTGAACTAATGTGCCTAGATATAAACCTAATACAAAAGCAACAGCTAATCCGAGAATTTTGTACTTTGATAAGAAGTCTTTAAATTCGTTCCATAGGCCCTTCGGCGGCTGCGGCGGCGGTCCTTTTTCAAGCGATTCCCTAATTTTCTTTAGTTCTTCTAACATTTCATCTTCTTTAGTCAAAAGTTTTCCTCCCGGTTTATCATATGGAGTTGGAGTCAATAAAAATTTTTCGTATGCCTGTATGAGTGTTGGTGGTGGGCCGAGCCGGATTTGAACTGGCGACCTTTCGATTATCAGTCGAACGCTCCAGCCGTGCTGAGCTACCGGCCCACGCTTTAGGGAACACAACATCTAACATACTAAGGGTATAAAAGAATTATCGTAGATTTTGTGGTGTTGGCAAGGTCTGCGCGATATTGTGGGCTGATGTTGGCTCTAGCTATTTCACTATGGTTTGGCTGATGCGCGGTGCAGAGAAGACTTCGTGCCTTGAAGCCGTCTTTTTTGTCTTTAAAGAAACAATTGGTGATTTTTGGGGTGTTGTTGCAACTTTGGGTTTGCCGTTTTTCCAGCTTGGTTTTCTGCTTTAAGGCTGTATTCATCGAGAATCAAAGTTGCAATTGTTGCAACAATTTCTTGTGGCGAAGTTTGGGTGTTGCTGTTTTGGCTGTTTTTCTGTGTCCCTGTCGGTTGATGTGTGCTTTAGGCTGCTGTTTTCTTTTTCTTTTTTGCTTTTTTTGGGTGGTCCAGTGAACGTTGATTGCGCATTTTGTGGCTATTTGGGCCTGTTTGCCCTTTTGGCTCTCTGTGGTGGTGTCCAGTTGTGTTTATGTTCGGATTTTTAGGGAACAGGGTTTAACGGAGTTTTTGAATGGTTGGTTGTATGGTGAAGTTGGGGTCTTTGCATCGTTAGGGTGCTATCTGTGAGATGCTTTTGACAATAGGCAAGGTCCAGTATGCCTTTCTAGGGGTTTTGTTTAGCTTTGCTTTTGCTGCTTTGAGGGTCAGATGCCTTCTGCTAAAAACAAAGACATCGAAATGGAAGTGACAATCATGAGCAAGATAAAGTCGGGCTGAAGCGGTTCATCTGTCCAAAGTCTTGCCCCTGCCACTAAAACTTCTACGCTTAAAATTCCGGCAAAGAAACCGCGTAAAAATTATGCGGGGATAAAGTTTGCCGCCGACTAGACGGTAGCCTTTGACTTTTTGCTTCTGCCTAACTGTATGCTCGCCGTAGCCGTTTTTCTTAATTAAACCCAGCTCCTCAAGCCTTTGAAGCTGCCTATATGCCACACTTGGGCTGCTTAAGTTAGCTAAGCGTGTTAGCTCTCTTGGTCCTATGGGGCGATTCTCATTTACCAACAAGACATAGACTTTGAGCGCAGTGCCCTTTAGCTCGCATTGAGGGGTCATCCATGCTAATCTCTCGTGCCAATAGCTACATCTAGATCCTGATAGAAGACAAACATTTGATCCTCACGTAAAATTGTATTATACAGATATGCCCCATTTAGATTTTCAAACTGTACTTGCTTGAAGTTTTCGCCTCGAAAATAATTATCCCACTTGCTTTCTACTTTGCCATAAAGACAAATTGTGCTTTCAAACGAATTATATGCCAAGTCGTGTACACCGATTATTCCAGAAAGGTAAATAAGCCTGGAAGCGTTTGCACTCCAAAGTTCGTTCCAACCATAAACATATTCGGTATTTCTGTGTGCATGCAGGATTAGATTTTGAGCCGAAATGCTGCCCTGATTCATAACTTCGATTTGAGGCCCAACCATCGCTTCTATACTTCTTATATACACAGGCTCAGCAGAATAATTTGTAATATTTAACACCAAAAAGTAAGCAGTAACATGCACATCAAATCCCCACCGTGCACCGTTAATTAAAACTGGATCTCTGTTAGTGTAATTGCGCCACAGCCCGATAATGTTAGGGTCAAAGCTAGGTTCGCCAAAATAAGCATAAACTACATCTATACCTAATTCTTCGTAGGCTATAGGGGGCATCTGTGAGATAAGCAGCGGGTAAGCTAAAGCTAAACCTAAAATTAATGCCAAAGAAATCCCAGCAACCCAAACAATTCGACTGTGCAACATTTTTCCTCTTCAATTTAAAGTAGAAAGCACACACTATTAATTGTCACCCCAGAACGCTAATGTTCCAAACTGGAACGGCCCATAGCAATAAGAATTAAAAAAGAGACTGCTGCCAACTAATTTTAACAAGCAAGCACTGCATTATTTTGTCAAGCTTTAATTGTATAGAATCAGTCTTGTTAGCTAGGTGAGATGACGATGGCGCTGCCTGCTAAAGCATTGTTAGTAATCCAGCTTGTTTGCTTTGCAGTAGGTATGATGTTTTTATCTTCGTCAAGGTATGTTGGCGGCTATGAGGGAATTTTGCCTTCTTCATTTGAAGGCTGGTTATTTTTTATTTTAGGTTGGTGTTTTGTTGTGGTTTCATCAGTTAGCGCCGGTTTATATTACAAAAATAGGCGCCCAGCAAAGTAAGCTTGCTTAATTCTAGTTTTTAGAGGCACTCAATACGTTAAAGGTTTTAGTTTATGGCTCTGCTCGCAGTAGACCGGTAGGTAGTGGCCTGCATGCAAAGCCACGTTGTTCCGTGCGCAGAAAATGTTTCCCAGACCACTAAGCGCGCGTTTTGACTAATTTTTTGTCAGGTTTTTCTTTCGTTTTACTTTTTCCCAAACTGCAAAAAGCCCGATGCTTATGAGGACGGCGAGCCCAAGAAGAGAGTATTTCCATATTGGCGGAATCACTATTGATGCTGGATTAAAAACCAATATGGTCATTAGACCAACTATTACGATTAGAATTATGAACCTCGCTTTAAATGCCAAATTCATTTATTTTTGCATCTTCCTCCAAATTCGGTCTCCGATGAATGCGCCTATAAAGGCTAGCAGAATAACAGGTGCCCAAAGGTATGGTAAGTAGGGTTTAGGTGAACTCAAAATCAGGCTAAATGCTATCATGGATATAATTAGTGTAAGCGCTCCTGAAATGAGTATTATAACAGCTCTTTGCTGTTTTGGGTGGCTTTTGTAGTAGTATCTACCATAGCTACGGTAAAAGATAATGCTAATTAGTGCCACGATAACGGTTGAGATAATGCGGGCTATTGGATAATTGCTTATAAAAGGAAAATAAAAAACAATAACCCCGCCTACTATGAGTGCTAAAATTACAAGTAAAATAATATACCATAGTATTTTTTGGGGCAGGGTTGGTGCTGTATAGGGTGCTGCCATTTTCTTTTACACCTATCAATATGATTGCTAAATGAGATTATAGTTTGTTACCGCAAATTGCACAGTACGCGGTGTCTGGGCTATTTTCTGCTCCACAGTATGGGCAGCGCCTTGTTATGGCTTGAGCTGGAGTTTTTTGTGATGGGGGCATATATGCTTGGGTTGGTTTGGGCTTTAGTGAGAAAAAGCCTACGGCTGCAATTATCCAGCCGATAAAGAAAATTAAGCCGCCAACAACAACTATGGTTAGCGCTCCGCCAAGCATCATAAGTAAGCCCGCTGTTCTAAAGTTGGCTTCGCCTGATTTTTCTGCAAGCGCATTGAACGCTCGCCTGTAAAAGAAGCCGTTAATGACTGCAAGAATAGAGCCGCCAATCCAAATAAGCACCATAACTTGAAGAAATTCTATGATTACAGAGACTGGGGGAACTGTGCCTGGTCTTGTAGTATAAGTGGTTAGCTGCTCAAGTATTGGAACAAGGAACACATATAATGAAACAGTAAATACAATTGCCCCAGCAACGCTTGCCATGAACCCATAGAGGCTATTTTTGAAAATTTTCAAATCACTGTAGACCTTTGATAGACCATGCATGGACACCAAAAACAGGACATAGCCGATATAATTTAGTACAGAAAGAATAATTGACAAGTAAATGACATTGCTAGTTGACAATCTAAAAACGTAAAAGGGCACATAAACGATTGCGCTACTTATTGGAAGCAAAACAATCAGCAAAGTAGCAATAAGTCCTTTAAATCTACTTGACTCAAGCGCCATTTACATACCCCCATATACAATTTTCTTAAGAAAGTGTGTTTATATACCATTTTGATAATAAGTTTTGTCAAACTCTATGGTACCTTGGAAATTGCTAAACCTGTTTGTGCCCAATAGAGGTCGGTTTTGGCTTGTTTGAGTTTTTGCTCTTTTTATGTAAGTTTTAGTGTGCCTATGCGTCTGGGTCGTAGTTTGGGGTTTTAAAGCGCCTTTTCTTGCCAAACCGATACATCGCAAACGCGCCAATAGCTGGTGCTATGGCAACTGCGAAGAGTTGGTAGGCAAGGTTCCAGAAAAATCCATAGAAAATATTGCCAGGTCCAAAGCGTTCGCCAGAAAGCCTAACAGCGCCAGCAAGGATTAATCCTACCCCAATGTAGGCAAGACCTAAGCCTAAAGTTGCTCCTCCAATCACGTAGACTGACTTGGCTACTAGGAGCTTTTTACTCTTTGGCAGCACGTCTCTAAGGACATGTTGTATCATGTAGGCAAAGCCGACTGCTAAGATTGCCGAAGATACTCCCCGATAGAGCATAGCTGAGTCTATGTAGCCTAAAAAGAACAGGGCAAAGAGCACTGAGCATAAAGCACCAGTGGAGATTACTATCTCAATCCAGAACCTGCGCCACCATTTAGGGGTCCTGCCCGAAGCATTAGGGTCAGGGAATTCTACTAGCAGCCTTGATGCTAGCTTGCCTTTCTCCGAAAGCATATACTGCCCCGCCTCATTCTTTGCCAGCAGGTTCCCAAGGACTTTTAGATGGTAATTTAGAAGGCCCGTTGTCACAAAGCCCATCTCGTTCATCAGGTCAGTGTAGCTTAAGGTTCCTTTTTCGTTTAGTAAAAGCACTATTTTTCTTCGAGTTTCATCTTTTAGAATCTTGTGCAGCGAAGCAAGCCCAGTGCTCATGAATTAATAATATACAGGGTAGAGATTTGAGGCTTTTTGACAAAAAAAGTTGTCAAGCATTATATTCCAGTTGGTTAACTTATTGGTGCTCACAGGTACGCGCGCTACTAGGTGCCTCGCGCCTTTTTCTAAAATGTAGCACTAATAAGTGGTTGTATTAGGCTCCAAAGATGACCCAAAATGAAGTATTAAGAGCGCTGCTTGACCTTTCCAATATGTTAAGGGTTTTAAGGCGATAGCTCAATCTGCAGTTTATGGAACATGAAGGCGATTCTGGCGAGCCAATATGCGAGCATGCAGATTCTAACCCAAAATGCCCATACGTGGTGCAGATGAAGCAGCAAAAAGAAGACATAGAAATCATCAAAAATGCGCTTGTAGGAGATGACATGCAAAGCGGAATAGTTAAAAGAGTTTCTGATATCGAAAACGCCTTAAAAGTCCAAAAAGCAGAAAACACAAACAAAAAGCGTGCCTGGTCACCTAAAGAATGGGGCACCCTACTAGCAGGCATCGCAGCCCTTCTAACAGCATTAGCGGCATACTTGAATTCGATACCCCATTAGCAAGTGCACTAGCGAACCTCTACCTGTACTGACGATGAATCTTAGGTTACAACTCCCCATTCAGAAACTAGTAGGATTTCACCAGAGTTTACATCAATTACTATTTCTCTACCATATGCTGAGTAGGATTGTGTGCCCGCGTTCTGCTCTTGTGACAAGTTTTGAACTGTCCAAACGTAAGTTTTAAAATCTCCTGCAAACCAGTGAAAGCTGATGTTCCAGCCAGCTATTCCATCCTCTAACCCTGCATCTTTGGCGATCTGCTTGGCCTGGGGTTTATCTATTTGAAATATGGCTTCTTTTAGGTAATTGGTCAAGTTAGGAATCCCACTTACAATGCCTTCAAGAATTACTTCGCCATTAGTGTCAACGTAAAACAGTATTAATTCGTTCACAAATGGTTTTTCGGGCATTTTGAATGTGTATCCCATGTGGTAATAAGGTTGTAGTAAGAACTCTGCTGGGTATATTGGTTAGGGCATCTAAATTTGAACCTAACCTTTAGTAGCTTACGCAGTTTCGTGTTGGTCAATATGTGAAGGTTGAAAAGGTGAAGCCGGTCAAAACAGATGATCGGTGTAGCTTGTGGTAGAAAAAGAAGCCAAACTTACTGTTCCTGAAGCTTATGCGGGTATTGTTGAGGATTTGCGTCTTTTGGAGCGTGATGGCCAGAATCAAGTTGGCTTTTAAGCAGAAGGTGGCTACTTGGGAGAGTCTGTGTGATTTTGGCTAGATTGCATCTTCGCAATTGTGGCTAACGCTTTTGACCCAGATGGTCGCGGTTATGTGGTTGATGAGTTTTACAAGACAGAGACGACCTATGAGGCGCTGCCTAAGGCTGCCAAGGAGATGCAGTCTGAATGGGGCAGTGGCGTCTTTTGGTGTAATGCACGTTTTCCGCAGTCTATTTTGAAGCTTTGCCGTGATGGCTTAAATGCTATGCTTTACATCTACAAGCGCAAAGATGAGCTTCGTGAGCTTGGCAGCAGATTTAGCCTTGCTATCGATGGTCAGTCGCGCCAGTCTGTGGGTAGGCGCTGTGTGAACCTGATAAGTGAGTTGCTAGAATACCAAGAAAATATGAAAGAGCGCGACACGCCGTAGACGCCCTAAGATACTCCCTATCAATAGTGCCTGTCTCTAAGGTTACCCTCAGGTGCACTGTTGTATGCTAAAGGCGCTTTAAGCCGCATAGAACGATAAATCGTATGGTCATATTAAGAGCCATGCTTAGACTTTACGCAGAAAGAGGGTAGGTACGCCCAACCGTGGGAAAAGGTATTAATTGATTGTTTTAGCTGCTTTCTCCTAATTATCATAATTGCCATCATAACTAACACAATTGTAAGTGGTAAGATTACCCATACTGGAAATTCTGGTATTGTAGCTGTTGGTTCTGGGCTTAAGGTGAGCTGCTGTGTTGGTGAATTTGTAGGGGATAGCGTAGCTGTTGGTGAAAGCGTTGATGTTGGAAGCAGGTTTGATAAGGATGTGTTTGCCCAGGTTGGCAACTCTATATGTATGCTATCTATGTCAAAAGGTGCCATAAGCGGGTAACGGTCAGTTAAGATAAAGTCAGCTATATCAAAGTCTGCTACGTAATGATAGTTAAGTGGGTCCTTTGTGTTTACCTTATACGGGCTATCACCTTTGCCATCAAGGTTTAAGTCTGAGCCGTTATAATCGCTCCAGTAGTTTCCTTCTTTGCCATTATCGAGGAATACTGGACCTTGTACGCCCTTCCATACTGTGAACCACTTTTCCCCAGCTGGTCGGGCGCTATCTTGGAGAAAATCAAAGTTATTATTATAAAAAACGTTGTTTGAAGCATCCTTAACAGTGTTTCCTAAGACTAATCCTTGAATATAGTTTCCTTCAAAAGTGTTGTTATTTCCAACAATTGATAGGATATCATCAGTAAATGTGTTGCCGCAAATTGTGTTAAAAGAGCTTTCTGGATTGTATGGGTCACCTATGCATACAAAGCTATTGACGCTGTTTTTTGCTGCAACGTTTTTTTGTCCGGCTATCTTTAAGCCAGCTTCTATTTGACTTTCAGTAATTATAGAATTTGCAAAAATTACGTTGTTAGAACCAATGGCGTGAATTCCGCCCCCGGCTCCAGTTACCCTATTTGAAGTGATTATGTTAAATGAGCCTTCGCATGAGAGGCGAATGTTTCCTGTTCCATTGATACTATTTTGCTTGATTGTCCCATTTGACCCTGTAAGGCGTATGCTGGTTATAGTGTTATTTATTATTGCAGTTTTATTGCCTGTAAAGATTAATGACGTATTTATGAGGTTATTTTCTGCTTGAAGTTCATCTCCAGTTGCTAAAATGGCTCCGCCGTCGGTAATAATTGTAAAGTTTGAAAGCTGAACTTTACTGGCGTTAATTTTTATTGGGTTGTCATGAACCATGAATGTTTGGGTAAAAAGGGTGTATGGAACCAGAGGTGGCTTTAACCTCATTATGGTATTATTAGCGTCTTCACCTATAAGAGAAATTGATTTGCTTAACAGCAATGTTTGATTTTCAGGAATATTGTATGTTCCTTTCTTAACAAATATTGTATCTTTGTTAACAGCGTTTGCAACAGCTTCTTGAATTGTAGAATAATCATCTGGAACAACAATAGTTCTAGATTGAGCCTTAGCTACATATGTAGTCTGCATTCCTATAGTTAATGAAACAATAAGCAGCAAACTAACTATTGCCATTGCAGCATGCTTGCTTTTCATCAGCCATCTGTCTAGCTGCATAATTGGCTAAGCATTAAAGAAGGTTATGGAAAATCACCCTAAACAGGTAAGCAACTAAATCTTCAGATTTACAAGGTAGAGGTATATACACATAGTCGTAGGAAATGATATCAAGGCTGTATCTGTTTCTTTCTAACTACTATGATTGCCATTAACGCTATCACCATAGCAAGTGGTAATACTATCCAAGCTGGAAATTCTGGTGCTGTGCTTGTAGGTGAAGGATTTAATGTTGGTTGTTGTGTTGCTAAAGCAGAAGGTGAGTTAGTAGGAGAATAATTTTGGCTTGGCAATACATTAAATTCAGGCGCTAAAGTCTGTGCGGTATTATTGTTTGCATCTCTGACTTCTACATAGATATGATGGCTACCAACAGATGCCTTATCTGTAGAGTAGTAAGGAGAACTAGTAATATCGACAAGCTCATCATCCAAATACCATGCATAGCTGTAAGGGGCAGTTCCACCTTCAACTGAAACAGTAAAGTTAATGCTGTTACCAAAATTTAATGCGCTTGCAGATTCTGAAAGACTAGCAATCATTACTATTGTAGGAATTGGCGTAGAGCTAGGGGTAGGTAATGTAGGCAGTGTAGTTGGTCTAGCTGTAGCTGTTGGAGACGCTGCAATTGTTATAGGATTTATCAATGGATGATTATCTGTAGAGTTACCTACGCTTCCACCATAATTGTAAGGGGTGTCCCAAATAAGATTTGGGAGCCCTGACTTTTCTATTTCTTTTGCGTTTGGATACTTTGTTAGATAGTCGCTCCAATAGTTCATATCCACATAAGGCTCGGTGGAAAGCCAAACCGACAGCCTATTGTTTATAATGTTATTTTCTGTAATTATGTTAAAACCTGAATAATTTATAGAGATGCCAGTCGCACAGTCTTTAACAGTATTATACATGAGGGTATTATTGCTACTGCCTATTATCCAAAAGCCTGTATCACAGTTCTCAATATAGTTGCCAATAAAAGTGTTATTATTAGTGTTTGAGCAGTCTATTGCGTAATAGCAATTTATGATTTTTAGATTTTTTATAGTAACATTACTTATCAAAGAGCGTGATGGATCTTGCCCTACATTGTTTGAAAGGAAAACGCCTATTTCATATCCACTTGTTCCCTGAATAGTATAGCCATCCCCGTCTATGATTATATTGCTTCTTTGAACTTGGATGCCTGCTGAAAGGTTGCCAATTAATGTATAGACATCACCATTACGGTGGATACTACTTGTTCCTATTACTGAACCATCTGAGTCAATAATTATGCTTCCAACAGATTGAGCCTTAGCATCATTGGTAGCTTGCAATCCAACAACCAATGAACCTATTAATGTAAAGATGATTAATACTGCTAGAGCTATCTTCATCTTTAATCATTTGCACTTTGATTTAACTAGCTTATCAATCTTGTTAAACAGCACTTTGTACTAAACAAAATAACCGCTTATAGCAGGCTTTCTTTCTCGTTAGAGGTGTGGGCTAGTGGGTTTTGGAGTGCTGCGTAAACCTCATAAGCGCATCGCCTGAATAGCGGAAAGATGTGAAGGAGCGTGACCAAACTGTTGATGCGCCTTGGTATTCTTTGCCAATTATACCTGCATCGAAAGTTGTGGTTAGGCGTGTGCGGGTAAGGTGAATGAGCTGTTACGGCGCTGAAGACTACATAGAATATGACTGCAACCGAACAACAGGCAGGCCCTATTTACGTAAGGAGAAAAACGCCTGGTGATGCAAGCAGCAGTTTGTAGTGGTTCTATCCAAAAAGCCAAAATAACCCATATTAGTCAGATGTATCAATGTAAGTATTCCATCCAGAAAGCATGGATAAGGGTTCGTAGCCTAGCACGGATTAAGGTGTCGGCCTTCGGAGCCGGAGATCGTGGGTTCAAATCCCACCGGACCCGCCATTTTTGACACGAATTTATCCTACCTCTACCCCTCTTTTTTCTTTTCCAAACAACCCAAACCAGATAGTTTAAGCCCTGACTGGGCAAAGTCTGAGTTCCAAGTTTTCTATTGTATGGACTGTGTTTTCTGGTGCGGGCGCTGTACCGAGCCCACGATGAAGGGCAGGAAATCAGTTAATCGTATAGCCTCAAGCGAGGCCTGTGACCAATTCAAGGGTGGCTCTCAAAAAAAGCAAGGCTCGGAGGCTCAAGCTTGAGGAAATACAGGACTTGGGCATACCTAAACGCTGAAGGCAAACAGGCATGGGGTGACGTCTTCTCTGAGGAAGTTCCCATACAAGACATTAACTCTCAACCTGCAGTGCTGGAGGGCATCCAAAGAACTGAGCGAGTTTTTCTCGTTGACTGGAAGGCGTTGACCGCTAAACAGCAAGACGGCATCCTTGAGAAATTAAGCCAAAAAACTGGCGCGGGCAAAGAGGCTATTTTAAAAGAAGTTTTGGGGGTCGGGTTGCCCTTGCGTGAGGTCTACACTGAAGGCGTTGGCACAAGCCGGATGGGAGCGCTCATTTAGGAGGGCTAAGTGTGGAGGTAAAAGTCAGTAAAGTAGATGCGGTTGACTGGCTAACTGATAAGCGCTGGATTGTCTTTAGCATTAACGGCGGCTTTGGACAGTACTTAGAGCATTGGTACTTTTCGCCTGGAACACCTAAAAATGCAGAGTTCGAAGTCATGGCGGCGCCAGTCCAGGCTAATGGTGTCTTTGGCATCTCTGCTTTCTTTCGCATAAAAGACACCGCTGAAAACCACGAATCCCTAAGAGCAGCAATAGCCGAATATTTCGCTATACAACTGTTGAGCCTCGCCGAACTTGACTGCTTAATCGAGGGCTTAAGGCAAGACGTCAGGGAGAGTATCCTCCCTAGGCTGAGGTGAATTTTTTGGCAGCCTCAGATCGAGCCGTTAAACCCGTTTCCCATAAAGCGGTTCAACAGTTCAATAGCAAAATTGAACTCTTAGGGTTCTCACAGCGCGGCTTACGGGTACTTCGTGTTTTAGGTACGCCTGACTGCACAGCCAGCGATGCAGCAAAGATTGTCGGATGCTCCAAAAGCTTAGTTTCCCATTGGAAAAACCATGCCGTAAAGACTGGGTGCCTGCGCTTGCTGGTCGATGGCATAGTAAAATACTATGAGTTGACAACGCTAGGCAAGAAAATCCTTGAGCGTTCAAAAAACTTCACTACGGGTGAGGCGGGCTTTGGTTGTGTGCATGTGTTGGAGGATCATGCGGTTAAGTTTTTGATTCTTAAGGAAGAGGATGCTGACCGCAGGATTGATTGGCGGAAGCTTGGGGCGCCTCGGAACTGGGTTAAGTGGGGTTTTAAGCTTGGGAACGTTCGTGTGGTTAAGACGAGTCGGCATATTATTATTCATCCTGGGAAGCTGAGGGATTTTGATGCGGATGCGCTTTTGGTTTTGGCGGGTCAGATTGTTGGTCGTGTGCGTTTGGAGTTGATGGTTCGGTTTGGCATGGTGCTAAGCGAGGAGGGCGTGCCACTGCATGCGCCTGTTTGGGAAGTCTTCACTCCTGAAGCTGAAAGGTTTGAGGATGCAGGCACCTTTAAAGTTCACATGAGCGATGGCGCTGTCGGCGGCTTAGACTGTAGCCCGCCCGACCGAAAACGACATTTTGAGTACAACCGAAAAGAATTGGCGGTTGCAGCAGTTCGCAGTCCAGAATTGTTTGTGGAGCTATCCCGAAAAGTTGACGCCTTAGCCAGGACGGTTGAGGGCTTGGTCTCGATTAACGAGCGACTTGTAAGTTTGCTTATTGAAGCTTTTGGCTTAGCAAAGAGTGGCGAGAGCAAAGAGGCGGCTGGTTTTGGGGATGGAGGCAAAAGCTATGTCCGCTAACCAGTATTTGGCTGTTAAACCCTGTTCAAAAGCACTTTCTGCGCTATGCTTAGGGCATGGAAAAAGTCCATGCTTTTTAGAAGTCGCTTTTTTTCGGTTGGTTAGTCCTGATCACCGATTGTTAATTTTGCCATGCGTTAATGGAGAGGAAAACTTGGAGTGTGCATTTTGGTATGGAGAACGCTGAAAAACCTGTTCAGAACACCAAAAAGAAGCGCACTCAAAGTGACAAGATAGGCCGCTTAAAGTATAATCAGCAGCTCCTCAAACAAACGTTAGCAGAAGTCAAAGAAGTTAAAATGATGCTCCGCACGATTTTTGCAGGCTTGAAGGGTTCTTTCAATTTTGAGCAATCACTCATCGAGCGTGTGGCTTGCAGAGATGAGGTTGACTGTGAGATTTTGCAGTTGCTCTATGAAGCAGGTAATCCAGGTTTGTTGCCTAAGGATATGCAGGCACGGCTAGAACGATTTAAGGTTACTAGGCATCAAATCAGTCGAAGAATTCTGTGCATGAATAAGCGGCTGGAAAAAGAGTTCGGAGAAAAAGCAGCTGAGAAACGAGGCTGGCACTGGGCCCTAACTAGCTTTATTGTGGAAGTTTGGGGAGAGATAAAAAGTAAATAAATTTGTTGCTCACAAACCGGATGCCGTGCTATCTAAATAAAGTGGAAAAGCGTTCTTGCTCCTATTAAATAACAGATCACAAAACAGTAAAGGAAAAAGGGTTTGTTGGGTTGTTTTACCCTGATTGAATAACTACTGTCATATCATCAAAATCTGCTGTCGAAGATTGATGTGTATAAAATGCTGTGTAGCCGCCAAAATCATCAAGCCAGTCATGAGTAACAGAAAGTCTTACATGGCCATCGACATATACGTATGCTTTGTTTCCAACGATATCTATGTCAATAATCCTTGTAGTGAATGGGCTAAGACCAGTTGCAGCAGACCACATTAATTTCTGACCGTTCTTGAATATTGCAAGCTCTACTACTCCATTAGTATGTAGCAAGCCATACACTTGGTTAGATGAATCAACGTATTTCGCCATGATCCACGCCACATCCCATGTATTTGGTCCTGAAGTAATAGTCCTCACTGTTGCTCTTACATGTCTATCGCTTGCAAATTGCTGACCGGTACGTATCAATGAATAGCCCTGTTGAGCTCGTAGAATTCCGCTACTCGCTGACCAAGAACCTTGCGTAACAGTCCAGCCGTTGTAGTTACCGTCATTGAAATCATCCCCGAATCCTTTCAAGTGTATTCTTCCATTGCCATAGATCTCTAGTGTACCGTTTCTCCATTCAGGTGGTACTTCAAAGTTCCACCAGTATGGATTGAAGCCTGTCTGTAGTGGAGTAGACAAGAAAGGCCCACCGATGAACTGGTTTGATGCTGCGTCTAAAGCTTGGTTTATCGACTTGTCAAGGGCTACGGCATTGTAGAAGAAGCTAGTAACCCACCAGTAATATGGATTACCGCCACCTCCACCAAATGGTATACCTTGTTCCAAAGATGCTGAACCTTTTGGAAAGCCGATGTAGACTTGAGAGCCAGAATCTGGATGATCATAGCCTCTATTGCTCATGTGTAAATTCACATTGAACCCTTGCATGTTCCATGGTTTTACTTCCCTGTGAGTGAAAGCAAACGGTAATCCGCGTGCTCTGCCATTGTATAGTCCTTGCCAAGGATCAGTTTCAGAAGTGGGGGTTGTCAATCGTGCTGACATGCAGGTGTTTATGAATGCCAATGTTGTTTTCCCGCGGTCTTTTTCATCTATTGCGTTGTAGATTTCCTCGTCATAGATTCCATGTGAGACATCCCAGTAATGGTTGTCGTGAGTGCCTATTCCTGTGCCTGTCTGGTCTTCGAACATGAAATGAAATTCACCGTTTATGTAATTGCCGACGCCATGGTCGAATGTTACAAATACAACACGACTGTTAATAGCCGTCTGAATGTCGATATCATTATTGAGGATTTGCAGTTTTGTTGACCCAGGGTTTCTATGTCCTTGGTGATTGTATGCATAGTAACCGCCATAGTTTTGGAAATAGTTGGTCAGGTAAACAGAGGTGTCCATTTGAAACTGCCGCTCTTGGTAACTTTTTCTCCAGTTATCGTTAGGTGAAAGGTAACCTGGCTCGTTTGCACCACTACTTTCGGAACCCCAAATTATACCTGTCTTTGACCAAGCACTGACAGTTGAGATGGGAGCTAAGAATACCATAGATACCGTTATTATGCAAAGCAGTAATGCACCCGCTTTAGAAGGGCGAGTTTTCAGCAAATTAGGAAGGCTGATATGTTTCTTTCGGCAAGCCATCATGATGGAGGCAGTTCCTGTTAGAGCTATGGCAATAGTTGAAAGCACAAACCAAGAGGCTGTATTTGGGCTTGCTTGAGCTGCTTCATTTGCATTTATGTTTGCGGTCGGTGCACCTTCTGGTGGTGGTACTGTTGACCATGCTTCTTGTACACTTCTGACTTCTTTAGTGTCTGCCCAGATTTCCACTTCTAGACCGTATAGTGACCCATACCATTTGTCTAAGGCAACTCCGATCCGCCAAGCTGGATAAAGTTCTAAAGCGTTTGTGCTTCGAGCTTTGCTAGCGTTTAGAGAATGGTCGAAAAGTAATGCTGTCCAGCGTACATTTGTTTGATTGATGTTTACTTCTTCTAGTCCATAATCGTTTAGTTTCAATTTGTTAGCATATTCTTTAGCGGTGTTCAAAGCAATTGCTATGGCTTCTTCTTCGGAGAGATTTATGTTTGTACTGCCGACGTTAAAGAACTGCCAATTATCTACAAAGGTTGCCAAGAATCCGTCCTTAAAGCCCAAAACTATGTACTTAGTATAAGGAGCTTTAGCACCGTTTGCTGTGTAATACCACTTGAAATTGGTATAGTCATTATAAGTGGCCATTTCAAGCGTTATGTCTCCTGTTGTCTTGGTTATGTTCTTATCTACTTCTAAGTTGCTCAGAGTCGATTTCAGGTCTCCGAATAGCTGGTTACCAGTATGGGTTTGGTAATTAGTTAGGAAGTCTTTAGCCATTTCAATAGCATTATTAGCTGATGCCTTGACTAGATTAGGGGTGCCTTCTTTATCAAGCACTTGTATCATTTGGAGATTACCGTTCCCAAAAGTATAGTGCATTTTTAATTTACTGCTTTCAGAGGTCAGGGAATATGCCACGTTTTCTTGAGAAACAAGACCAAAGTAGGAAGCTGTCGCGTCCTGTTGGTACTCTTTTGTTGCTATAGAGTATTTTTCCGTGTCGAGCCCAAAGACGTTGTCTAAAACAGATAGGCTTTTTTCTTGGATTTGACTGGTTGGTTGTGCATATGCTGTAGGCATGAGAGCTGAGTACATGCTGATTGTTAGTATTGTAAGAATCAAAAGGGTTGCAATTAATCGCTTTGGTTTTTGTATTTTCATATAATTTCACGTCGCTAATTCTTTTTTCCTGTGGTAGCTTGAGTTTGCCTTAAAAGCCTTTCTTCTTAACACTGTTATGAGTTTGATTCCTTATTCAGAGCAGGTTTTATTCAAATTAAGTGACTTTAATTTCTATAAAGCGCTCTTGGCATGTCTAAACGTCAACGCGGGTTGATTTCTTGATACATTTCAATCTTCGTTTTTAAGAACCTCTGGCAGGCATCAGATTTTTCTGCTCTATGTTGACATTCATAGTGCTGGCAGCAATTTTCCGTAAAGTATATGAATTATGCCTAAACGTTTTTCTGATTGAGTACAATGAGCCGAAATACACCTTTCGTCTTTATTCTTATTAGCCTAGCGCTTATAGGAGCGGTAACTGTAAATTCTACTTATGCTAATGTGCCTGTAGATTCTTGGACAACAAAAGCATCTATGAATGAGCCACGAAGTGGCTTAGGTGTCGCCTCTGTAAACGGCAAAATCTATGCTATTGGTGGTTCAAATGCAAGCGGGTTTGCAACAAGTAGTCCTCCGCAACTTATCATAACTAATAAAGGCTTTGTTGATGGTTTTGTGGACACAAACGAAGAATATGATCCTGCAACGAACACATGGACCTACAGAGCAAAAATGCCTACTCCAAGAATCGGTTTTGCAACAGCAGTTTATAAAGACAAAATTTACTGCATAGGCGGTAAAACAAGCAGTGGCGGTTATACAGGAGCAAATGAGGTTTATGACCCAGCAACTAATATGTGGGAAACTAAAACACCAATGCCTATCGCCAAAGGTTGGATTACAGCAAATGTTATTGGAGAAAAAATCTATGTTGTGGGCGGCGGTGTTTATGATCCAATTACAGATTCTTGGATTACCAAGGAGTCTTTGGCAACATATGATGGCTATGCCTCAGCTGCCCTTGGGAGCAAAATATACATTATTGGTGGTCGCTCCCAAGATGGATATTATAACTTGAATACAATTTACGATACTGAGACCGACCAGTACAGTTCGGGTGCATATCCCCCTTCTAGCGTGGCTGCTGGAGTGGCAGTCGGCATAACGACGGATTCGTCACCTGAGCAGGTCTACGTTTTAGGTGCACGTTCAAGCTTTAGACAGGGAGAGCCAGATAATTTTATTCGAATTTATGATCCTACAAATGATAGCTGGACGCTTGGTTCCAGTCCAGACCTTAGTTATATCTTTAATTTTGGCGTTGCTGTTGTAAATGATGAGTTGTACGTGATTGGAGGCTTAACCTATAACGGTTTAGAATATAAGCCAAGCGATGCCAATCAAAAGTATAGACCCTTTATCGATGGAGATAATGAATTACCTGGCAATACTCCTAAGCCCACATCAGAATCTTTACCAACGACACAATCACCTTCACCAGAAACTAAGTCAGAGCCTTTTCCGACGCTATTTTTAGCTTCAATCGCTTTAGTCATCCTTGTCGGAGGGGGTTTACTGGTGTACCTAAAAAAACATAAAAGATAGTCCAATTTTTCAAGAATTTCGAATATTTCGACTCTCGGCGACTCCCCTTAATTTTAGTTTAGGTTCAAAGGAAAAAGCTGTATTTTTCACAACTATCTACCCCTGTGAGGACTTCAATGCTTACGCCCATTCTTGTTGCCCATTCGATGTCTTTAAAGCCATCTAAGAGTTTCTTGTAGGCATTTTTGCGTGAGCGTGTTATGCTGGGTGGGTCACTGTTTATTTTTCGTGCTATGCGATAGTCGCTTAAGCCTTGCTTTGCAAGTTGTAGAATTAAGCGTTCTTTTTCTGTAAGGTTCATCTTGAGCTTTTTTACTAATTCATTAGCCTAAATAGGTTATTATCGTAAATGCGCTAATAAGCTATTTCAGTTTTCGCTGTGCAACGTATTCTTTGACCCAAACATGTCCAAAACTGAAACAGTCACCCAAGAAGGCGGCAAGCCCAAGTGCGAAGGCTGCAAGCATGCAGTTGAGCATGTGTCGGCTGTTTTGCCTTTTAGCGTTCTTGAGAAGATGGCTGATAAGCCCTTGAAGATTCGGGGCGTAGCCATGACGGCTGGTATGAGCCGTAACTTTAACATTTACACGCCTGAAGAATTGAACGCTTTTTCTTCAAAGCTAACTGGTGCGCCAGTCTATATTGAGCACGTTTCAGTTGACAACGCTGTTGGCAAGGTCACAAAGACCGATTGGGATGGCCATAACCTGTGGTATGAAGCTGAGATTTACGAGAGCGAAGTTGCTGACAAGATTCGCAAAGGATTAGTTCAGCACGTTAGCGTTGGTGCCGACTATGAAGCTATAGACGTGGTCGATGGCAAAGTTCCGCATGGATTGCACAATGCCGAGTTAAGCCTTGTGGCAGTGCCTGGTATTCCCGAAACAAATGTGCAAGTCTTGGAAAAGCTTGAAGATAAGCAACTTCAGGAAAAGCTCTCTCAAACAGAAAACAAACTAACTGAGGCTGAAAAAGCCATAGAAGAATTACGCAAGCAGCTTCCCGGTGGCGGTTTGCTCAAGAATCCGCCCAAGGTGATAGCGGTTTCTGAAGCTATCAAGCTGATTGAATCTGTGCTGCCTTTGCCTATGGTGCAGCGAAGCTGGAGTCTTGGACCGCAAAGAATGTGTCAAGAACTTCGAAGGGTAGTCCAACAGCTACAGCATAAGGCGGGAGGTAGCTAGCTGTGTTTACGCTCATTTTTATGAGGGAGAGTACCAAAGGACGAACTTTGGGAAATTCAAAACAGAGAATTGATTTGATTTTGATTGACTGATAGATCTGGCAAAAGCTGGATGGCTATTGGCGAAACTGACGATCCAAACGCTATCATAGAATCGTTTGAGGCTGAAGCGGCAATCACCAAAGGCTCACCCGTCTACCTTAGCTCTGATGACAAAGTCTCAGAAAGCCCTGGTGGCGACGACGCCATAGGCATAGCAGTAAAAACGGTTCCGATAGGCGAAATGTGTCCTGTACTGAAAAAGGGCAGAGTCAAAGTCACAGCCAACGGCGCCATAACAAGGGGTAAAGCGGTATGTAGTGCAGCCGACAGAAAAGTAACTCAATTCGTGGATCAGCCCGTAGATGAAGGCGGCGCAGGCACTTACACCATTTTCTACAACCGCAAACTCGGAACCGCCCTACAATCCGCAACCGCAGACGGCGACCTAATCTTCATAGACGTGGAGAAGTGATAGCATTGAAACCTAGACTTTTTGAGGCATTAATGGCTAAGCCAAACGACCAACGGGAACTCTACGAGAAACTCAAGCAAAAAGCCGAACACCCCTTCCTCAAACGCTACGTGCAAATGGGAGTCAAAGAAGGCTTCTTCAGTGACATGGCAAACGCCCTTGGAAAAATGCACGACACCATGGTAAACGCCGCATGGCCCGAACTCATCGGCAGAAACATAATCACCGTCATGCCAACCAGCGAAGCAATGGAACGCTTTCCACTTGATGCTGGAGCAGTCGGCTACCGATATGCAGAAGGCACAGTCACCAGACTAAGCGCAAAGAAAGCCTCCACAGTAGACATCTACACCAACCAACTAGCCGAATCCGCAGACGAGTGGACCCGTGAATACCTCGAAGACGCCACATGGAACGTTATGAGCAAAGCAATCGACAACGTAGGCCGAGCGCTGGGACAAGAAGAAACTCAAACCATTCTCGATCTATACGCCGCTGTTCAGGCAGATGACTTGGCAACTGGCGCAGAACTGGCAGGCGGGGGTGCCGTGGCTAGTTGGGCGTCTTTGTTGAGTTTGCATGAGGCAATCCGAAGAGAAAACTGGCGACCCAACATTCTTGCCATCAACGAAATGCAACTGCACCAGCTCCTAAATGATGACAAATTCGTCAAATCCGTCTACCTGCCAAGCAGTGAAACCGACATTGAGCAGGGCACTATCGGCAGCGTGTTGGGCATGACAGTGCAGTCAAGCACTCTGGTTCCCAACGGAACAATGTTTGCAATCGATACTCGTGTGGCTTCGGTTATGCTGTTGCGCAGAGACGTTACTGTGGAAGATTGGGAAGACGTTAAAAACGGCAAGTACGGTGTGCGTGGAACCACAAGGTTTGGCGCTGGCATACTGCGCTCCAAAGCTATTGCCCGAATGACCAACGTAAAACAAACCATGACCTAAACGGCATGACTTGTCTTGCAGCAATTTTCCCCTTTTTTGGCTAACAAAAACCTCAAGGTTGAAGCGTCATGAGTAAAGTCGTTAAGAAAATCCGAGAAGTGCTCTCTTATGCGCCTGCTTCTGGCGTAGCATCGCCAAACGCAAGAGTATTCTTTGACACCTCAGACATCCCGCTAGCCGATGTCATGAAGCTCTATGACCGAGACCCAACATGCAAGGCAAGTGTTGACCTCTTGGCAGCTTCTACGGTTGGCATGGGCTTCTACACAACGGCAGACCAAAAGTATGACAAAGCCGCAGAAGCCAAAGCCGCAGTGGATAGCTTCTACGAAGAAATCAACCTAGACGGCTTGCTCAACGACATGGCAAAGCCTCTTATTGGCTGCGGAAACGACTTTTGGCTCAAACTAACACCCCAAAAGCTCACCGATACTCTGCGCATGCCCATAGATGCGATACAGCGCATTGGGCTTAGCAGTGTATCAACCCTAAAACTGCCCTACAAAGTCACAGGCTACCAACTAAAAAACACCTATACAGCCAACGCTGGAAACGAACTCAAGCCCCAAGCTGTTCTGCACTGGCGCTTATGCAGTGATGTACCTTCAGGGTTTGGTGTGGGTCTTTTGCAGGTGCTTTTGCACACTTTATCGCTTGAGAGAGATAAGCGTCCAGCTTACGCTTGGATGAAAGCCAAAATCGAGCGCATTATGCCCCGCATCTTTGAAAAATACGCCGGACCAGACGTGTTAGCGTATCTTGAAAAGGCTGACCCAGCCACCATAAAACAGTTCGAAGCCGCCATCAAAAACCGCCCCGAAGAGGGCGCTTGGCTATTCTACAACAAACCCTGCGAAGTCAAACCCGTAACCATAGACCCCAGAGCACAGGGATTTGTCTACTATATCGACCATATCGTCAACCAGTTTTATCTGGGTTGCGAAACCCCGCTGCCGAGACTTTTCAGCACACCTGGCTTTACCGAAGCATCAGCAAGGGCGGCGCTAGACCTTCAAGACATGCTCATAAAACCCGTCCAACGCTATGTCAAGCGGCAAGTCGAACGGGAAATCTTCTCAGCCATTGTTGCTCAAGCTGGCTATGATGCGGCTAAAGCCAAGATACGCTTGAATTTTGGAAGCCCCGAAACCCCCGAACTAAACCCCGCCGACCTCATCAAAGCCGCAGAGCAGGGGCTAATTCGAAGCGAGGAATTCCGCAAGAACGCCGTCAAGTTTGGCTGGGAACTCTGGGACACAACAACTACAACAACAGAAAAGGAGACGCCCAAATGACAAGCGTAACCACCGAAGACATAAGAGACGTCTTGCACCTAAGCGACACCGACATTCCCGATGCCAAGATTCTAAAGATGGTTAAGCGTGCACAGGTCACTTTATCGCTGGAGCTTTCCCAGCCTATAGATGCTTCAAACTGCACCGACGCTCAAAAGGAGGCGGTAACGCTTTTGGCGGCGATTTATGCGGTTTGCTATTTGACTGGCGGCTCATCAGTCGGCTTAAACTTCAGCATCGGCGACCTAACCACTTCAACAGCTTCCTCTTTGCCCAGCTTGGATGTGTTGCAGTCAGAGTTTAGCCGGATTCTTGACAGCCTCAAAACTCCTTACGTGGGGAGGGCTTAACCGATGGGAACTGTTCCCGAAGCCTATTATCAGTTTGTGATGGATTATGCGCCCTATGTTTACGTTATCGCTCCCAATACGCCCGATCCAGCATTTGGAAAAGGCGTCTTGGCGGCTAGCTTTGCCATTGACTTTTTGTGTGAAGGGTATTCTGCACCGCAATTTGAAGACAGAAAGGCAACCATCTACGGCAAGGTTGTAAGCTTAGCCGACTGGGTTCTAACCCAACAGTGCCTTGACCCTGAACGTAAGGCGTATGGCGGCTTCAAAAGCGCAGAAGAAAGCGCCTACTACTACAGCGTTGATGCCTGCAGAGTCATTCCGTCTCTGCTAAGAGCCTACCAACTCACAAACGATAGCCGCTACTTAGAAGCCGCAAAGCTAGCCGCTGGAACATTCCTCAAGACGGCACAGGACCAACAGGCTTACGGAGGCTTTGCAAGGGCAGTTACATTTGGGGATGCTTGGCTTCTCCAACTGGATATTGAGTGCCTCTACGGCTTAATCGGCTTGAACATGCTAGCCGAAAAGTACGATAGGGCAAATGCGCCGCTCTATCGAGGCATAATGAGTAAGGCAATCGGTTTTCTGAGGGAAGGTTTTGAAAACCTTTGGTTAGACTACGACCCTTCCGATGGCAAATGGCACCGAGTAGGCTTAAGCGAGAACGAGGTTTACGATGACCCCTTCGCCTATGCGTTAGTGGGCTTGTATGAGGTTGAAGGATGGAGCGTTAGCTGCCAAAAAGTCTACAACGCCCTAAACAACATCAGAGCCAGCGCCAAATACCCAGCCTATGACCCTGCAGTCTGCTGGGCAGGCTACATAGACGTGGCTAGCCGATTTGTTGCATGCGACTACTACGATGCAGTCACAAGCGGAATACTTTGGAAAATACGCCAAAACCACGACCAACCCAGCCTTGAGCTAAGCGTCAAAGTCATCGGCAAACACAGTGAAGAGTTCATGTTCTGGGGCGTCAAGCATGCCGACTACAGCTTTGTGGAAAACAAGAAGGCCATGGCAACAGTGTGCTGGCTTGCACAGCTATTCCTAAACTACGAGGAACCCACAACCCGATTCACAAGGATTCTGAGAAGCAAGGGCGAAGCAGTTGTGCTTTATCCTGTCCGTCAAGCAGCCGCAATCTCTCTGTTGAAGACCTAAAAAGCCTCAACCTACCGCTGATAATCCAAAACGACAAAGTCATCATAGAACAAAGCATAGACGGCTGGAAACTAAGAAAACCAGTCACCATACAACTCAGCAAAGTCTTAGCTGCCAAAGAAAAAGGATTTGTCGACTACGTCATACGTTCCTGCCTAAACGACTGCTCAAGCATGATCCCCTACATCTTTGAATATGAAAGTATGCTAAAGATGGCACGCCATTTCTTACGGCACTGCTCAGCCTCACATGACAGCTGCGTAACATACACAAGCAGAGTTAGAAAATACGCAGAATGGCTAGGGCATAACCCAGACATAATCATCCAAGACATAAAACCCGTCGGCGCAATCCCAGACCCCATAAAAATCCAAACCCACTGCGAATTCCTAAACGACTACTTAGCTTACCTACAAGACTCAGACCTCAGCCCAGGATCAGTCAACAACCACATTAAAGCAGTAAAAACCTTCTACCGCACCAACGGCATCAAAAAAATCGAACTAGACGAACCCGTAAGTCGCAAGGTAATCTACAAAGACCGAGCGCCAAAACCTGAAGAAATCGCGATAATGCTAGACAAAGCAGCTACTCGAGAAGCCTTTATCGTTGCAGCTATAGCCTCAGGCGGCTTCCGAGAAGGAACCTTTGCAAAACTCAAATACCGACACGTCAAAGAAGACCTAGAAGCAGGACGAATACCCATCCACATCCACGTCGAGGCTGAGATAACAAAGGGAAAATACCATGACTACGACACCTTCATCAACGCAGAAGCATGCCATCTCCTAAAACTATACCTCGAAGAGAGACGACGCGGCGGAAGATCCATGCCGCCAGAAGTAATAACAGACGAATCCCCGCTCATCAGAAACCAACACGTCACAGATAGAGTCATAGGCGTCACCGAGAAAACCATAAGAAAAATCGTCCACGACCTAGCCGTCAGCACTCAAGTCGCCAAGAAACTACACAACAGTTGGATGTACAGCGTCAGAACCCATAGCCTAAGAAAATTCTTCAAAAGCCAACTCAGCGCAGCCAAAATCGACCCAGACATCGTCGAATACATGATGGGGCACACCATAAGCACCTATGAAGACGTCCAAAGCTTAGGCATAGAAAGGCTAAGAAACCTCTACGCATCAGCAGGTTTAGCGATCCGGCCTAAAACGCAGGTCAACCGCATTGAGCAACTCAAAGAAATCATACGTGCATGGGGAGGAAACCCAGAGGAAATCCTATCAAAAGACGCATTACTCAGAGGCAACATAACAGAGACCATTGAGCAGACTCAGAACCATCAGCTTTCGATTTTAGCAGAGAGCCTTAGGCAGATTATCCGTAAGGAGGCTACGGAATGACCCCACAATCTAGTACATTTTCGCACATATGCAGATCCGTCCCACCGGACCCGCTTACACATGCAAGAAAAAGTACTAGCCTGTTCTCTTTTCTTCCTTCTTTCTCTTAGACGCGCGCTTGTTAAGCGGCGTGGTTGGTGCTGGGCTATGACAAGCTTCGGTGTAGACGCCTACAAAGCATCAGAGAAAGACTTGCAAGCAGAAGGCACGGCTCTACATAGCGCTTCTAAAGAGGAGACCTCGTCATGGCGTTGACGGAGCGTGAGAAGGCGATTCTGCGTTTGAAGACTGAGGGAGTGTCAGATTATAGGATTGCTCGCAAGCTAAAGATGGAAACGCCAAACGTAACTCGCTCTAGAAAGAATACGCTAAAGAAACTTGAGCGTGCTAGAGCTGATTTAAAGTTTATGTATGAGATTAATAAACAAAAATAATCGGCTTCCTCATTTTCCGCCTCTTCCGTGTTAAAAAAGATAAACCCGCTTTTTTATCTCTTCTATGGGTTTGGCGCTTTGACTTCTGTTTTGGGTTCTGCGTTGGTTAAATTGCAGACCGCTGTGCAAGTTGTAACAACAGAGTAAGGCCATGTCGCGCTTTTAAAATTGATAAAAAGGTTGGGGTCGGTTTCCTTGTCAAGTCATAGTTAGCGCCCGCTTGACCGCTATAGAGCAGTTTTCCCCATTTGCATAAATCATCGGCAGTAGTGATAACGT
>CAYRSV010000017.1:0-48735 GCA_964427115.1 uncultured Candidatus Bathyarchaeia archaeon | reverse complement strand
TGAGGCGGAAGAATGAAGAAAAGAGACAAATAGATAGACTTCACATAGGTGTTCTTCTTTTAAATAGAAAGCCTCTGGCTAAAAGGTTGAAAGAAGAAGAACAACAAAATTTTTGCACACTCGTTTGTTGTTCTTCTTTTAGTGTAATTATCCAGAACCTGTAGCTAAAACCCGCACAAATAGGTGAGGTACGTGAATTTGTCCTTCAAGCTTATAGAGCATTTAACTATTGAGGCTAATTATTTGCTCATCTCTCTATCAGAAGGCAGGAGAGATGGCTAATTTTTTGCTTTGCCAAATATTGAAATCATCAAAGCCTGGGGACGCAATTTCGAAGAAATCCTCACAAGAGAAGCACTAACCCAGCCTCACCGAACCGAAATCAACCAAAGCCAACTTGAACAAGCACAACTAACCCAACTCGCATACGCATTAAAACAGCAAATACTCAAAGATTTCCAAGAAAACCAAACTCAAAATCAAATAAATTCACGCCGAGGAAGTAATAGCCCGAGAGAGATTCGAACTCTCGTCAACGGGTCCAAAGCCCGCTATGCTTGACCACTACACCATCGGGCTGCAGTCTTCTGTTTGTGGGTGTGAGTTTTAAGGATACCTTTTTTTCCTAATAAGTATTCTTGCACATTGAGTGAATATTGATGGATTTTGTGTTGACTTAAATAACATTTTTAAAGGCGTCCTGTATTATGTGTAAGCGTTCGTAGTCGTAATTCTAAATCTTGTTATTACAACCACAAAATTTATATATCAAAAGCATTCATTTGCTAAGAATGCGCAGGCCGAATATAGACTTTTCGCAATCCCTTTAAGGGAGTGGTGATGCTGTGTCGGCTTTGTGCAGGTTGGTAAGGAGTTAAAAATATGAGTCAAAACAAAGAAGCACCCCAAAAGCATCAGCGCGTAAGTGATAAATGTCCAGAATGTGGCGGTGTAAATCTTGTTCACGATTATGACACAGGCGAAACCGTGTGCGGGGATTGCGGTCTTGTCCTTTATGAACAAATGCTCGATAAAGGTCCAGAGTGGCGTGCATTTACTCAGGAAGAAAAAGCTTCACGAAGCCGTGTAGGTGTCCCAACATCATATAGCGTTCACGATAAAGGGTTATCCACAGCTATTAGCCAAGTCGACAGAGATGCCTTTGGCAGAAAATTACCTCTTTCAACTAGACTTCAGATGTGGCGATTAAGAAAATGGCAAATTCGAAGCAGGGTTCACTCATCTATTGACCGAAACCTTGCCCAGGCGATGGCTGAACTTGACAGATTATCTGATAAAGTCTACATCCCCCCTCCAATTAAAGAAAAAGCAGCCGTCATCTATCGCAAAGCCCTCGACAAAGGCTTAGTCCGTGGAAGATCAATTGCTGCAATAGCTGCAGCCGCACTTTATGCCGCATGCCGAGGAAGCGGAACACCAAGAACGCTGCGTGAAATCGCCGAAGCCAGCTTGGTCGATAAAAAAGACGTTGCCCGCTGCTACAGGCTTTTGTTACGAGAACTTGAAGTACACATGCCAATTGCCGACCCATTAACCTATGTCTCAAAGATTGCCGAAAAAACAGGCATATCAGGAAAAACCCAAGGTGCTGCAATAAACATCCTCAGAGAAGCCCGACGCAAACGTGCCGCTGCAGGAAAAGACCCTATGGGATTGGCCGCAGCAGCCCTCTACATCGCATGCCTACAAAACAACGAAAAGAAAACTCAAAAAGACATAGCCGAAGCCGCAGGCGTAACAGAAGTTACCGTCCGCAACCGCTACAAGACCCTCAAAAAACAACTAAACCTTGAGCTACCCGACTAAAACAGTCGGGCAATTTTTAAGCTTCACATAATCTTTTTACCTAGCCTTCTATACATTTAATTCTTAATTATAATAGTAAAGTTGTTTCTGATAATTCTGCTTATTTTTCTGCTGTCTCTTCTTTAGTTGCGTCTTCGTTTTTATTTTCTTCACTTACTTGGCTGCTTTCGTCTGGTTCAAGCTCCATGACTAATATGCCTGTGTAACCGCATTTAGGACAATAATATTGGCGTGGGGTTAGCCAGTAATCGAGGCTGCTGGAGAGCTTGATTTCTGGACTGCCACATTTGGGGCAAAAAATAGCTGTGGGTTTTTTGTGCTTTATTGTTTTGAATACATCGCGTAAGTTCCCTAGTCCTTTCATTTTTTGTGCTCTTTCCTTCCTTAGGTAATCGTGGTGCGATTATTGGCGTTCGATGTTTTCTGCTGGGTACCCTATTTTAATGAGGAAATCTCTGACGCGGTCTCGGTGGTCGCCTTGGAGCATTATTTGACCGGCTTTATGTGTTCCGCCGCATGCACAGTATGCTTTGAGTTTATGCGCAATATCGTCTAGGTCAGTAGTTTTTTCATCCATGCCATCAATAACGGTGGTCGGTCGACCGAATTTTCTTGTTTCAAGTCTTACGCGGATGCGTTGTTGCTCTTTTTCTATTTCGCCACAAACGCATAGGTCCTTAGGAAGTCCACATGTTGTACAAACTTCAACCATTGAATCTCAAATAAAAGCATGGCGTCGGATCTATATAAGGTTTCAAACAGAAATAATATAATTTTTAGTTGAGGTACCGAACTATGGCTACAAATATACAGCTTATAGGTCATAGTTGGCTTGCTTCTTTTATTTTGTTCATTAGGTGAACCCGTTAACAAAGTAACCGGAAGCTAAAAATTACTATAATCCCCCCGCCAACAATGTGTTTACGAGAGAAATCAAGTGGTCTTAAAGCAACTTGACGTTCTGGCGGCAGTTTGGGTTTAGAAAGAATTAAATTTTCGCTGCATTAACTGTAGGGCATGAAGCCTTTTGTGGGGTTCCAAACAGAAGAAAACATGTCACTATTCACTGACCTTTATGAGTTGACAATGTGTGCCAGCTACTTTGACAACAGAAAATGTGAACCTGCAACCTTTGACCTTTTCATCAGGCGCCTACCCCCAGATAGATCCTATTTCCTATTCGCCGGCTTAGAGCAGGCCCTGAGCTACCTAGAACAGGTTCGCTTCACTGATGAGCACATAAATTATCTGCGCAGTCAAGGCTTCAAAGAAGACTTCCTGCAGTACCTGAAGTTCTTCAGGTTTAAAGGCGAAGTCTATGCAGTTCCCGAAGGCAGCATAGTCTTTCCTAATGAACCTCTTATCCGCGTAACTGCCCCAATAATCGAAGCTCAACTAGTAGAAACGTTCTTGCTTAACACAATCAACCTACAGACCATGATAGCCACTAAAGCCTCCCGCGTAGTGCACGCTGCGCAAGGTCGACCCATTATCGAGTTTGGATTGAGACGCGAGCATGGCATTGATGCTGGCATGAAAGTCGCACGCAGTACCTACCTTGCGGGCTGTGCAGGAACCTCTAACGTCCTAGCAGGCATGGTTTACGGTATTCCAGTATTTGGTACCATGGCACACTCATTTGTGATGTCCTATGAAAAAGAAATTGACGCATTCCGTGCCTTCGCTAAAACTTTCCCTAGCAAGTCCACCTTACTAATTGATACATATGACGACTTTGCAGGTGCAGAAAAAGCAGCCATAGTGGCAAAAGAGCTGGAAAAAGCTGGACAACAGCTTAGTGGCGTACGGTTAGACAGTGGCGATCTTGTGACCATAAGCAAAAAAGTTCGCGCCCTACTTGACCAAAAAGGGCTACAATATGTTACGATTTTCGCCAGCGGAGATCTCGACGAATATAAGATAAATGACTTACTAAGCAAAGGCGCTAAAATTGATGCGTTCGGTGTTGGCACAAAAATGGGCACTTCCACAGATTATCCGTATATAGATGTTGTCTACAAGCTTTCAGAAGTAGCAAACGAAAAGGGCGAATTTTCATCCATGATGAAACTTAGCGCAGATAAAGTCACCCTTCCTGGAAGAAAACAGGTCTATCGCTTCACCGACGATAGTGGTCAATATCTAAAAGATGTAATTGCCCTATCTGATGAACAAGTTGACGGTGAACCTCTGCTGGTCAAAGTTATGGCGGACGGACAAATCATTAGCAATATGCCCTCTTTAGACGAAATAAGAGCAGTCGCAGCAGAAAATCTCTCAAGGCTCCCTGAAAAGTACAAACAATTAACCAACGCATCCTCGTATCCAGTAGAGTTAAGCCCGCCGCTTCATAGCCTCATGGAACAGCTAAAACAAAAACTAACTCAAAGCGAAACCAAACTCGAATTCTAACGGATTTTAAAGTGTAACTTCGTTATTTTGTTATGCGTATTTAGCCTGCTTATTTACAAAGCTTCTAGAAACGTCAATGGACATGGCAAACACTTAAATGTTTTTTAGAAAACGTGTTATTGCATTCGGAAGCGCAATACTATGCAAAACTGTCCAGCTATTGTTGCCGTAGGTCGTACCAAGTTTGGAGAATATTATGGTAAAGAGCCTGAAAAGCTTATTGAGGAAGCTTGGCTCGCTGCATCGAAAGAGTGTGGCATAGAACGCAAAGACCTAGAGGCTTGTTATCTTTCAGACTATTTCCTTCCAATCACAAATAAGCTAGGTCTAGAAGAAGGATTCCTTTCTGAACTTACTGAACTTCATATACCTATGGAGGTGACCCGGTCAGTTAGTGCTGCCCTCCAAATTGCATGCCACGCCATACGCGCGGGTGTATACGATACCGTTCTAGTAGGCGGTATAGAGAAAATGACTGACCGCTGGGATAAGATCCGCGATGACCTCATGCTTCTCGAAGACCCCTGGAGCTATTATTCTGGATGTACCCCAGAATCCAATCATGAATTAATGCTTAGAGCATACGTTAAAAAATACGGAATCATGGACAGTGACCTAGAGAAGTTTAATGTTGCCTTGGCACAAATTGCGGTTAAAAATCATGCCAACGCCACAAAAAACGAGTATGCCCAATTCCAAAGAAAAATCACCTTAGATACAGTATTAAATTCAAGAAAAGCTGCCCGCAAATCCTTAGGGCTATTTGATTTCGCCCCAATCTCGGATGGTGCTACTGCGCTAATTGTCACAAGCGAAGCACAAGCCAAAAAAATAACCGACAACCCCGTCTATGTGCTAGGCGCAGCTTCAGCTACTGATTACCTGAACTTCCCTGCCCGAGGAGAACTCACTCATTTTACAGCAACAAAACTTGCAATGAAAAACGCTTTAAAATTCTCAAGAGTAAACCCAAACGATATACAAGTACTAGAATTATATGACCAATCAACGATGACCGAGTTAGTTTCTCTCGAAGACATGGGCTTCTGTCCTGAAGGTACCGCCTGGAAGACTATTTACCAGAGCTGCCAAGACTACAAAGGCTACTACGAGGTTAACGGCAGAAAGCTCTTCACTAACCTCAACGGCGGTCTGAAAGCAGACGGCAATCCGCTAGGAGCCACAGGTGGCGCCCAAATATTTGAAATATTCAAACAACTACGAGGAGAAGCTGGCGCAAGACAAGCCGAAGTAGGCACCTCAAAGTACGGGTGCTCTCTTGAACTTGAAGGCTTTGGAACCAAAGGACACGTATGTATACTAGGGAGGAATCAAGCTTGAGCAGTGAACCAATTGAACGTCGAGTATCATATTTAGGCGACCGATTAAAGGCAAGCCGATGCCAACTTTGTGGCAAAGAATATTTTGAAATTCGCGACTACTGCAGTGAATGTGGACGAAAAAGCTACGAAAAAATGATCCCCGCAGACTTGTTTTACGATAAGGGTAAACTTGAACTTTGCACCCTTGTTACAGAGCCCACTAACAAATTCACAAAACTTGGCAGTTTTGTCTACGGCATAATCTCGTTCCATGATGGAAAGATCCGTGTACCTGGAAGACTCACTGACCAGATTCTAAAAGATGACGAAACAATTGACTTCTCAGCCCTTGAAGGTAGAGAAGTAATTCCTCGCTTCAGAAGACGATACTCCGTAGGTAAAAGCGATGTAGTTCCAACCATTTCCTTGGCTTTCACATTTGCCGACGAATACTATCCATTCCAGGAATATGTTGTATCTAAGCCAAGCAAAGAATACGAGTTACCCGGTATAGTAGGTTATGGCGTTTACACTTCACGATTTAGGATAAAAGAAGGCAACATAGAACGCGCGGTGCCCTTCCTTGATGAAGATTCCATAACTGCAGCCGTAGAAGCTGGTAAAAATGCACTAATCCAATCGGGAATAGATAGCGCCCATGTTGGCAAGATTTACGTAGGCTCAGAGTCAAACCCCTATGCAGTCAAACCTATAGCCGCAAAGGTAGCACAAGTCCTAGAACTAGGCGAGTCAGACGGCGACGTACAAAGTGTTGACGCAGTAGACACAGAGTTCGCGTGCAAAGCCGCCACCAGCATGTTCAAAGATGCAGCCGCACTCGTAAACTATCCATGCTCAGGCATTCAATATTCAATGGTGATTGGCGCAGATAATTCTCAGGCAGCACCCCGTGGTTGCCCAGGCGGCGAGCTAGATCACTTCGTAGGATATGGCGGAGCTGCATTCATTTTCGGCAAACAGGATGTCATCGCTGAAATTGAGGGCTGGTACTCCTGCACTTCTGATACGCCTGACTTTTGGAGACGCGACGGTGAACCTTACCCAATGCACGGAGGTCGATTTACAGGCGATCCCGCTTACTTTAAGCACGTCAAAAAAGCAGTAACCAAGCTCATGTCAAAGCTTAACCTAACCCCAAGTGATGTGGATTACTTTGTGCCACATCAGCCCAATCCTGCTTTCCCAGTTAAGGTAGCTAAAGACCTTGGCTTTAAAGATGAACAGTACCTGTGCTCACTTCAGGTTACCAAGTTTGGTAATACCTACTCAGGTTGCTCGCCAGTCGGTTTAGCATCAGTACTAGATATAGCCAAACCCGATGAGCGGATAATCGTAGCCAGCTATGGTTCAGGTGCAGGTAGTGATGCTTACTTATTACGAACAACAAACCAGTTACCTGATAAGCGTAAGCGCCAAAAAATCACTGTAAGGCACCAAGCCGAGAATCCGTTTGCCCAATATGTGGACTACACGACTTACCGTAGGCTTAAGCAAGGCATATAGTTATTGTTCGCAGAAGTAGAAAATGCTTAATACGTCCAAGCGCAGAATGGTAGACGGAGTTTAAGCAGTTGGTCGCTACTAGCATCCTCAAGGTACTTTATGCACCTCATAAAGCCTTCAAGCAGATAGTTGAAAACCCCAAATATTGGGGTCCATTATTGATATTTGTAATCTTCATCGCACTACAGACATCGTTTGTATATATGCAGTCTGAGAAAATCTATTACGAGCAGACCTTTCCTTCTGCTACTAATCAGCTGAGCGCTTGGACTGACAATGCCACATTGTGGCAAGTTAACCCACAAAGCGTTACAATATCTAGTAATTCTGTTGATACGTTAAACAACACCTTTTACGGTAATAGTAGTCTGCAGTTCGCATCTTCTAACACTGATAGAGTTTCAATGAGGCTATCTAATTTTGATTCTATCAGAGTTGGTTCTGATAGTTACCAGAACTTGTCAATGAGGCTAAAAATTTCCGGGCCCTCTGTTGAACCTACAAATGTTGTCTTAACTTTATTTTCGCTAAGTGACTCAGACTATTTCCAATATGATTTGACATCACGCTTCTCTGATGCAGATGCTACTGTCTGGAACAATATCACAGTTCCTGTTGGTCCTGATGCTGCAAACTGGCAAAGTGCTGGTGACGCCACATGGGAAAATATTACTTCACTAGAATTAGAGTTTACCTTCCCTGAGAGCTCTGATATAACTATACTCATGCAGGGGTTGTTCTTCAGCGGCTTTTATCAAACCTTTATGCAAATCAACAGTACGCTGTTCATTATCTCCATATTACAGCAGGTAATTTTCCAGTTCGTCTTCCTTTGGCTCCTCTTTACAGGTCTTATGTACGTTATAATTAAAGGCCTAAAGGGTAACGTAGTCTGGAGGCCTCTTTTCATTGCGGTAGGATTTGCATTAGTCATCCTTATTGTTCAATCGTTACTTAACCTTGCCGCTACGACAGTCTTGCCACCATTATACTCTCCAATAGAGTTCCAAACTGCCCTCGCAGGAGAAGCCCAAGTAATTAGCGATGCCCTTCTAGCACAAACAGCAACTTATACAACCGTCATAGCAGTAATTGCGCTTATAACATACTCTTGGCTTGCCATCTTAGGTGCATTTATAGTCCGTACGCTAATTCCAGAATTCACATGGGGCAAAAGCATCCTGACATCCGTCGCAGCCGTAGTAGTTACAGTCATCCTTATGAGCTTACTTGGCGTATAAGGCAAAACAAAACGAAGCTCCTGTCCATAAACTCGCCTGTAGCTACAGGCACCCCCATTCTTCGGGCAACTAAGAACCTTTTTTCTTACCTTCTTGAAGGTTAGCAAGATTTATATGGTTGGGGGGCTTTTCTGCAAGTAAAACTGAACTTACACAATAAAAGTTCTCAAGAAATCGCAAGGAGTGTTTAACAGTTGGATATTAAAGATCTACAAGATGGAATGAAACGAGTCGAAGTGGAAGCTCAAGTCGTAGATAAAAGTCCCACTCGACAAGTACAATCAAAATTTAGAGATGAAGTTTATAACGTCGCAGACGCCATCGTCCAAGATGATACCGGTACCATAAAGCTAACGCTCTGGAACGAGCAAATCGACATGGTTAACGTTGGCGATAGAATAAAAATTGAAAACGGTTACGTCACCAGTTTCAAAAGCGAAATTCAACTCAACGTAGGCAAATACGGCAAACTTACCGTACTCTAAACCGCGCTAACGCGGTCCTTCGCTTCTTTTATTAGCCTAAAGTAAAACTCTGCTTTTCATAAAAAGAAGGAAAAAGGAAAGTACCCTATTTTGCTCGCGACCTATCTCGTATGTAATATCTCTGTTTAGCTAGTTTTCAGCTCGTTGATAAAGTCATCAAGATTGACGGCGCTGTTTCCATTGCTATCAGCTAGCTTCTGTTTTGCCGGAGGATTATTCAAGTAGAAGGGTACACGTTTACTGTAGCGATCTTGGAAGGTTGGTTCAAGCTCGTTTTTATAGAAAACACCTATTGGTATGCGGTCGCCCCATTCTTGGGCTTTTTCAAGCGCAGCAACTTTCTTTTTAAAGTCCTCGTTCCAATCTTTTACAACTGGGTCAAAACCTTCAGCTTCAAGTTTATAAAGCCTGCTTTGAGGTTTGCCAGAGGCATCTTTGCGGTCTTCTCCTGCATACCATTCTTTGGTGTTTATGTCGTTGTAGACCGGGCAAGGCTGGAGGCATTCAATGAAGGCTAAGCCTTTGTGTTTTACTCCTTGTATGATTATGTTCTTTAGGTGAACCACATCGAACGCATATGAGCGAGCTACAAATGTGTAGCCTGAGATGAGTGCGAGCCCAATTGGGTTGGTTGCCTCGTTGATATTTGGTTTAGGAAGTCCTTTAGTCTGCATGCCTAGCCGTAGTGTCGGCGAGGCTTGACCTTTAGTTAAGCCATAGACACCGTTGTTATGCAATATATAAGTCAAGTCTATATTCCTGCGTCCCATGTTGACAAAGTGGCCTGCACCTATACCTAAACCGTCGCCGTCTCCGCCAACGACTAAGACTTCTAAGCCTGGATTCGCCGTCTTTATTCCCATGGCAAATGGTAATGCTCTGCCGTGGAGCGTATGTACACCGTTGGTTCTAACGTTATGAGGAATTTTACCAGCGTTGCCTATACCTGAGACTATGGCTACCTGATGTGGTTCAAGCCCTAACTCTGCTAGCGCCATTTGTATTCCATTCATTATGCCAAAGTCGCCACAGCCTGGGCACCAATCAGCGAAAACATCTGTCTTAAAATCGGAAGCTTTAAGACCCATGCATCAACACCTGCCTCTCGGGCGCTTTATCTAATAATATAGCCTTGATGGCTTCATATACTTCGTCTGTCATCATTGGTCTCCCTGTATATTTTAAAACATAAAAATTAGGCGCTATACCTGTACATTCGGCTATTACTCCTCCAAGCTGTGCCGTTATGTTAGACTCGATATCGATTATGCGTTTCTTGCCATCAAGAACCTGCTTGACGTAAGCACTGGGGAGTGGGTGAATCAAACGCACCTGTAAGAAACCAGCACTTAACCCCTCAGCTTTTAACATATCAAGCGCTTCAAGTATGGCCCCTTTAGGTGAGCCCCAACTGACCACGATATTTTCTGAATCTTTGTCCCCAAAAAAGTTAACCTTCATCTCTAATGGCACTTCGCGGTCAACTAGCTCAAGCTTCTTCATTCGTTTCTCCATCATCTTACGCCTGTTGAGAGGCTCTTCGCTTATGTGACCAAACTCGTTGTGTTCATCACCTGTATACCAGTGCACACCATTCTTAGTTCCCAAAAAAGCTCTAGGCGAAACGCCTGATTCAGTAAAGCGAAACCGCCTGTACTCTTTACCTTCTAAATCCTTCTCGGAGACTATCTGACCGCGGTCAATTTTGATTTTACTGTAATCAAATACTCGATAAGTCTGGTTGCAGTTGGCTAAAGCTTTATCAATCAAATGGATCGCAGGCATTTGGTACTTTTCTGCAAGATTGAAGATTTCGGCGGCATCATAGAAACATTCCTTGATATCACCTGATGCAAGAATTATTCTGGGGAACTCCCCATGCGCCGCATGCATAGCAAACCTAAGATCCGCTTGGCTATCCCGTGTCGGCAAACCCGTTGATGGGCCGCCTCGCTGGTAAAATGTAATTACGACCGGCACCTCGTTGTTACCTGCCCATCCTAAGCCTTCTGCCATAAGCGAAAAACCCGGGCCTGAAGTGCTCGTTGCGGCTCTAGCCCCCGCCAAAGTTGCACCTGACGCAGAGTTTATGGCTGCAATTTCATCTTCTGCTTGAATAACCAAAATAGATTCATCGCCAACGCTTGTAGAAAGCAACTCATGAGCTTCTAAATACTCGCTTTCATCAGCTGCTGGCGTAATCGGGTAATAGGTCTGAACCCGGCAGCCACCTGCTACTTTACCCATGGCAACAGATTGGTTTCCAGTTAGGAAGATACGTTCTTCATTGATGTCCAATTTATCTAGTTTATGTTTAAAGTTGCCCTGAAACGCTTTCTCCGCATAATCATATGCATGATTAAGCGCAACAACATTCATTTCAGATACTTTTGCCTTCTCGGCAAACGCTGACTTGACTGCTCTTTCCACAAGTTGCCTATCAAATTTAAGCAACGCAAAAGAGATGCCTATAGTCAAGACATTAATCATGCGGGTAATTTTGCTCAATTGTGTGATGCCGACTTTTGGTCCAATTTCTAAGAGGAGCTGTTCATAAGGGACAGCGAAAATCTGCACGCCTTTCTTTTTAGCGAATTCTAGCCAATCATTAAGAGTTTCACCAATGCCATTTTCGGTTACGAATTTTTGGATTTCAGCTTTAAATTCCTTTGGAAGGGTTGGTATATCCATTACTTTAACGGCTAGCTGTTTTGAGTCGACAATTATGCCGCCACCGGGGACTACTTCATTCATATGGCGTACTACAGTTTCTGCATCAAATGCTGCTAGCAACTCAACAGCGTTTATGTTCGATAATGTTTCCTGTTTAGATATGCGAAGATGGAAGTAGCTGTGCAGACCTTTGATGTTTGAGTGATATTCTCTTCTGCCAAAAACATAAAGCCCGCCGTAGCCGCATGCACGGCCAAAAATTATTGCCGCGGTGTCTACACCGGCTCCTTGTGCTCCACCTGCCATCCAGTTTATACTCTCAACTACCATATTTTACACCAACTAACTAAGCGCGTAGAATGGCGAAGTATCAGTAGATGCGGTTGTTTTTATCCACCGCCGGTTGCTCTACCGTAGCCGATACAGCATTGACAGCCAGAAGTTTCGCCGCAATAAGGACATACACATTTGCAGTCATCTATAGGTTGGCCGCAGTTATCACAAAGAGGAATTTTTTCCCCCTTTACCATACGATTCGCCTTCTGATTACTCTACTAGACACGTTCCGAATTAAGCTTTCGGAAAACATAATCTATCAATTAGCGGTTATATTTAGATGGGGCGATTTCTATATAGCTCTACCTTTTCTATAGCAGTAAAATCTTTAAGGAGTTGTTATGTCTTAAGTCCGATGAGGAATCAAGATGAAGAAGACTCCGTTATTCGAATTCGAGGTTCCCATAATCCGTCGTCGACGCCCTATAAGTTGGGACGATGAAATCAAACCGACCAGATAAACCCTAAACGCCACGTACCTTGGAGTACTTTAGGTAAAAATAAGCCTCATCTCTAAATTTTTTAACCTAACTAAAAAGATAGAAAGATTAGTTTTGTTCATTATGTTTGTTTGCTGCTTTTCTGTTGGAAATAATTGCTACTCCTGCTATAGCTGCTAAAGCAAGTATGATTGCCCATGTCGAGAATTCTGGTATCATTGAATCTGAAAGGATAAATGCGATATCGCCTATCAGGGGTTTGCCGTATTCTGAAACTACGTCGAATGTTGCAATTGTTGTGGTTCCATCATTTATGCTGCTATACTTTAGTGGTGTCCATTTGCCAGTAAATCCAGTAGCGTACACGTGTAGTTCTGGCAAGTTTTCCTCTAGCCTTACGTTAAAGTGGGCTATAGAGTTTATGCTTGATGGTGATAGATAGGGGAGTATGTTTAGGTCATAAAGAAATGTATGGCTGCCATTTATGATTTCCACAGGGTGCTCGTAGTGGATTTCTAGCAGGAAATCTTCTGAAGTTGGGGTTGCATCACAATGAATCATTTGCCAGTTACCAATGTCTGTATAGTGCATGGCCTTGGGGTCAATTTCGCTGTAATTGCTAAAGCTAAGTTCTCTGCCGTCAAGCTTTACTTGTATGTTGATTGTATTTGGTGGAATAGGATAAAATAAGGATAGAGGCTGGTTATCTGTTGATATCATATGCATTGGATAAGTGCCATCAATTATTGCCCAAATTACGCCGTCTCTGTTAGTTATAGTGTAGTTTATAGTTTCTTCAGGCATTGCAAGTAGTGTGTCAGCAGTTTGCGCTGGGGCAGGTATGCTTACGCTGTTGCTATATGGCGTTAAACGAGGGTGTAAGTCTTTTTCCCCTGATTCTACATCAATAAGAAATGGAATTTCACTTATTCCGTTTTTATCCCGGTCTACGCCAGTAAAACAGCTCCAATAATTGCCTTCATTGTAGTTATCCCATTTGGTGTTTAAGTTTCTATTTATGGAGCCTGTCCAGTTGCCTACAAAATTGTTACGGAATATTGTGTTGCCTGATGAGTTGCCCCATATATAAAAGAAACATAAGTTATCTATGATATCATTCTGTATTATTGTATTCTTAGCGGCATCTTCGAAGTATAATGCTGCGTACTGGCTGTTGCTGAGTATGTTTTGTGCTATGATGCAGTTTGAAGCATTACTGAGTTTGAGCGCGTTAAAGTTGTCTTTTATGTTTGAGTTAGTTATTTTTGAATCTAAGGTATAAGCGAAGAGAACGCCATCCCAGTTGGGTGTCGAAGTCCAGCCTTGAACAGTAATATTCTTACTGTTAACTACAGCTATCCACCCTGCATCGCTTGGCACTTGGTAGTTGGTTTTGTTAACCAAGAAGTATACTGGTTTTCCGTTTACAGTATTTGATGTGTCAATATTTTGTAAATAGTTATGCAGGCTGCCTCCAAGTAGTTTAAACCCAAACTGGTTGTCCCTAAGAGAGTTGTTTGTGAAGGTGAGATTAGTGCTATACCAAATGTTAATGCCTAAGCCTTTGCGTTCAACAGTATTATTGTACACGTTACAGTTATCGCTATTGTCGATGCTAATGCCCTCTGTATAGACACCCGAAGTTGAGGTTGCGTTACCTAATTTGGCGTCTGCGAATACATTATCTCCGACCGTAACGTCTCTTGACCAAGTTACCGATACCCCACTTGCAACATTACCCGTTATCTTTGTATTATTACTGAACTTTGCTGAGATGAGCCTGCTGGAGTTGTTTTCTATAATCTTGTTATTGTTAGATTGGAAGAGTTCAATTCCGCAATTTACCAGCACATTGCCTTTTAGAGTACTACTATTAACATTATCTAGGTAGATACCATAGCTAAAGTACATTATACTTAAGTTTTGAACAGTTACGTCTGTTACGTTCTGCAGAAGCAGCCCTGTGCCTCTATAACCGTATATCTTATGTCCATTACCATCAATTACGACTCCACTTTTCTGCACGGCAATACCACCGTAAACGTCGCCTGTTAGAATATACCTATTACCTGAGTACTGGATCGATGCAGTTCTAGGATTAACAGTGCCGTTATCCCAAATGTAAATTGTTGAATAATGCGGGATGTAAGGCGTATATGCTGAGGTGTAGTTAACTGGGTGTATCCCAGCGGCTGCTGAGAACAAAACCAATAAGATCACAACTAAAGCTAGTACCTGTTTGGTGTCCAAAGTCAATCGCTTAAGCATGTGACAAACATAGTCTTATCGTTTGTGGAAAAACACAAAAAAGTCCCTTAACCTCGTCCCGAACAAACTTTAAAAATTCTAACAACTTACTATAACATATCATTTTGCAAATCAATATTGTAGGCAGATCTAGGTTTATGACCGAATCAAGCACAACCCATAGTCAAGTTGCCGTTTTGGGCGGTGGCTGTTTTTGGTGCACTGAAGCCGTTTTCCAGCTTATTCGCGGAGTTGAAAAAGTTGAACCTGGTTACGCAGGTGGCACAGTGCCTAACCCGACCTATGAACAGGTCTCAACGGGCACAACAGGTCACGCTGAGGTCGCGAAGATCACCTTCAACTCCAAAGAAATTAGCTACCGCGAACTTTTGGAGATTTTCTTTGGAACACATGACCCAACACAGCTCAACGGGCAAGGTGCAGATATAGGCACCCAGTACCGGTCTATAATACTTTACCTTGATGAAACTCAGAAGGCCACCGCTCAACAGCTAATAGAAGAGCTAACCCGCGACAGGGTATACAATAAACCTATTGTGACCGAAGTAGTCCCGCTTAAAGAGTTCTATCCTGCAGAAACTTACCATAAAGATTATTACAAAAAGCATCCGCAGTCACCCTACTGCCAAGTCGTAATTGCCCCCAAAATCGCCAAACTACAAAAAACCTACATAACAAAACTCAAAATCCCTACAATACCCAAAACTGGCAACCTGTAAAAATAAACAACCTAATTCCCACATGTTTTGAGCTTACACAAGAGAGGTAGGCAATGTAGGGCAAGAGGGTTAACCGAGCGTTTAACGCTATTTTATCTGAGTGGTAACTTTTTTGATGAATTCTTTTATGGCGTTTACGTTGCCATAGACCAACAGTTGCCCGTCTTCTTCGACGCGGAAAGAGAGCTTTGATTCCACAGCAATGGTCTCAAGCTTGTCTATTGATAGGTTCGGAAGGGGTTTTACGCGAACCCATCTCTGGCTTCTGGGCAGCCTTGGGGTGAATCGGGGTTCAGTCTTGGACTCTTCGGTACTGGTCGCATTGCTGGATTTTTCTATCTGCTTTAACCAGTTATCTACCGTTTGAGGCGGAAAAGACTTGTGCGCTTCTGAAACAAGATATGCTTCCACACTGCCAAGATATTCTGCAATCTTCAAATTTACCTCAACATGACTTGCCTCGTTTGTTTCCCCGATGTTAATGAGGCTTTTTGCGGACTTCAGATCGTCTATAACTTTTTGCGGAACTGCTATGCCTTTTTTGTAAAACTCATTGACGATTTCTTCCAGAACCTTCCAGGTCGTTAAAGCAGTCACAGCCTATACCTATCCCTCATAGCCGTTGCTGAGCTAATAAAGAATTCCTACACTCTTTCTCTAGTTTTTCTCTTTGCATAAGAAATATTAGCTTCCAAAAGAATCGACATATCAGAGCATTTTTCCCTTTAGCTTAAAACTATTTTGAGGTAGTTTTTGTGTCTGATGATAAGAAAGCCCAAATAAAAGAAGCTCTCCACCAGCTTCACTTAGGTGCATCGCCCGAGCAGGTGAAAGAAAAATTCCGTCATGTCCTAGAATCTACGAATCCGGTTGAGATCGCTAAAATTGAAGACGAACTTGTAAAGGAAGGTATGGATAGGACGCAACTTCGCAGCCTATGCGATGTGCATATGGCGATTTTTAAAGAGCAACTCGAAAAGCAGCAATCTCCAGTAGAACCTAACCAGCCAATCAGCATCCTTATGGAAGAACATAAATTTATTCTAAAAATGGCCGACGAACTCAATACTGTTATAGAGAAGATTCAAAGAACCAGCGACATAGCCTATGCGACGCAGGAGGTTGACCAAGTTGAGCACATAGCCGAAGAATTTAAAGACGCTGAAAAACATTTTCTGCGTGAAGAGAACGTCTTATTTCCTATGATAGAAAAGCACGGTATTACTGAACCGCCGGCAGTCATGTGGATGGAGCATAACGACATAAAAGCCCAAGAGAAAAAACTTCACGCCCTTGTGGCAGATTTAGAAAAAATCGGTTTTTTGAATTATAAAGAGCAGCTCTCTGAGATCGCGCAAACACTAAGCAGCCTGCTGCAAAGTCACTTCTATAAAGAAAACAATATACTATTTCCCGCCGCGTTAAAGGTAATTACTGAAACCGAATGGATTGACGTAAGAAAAGAATTCGACGAGATTGGCTACTGCTGCTTCACTCCGCCAGAGTTGATTGCCGCAAAACCGAAAGTCCAAGAACCCCCAAAAATACTAACCGCCGAGGGCACGCTGCAGTTTGCTACCGGCAGCCTAACGCCTGAACAGCTTGAAGCCCTGCTTAACGCATTGCCTGCAGAAATTACCTTTGTCGATGCAGACGATACTGTACGTTACTTTAATCATCCCAAACAGCGCATGTTCGTGCGTACCAAAGCGGTAATCGGCAGAAAAGTGCAAATGTGCCACCCACAAAAAAGCCTCCACATAGTAACTAAAATTGTCGAATCCTTTAAAGCAGGCAAAAAGGACGTCGCCGAGTTCTGGATAACCATGAATAATCGTTTTCTATACATTCGCTTCTTCCCAGTGCGCAACCCAGAAGGCAAATACTTAGGCACAGTAGAAGTTGTGCAAGACATAACTGAAAGCAAAAAGCTTGAAGGAGAAAAACGACTGCTTGATTGGAAAGAATAGCAACAATACGCATTTGTGTGAATGTCTACTTTTATAATGGCAGCTTTTCTGTGAGGTTTAAGCGATGAAATTATTTACCGTTAAATCTGAAGGTTTAGCGCATTATAACTATTTTTTATCAGATGACAAAGAAGCAGCAGTTATCGACCCTAGGCGCGACTGTGAAATCTATCTACAACTTGCCAAAAAGCAATGCGTCAAACTATGCTATATCCTAGAAACTCACAGACATGAAGATTTTATAGTTGGCTCACGTGAGCTTCATGATTTATCAGGCGCGCAAATTGGTCACAGTAAGCAACTTGACTTCAAATACGGTCAACTTAACCTCGAAGATGGCGAGACACTTAATGTAGGTAAGCTCCAAATAAAAACGCTCCACACTCCTGGGCATACAAACGAATCACTTTGCTATGCTGTAAGTAACACAGAGAACAGCCCAGACCCATTTATGGTCTTCACTGGTGATACGCTGTTTGTAGGTTCTGTAGGAAGAACCGACTTGCAGGGTAAAGAAAACAGCGTAACACAATCAGAGAAATTATACAATAGCCTACACGAGAAACTTTTGCCACTAGGCGATGATGTAGTCATCTATCCTGCTCATGGCGCAGGCAGCTTATGCGGCAGCCAAATCAGCAGCCAAAAAATCAGCACAATAGGGTACGAGAAAAAAACCAATCCTTACCTTAAACTCGATAAAGACGGCTTCATCCAGCGTGTCACTTCGCAGGAGCTACTGATTCCACCTTACTTTCGTCGAATGCATGAATATAATCTGACTGGTGCCCCGCCGTTGCATGGATTGCCTAAATCTAAACCACTAAATGTAGCAGAGTTTGAAGACGCCATGGATGAAGTTGACTCAGTTGTTGTAGATACACGGTTTCCTAACGCGTTTGCAGGTGGACACATTTCGAATTCGATAAGTATCTGGCTAGGCGGAACTGCAGTTCATCCTGGATGGGTACTAGATCCCATGCGTCGCGTATTGCTGGTTACTGAACGTGAAGCCGACGTTAATCGCGTGCAAAAACATTTTTGGCGCATAGGTTACGATAACCTTTACGCCTTCTTATGTGGAGGCATCAGTGTATGGCAAGAGCAAGGCAAACCCATAGAGCACCTAAGGGCATTGTCGGCTTCTGAACTTTATGAAAATAAGCAAAAATACGTTGTGCTAGATGTTCGTACACCTCGTGAATGGACGGAAGATGGCTATATTGAAGGTGCAAAACGTGTCTTTTTTGGGCACCTACAGCAGCAAGCTGAAAGCATAGAACGCAACAGTCGTATAGCTGTAATCTGCTCTACAGGAAGGCGGGCAACCATTGGCGCAAGTATCTTGAAGCGCAAAGGCTTTATCGACGTCAGCACCGTGCTGGGCAGCATGACCGCTTGGAAAAACCTTGGATATCCAATAAAAAAGGACTAAACCGTATTGGGTTATTGATTGGCTGCTTTCTCAGCAGCTTCTAGGAAATCACTTAAGATTTGGTGCGTTATCCCCCATACTACTACATTTTCAAATACAAATGCTGGAACTTTATCAACACGAACTTGTGCAGTAGCTTTACTCTGCTGGAGCTTCCTAATTGGAACCCACATGAACGAATCTAATTCGCTGGTACTCAACTTTATCTCCTGAGGCTGAGGTAAAACGACCACAAAAGGCAAAATGCAAAAACCCACCACTGGTTTCGAATAGACTGACGTTGTTACGCCTAAAAACTGGGCATTCTCAATATGTAAACCTGTTTCCTCAAACGTTTCACGAATAACCGTTGCCTTAAGATTTGTATCGCTGGCTTCACGTTTTCCTCCTGGAAGCGCCATCTGCCCAGACCATGGATCCTTCGGATTCTGCACTCGCTTAACCAGTAGAACCTGATAGTCTTCATCTGCAGGCCTAAGAATCAAGGCTACAGCGGCGTTCGCTTGCTGCTCCTCTGTAACCGGCCTAAGTACTGAAGGCAATTTTGCTATGGTTTGGGCGTTGATCAATATTTCTTCCTCACTTCAGGATAGTTTTACTCGCTAATAGGTAGTACTGCAAAGATTAACATGGGAATTGCATTTTCTCAATAACCGACTGCCTATGGCTCTCATTCTTTAGTATCTTTCTTGAGTGTTTTAGCTAGTCTGGGGTTATTTGTTGAGTTTTTAGTTGAGAGCAGGTCTTCGATGAGCCTGTATTGCCTCTGATATATGTGGCAGTTTTTGGAATGAAAAATGAGTTTACCTGTTTCTATGTTAAGGTTGCCTCGGTTGTTAATTTCAGTCACGAATGCTTCGTTGAACATTTGCAGACCTGCGATATTAGCCGGTAATCCTGCATAAGCGTCCCAACTGCGGAAGTAACACGTTAGATTCATCTTGCCCTCAAGGATCTCAGTATCAATGATGCTCAGGCATGGGGGTTCGTGGCGTTCTTTGCCTCCTTTGCCATCCTTACGGACCTTGTAGATATCTTCGGGCAAACGGATGACCATGGTGACTTGCCTGTCCTGCGGCTCTTCAAGGTAACGCTTTATTGCTTCTTCAACCTGATTTACTGGTTCACGTAGCCGGCTGCCGTAGGTGTAGGTTTCGCCCTCCTGCTTCTCCCCGCACCATAGATACTCTAAAGCGTAGCCTTGCACGTATTTAATGTCACAAGGTGCCTTGTCGCTAATCAGAGGTCGGTTCTCTGGATGATTAATTTCGATGGTTAAATTGAGTTTCTTAGTTTCCGTGGTTTCAGAGCCGTAGTTAACCTTGAAAATATCACCCTCATTCCAGATGTGACTTAATGCCTGGAACCATGCTTCTGGTAAGTCAAACGCTGTAATCTTGACATGTTTCATTCAATTTCCTCTCAGCAAACCCGTAGCTAATTCGCAGAGCTAACTTTGCCCATTACATCCATATAAGTTTACATCAAAAATTTGTTGACTACAAAAATAAGCTAGAAACAGCGAACAGATGATTTCTTAAAAATAAAAAGAAAATATGGAAGGCTTAGGGGTTTTAGTAGGGCATTCCGCCCATGCCACCCATACCACCCATGCCGCCCATTCCTCCCATACCGCCTGGGGGCATTGGTGGGGCTTTGCCGCCTGTTCCTTTGATTGAGATTAAATCGTCAATCTTCAGGATCATGTTGGTGGCTTCGGTAGCTGATTTGATGACTTGCTGTTTTACGCGTAGTGGCTCAAGCACAAGCAGTTCGCACATGTTCTCAATCTTGCCTGTGTTTATGTTGATACCAAAGTATTTGCCATCTTCAGCCTCATGTTTTGCACGTAGTGCTACCATAATGTCTATGGGGTCTAAGCCTGCGTTCTCGGCTAATGTCAATGGGATGGCTTCGACTGCTTCTGCAAAGGCTTCGACTGCTAGTTGTTCTCTGCCGCCGACTTTGACTGCAAAGGCTCTTAGGTTCTTTGCAAGCTCTGCCTCGGGTGCGCCGCCGCCTGCAATGATTTTACCATCTTCAACGACGTTACGAATTGCACTTAATGTATCATGTAAGCTGCGTTCTGCTTCATCTATGACATGGTCGCTTCCGCCTCTGATTACAATGGTTACGGCTTTTGGGTTCTTGCAGTCGCGTATGTAAATTAGTTTGTTATCGCCGATTTTGACTTCTTCAACTTTTTTGGCTTCGCCTAATGCTTCGGCTGTTAGGTCTTTGAGATTGGAGACGATTTTTGCACCGGTGGCTCTTGCGAGTTTTTCCATGTCGCTGCTGCTGATGCTTTTTGCTGCGAGTACGCCTGCTTTGCCTAGGAAGTGTAAGGCCATGTCGTCGATGCCTTTTTCGCAGAAGACTACATTGGCGCCTGATTTAGTGATAGTAGTAACCATTTCTTTTAGCATGCGTTCTTCTTCATCAAGGAAGGATTTCATTTGTTCTGGGCTTTCAATGTTGATTTTTGCATCAAACTCGGTCTTCTCGATTTCTAGTTTGGCGTTGAGTAGGGCAATTTTTGCTTCGTCAATGAATTTAGGCATTTGGCTACTGGCAATTTCTTTATCAATTACCATGCCTTTAACAAGCTCGGTTTCATCGAGGCTTTGACCGTGTTTTTTAACAATTTTAATTAGATCAATGTCGGCTCGGATATTTCCGTCGACTTCTTCAGCAACTTGCTTGACGGCATCAACGCTTATCTTGGCAAAGAGATCTTTTGCATTAGAAATGCCTTTGCTAGATAAGGTTGTTAATGCTACATCTTGCAGAGTTTTTTCATCAGTAAGCTTTACTGGAAATGCTAGGCTATCTAAGACTTCTTGCGCTTTTTCGCTAGCCTTTTTGAACCCTTCTATGATTACTGTTGGGTGTACATTTTTATCCAGTAAGCCTTCTGCTTTGGCAAGAAGTTCTCCTGTTAAAACTACGGCGGTTGTTGTTCCATCACCAACCTCGTTATCTTGTGCTTTTGCAACTTCAACAAGCATCTTTGCCGCTGGGTGCTGTACATCAAGCTCCTTCATGATGGTTGCGCCGTCGTTGGTAATTGCCACGTCGCCGAAGCTTGTAACTAGCATCTTGTCCATTCCGCATGGGCCTAAGGTGCTTTTGACGGTTTCAGCTACAATTTTTGCAGCCATGATGTTATTTTTTTGTGCGTCGCGTCCGGTTGATCTTCCGGTGCCTTCTTTTAGTACTAGAACTGGTACATTTCCACCTGCAGACATATTGTTCACCAATTTTCTCTTTTATTATAATTACTAAATGCTAAACGGAACAATAAGACCTGTCAATATAAATTTTTCTCAGTAGTCTGGCTGCAACAATTTATCCCACGCTTTAAAAAATAAAATTATACCCTCCTGTTTAGCTAAAGAGGGATATAATGGGGCTATCTGTTTCCTTTTAGCTTTTTGTTTCGCCTTTTTCTCGGCGGGTTTTATTTGTAGTTGCAGCTGCTATCCGTTCTGCAGTATCTTCGGAGCGTCCTCTTTCCAGCTCTGACTCTTTAATATGTCTATATTGCCTTTTTCTTTTGGGCTCTGTAACTCCCCTTGGTGGCGTGCTTTCACCTCCAAATTTTTAGCTTAAAAAATTAGCAAAAAGGAGAAACACAAGGTTATTGGACTAAAGGATAGATTATCCTTTAGTTATTTGCGCTTTCTGTATTTTACATGACTGTCGGGGGTGCCATCTTTGACATGGATAACTTTTCTTCTATGAATAGACGTCCAATCTCTCTTTCATCCTCTTTGGAGAGGACTTTTTTGGCTGCTTTAAAGAGTTCTTTTTCTTCGTCTTCTATATGATGATCTATCATTTCGCTAAGAACCTGTGTCTTGGCAAATTGTACTTCACTATCTGCGCTTTCTATCGTGCTTTGCAGTTGTTTTGCTGCGTTGTGTTCCTCAATTGCTTCAAGTGTTAATTCACGGGTTTCGTCTGCAGATGTCAGTCGTGGGTAGAAGTGTTTTTCTTCACCTTGTATGTGCATCATTAGTGCCTGATTAATCTGTGAGAAAATGTCTGCTTGGAACCTTTCACTATCAAGAATCTGTTTGAATAGCTTCTGAACTTCTCGGTGTTCATCTTTCAAAATATTATAAATACTCTCTTGCTTTTCGCTCAAACAATCACCTCCTAGTTTCCAAGGTACCCTTAACAAAACATGTAACTCTGTGAAGCGGGCACTAAGACTTCAAAGAGAAAAAATGATTTAAAAATATGTGACTGTAACTTAACCACAACAGCCTCTTTGAAACTTTTAGTTTATTAGTTAACTGTCAGGTTATGCGGCTAAATGCTGATTGTTATTCTGTTTTAATGATATGGTAGCCTGAGGCTTTCCGGAGCCTGTTCATGACGGCTAGTCCTATGCCTTCAATAGATACACCTTCAGCGATAATGACATCAACGTTTTCGGTGTCAAACTCCCGCAGTAGCTTAAACAGGTTTACTGCAGCGGCATTTACATCGCGGCGGCGACTTAGACACCTAACAACCGCTACATCATAATACGCGCAGGTTTCCTTGCTGGCTAGCACCCCAACTTTTTTTCCCTCTGCCTTGTATATATCAGCAAGTTCTTTGATTTTGCCTGCGACCGCTAGAACAGAGCCTTCTACAAGTATTACTGGCGCTCTGGGTGCATAGTGTCTATGTTTCATGCCTGGCGAGCGCGCTTTTTCAGCAGGTACCTCTGTTTCAGCAGCAACAAATGGATGAAGTGCTACTTCTCCGATAACCTGCTCTAGCTCCTCTACAGAGATTCCGCCTGGGCGCAGCAGCATAGGTGGATCGACAGTCATATCTAGTACGGTAGATTCTAAGCCAATCTGCGTTGGTCCGCTATCCAATATAATATCTACTCGCCCATTTAGGTCATCAAATACATGCTTGGCTGTAGTTGGGCTGGGTTTGCCTGCAATGTTTGCACTTGGCGCCGCTATTGGGCAGCCACATGCCTTGATTAACGCCAAAGCCACCTTATGTCTAGGCATCCTAATTGCCACAGTGTCTAATCCTGCAGTTGAAACGTCCGGCACAATAGCTGCACGTTTGAAGACCAGCGTGAGGGGACCTGGCCAGAATTGTTTCATAAGTCGTTCTGATTTAGGTGGAACATGCTGAGTAAACTTGTAGACGTCCTTGATATTTTCTATATGCAGTATCGGCGGATTGTCTAGGGGGCGATTTTTCGCTGCAAAAAGAGACAGAACTGCTTTTTCGTTGAGCGCATCTGCGCCTAAGCCGTAAACCGTCTCAGTGGGGAACGCTACCAGTCCGCCTTGACGTATAGTTTTTGCGGCAAGTTCAATTTTTTCTATTTCCGGCTTGTTAGGGTTGACCTTTAATACGACGGTTTGCTTCATGCAGATGTGCCTATTCGCATTATGCCTATGCTTATTCTTAAATCATGTCGCTGCCAACTACCTTTTTGAGCCTAAGAACAACCGAAGTCTCAGCTTGCCTAGAAGGAATCTGCCAGTATTGTTTGAACTTGATTTTACTCCCTGCTGTAATCAGCTGGGCGCCGCATTTTTCTTAGAAGAGTATTGCCAATCATGCTGGCGCCCAAGGGTCTACCAGTATTTCTGAAGTCTGTGCCATATTTACAAGGTTGGAAAGTACTTTCCCCAATTCCCTTGCGCTGATGATTCTTGAGTACGTAGGTATGCCTAATCAAAGTGGCGTCTTTGGCAAGTCGTATGTCCATATTCCAACTAATTTATGGCCTTTTTATAGCCGTAAAAGTCCACGCCAAGATCAATGTCCTCAATAAGTTCGCTGGTATCCATATACGGTTCTTTCCAGCACTCCGTCAGATTATGCCTTTATAGGCTTGTGCGGCATCATTAATTATAAGCAGCATAGTTGAACAGAGAATTTTACCTTGGCTATCCTATTTTTCTTTGAGTTGCTGCTTTATGTTAAAATGGGAAGTTATGTTTTTCCCGCTTCAACCTTTCTTTTTGATTCAATTTGTAAAACTTTTTCTATTAGCTGGCTAAAATAGGCATGTGCTTGGGATTCGCTGACTTTATCTAGGTAAACTGAGACAAGTGCGATTTTGCCCTTTTTAGATGCGACATACTCCGCAAAGGTGCGTGCTGAGATGCTATTCTTGTCGCCTACCAACACTGAAGATGATACTGGACCCAGTATACCTGATGGTTTTGGCACCGCTATCGCTAGTGTTCCCATGCGGTCCTCATTTTCGCTAAGTAGAATCAGGCAACTATTTTTTGTCTCTACATAAACCGCTAGAAAATGGTTCTCCTTCTCGATTAGTTCCTCTTTTATTACGTTAGCGCGTTCTATCTCTGCCGCCTCCTATGCTCATTGTGTGCTATATACTTAAAAAGGCTATAGTGAGACTTCTATTCTACAACATTTAGCTTGTTTAGCTAACTTAAATACTTAAAGTGCTCACAGTTTTGAATTAGTCGAGCCGGAGAAGTGTGACTGCCAAAAATTCAAGTAACAACATAGAGGAATTGGATAAAAAACTAGACCAAATCTTGCGCCGTCTTGATTTGCTTGAAGAGCTTATTCTTGAAAAACCTGAATATGCGGGTCTAACTGCTGCATTAAAAATCACCCGCGCAGGCATAGGCATATATGGTGAACCGTTGAAGATTGCTGCCCGGCTCAAGATTGCTCAAACTTTTTTGGCGCAAAAAAACGTAGCTCAGGACGATATCTCTCGCTGCATAATTCAGGCTCTTGCCATGAGAGGACCTCTTAACATGTCCGGCATTACTAGGCAGGTTGCGACTATGCGAGGTAAAGCCAGCAGGCGCATCATACGCCAGCGCATAAAGAGTCTTACCCGGCAAGGTATAGTCATTCAAGAGTCAGGTAAAATACCATTATACAACTTAAGGGAGGCAAGCTAATCTGGTCACTTTTGCACAGAACGTCTAACTTAAGTGACCAGCATAAATCTATTTAGAGGTTAAAGATTGGCGCAGTTAAGAAATAATCATTTAATAACGAAACGTAGGTGGAGGTGAGAAAGTATGCATGATGAAAAAAATGGCTCAGAAATTCAAGCGCAAACACAAGAAATTCTGCGTGCAATATCTTCAGAGATTCCAATGATGATTAAAAATATCCTACATCTGGTTTTCTCGGAAGATTCAGGCAGAACTTTAGGTAAAGCGGCAGCAGCATACTATAACGAGCTTAAAAACGGGGGGCTGCCTGAGGAGGCCGCCATACGACTCACCGAAGACTACATGCGGGCATTTACTAGCCTAGCCGATCTAGCGCTACCAGACAAGCTGCGCGGTATGAAAAACCCTGACGTTGTCCAAGCGAAACGCGAGCACTTCAAAAAAACCTCAAGCAGTCAACAAAAAAAGAAACCGGTTCGTTACGAAGACGAATAATCCCCTTCCATTTCTTTGTGTTACATATAGAAAGAAGTTCGGTCTCCAGCCCGGAGAGCACTATCTTCTATTTAAAGCAACCAGCCTCACTGATCAGCCATTTCCTATGGACCTATAAATTCCAATACTTTTAGCTTGAAAAATCTAAAAGGGTTGCATTTGCTTTGGTGTATCCTGCTATTTTGGTTTATTGCTTGGTCGGCTATTGTTTATCAGCAGTTGGTCATTTTTATACAGAATGTCTAATTTGGGGATCAGTCAATTAATGCTTGAAGGTTAAAAAATGAATTATAAAACGTTGATGAATAAACGTGGAGTAACTCGAAGGTGAGTTAAGTTGAGGTTATGGCCTGAAAGGAGATGGAAACGAATCCTCATAGTGTCAGTAGTCGTTTTAATTGTTGCTGTCTTAGCAGGCATGTCATATGTGAATTTTGTAGTTAATCGAGAACCAATGTTCAAAGTTAACGCAGAGCGTGCCTTTCTTACATTGACTAGCCCTGCTTTTGAAAATGGGGCAACAATTCCGCAAAAGTATACTGCACAAGGAGAAAACATCAATCCGCCCCTGAGTGTTACGGGTGTACCTGAAGGAACAGCAAGTCTAGTGATAATTGTGGATGATCCTGTCTTTCCATTGATGATTTGGAACCACTGGATTATCTGGAATGTTCCCTCTAATGGAATGATTGCTGAAAATACTACCGTTGGAGTACAAGGCAGAAATAGCTGGCGCGAAAACAATTACGGGGGACTAGATCCACCATTTGGTACGCACTCGTACTATTTCAAAGTGTACGCACTCGACATCACACTAAACCTATCTTCAGATGCAACAAAAAGTGATGTGCTTAGAGCAATGGATAACCACGTCCTTGCAAAAGCCGAACTTGTTGGGAAATATTGGTAAGAAAACCAGTACAGTTTTTGTTTACTTTTCTTTCTCACTCTTTTGTTAAATATAAATCAGAAATCGACACTTAAAATTGTAAACTGTTTTTCATATAGAAAACCCTCCTGTTTTATCTCTGCTTATATGTGATAATTCGATGCGCTGAAGCGAGCGTCTATTGGCGATATTGCCTTTCTTTGCTTATTTACAGACTGACCAGTGGGGTGGTCACTTTTACACAGAACACCTAACTTAGGTGACCATACCATTAATGTTTGAAGGTTGAATAAAATGAAATTTCCAAATATTAACAAGGCAAATGCTCAATCAAATCTTGAGGTGGATTGCGTTGCGGTTTTGGCCTGAGAAAAGGTGGAAGAAAATCGTGCTTGTAATATTTCTGGTGCTGCTTGCCGTAGGTGTGCCCGTTGTGACATACTTAGAATATAGCGTCTACCGTGAAGTTATCTCACCTATAGAAGTTAAAAATACCTTAGGTGCAAAAACAGCCCTGCTAATTTATCACCCCGGTCTCTCGTCGTTTTCGCATGATGTTTCCTACGCTTTTGCAGATCAGTTAGCCTCTAACGGCTGGCGCGTGGAAGTCACCACCGTAAGCTCCCAAGCCCCTACAGACCTATCAAGCTATGATTTGCTAGTATTAAGCTGGCCCATTTACGATCTCGGTCCTGGACCTACAATTACAAATTATATTAAACGTGTAGGTGATCTGCAAGGACTTGACACCATAATAGTGACAATAGGCGGTGGCTTAGATCCACTTAACGCCCAAAACGCCATGAAAAATATCGTGCAGGACGTAAATGGTACCATAAAGGAAGCGATTGCCATCTTTCGGGGCGGGAATGTAACCGATAAAGCCATAAACGCAGCCAGTGGCATACTACCATAAAGGCTAAATAATCATGCAGAAACTCGCAATAATCCCTTTCAGCCTAACCTTGCTGCGTATCGCAGCTTTACCCCTATTTTCCTACCTCTACAGCTTCGCAAGTACTTCTATAGTATTGTTTCTGTTTATAATCATCGGTGCCACTGACCTTCTAGATGGCTACCTCGCAAGGCGGCTAAAGGTCAACTCAGAAACAGGCGCCTTCTTTGATGCTGCAGCAGACTTTATCTTAATATTAGGTATGTTTCTACTTTTTACCGATGCAGGGCTCTACCCACTCTGGCTCTCCGGACTTATAATCTTCGCCTTTGCTCAGTTCATCCTCTCAAGTCTGCTATCAAAAAAACTCTACGACCCAGTGGGCAAATACTACGGTAGTTTTCTTTACATCGCAGTAGCTTTAACGATGGCATTTCCAATTCAAGCAGTATGCAGCACTATCATGATTTTCTTCACGATATTTACAGCAATCTCAATCACAAGTAGAATAGCGCACTTACTTGGATTTTACGCATAAAGACCTATAAAACATGGATTTTATGGTTGTTCTTATACGAATTTTTCGATATTTTTGTCCAGATGCTATTTATAGTCAAAAGGCGCCTCCTATTTCATACAATTTTCGAGGACCACAGGGCAGAATGGTAGAAAATCGGGCAGCAAAAATCCTGCAAATCTTAAAGGATACGTTAGCATTGCCTGAATTAGTAAAGCCCAAAAGTGACCCCTTCGGAACTCTTGTAATTACAATTATTTCGCAAAACACCGCCGACCACAATACCGCAATAGCTTTTGAGAACCTCTCAAAGCAGCTTGAAATAACTCCTGAAGCCTTAGCAAGAGCCCCAACCAGCCAGATCGCCGAAGCCATCAAATCTGCAGGTTTGTCCAAAGGTAAAGCTGAGGCAATAAAGCAGGCAGCTACGACTGTGATTGAAAAGTACCACGGCACATTGAAAGATATTTTATCCTTGCCAGTTGAAGAAGCAAGAAAAGCTTTCATGCAGATGCCCGGCGTAGGTCCTAAAACAGCCGACGTAGTGCTACTCTTCTCAGCCAATAAGCCCACTATTCCAGTGGATACGCATGTGAACCGTGTCTCAAAGCGGCTTGGTCTTGCGCCTGCAAAAGGTGACTATGAAGCTGTTCGTAAAAGTCTACAAACACTTTACAAGCCAGAAGATTACTTGGCGGTGCATCTGCTGTTTATTTCTCATGGCAGAAAAACCTGTAAAGCCCCAAAACCGCTGTGTAGGCAATGTCCTGTCTATGATTACTGTCCATCAAACGGGCTAGGTGACATGCCTTGACCGAGCCAACTCTGCCTAAAGAAGTCCAAGAGTACTTCCCTTACGCAAAGGTCCGAATACATCAAGACCGCTTCATAGATACTATCTACAACGCTGTAAAGGAAAAACGTTCAGTACTCATTGAAGGCAGCAATGGACTGGGCAAAACGATCTCGGCGTTATCCGCAGTATTACCGGTTGCAATGGAAAAAAAGCTAAAGATTCTTTACGTAGCTCGCACGCACCGTCAGCATGAGCGCGTCATTGACGAACTTAAAGCTGTTAGCAAAAAGCATCCTATATCAGGTGTTTCACTTCGCGGACGCAATGAAATGTGCCTTAACCGCTCTGACCTTAAGCAGAACTATGATGCCAAATCTCTTATGGAGCTATGTGAGCTTCTTAAAGCCAAAGGCCAGTGCCCCTTCTACAAGAACGCCGACGAGCAGACATTCGATTATTTAGACCTTCAGCAGCAGATTGGTAGCCGTAGTTACAAAGCTTCTGAAATTATGCGCATATGCAAAAAGAAGAATATCTGCCCCTATGAGCTCGTTAAATCTGCCATATCTGACGTAAATGTAGTCGCGCTAAGTTACCTTTATGTTTTCGACCCCGATATCCGCAACGCTTTCCTCAAAAACCTTGGCACACAATTACAGAAAATTATCCTCATCGTAGATGAAGCACATAACCTTCCAGAAACAGCCATCGACATTTCAAGTAGCAGCCTATCGCTTTTTGCTATCAAGCAAGCCGAGCTGGAAGCTGAAAGATATGGTTATGATGACGTAGCTGGCTTTTGCAAACTTCTCTACGGGGAAGTAGAAAAAAGGGCTGCAACTGTACGAAAAGAAGAGCCCATTCCATTCACATTTATTGACGACGTTCGTGCAAAAGCAGGTATCTTGGCTCCCCGGAGCTTCTTTTTACATCTTGGCGAAATTGGAGCCTCAATAAAGAAGCTGCTACTTGCAGAAGGAAAACATCCACGCAGCTATATCAACGGCTTAAGCGAATTCCTACTCAAATGGATCGATACCTCAACCGATGAATCATACATCTACCTGATCAGTAAATTCTTTACTCGAGACAACACACCCGCCGCCAAGCTTGAAATCGTTGCCCTTGATCCCTCCAAAACCACAATGCCCGTATTCTCCTCAACGTACGCTAACGTTATCATGTCTGGTACATTGCAGCCCTTAGACGCTTATCAAAAAATAACTAGGCTTCCAGAGAATACTGTCCAAAGCGTTGCGCCCTCACCGTTTTCGCGTGACCAAATCTTTTCCGCAGTATGCCTAGGCGTCACAACTGCTCTAGAAAGTCGAACCCCGCAGATGTATCAGACTTACATTAAACGGATCAAGGAAGTAGTCCAAAGTACGCCAGTAAATACTGGCATTTTCACTGCTTCATTTGGTGTTTCACGGTCTCTAATGGATGCAGGCTTAGAAGATGCATTAGGTAAGCCCTTGTTCTATGAACGCCAAGGCATGTCTTCTAAAGCTAACGAGAAACTAGTCACTGATTTTAAGGAGCAATGCACCAAAGGCGGCGGAGTATTCTTAGGCGTACAAGGTGGGCGCACCTCAGAAGGTGTGGATTTTCCAGGCAATGAAATGAACTCCGTCATAATAATCGGCGTGCCCTATGCTGAGCCTACCCCCAGGGTGAAAGCACAAATAGACTACTATGAGAAACGTTTTCCCAAATTTGGACGTGAATATGGCTATATTCTGCCTGCCATGAAAAAAGCCTCCCAATGTGCCGGGAGACCCGTAAGGACCTTAGACGACCGAGGAGCAATTATTTTCATGGATTACCGATACGCCACCGGCTATTGCAAGAGCTTTTTGCCTGCTTGGGTACTCAGAGATTTAAAAGTACTGACCCCCACCGAGGGCTTACTGGCTAAGGAGCTTCGCGGATTCTTTAACCGGTAGCCTGCGTTGTTGTGACTCATTAGGAAGTTCCTGTAGCCTTTTGTTTAGCCGTACTTTCCCTATAACTATTAGTGCTGGCCTTTCTTTAACAGGTGTAAAAATCTTAAGAATTGCATTAGTATAATCTACTTTGTCAATTATTCCAATTCCCAGAAATCTGTTATGTGTACCATACATTCCGACTAGCAGATTTACCGCTTTCCTCTTATGTAGTGCCTCTCTATTTCCTTTGATTGCAACGGTGTATCCTAGTATGGCTTTTACTTTGGCGTTTTTTAGGTACTTCGCATATGCGAGCTCTCTTAGATTTCTGCGCTTTTCATGACCCCTTTGGCTGATAGCGAACGGCGATTCAACTATTTCATGGATACAATGCGGTAGAGCATCGCTAAATGATGTACACAAAATAGGGGTATCTTCGTCTTGAAGGCAGAAAACTATGTCAACATTAAGTCTTTTAGCTAGCCGGGACTTGAACTGTACTGCATCTTCGCCTGTAACCCAGCCGTCAGTGTTAACAACAATAAAATCGGGTGTTCCTTGGTTTAGAATTTCTGTTTTTAGGGCTGCTGCAGCTTCCACAGTTCGACTTATCGCTGCACCTGGCGATGTTGTACCCACGAAAACTGCGTTTTGCTCTTGTAGGTTAAACATGTCGGTTACAGGTGCAGATACATATGCATAGGCTACTGTGCAGGGTGGACCGATGTCTGATTGACCCAGATCTTCATCTATAACTGCTACTTTATGGTCGTGGCTTACTAGCATGTTAGTAAGGTAGGTACAAAAGCTGGTTTTTCCTGAATCTGTTCCACCAATAATCATGACGATGACGGGCTTTTTCTTAAATTCATATACTGCTTTTATTACAGGCGCCCAAGAAGCCGGAATTGTGCTTCCATCGACTTCTTCTATAGATGCCTTTGGTCCAGCTGAGACCCAAAACTGCGCAGTCTCAAGCGCTGTAAAAGGTAGCCGTTTGCCCTCCCGAATAATCGCCTTATAGGGACCTGTAGTCTGGAAGCCAAATATTTCTACCTTGCCTGAAAGAACCGTAACTGATGCTGGCCCGTCCACCAGAAGCGTTTTACCGGCTTCAAGCGTTTTGTTCATGAATACTGCCTCTCGGGTAAATGTTGCCTGTTCGACCTGCTATGCGTATAGCTGAAACGATATCTCGCAATCCCCGTCTTCGCCCTCTACTTATATTGCGGTTAGTCCCCTGCTCTCCGACCACTTCTAGAATTATAGTGGCCGGCAGATCTGAATCTAGCTTTTCTAATAGTTTCCTGTAAACAGGTACGCCGTTGCCAATTTTAACTGTAACCGTACTCAAGGAGGTATCTGTAACTTTTATGACGTTTTTTATCTCGTTTAGGACTTCTTTGATGGTAAAATCGTTTTCAGTGTGGATAACTAGCCCATCAGCTACGACTGCTAAGCCGAAAACTTCGCCAGGGTCTATGCCTATAATTACATTTTCGTATGCTTGTTTGCCCTGAAGGATTCTAACGGCTTCACTTCCTAAGAACTCGGTATCTTCTACTGTTGAGTTGTAGACTAGTATTTTATCATGTTTTACTAAATGCTTCTCTTTTTCAGTTGTGATTACTAATTTAACACCAACTGGGATGGGCTGTCCAGGGATAAGGCTAAAGAACGGAATTTTTCGTTGTTTTAACTCGTTAGTTATGTAAAAGTAAGCTTTTCCCTGAACGGTAGCCACTGCAACTTTCACTTTCATGCAAATGCCTAACGTAACCTGATTAAGCGCAAAACAGAATATTAATTTCGTTGTTAATATTCTTGGTGTGGGTTAACCTTGAAAAGTAACATACTTACCGGTGTTAGTTGTATTGATAACAACTTGGGCGGTGGCATATTACCCGATGCCATAACAATGGCTTATGGTGAACCTGAAACTGGCAAATCAACCTTAGCTATGCAATGTGCCGTGAACTGTGCCCTGCAAGGTCTCAAGGTCCTATATGTGGATTGTGACAACACGTTTTCTACCAAACGGCTTGAGCAGTTGTCCTATGGTCGGCTTAATGAAATTGCCGAATTAATCATCCTTATGAAACCCAATAACTTTGATGAGCAGATGGCCATACTCGACAATCTAACAGACTATATCGCAAAAAATTTTGGTTTAGTTGTGATTGATACATTTAATTCGCTATACCGCGCCAAAGTCGCCGAAAGCTCCACCAAAGCGTCTTTCCAACTTAACCGCGAGCTGAACCGACAAATGGCTATGCTAGCGCAGACTGCTAAAACCCAGCATATACCCATCTTTGTAACCAGTCAGGTGCGCAGCATCTTTAATGATCCACATGTGAATGTTGCACCAGTTGCCATGCGCGTTCTGGAGTTTTGGGCGGAAGCAACTATTGCCCTGCACCCTACTGAAAATCCGCGAATAATTAAAGTTGTCATAGAAAAAAAGCATAAAAGTGGTGTGAAAGACCGCAACACTCAAGAAGTAACCTGCTATTTGAGAATAGCAGAAACTGGGCTACAAGACTATGCGCTCAGTTATTGATGGATGATACATGGAGTTAGCAGTCCTAATAGGTGAAGCACTCAAGTTCATATTTCCTGCATATTGTGCAAACGGTGCCCCAGTAATTGGCGGAGGCGGACGCCCCATGGATTTTGGCAAAAACTTCTTTGATGGGAAACGCCTCTTTGGAGCACATAAAACCTTTCGTGGCTTTTTCTTTGGATTAGCTATTGGCTTCCTAGTTGGTCTGATTGAGACTTTGATTTTCGGTTTCTCGCTTTGGCTAGCGGTACTTGCTCCATTGGGTGCTTTGCTAGGCGATTTGACTGGGGCCTTCCTTAAACGGCGACTAAATATCCCTCCTGGTGGGCTGCTCCCAGTAGTAGACCAGATTGATTTTGTTGTAGGCGCGATAATGTTTACTTTGCCTCTGGGAATTATAACTTGGCAAATAGCTGTTCTGGTTCTTGTAATTACCCCGCCTATTCACCTGTTCACTAACTTTATAGCATTCAAACTAAAACTAAAAAAGAATCCCTGGTAAAACACAACATAAAACTTACTGAGCAATAACGCCTTACCTATTTATTACATAAACTTGCATTTTTAATCTCTTAACAATTGAAAGTAAAAGGTGTTGGGGTTTTCCCAAGCCAGTTATAGGTTAATTATTTTGGCGGATATGCCATCTATCCAGTCATTTTTACGAAGATGACATACTCCAGAAACAGGTATGATATGAATACTAATGCTACGCCAATAATTAGTACCATATATGCTTGTCTTGGGTTATATGCGTGCCTTGAGCTTTGGTATAGAGCTAGCAGGCCAATGAAGCCGGTAGCGTACAGTGTTGCAGCAATAACTGTGTCGAATACGAATTGTTCACTTAGCCCACTACTGCCGAATATGCTAGTGTAGAAGAAGTAGAATCTATCTTGTGTTGAGAATACAATAAGAGGCTGATTAACTATGTTGTAGACAATACCGCTAAAGAGAAGCACAGATACGCCAATAATAACGCCTGTAACTAGTAGAGATGAAGGTTGCATTGTCGAGATTCTATCGAACCATCTACTAAGTGAAAATGGCAACGATGACGTCTGTTTTTTAACTTTGTTTGACATTTATGTTTCCTCGTTTTCAATCAGGTATTTGGATACTTCTTTAACCCACATTCCTGCTAAATCATTCTTTGCAATCTCACTTAAATATTCTTTCCAAGAAATATCTAAAGCCTTCTTCCATAACTCAAACCTGTTATATAAATTCTCATAAGCTTTCAGATGTTGCCTACAGAATCCTTCCTTTGAGGCGTCTCGATCGCAGAGTTTACAGTTCAAGCTTTCTCCTCCTTTGATTTTGAAGCACATTTAGGATTAAGGCACAGAGTGCGGGGGTGTTTTCCTTTAGTCCAGACTAGCACTGTATTCCAATTGCAGCTTTTGCATACTTTTCCTGAGGGTTTTACGAATCCAAGCTGAGGCAGCGAGAATGATGTTTTGCAGGTGCCTTTGAAGTAATTTGTGCAGCCCACAAAACGTTGCTGGTTTCTTTTAGAGTATAAAATAAATAGCTTACCGCTATGGCAAGTCGGGCAGGGGCCTATCTCTTTTTCTTCTTGCTTTGCTCTGTTTAAAGCCTGGCTTAACTGTTGTCCGATTGCTTTTTCGTTTTCCTTCAGGTTTGTTGTAACAGTTTTAAGAATTTCTATGGCGTCAGCAAGGATTCTTTCTTTGCTTTCATTTCTTTGCTGGATTTGGTTCATCCTTTCCTCTATTTTTTGAGTGAACTCTGCTGATACAACTTCTGGGCAATATTTTCTTAGAACGTCTGTAACTTCGAAGCCTAAATCACTAACTACAATTTTTTCGTCATAAATGTATTTTCTTTCATAAAGGGTCTCAATAATTCCAGCTCTAGTTGCCTTTGTTCCTATATTTTCTTGCTCCATTTTCTTAAGAAGACTGCTGGGGTTGTATCGGGGTAGGGGTTTGGTAAATTTGTCTTCTAATATGATTTTTTCGATCTTGATAACTTGTCCTTCGGTAACCGTAGGTAGCGGTGCATCTTTTACGTGTGCAAACGGCTCATAGAAATGGAGCCAGCCTTCCTCAAGTGTTTGCTTACCGTTAAGAAAGAACTTTTCCTCGCCTATTTCTATGGTGACTTTGACGCTTTGACGCAATGCAGGTTCGCCAAAGGCTACCATAAATCGGTGCACAACTAAGTCGTAGATGTCCTTTTCAGGTCTTGTTAGTTGTTTCTGGGGCAACTTGCCGGTAGGGTAAATTGCTGGGTGCGCGGGGTCGTCCTTTTTTCCCTCTTTTGGCTTTAGCTGAGGCAAAGAGAGTAACTCGCCGGCAAGCTTTGTATAATCGCGTATCTTGGCCAAGTTTTTTAGGATGTTTTCATAGCCTATCTGCGGAGGTAGCTTTTGGCTGCTGGTTCGCGGATACGAGATTAGGGCATCCAGATATAGGTGTTGGGCTGTGCTTAAGGTGCGCATAGGAGTGTACCCAAAAATCCTATAGGCTTCACTCTGCAATCCCCCTAAATCAAATGGGACAGGCGGCGGCTGGATAAACTGCTTCGCTTCTACTCCTGTTATGGCGCCGAATTTTTGTTTGCATGCATCAACTATGGTTTGGGCTTCATTTTTTGTTTCGATTCTGTTCTTTTCATGGGCTGCCTCAAAAGTTGTGTTTCCAATTTTTACTTTAGCTTTTATACTCCAGTAGGGGATTGGGACAAAGCATCCAATACTTCTTTCCCGGGCTGCCAAGAACTTCAACGTCGGTCCTTGTACGCGGCCTGTGCTTAGGGTGGCATATTGTCCGCTGGTTTTTTTTGCTGCATAAGTGAGGGCTCTGGATAGGTTGATGCCGTAGAGCCAGTCAATTTCATGCCTTGCTAATCCTGCTTCTATTAATGCAAAATCAAGATGTGGTAGAGGTGTCATGTAGGCTTTTTCAAGCTCTTCTTGTGTAAGTGTGGAGTACTTCATGCGCTTTGCAGTGTTTTCTCTATTTTGGCATGCGTATTTAAGTATACAATAGCCGATTATGCTACCTTCAATGTCATAGTCGCATGCATCAATTAGCAAATCTGCATCTTTTGCAAGTTTCGAAATAACCTGCAGCCAAGTTCGAATCCGTGTTGCTCCCCGCTCTGCCTCATACTTGGGTACCCACCTTAATCCAAAAACGGGGTATCGTCCACGCTCTTTTGCCTCGCCTGTAACCGTGTAAAGGTGACCCAAAGCTGGGACTACTACGATATCTACATCTCTTTTTGCTTCATAGTAGGGCACTCCTTTCTCTTGCATGCGTTTCGGTCTACCTGTGCAATCTAGTGCCGAAGCTATCCTTACAGCGGCATCAGGCTTTTCGGTTACAATAAGCGTGTATTTGCCCAAAGTAGAATCACACTAAGATACAATCTTTGATTGTATCAATAAAATAAACATTATACTTTATCCACGGTTTTTTCTTTATTTATTAGAGAAGAAAAGTATGCAAAGAGTAAATTGAAGTCCAAAATAATTATTGCAAAGAATGCTTAGCAAACGCCTATTTGAGCGCTTAGTAGCAACTGATAAATATGCCTTGGTTGATTCTTTTCTGTTAACCGAGGGAATCATGTTGCCGCAACGTGTTGTCTGTCATGGCTGTGGCCAATTGTTATATGAAGGCGCCGAGCTTAAACCTCCAGATGAAATTATTCACCAACATGAAGGAAAATGCCCAAACTGTGGCAAAAAACTATCTCTGCTACCTTTAGGCGTCGAAGTTAAACCGATAAAATAAACCCGCAGTAATGCTATATGTTATTAATGTGATGATCTGACGGGACGCAAATGCTGGAGGAGACACATTGGGAAAAAGCGGCTAAAACCTGTATGGGCAAGTACTTAACGCGTATAGAGACTGATTTTATTTCTAACTTTGTTGATTTATCAAAGATGCGTCTGGTTGTTGATGTTGGGGCTGAGGCGGGGCGTTTCTCTTTGTTGGCGGCTAATAGTAATGTAACTGTCGTAGGTGTAGATATTGATCTATATAGCCTGCGAAGGTTAAAGCAGAAGAACAAAGAAGTTACAGTAATTCAGGCTGATGCAAGAAATCTCCCTCTCAGAGGAGATCTGTTTGACGCTGTATTCATGATTGAAGTTATTGATTACATACCTGAATCTTCGAACGCCATACATGAATGTGCCAGAATTTTAAAGCCTAGCTCTCCTCTCATTCTATCCTTTGGTAACCAATCTAGCTTGAAAGCGAAATTGAGGGGCTTGCGCGGTAAATCCTACATGCATTCCTACTCTGATATGATGCGTGGTCTGCAAAAAGCAGGATTAACCGTTACTGGAAAAACCGGGTACAGTTGGCTTCCTTTCGGACGGACTTCTGAAAGCCGTTTAGTGCCTCTACTGGCTGGCGTTGAAAAAATTATTGGGCTACGCAGGATTTCCCGCTGGAGTCCATGGGTTATAGTTAGCGCAAAAAAGTTCCCCTGCTAATTATGTCGTGTAAAATGCTGAATTCTTGGAAAGGCATATATGATTGTCATTCTGATATAAACCAATAAAAGCAGAAATAAATAGTCGGCATCATACTGTTAAAAAAGAGATGGCATTAAATGGGGATCAAGGATACTTTGTCAAATGGCCTCAAAGGCTTTGGAAAATCGCGCATTCAAGTTAGCCACGGAACAATTATAACTTATACAGCTCTACTTCTCATACTCTTTATTGCCTTTACCATACGCGTATTGCCCATGCGTTGGGAGATACCTTCAGGTACATTAGGCCTTAATGAGTTTGACCCTTTCTATCAGTACTCACTAGTTAACAAAATGGTTACAGACGGTCTTCTGTCACCTTATTGGCCGACCGCCTGGATAAATACCCAGCAGTTCTACCCTGCGGGCTTAGACATGTCTCAGTCTTTGCCTTCTTTGCCCATGACAGCGGCAATAATATACAACATTATTTCAGCGCTAGGCGTTAATGTTGATTTAATTTCATTCTGTTCTATAATGGCTCCAATATTAGGTACACTTGCTGTTTTGCTCATTTACTTTGTAACAAAAGATCTTGCTGGAAAAACTGCTGGGCTGCTATCAGCGTTTGTTCTTGCCCTCATGCCTTCCTTTATCCAAAGATCATCCTTAGGATTTTTCGACACTGAAACAGTAGGCATAGTATCTCTGTTATTGTTCATATTTCTGTTCTTAAGGGCAATTGACTCTGCCCGATCACTTCGAAGTATGGTGCTCTACTCTATAGGCGCCGCAGGAGCCTTGGCTTACTTTGCTGCCGGTTGGGGTGCCGCTTACTACCTGATTGATTTAGTTGCGCTCTTCTCAATAGTGCTTGTCTTCATGAAGCGGTACAGCCAGCGACTGCTGTTCTCATACAGCATCACATTTGGTCTTGGTTTATTCATCGCAATAGCAGTGCCTTTCCTGTCACCTAACTACTTAACAACAGGTACTGTAATTCCGGTAGCGGCAGTATTCGCAGTGTTATGTATTGCCGAAGTTATGCGTGCTCAGATTACCGTAAGAACCAAGACAATGCTTGCAGCCGCTATGCTTGGTGTTGTAGTGGTCGGAGTAGCATTATTCGCTGTCTTCGGTGATTTGACAAGCATTGCCGGCAAATTCATATCAGTACTTGACCCATTCCAGCGTTCCAGCCAGCCACTCATCGAGTCGGTTGCTGAACACAGAATAACCGCTTGGGGCTCAATGTACTATGAGCTAGGCATAGGCATCCTGTTCTTCCTGACTGGCCTATACTTCACGATAAAGAATCCAACTAACCGAAACATATTCCTGCTACTCTTCGGTCTAACATCACTATACTTCGCAAGCTCAATGGTACGTCTACTCGTGCTATTTGCACCCGCATTTGCAATACTACTTTCAATTGGTGTTCTTGGATTACTAAAGCCGTTCAATACCCTGACCAAAGAAGCTAGCGCGCAGGTAACAGTAAAATCTAAACGCAGTCTTCGCAGGGTAGGTCGAGAATATGGCGCAATAGCCATACTGCTAATCTTTGCCCTGCTAGTATCTAGCTACGCATTTGCCCTCCAAACTGGCGGTCAACCTCGCGTGTACGAATCTGCATATAATCCAATAGCTATTAGCGCAGCAAGCCTTCCATTAAATGCTCCCAACGGTCAAATTCCAACTTGGCTAAACATGATTAGCTATATCCAAACTAACCTCCAACAGGATGAAGTTGTAGCCAGCTGGTGGGACTACGGCAACTGGATAGGAATACTCGGAAACGTAACCACACTTTGCGACAACACCACCGTCAACGGAACACAAATAGAAAACGTAGGCTACGCAATGATGGCAAATGAAACAGAATCCATACGCATGCTAAGAAACTACGATGGTGACTACGTCCTAGTATACGTGGTAGCTCAAATCGAAACAACCAGCACCGGTGCTTTAACTGGTAACGTCACGTTCGCTGGCTATGGCGACGAAGGAAAATGGGCATGGATGGCCAGAATCTCAGGCGGCGCACAAGAACGATTCCTAAACGAGAGCTTCATGACTGATACATACAAATGGACTAATGAATTGGACTTTGGCAACTCCTCAAGATTAGGCTACGATTTCAATGACACTAACACCAACGGTCTAATTGATCAAGGTGAACTCATACCTAACGCTATGGGTCAGAACTCTACAATATACAAGCTGATGACTCATGCTATGCAGCAGTGGGCAAATATTAACGGCTTCGGTACAACTCAAACTCCTGTTACACCAGAGTTCTTCACTCCTGCTTACATCTCTGGCTTAGAAGTTCCCTTTGAACAAATCAACAGCTTGCAATACCGTGGTCTAATACCTCTCGTTGCTCTCTATAAGATCAACTACGACGCGTATAACAACGCCACCTCTACTTCCCCCTAAGACGTGAAGCCAGCGTGTGGCCAAAAGTACCTGACCAACATAAACCCGGAAAACCATTAGTTCCGTGGGGATTGGGCGTAATATACGTCCTATTCGCCACAGTCTATCTTTTTTTAATATATTTCACAAATTTTAGCAATGCAAATGGTGCTCCAACTACTGTTTCAGCACCCCTAACTTTAGCTGTGTGCATTCTTTTCGGCGGCTTTATGGGCATGCTAGACGACTGGATAGACCTTAAATGGCGCTACAAAGCTTTCATGCCTCTGATTGCTGCTTTACCACTTATGTACTTTGTACAGGCCAACCTTGACACAGTGCGTACATCCATCACTATTCCATTTTTGGGTATGGTGCAGTTCGGCGACGCCTACATCTTTGTAATTATTCCGTTAATCGTGATGATAATCACTAATACCATAAACATGCTGGGCGGATTAAACGGACTGGAAACCCTTTGTCCCGCCATAATCCTAATCGGATTAACTGCCATCGCTACACCACAATTCCAGCTTCTTATGCTTGGACCGCTGGTCGTATGGCTAATTTTGGCTTACTTCAACTTCCAAGGCAAACTCTTTGTAGGTAACACGGGCTCGTTTGCCATCGGCTTAACTGTCGCAGCCTTCGCAGTGCTCACTGATCTAAAGTCAACCATGCTCATCTCGATTCTGCCCTACGTATTTAACTCGGTCTTTATCCTGCTGACAGTCTTCTTTGTTAGAAAGAAGGCAAGCGTCCAATTCGACGGCAAACGCCTTGTCTCAGAACATCGCCGCAGCCTAGTCACTTTGTTAACCTATAAAAGACCTCTAACTGAGAAACAAGTAGTTGCATTGATATCGCTCATAATAGCTGCCTTTACAGTTTTAGCTATAGCAGCCACTACGCTCTAACAACAAACTCAAACCTTCAAATCTTTAGAAAGCTTCCATGTTAGATTATTCCTATAAAATTAGACAGGTCCTGCGGGAGCGGGTGGCTAAATTAGGAAGCTTTCAAGTTTAGTTAAGCCGATGATTTCATCGAAGCTTAGACCTAATGCGTCTAGTACTTGGTCGAAGGTGCTGTGTAGGTAGGCGATGTATTTGTCTATGTCGACCTCGTTTTTGTTTGCGAGTTCTACTGGTTTAACATGTGGCGGCTTGGTGGTTTTAACGAATCGGATGAGGTCGCCTGCTTTAAGGTCTCTTCCATTTTCCTTAAGCATTCTGGCAGCTTTGACGTGCTGTGGCGTAGTTTTAGTATAGCGTTCTACATTATCACCTAATACTACGCTGAAGGCCAGTTCATTCATGTCTTTCCATTCTCGCTTCTTTAGTTTCATGTATCGGTTACGGACGATTTCAGCGATATCTTTTTTGGCTTTTTCGAAGTCTGCTGGATTTTTAACCTGTGCTATGCGTTCTTTCATCTGATTAAAGGCGTCTTTGATGAATATGGGTATATGCTTCTTTTTACCCGTTAAACCTTTGACATCTACTGTGCCATCTTCAAGCACGCCGAGGTAGTTCTTTTTGCGGCTGCTAAATACGGCGTATCGATAGTACTTGTCTACATCTATACCCATGTGCAATTCATGTTCAGTGAAGCGTACGACTTCTTCGATTTGTTCTTTGGAAGGATTTTTGAGGAAGAGGCTGTCGGTGTCGCCATAAAGGACTTGAATGCCTACGTTTCGACAGTGGTTGAGGATTTGGGTGATGCTATGGCGGCCTACAGCGGCTGTGGCTTCAGCAACTGGTGGACAATAGAGATCGAAGCTTTCAGCGCCGAAGACTCCGTAGCTGGCGTTAAGAATGACTTTGAGGGCTCCTTGAGCTACGTTGTACCAGTTTCGTTGCTCTTGAGGTAGGGTTTTGTCTTTGGAGCGATACTTGTACCAACTAACCCTTAAGTCTCGTAGTGAACCAATGAGCAGGCTTTCCATGGCGCGCCGGCGTGTGCAGACCCAGTGAGGAGTATTTGGGACTATGTTGCTTCTGCATTCCGGGTGCGGACATAGAATCGACTGATAACCTAGATTCCAAACTTTAATAATTGATGGGTATAGGCTAGGAAAGTCCATTACCGCCACGTTAAAGTGTACGCCAGGCACGGGTTCAACGACTATGGCGCCTTGGTACTTTTTACCCTTGATTATAGCTGTAGTTGTGGTTTTGCCTTTTTTGGCTAGAATATCCTCTGGGTTAGGGATAAGCATGTTCCGGTGACGGTGTTCGCGCTGCATGAAGTTGCGAATCCAGCGACTGACTCCTTGGCGGCTGACATCTTCCATGGGCATGCTGCTTACCCGCGTCATAGCCAATATAAGCTTCATTGCAAGCTCGTCTTCAAAGCTAGTTAGCTTGAAAGCGATCTCGGAGTCGCGAAAACAGTAGGCTGCCATCTCGGTATAGTTAAGTTCGCCTATGGCTTTTTCGAACTTGATTTTCTCTAGCCCAATGACAGCTCTACCTACGTCGTTGAGGCTTACATCTTTGTACTTGTTGCTGAAAGCATAAATTTGGATGCTACGGTTAAAGAAGAACTTGTACAGGTCGATGTGTATGCCGCATTTAAGTAGGCAGACACGTTTGCCGACCTCTATAGGGATTTCATGGCGGGATATGCCTAGGTTTTCTGCACGGTGCCTTAGGTATCTTAGGTCGAAGTCATCGCCATTGAAGGTTAAAATGAAGGGGTACTCCCAGAGTACATCAAAGATAGCTTTAAGCAGTTGCTCTTCGGTGTCGAAGTAGTCGATTGTTATGCCTGATACGTCGGTGTTGCCCATTTGCATGCCTTCACGTTTGAGCATGAGTACTCTTCTTTCATTATCGGAAGAGTACACTGAGCAGCAGACTACTGGATAGGCGGCTTCGCGTGGGTCTGGCACCCTAGTTGATATTGGTGCAAAAACTTCGATGTCTATAGCTGCACGGCGAAACTTGGGTGCAGGGTACTCCATAAAGCGTGCCCATTCTTCTATGTATTCAAGTTCTTCGGCTGTGGCGTTCTTGAAAAGAGCTTTTACTTTGGCTATAGTTTTTTCTGACTCATCAAAGACTGTAGGAACCAAGTTGCCGTCTTTGACACTATAAATCATGCCCGGCAGATATCGGGTATCATAAATGTAAGTCTGATAGTACTTAATTTTCGCTTCCCAGACTTTGATGTCTTCAGGATTAATTGGAACGTCGGCGACTTTGGGATAATCTTGAGGAATAATATCGCGTATGCTATTTGCAGGGCGTCCGCCAATAGCCAGCGGGTCATTAGCGACGATTTTTGTTACGGTAACCTTTCTATCAGCCAAAGCATCAAAAAGTCCTACAGTTTCAAGATGGTCAAAACCTTCATGCTTGACAACGCGATCCATTTTCTCCAGTTCATATTGCGAAAGATTTGTCAAACAGTATGGCTTGTGCCCAGTGTTATCGTACCAGAAGTAAATTTTGCCCTCTGTAGGCTCATAAAGCTTAATTACTGCCTTTTTCTGGCGCCCATCATACGCTGCCGACACAAAATAGGATGGAGGTAAATTGTCAGGTGCCTTAGGTGGGTAAATTCTTTTCTTTCTCTCTCTTTTCTGTTCTTTAGCTACAGGCTCTGCTTTAGGCTCAGCTGCTGGTTCAGGTGCGGGTTTATGTGGAAACGGTGCTGCCGCTTTAGCTTCTTCTTTAGGTTTGGCTGGCGCTTGAAACCATGCATCTAAGCCTTTGGATTTTGGCATCCTGATTCTTAACCTTGCAGTATTGTATACGCGGGCAGACTAAAACCTTTAGTGACAAATCGAGATAATTTTCCTTTCAGGTTACCGAGAAAAACAGGTGCATAGCATCTAATTCTTATTAGGGTCACCACGTTGTTTTAAGTTGTGTAATTAAGATGTTGAAAGATGCTTGGACTTTGGCTATTGAGATGTCGAGCTGGATTGAGCTAACGAAGCTTAGTGAACATATGGCTTTCACTAAGACCGTCAAGCAACTGCGCATGACTGATTCTAACTCGCTACGCCTAGGTTACAGACTTGCGGTCGAGACGCTGCGCCGTAAAAACCTCATTGACAAATTCATTAACAGTCAACTTAAAGATAAAACTCTAGACGAATTCGACATGGGCATCCAAGCATTCCTGCGCCTATACGTTTACCAAACTCGCGTTGCCAAGCACTGGGCAAAACCCGACCTGAACGAAGCCATAAACATTGCCCGCCTTGGCAGAACCATCCTAGGATGGGAGACCCTACGTGAAGTCGAATATGTTCTTGGCTTTCTACTTACACAGGACATTAAGCCCATTTTAGAATCAGTTAAAGAGGATGAGCGAATTGCCCTTCAGACTTTCCACCCAACTTGGTTCGTAAAATATTGTATTGCGCTTTTTGGGCGTGACCAAGCTGTTGCCTTCCTAGAAGGTAATATGCATGCGCCTCCACCGTACATTAGGATAAACACCCTCAAAGGCTCCGAAGAAGAGATTCTCCAAAAAATCGCTAACGAGGGTATACGAATAGAAAAAGTCGAACCGCTAAAGTACACCTACAAGGTCTTAGGCTCCAAGCGTCCGCTATCAAAAACAGCCGGCTACCAGCAAGGTCTATTCTATTCGCAGGATAAGGCGAGCTGTTTTGCAACTCAGGTCGCCGACCCCAAACCTGACATGACTGTGCTTGACATATGTGCTGCCCCAGGAGCTAAAACCACCTATCTTGCTCAGCTTATGCAAAACCAGGGCATAATTGGCTCATTGGACTTCTCGCGTCGTCGCATGAACAGCTGGAAAACTGAAGTGCGCCATATGGGTGTCACCATCGCCGACCCAGTCATAGCTGACGCCACTGCACCCCTACCGTTTAATGTCAAAGCTGACGTTGTCATTCTGGATCCACCTTGCACCAGCACCGGCGTCTTCGCTAAGCTGCCCGCAGCTAAATGGCGCCTCACCCTGCACTCTATAGAGAAGATGGCTGAGCTCCAATGGGGCATGATACAACGCTGCGCAGACAACGTCGCCGACGGAGGTACTCTAACCTACTCAACCTGCAGCATAACCATCGAAGAAAACGAAAACATAATCGAACGCTTCCTCCAAACACACCCAGAATTCGCCCTAGCCGACATCAACCCAAAAATCGGCGAACCCGGACTCAAAGGTCTAGACAAATGCCAACGCCTCTACCCACACCTACACCAATGCAACGGCTTCTTCATAGCAAAACTCCAAAAACAGTAACCCACAAGATTGTGGTTAGGTGCGAAGTGGTCTTTTTAAGGTCTTGACTGAACAGTTTTTTTGTGTCAAGGAATTTTTACAAATACCCTTTTAACGCTACAGTACGAGGTTATTGCTGGTGCTTGAGGACATGTCAAGAACATCACCGTCGATATTCGCACTGGCTCTATTGATTAGCGGATTGGCTTTAGCAAGTGCTCCTTTTTGCTGGGCACAGTCTGGGGGCAACCAGCTTTCAGTCCAAACAACCGCTTCAGTTGAGATTCAACCTAGCTCCGGCGTTATCGGTCAGACAGTGCAGATCAAGCTAGTCATCACGCCTCTGCCTCCGGGCTCTAGCGAAAGATTCGAAGGTGCAGTGCTCAAAATATATCGCCCCGACGGCACCATAGATACACAAGGCCCCTTTACTTTCGACTCAGCCGACATTAAACAAATATCGTACACGCCTACCCAAATCGGCACTTACCGACTGCAACTAGAATACCCAGGCCAAGCCTTTAGCAGCAACAACGCAAACTACCTATCCTCTATGAGTTCGCTCACTAAGCTCGAAGTTAACCCAGTGCCAACTCCAGCGCCCACTCCAACGCCGACTCCCACGACCACATGGACCAAAGCCAACAGCCCCTACACGTTAACAAACACGTTAACAGTAAACAGTGGCACGATCTTTGCAATTGAACCTGGGGTCACAGTAAACTTGAACGGGGCTTCCATAATAGTAGAAGGCACACTTGTAGCCGTTGGAACCAACTCCGAACCCATACGCTTCAACGGCGGCACCATTACTGTTTCTTCTTCAAGCACAGTACAACGTGCTATTCTTGACTCCACTAGATTGCGAATCACTAGTGGGACACATACAATATCAAATAACACCATCATCGGCTCCTTTAATGGCTCTGGAATTGATATCGGGGCAGCCAACGCACACGTAACTGGCAACTATATCGCCCACTGGGAAACAGGCATCGCAGGCGGCGTATCACAATACGTCTACGGCGGCATCAACTCCCAAATAAAAAACAACATAATAACCAGCAACGATATCGGCATCGGAATCGACTTCTTCTTCCGCTCATGGTTCAGCAACTCCTACCCCAACGTAATCTGCAACAATATCATTTCAAATAACGCCGTCGGAATAGGTCTTACTGCCACCAGCCAACTTGATACACCACTTAACCAGCTCACAATAAACATCGCAATTGCCAACAACAACTTCCAAGCCAACACCGAAAACATAGTCAGCCCTATGATAGTTAACGCTACCAACAACTGGTGGGGAACAACCGACGAATCAGCAATCGCTAAAACCTTCATAGGCACCGTCAGATTCGTGCCCTTCTTAACCCAACCAAACCTCCAAGCAGGTCAACCAAACATACCAACACAAGACTCAACTCCAACCTCAACTCCTTCTTCAATCCCAACGCAAACTCTCTCCCCTTCAACTCAAACTATACCAAACCCTAACCCAACAGCCATTCCAACAATCTCGCCAACACCATCTGAATCAGCAGCAACTTACCCAACCCAAGAGCCAACCACCCCAACGACGTCACCATACACAACTACTCCAACGCAATCAGTTGTGCCAAGCGAGACCTCAACTCCAGCTTTAAATCCAACATCGACAATTCCGGAGTTTCCATTTTGGGTGGTCTTGACGTTAGCGGTTGCTGTGGGATTTGTGCTGATAGCTTTTAAAATTAGACATCATAGACGCTAACAACATTCGCTATTATTTTATTGAGGTTACGTTTAGACGAAAATAGGGTTTATTTTATTATCTGCATGTGTCGAGTATTTTCAGATAATAATGTGCATATGCAGATTATTTGAAGAATTTACTGGACAATGGCACAATGCCTAAATACTTCACTGTGCATACATGCAGCATACAAGCGTGGAAGGGTGAAAAATGTCTGAATCGGTTGCTTTGTGGATTATCGGTGCCAGTTCGGTTGCTGCCCCGTTTGCTTTCTTTGGATACACCTACCGGGCTATCCGGCGTATTGAGCAAAGCTGCGCGACCAAACATTAGAAAGGAGACTTGAAAAAATGTATAGACCTATAACTGTGGACTGCCAAAGCAGGAATAAAACCGAGAAGTATAATGAGAAGTATGGCTGCGAAGGCTGTATAGTTTATCACAACTGCACCCTGCACAGTAACGCCAATCAGAAGCTAAAAGATTCAGCCAAATACTACAAAGATGATAACTCCGGCGAAAAATAAACCCGGGGCTCCCAATATTTTGCCATTAACCACAACATAGTAAAAGCAAAATTCACCAAACTATACCTGACAAAATACCTAACAACTACGCCATCCCCAGTAATGTCAGTTAGACGGTATGGCAAGGGCAATAAATTGAATACGCTTCATAGAATCTAGAGCTCATCTGCCATGGTAGTTTCTTTATAGAAAACCAAGAAATAATGCCCCTTGATGTTTTCTTTATTTGCTTCTAATAGTTTTGGGGAATGTGACTTTTTTGGTGTTTGTTCCTGTAGTGGAACAGTTGTGTTCTTCGGGGAGAGCTAAATAGAAATTTTGAGTATAACAGCTTGGGTGTAAATGAAGAATGAGACTTTCGATGAGAGCTTTCTCTTTGATGCTTGTACTTTTAGCTTTGTCTATTCCCCTTAGCTTTGCTTCTATAGCACACTGTGAGGCGGTCTCTATTGAGGACCAAGCGCTAAATTACATCAAGAATGTTCTTCCGTTTGACCTTAGCCAGTATGATATCAAATTAAATAAATCATATGCGCTTCCGCCGGGACCTAACGCTACCTTTACTCAAGAAGCAGTTGTTTACACGCTGGATTCAGATGAAAGCACTCTTTATGTGCATTTTATGTTCTTGGATGGTAAACTATACGAATGCGCCATTACTATAATCTCTGGTACAATCCTAACAGCCAAGTCGTATGAAAATCTATCAGAGT
>CAYRSV010000016.1:0-51555 GCA_964427115.1 uncultured Candidatus Bathyarchaeia archaeon | reverse complement strand
TGAGCAAAGCAATAGGCTTTCTCCGATTTGGTTTTGAGAATCTCTGGTTAGACTTCGACCCTGCCGATAGCAAGTGGCACCGAGTTGGCTTAAGCGAGAATGAGGTGTACGATGACCCCTTCGCCTACGCACTGTTAGGAATGTATGCAATCGAGGGCTGGAGTGTTAGCTGCCAAAAGGTCTACAACAGCCTAAACAACATTCGAGCTAGCGCAAAATATCCAGCTTATGACCCTGCAGTTTGCTGGGCTGGCTACATAGATGTCGTTAGCCGATTCTCAGCCTGCGATTACTACGATGCCGTCACAAGCGGGATCCTTTGGAAAATCCGCCAAAACCACGACAAGCCAAGCCTAAAACTAAGCGTAGAAGTCATCGGCAAACACGCAGCGGAATTCATGTTTTGGGGCGCCAAACACACAGACTACAGTTATGTTGAAAACAAACAGGCAATGGTTACAGTTTGTTGGCTAGCCGAGCTTTTCCTTCACTACGAGGAGCCAGTAACCCAATTCACAAAGATTCTGAAGACTAAGGGCGAAACAGTCACGCTCTATCCTGTCAGAGAAGCTGCTGCCACAGTGACTTATGGCGAATCTTTGGATTTGCTAGCCGCTGTTTCCTCACTCAAAGCCGAGCAAGTAATGTTGGAAGCGGGCTATTACCTAAACGACTACTTGGCATTATACACTTTTCTTCCCGTCCGAGTGCACGACAAGATTAGGCGCCAGGGCGAAGACTACGAAATCCAAACAGTGACGCCCTTCACCTTTGCCAATCAGCGATTCTACTTCAAAAGCATAGCAAGGAGGCTAATCGCAAGTTGAGCGAAGCAGAAAACCCAGTCATAACCATTCTGCGCCTAATCGAATCCCGAATAAGAGTTGTCAAGGATGACGGCGGCTTAGCCCGTATCCTTTGCTCTCAAGCGAACTATGATCGGGAACTGCTCAAAGACTACGACGCCCAAATCACAGTCTCCAAGACATCTGAACCTTGCCAAGCGCAGAAACACACGTTGGATGGCAAGCTGAGAAGGCGCATTTACTCCCTTAGAGCAACCGTAGTTACCGTTGACAAGCCATCAAGCTCAGACGCTGGCAGAGTCATGCGTGACAAAGTCCTTGAGCAGCTTCTGGTGATTGTTCCCGAAAACCGCAACCTGCCCGGCAGAACAGTCTATAACTTTTATCCAATCGACTCGACGTCTACAACTCACAAGGTCTATGATGCGGCAGCTACAACCGAACCCTTGCCGTCTAATACAGTCTGGGCAGAATTGACTAATCCCGAATATGCGAACCTTTGGGCAAGCGACGACCTCAGACATTCAAAAAGCGCAACTGGCAACGCTGAGTTTGCGTTTATCCTTTTTCGCTTCAAAATAGGCGCTAAAGCTGGGGAGAGCCGAAATGAAGCCAGAAAGCAGTGTTTAAAGCGGATAGTTTTGGCGTTTGAAGGTTTTGGGCTATCTCCACAGGGAAACGGAGTTACCCTAAAAGTCTGGGATAACTTAGCAGGCGCTTGGAGCAACCCACAAACCGGCGTTTCAGGAACAGACGAAACCCTAACTATCACTCTAACCTCAAATCTCATAAACTACGTCAACAATGACGGTTTCCTCTATCTGATGGCACGGACAACCAACCCGTCAAATGGGGTTTCGCCTGCCATGCTGTACTGTGATTTTGTACAATCAACCGTTGAAGTGAGGGGCATAACGTTTTGCGATGTTCAGAGTTACCGAGACGTCGATGTAGTTGACGTTAAGCCGTTTCTCTACACAGAAGAAATCGTCATTGTGGCTTGGCTGTTCGAGGCGGTTGCCATTTCATAGTCACAGGTGAAAAAAATTGGTAGACACCTATCATAGCGATCAAGAAAAGTTCTACTATGTACCGGAGGGCACCTTCGGCGTAGTTCCAGCTAGCCCAGCCATGCTTGGGCACTCCTGCAGCAGTCTAGACCCAGACATAAACCCAAACAACATCAAAATCTCAGGCACCGGCTCAGTTGATGTTATCACACTTAAACGTGGACTAAGACAGCCCCTGCTAAAAGTCAAGTACCCTATCCCATCGGATGCTCCCATAAACCTGTTACAATACGTCAAGCAGGAACTAAACACCAGCCTATCCTTGCAAGTGCTCTACTTCAAGGGACAATTCGCCTTCGCAACCGACATCATAAGCCTACTCTACAAAGGTGCAAGATTCAACAAAGCCACCCTAACATGCGACATAGATGGCATTCTGGAGTGCGAAGCCGAGTTTCCAGCCCAAGATGTCGAAGTGGGCACTGCCAAGATAACAGGCGCTTCTTACACCGATTATGCCGACGCTGTTTCTGGCAGTGAGAGTTACATCAAAATCGGCGGCACGACTTGCGAGCGAATCACTTCTTGGAAACTGCAGATAGACAACAGCTGCAAACCTGTCCCAGTCATAAGGTCAACCAACGGGCACTTGGCAAAGTATCTCACGTGGGGTAAACGGCTGCTGACTGGTGAACTCAATTTTGAGTTTGAAAGTAAACAGGAAGCAGATGACGTCTTAGCCGATACTGAGCAGTCCAGTTTAGAAATCGGGTTAGGCGGTGCCAACAAAGTCAGCGTAGAGCACACCAAATGGGATGACTTTTCTCTGAGCGGCAAATCCGAGGACCTGATCTACGCTAAGGTGCCCTTCACGGCTAGAGGACCGTTAACGATTTTGTAGGAGCAAAAATCATGCCAAAAAACGAAATTAGAATTTATGTGCAGACGATTGCTCTGATGAACCGTTTTACCAAACGCGTTAGCCAGTTACCTGTGGATTTACAGGGTGTTTTTTTGGCTGATTTGGAGACGGCGATAGAGTCGCGTCTAAAAGTTTTGGAGAGGGCAAAAGCATGAAGCAAGAAACCTTAGAAATTGACAACCGATTCGGCGAGGAATACCAGGGCAAGTACGTTTTCAAAGAGATAACTTGGGCAAAACGAAACCGCATCATCCAAAAACACACCAAATACAACAAGCTGTCTGGTGACGTGGAGAGCAGCGATTTCATCTCCATACAAGCTGAAACCATCATGGCAAGCATGCATGGACAACCCCAAACCCACCCCATCACGCTGGAAAAGCTGCTGGGCGAAGAAGACGGCATACCCATCGAGCTTGGAGAACTCTTCTCTAAAGTAGCCAACAAGCTAAACGGCATGTTGCGGGAGGACCTGCGTTTTTTACTAGAGCAATTAGACGAGGAAAGCCGCACAGCACTCTTGTCGAGTTTAGGCTATGCCAAACCTTCGGATGGACACCAACCGAGCTTGCCAAGCAGCCAGCTCGACCAGTGCAGGAGTTCTGCCACATCTTGAACGTAATGGACGAAATCGCTGAAGAAGAGAAACGGAAAGCGGAGCGTGAAGCAAAACGGCACTAGAAGTAACCTGCGACATACAAGGCGTAGAAGAATTCAAGACCGCTATGCAAAGGTTAGACTCGGGCATGCAGCGCCAGGTTCACAGCTTTTTGGCTAGCTGGGCTGCCGATATCAAAGCCGAAGCAATGCGCCTTGTTCCCGTCCGGACAGGTTATCTTCGAAGCACCATCTATGCGAAGATTCAAGAATGGGTTTTAGAAATCGGTGCAGACGCCACCTATGCCCTCTTTGTTGAGCTAGGCACCAAGTACATGCAAGCACAACCCTATCTTTACCCAGCAATCCAACAGTATCTGCCAGCACTGGAAGCAGTCATAGTCTCAGCCATTGATCAAGCTAAAGCGGAGGCTGGACTTTGAGTTTCCGTGAAATTGCCGTAACTATTCGGGCTGTTAACCGTGCAAGTAACGAGTTTGGCAGAATCAAAACCGACGCTGAAGCCCTAAGTGCCCGCATTAAGAGTTTAGGCGCTGCAATCTCGGGAATCGGCGCTTCGGGCATGGCTATTGGCTACATCGCCAACCAATTCGGATTGCTCGATGACGCGCAGGCTAAGGTGTTCAATTCGGCAATGATGGTTGTCACGGTCATGGGCACATTCATGACTACCAGCGTAGGCGTAGCTGTTGCCCAGAAAGTGTATTCTGCCGCCTGTTGGGTTGCCACAGCTGCACAGAATGCCCTAAACATCAGTTATGGAACCTTCTTGGCTCTAACTGGCGTAGGTATCGCTGTTATTGCGGCTGCTGCAGTTGCAATGTACAGCTTTGCCAACAGCATGAACACGGCAACGTCAAGCATGCAGAACTTCAACTCCACAGCCAGCCAAACCTCAACCGCTACTCGGGGCATCGTGCGATCGGGTGACATGGCGATCTATCGCCAAGGAGTCGAGGACACATGAGCGAACCAGCAGCACCCTCCGTCACCCTGTACTCGGGGGTAACAGGCGGTCCGATTAATCAGGCGGACATTCAGGAGCTAGTCGTGCACTTAGGCGGAACCGAGGAAGTCAGCAGTTTCACCTATCGTCTTCAAAACTGGAACGGCAAATACAGCCCCAGCGGCTCCCCGATCGCCTTGGGAGAAGATGGCTATATTATGATGGGGCGAGGTGCAAATTGTCCTCAACTCATCACAACACGCAACGAGAACATGAAGTTCCAGTCAAACGCTACCGAGCATTACGTCACCATTTCGGGTCGGGACTGGGGAGAGCGGTTATTCCGCGAATACGTTACCGAAGGATACGCCCTCATGAAAGGCGAGGACATAGTCAAGCATCTTCTCGATTATCATTCGGGTCTACCTCATGTAAGAAGCGCGGTTGAGCTGGTTGAAAACACCGACACAACCTTCACCCGCTTGGACTACGAGAATAAGCAGGCTTGGGAAATCCTCAAACAAATCGCACAGGACAGCGACAAAGCGGGCGCTATCGGATACGATTTCAGGGTAGCACCAGATGGTCGCTTTGAATTTTTCCACAGAGGCGCAAAAACAAGCTCCATCAGCCTAATTGAACGCATTGAAGAGGCAGAAACCGAATCAGATATCCTCTCAGTCAGAAACAAAGTCACCATTTACGGGGCTGCCACCAAAAGCACACCCATAGACGTTGACGAAACGGTCGAAAGCCTCAATCCAGCCAGTGGTTACTGGACAGGATACGGCGGTTCTCTTTCCTTAGATGCCACTCGGAGGTATGGTTCCGCCGCTTCAAGCGTCAAGAACACCACGGGTGCCGCCTACAACGCCGTGAGCATCTTCTATTTCACCACAACCGTAAACGGCAACATGTACCCCAAACTGTTCTTAGCACTGCTGCGCGATGACCTTGTCAAGTCCGATGGCTTCTTGGTAATCCTGCACGATTCCTCATCACGAGTCTGTGGGCGCAACCTCTCAACCGTCAATAGCATATCTGCAAGTAACGATTGGTCAACGTTCCAGCTAGATGTCGGCGTTGACCATGCAACAGACTGGGCCGCTCCTAGTGATTTTGACTGGGAGAACATCCGTACCGTAACTGTCACGGCTTATCTGGTTACTCCTGGAGTGAGTGGTCAAGTATGGCATGGCCAACTCTACTTCACTGGTGCCCGGTACAGCAATGTGCAAACTGATGCCGCAAGCATTGCCAGTTATGGCGAACGCCAATACGTCGATATAGTTGAGGACCTCTACAGCGACAATGAATGCATGCTTAGAGCCAAATCAATACTGGCCTACAAGAAACAGGCCAAAACCTCGCTGGTCGTAAAAAGCACCCTAATCGATTACGGTATCTCGCCCATTTTGCCCGGTGATATGATTTCGGTAACTCTGCCAAACGAAAGCATCTCCTCTGTTAGTTTCCTTGTCAAAAGCGTAGACTACCACTTGTTGGCAGAAAACAACACTCTAGACGTTACTTTGAATCTTGGCTATCAGAAGCAGCTGATGGCTGACTGGATTTATGCCTTGAGAGCTAGGACGGACGCCCTAAACAACTACAAGGCAAGACGGTGACCTCAAAATGAGTAAGCAAATCCTAAAACTCTTTGAAAACATTAAACCCGGCGACTTAATTGCCGTTGACTGGTGTGACGCATCGGTCGGTAAAAGCAGCGGCTCAGGCATGACTATCGATGTACCCGTGAAAAGCTGGGGCATATTCGTCGGTTTAATCGGCGATAAAATTAAGCATATTGTGATTGCCCAGAACAGTTTCCGTTATGCCGATGGCCTGTTCGATTTAGACTACACCGCTATTCCCATCGGTTGGGCGCTGGGAGTAACCGTTTTGGTTAAAGAGCATATTCCAACTGAGTCGGCTAGCAGGCTAGTTAACAGTTTCATGATGGGCGGACACCGTTCCATGAATCGCCCAAGAACTTTTAGAAGAGCACTTGCACAGCGGAGGCTAAGCATCGATGGCAGACCCTATTAAACGTGCATTGACTCGGAGACGCTTTGAGCGAGGTCGCTTCATCGCAGAAGAGCCGCCCGCTAAGCTTGTGTTGGGCGTCAAATTCGCCATAGGCATGACGGCGTTTATGTCGGCTCTTGAGTTAGCGCATCTACTCATTTTGCATACTTGGAACGCTGAGATTTTTGCTTCAATTACCGGGCTAAGCGGCACGGTCATTGGGTTGTTTGTGGGGCAGAAGACATGACGAAGGGTAAACCTTGGCCTGCAGAAGATGAGAGTAAACTCCGAGATTGGTACCAGTCGGGGACTACTGAGCTTAGAGTCTTAGTGTTCAGTTTTGATGGTCGCTATACTGAAGAAGCCATACGGCAAAAGCTCCTAAAATTCGGTTTACTGAAAGAACAACAACAGCCGAAAAATTCCAATTGTTGTTGTTCTACCGAACTGACGCTTCCCCAAGAATTGCCCAGCATCGAGGAGACACTCAAGATTCTTGCCGCCGCACTTGAGGCGCTAAAGACGCCGGGGCTGGATAAGGCTGAGGTTTTGCGTTTACGCGGCATAATCGCGGGGGTTAAGGTGTACCAGGAGCGGTTTGCCGAGTATGTTCACTATCGGGAAATGGAAGAGGAATTAATGGAGGCTAGAAAAAAGTATGCGGAACTTCTCAAAAAGTCCCAGAGCAATGCATAAAGACCGACTCCTTGAGGAGCGGGCAGGCCTACGCTCAGATATGGCCGCTGCTGAAGAATTAGGAGAACGCAAAGTCCAAAGTCTAAGGAGCGACGTTAAGAGCTTCTTTGAACAAGTCTTCGGGTTTACGCCTTACCGTTACCAAATGGAACTTGCGGAGATGTTTGAAAAGAACCAATTTACGGCTGTACGTTGGGCACGTCAGACCGGAAAGAGCTTTTCGGTATCCGCTTTGCTTCTCAAATATGCTTGGGAGCACCCCGACAGTTACATAGCAATTGTTGGTCCAAGCTGGCGCCAAACCAAACTCAACATACGACGCATGGGCGGTTTCTGCCGAAAGCTTCCACAGCAGCCCGGCTTGCACGTCCAAAAAACAAGGATTACGTTGCCAAACGGCAGCATGATAGAAGCCTTCCCAAACAACCCTGACACAATCAGAGGCCCAACCTTCAAAGTCATCTGGATCGAAGAAGCCAATTTCGTTCCTAACGACGAGGAGCTCTATGACGCTATCCTGTTTACGCTAGGAACAACCAACGGCAAACTGATCGCGACGTCAACACCCTGGAATACGGATTCGCTGTTTTGGAAAATGTGTAACCACAAAGACTATTCTGATTTCGCCAGATCGCATGTTCGATGGAGTGATGCCCTTGAACCTAATGGTCCGCTTAAGCCTGCTATCGTTGAGAAGATTAAGCGTCAGTTCGGGGATGATCCACAACGATGGCGTCGAGAAATGGAGGCAGAATGGGCGGAGGATGAAGACGTCTGGCTAGCTCAAAGCCTAATTGTTGCGTGCGTGGGCACGGTGAAGAATTGCGGCGAGGATTTGCAAGAGTTTAATCCTGAAGCTAGCTGTGAAGGCGACTTCTTTGCTGGACTCGACTTGGCACAAACCCGAGATTACTGCGTGCTCTCGGTGGTTGAGCGCCTAAATGACAAGCTGTTCCTTCGGCACCTGAAGATTTTCCAGCAGCCCACACTCTACGCGCAAGTTATGGGCTACCTCAAGGCTTTGCAAGACAGATGGGGCGGATTCCAAAAAATTCGCATAGACTTCACAAGGGAAGGCCCAAGCATCATAGCTGACATGCAAACCGCGGGCATTGAGAATGCTGAAGGCGTCAACTTTAGTGTACCCAGAAAAAGCGAGATGGCAAGCCTGCTAAAGCAGCGTATGATGAACAAACAGTTCTACTATCCACTGCTGAATTGGGAGAGACCCTACAGAGGGGATATCTGCACCGAGTTAAACGTGGAACGCTATGACCTACGCAAGGACGGCGCCATAGGCTACTCGCACCCAAACGGCACCCATGATGACGTCTTTTGGAGTATCGCGCTAGCCGTGTTTGCAACCGTACAGATGGAACCCGAACCATTCTTAACAGTTATTCCAAGGTGACCAAGAAATGAGACGACAAAGAGACTTTCGCATAAGGCAATTCCGACGAATCTACGACCGGACGGAAGGCAAGTTCACGTTCAACATAAGCTATGAAACCCACACTAAACCGACGCCAAGAAGCTTGGTTGTGGCTGAAGCCTTCGGATTAGGAATCGACGATGCACAGCGCTTCAAGGTTCTAGATGCAGAATTGAAGATTGGGCCTCAAGACATCGTCTATATCACGGGGGATAGCGGCAGCGGGAAAAGTGTTCTACTACGTGCAATCAAGGCGGACTTAGGTGAGGAAGCCATTGACCTATCAGACGTTGCAGTGGACGCCGAGAAACCATTGATCGAGACCGTTGGAGCCACAGTCGAAGAAGGCTTGGAACTACTAAGCAAAGTCGGCTTAAACGATGCTTTTCTGTTCCTGCGCACCTACAGTCAACTCAGCGACGGCCAGAAGTACCGCTACCGAATCGCCAAACTAATCGAGAGCGGAAAGCAGTGGTGGCTTATGGATGAATTCGCCGCATGTCTTGACAGAGACACCGCTAAAATCATTGCCTACAACCTGCAAAAGATTGCACGGCAACAGGGTAAAGCAGTCATAGCGGCAACAACCCACAGCGACCTAGCCGAAGACCTGAAACCCAGCGTATTAGTACGCAAACGGTTTGGTGAAGAAATTAAAATCGACTATTACCCAAATACTCCAGCAGCCGAATGCAGCCTAATCCGTGAGATGCGGGTTGAAGAGGGTACCAGAGAAGACTGGCAAAAACTCAGCAGCTTCCACTATCGCGGGCATAAAGTTGCGGTTCCAAGAAAAATCTTCCGCCTAGTAAGAGGCGATGAGCTCTGCGGCGTCATAGTCTACAGTTATCCACCGCCAGCATGCTATGGAAGACGGATGGTGCTGCCGAGAATGACCATTCAAGAAATGAATAAACAACTAAGCATAATCAATAGAGTCGTTATTCACCCGAAATACCGAACGGTAGGCTTAGGCGCCAAACTCATCCGCGACACCCTGCCGCTGGTCGGCACCAGATACGTCGAGTTGATAGCCGTTATGGCAAAGTATAGCCCCTTCGCTGAGAAGGCAGGCATGCAAAAGATAGCCCAACAACAAACGGTAGAAGGAATATCCAGCGTTTCTAAAACGCTCTCCGAATTAGGGTTTGATACGCAGCTCTTAGCCAGCGAACGATATGTCATGGCAAAGCTTGAAAGCTTGCAACCAGAGCAGATCGATAAACTCAAAGAAGCTTTCATTAAAAACAAGCATACACGCTTTAGAAGAGAATTTGCAGCTAGCCGCCATCAGCCCTTTGGAAAAGTCGCCGATTATGTTAACGCTATGCATAAAGCCGAATTGCCTGAATTAGGTAAACTCATAAAACTGGTAGGAATGCTTTCCCAAACAAAAGTTTACCTTTTATGGGTAGACTTGGAAAAATACGAAGAAGAGCAATAATTTTTCTGGCAATATTATGATAATTACACTCATTCAATGAGTAGTTTAAATATTCACTACTTTAGATGAAGGGAATTTGCAAAAGTTTTAAATCATTTTAGCGCCCAAGTGTTTGCTAATCTGAGGGGATTCAAAAATAAGGGCATTTACGGCAGTTAATGCTTACTTATTACGGTCTCTATATTGTAGGAGTCTTAATTGTTGAATTTACGCGAGATTCCATTGAAAAGTGCTTATGATACTGACGTTGATAATGTCCTGAACGATTTTTATATTCCAGCTTTATCTAATTCAATCCATTATTATCGATTATCAGGCTTTTTTTCATCTTCTACTTTAGCAAGTGCCGCAAAAGGTATTACAGGATTAATAAAAAACGGCGGCGATATTCGCCTTATTACGGGGGCAACTTTTCAGGAGAAAGATATAGAGGCAATTAAAGCTGCTTTAGAGTCTCCGGAAGAAATAATCGAGCAATCGATGCTTAAAGAACTTGAAAATTTGGAAGAGGGCTTTGTTAAGGATCACGTTAAAGCTTTAGCATGGCTGATAGCGAAAAGAAAGTTAAAAATTAAAATTGCTATTGTTCTGGACACTGAAGGATACCCGCTAACTGTTAATCACTTGATAAAGAACGGAATTTTCCATCAGAAAGTTGGGATACTTGAAGATTCTCTCGGAAATCGCCTATCGTTTAGTGGTTCAGATAATGAGACCGCTAATGGCTGGAAAAATAACGTAGAAGAATTCAAGGTTTTCAGAGATTGGATGCAAGCTGAAAAAGATTATTTTGAAGCTGATCTTGCTAAATTCGAGAAATTTTGGTTCTCAAATGCAAAAAGAACTAAAATTATTGATATACCGAAAGCAATTGAAGAGAAGCTAATTACAATTGCTCCTCAATCAATCGAAGAGGTTAACCTAGATAACTGGGGTAACCAAAATCAAAACTCAGAGAAAGTTGGCCTGCGAAGCTATCAAAAAGCTGCAATGAATAGCTGGTTAGATAATAACAAAACAGGTATACTTGAAATGGCGACGGGTACTGGCAAGACATTTGTTGCACTAAGCTGCTTAAAAGAGGTCGCGAAAAAAGAAGAACATTTAGTCACCGTTATCAGTGCACCATATGTTCACTTAAATGAGCAGTGGCAAAAAGAAGCTGAAAAATTTGGCATAAAAGGTTCGATAGTTACCGCAGATAGCAGTGAAAGCAAATGGCGGGATAAACTCGTTGATGCTCTTCTCGATGTGGAAAACGGCGTATCTGAGCAACTCTGCGTCTTCACTACGCATACAACTTTTTCATCTGAGGATTTTATCGCAATTATTGAAGATAGCAAAAAGAGACGACCTGAAGAGAAGATACTTCTAATTGTCGATGAGGTCCATGGTATTGGGGCATTACAAAGAAGAAATGGCTTGATCGATGCGTACGACTATAAACTTGGTCTTAGTGCGACACCTAAGAGATGGTTCGATGACGATGGTACCCTTAATATTTTTGACTATTTTGGCAAAGTTGTTTATTCTTTTCCCTTAGGGTCTGCCATAGAAGCTGGATACTTAACGCCCTATATCTACAAGCCATACTTTACATTCCTAACTGACGATGAACTAGATAATTATGAAGCTGAAACAAAGAAGATCTCAAGGGCATATTACTGCAGCCAAAATGATGCCGAACGGCAAGAAATGTATACACTCCTTTGCATTAAAAGGCAAAAAATAATTCGCAATGCAACAAATAAGTTGGAAATTTTTAAAAAAATCCTTCAGGAAAACCAAGTGCTTAAGCACTGTCTAATCTACTGTTCACCTCAACAGATTGATGCTGTTCAGTACATACTTAACGATTTGAATATCATCCAACATAAGTTTACAGAAGCAGAGGGTACTCGTCCAGAAGAACGCTTTAAAGGAAAATCAGAAAGAGATGTCTTACTTGAGCAATTCTCTAATGGGTCTTTTCATGCTCTTGTTTCTATGAAGTGTCTCGATGAAGGCGTAGATGTCCCACCTGCAAGAATCGCTATTATGCTTGATAACTCAGGGAACCCCAGAGAATATATTCAGCGTAGAGGCCGCGTGCTACGGAAGCACCCTGGGAAAGCATTGGCGGTAATATACGATATTATCGTTGAACCTACAATCAGGTCATCGATGCCTTTAGAATTGAAAGAACTTGAAAGAAAAATAATTGCAAAAGAACTTTCACGTTATAGAGACTTTGCTGAAACTGCAAGCAATAGGCAGGAATGTTTCGAAATAATGCAAAGTATAGAATTAATGTATGGAGTAAACGGAAATGTCAATGGTAAATAGAAGAATTCTGGAAGCCATCGCAAAAAGCAATTACCCTGACGAAGTAAAGCAACTTATAAAAACTCTTCTAATGATCGAGTTACGAAATGCTGGAGATAGAAATGCTCATTACTCAGAAGACTATGACCGTCAAATCAAAAAATTTAGTAACTTCAAAGATGAAAGCGAAGAAACTAAGGAGTCAGAAGAGTAATGGAACTAGACTACCTGATCCTTAAAAATTTTCGTCAATACAAAGATATTAAAATCAATTTTTCACATGGACCACAAAGTTTTACTGTAATTCAAGGAGTCAACGGTGCAGGAAAAACAAATATTTTAAACGCTATAACATGGTGCCTCTTTGGTGAGGAAAAGCATATTGATAAAAAGAATGAAGGTTTGCCAATCGTAAACGTTCATGCTCTAGATGATAGTGCAGGAGATGTCGTCCAGGTTTTAGTTGAAATCCAATTTCTCGACGAAACAGGAAGAAAAATCCTCATAACACGCTCTAAAAGTTACAGAGATAAAAACGGACGGTTAGTTGAAGTACCTGACTTGCATGTGTCTCCAAAAATTCAATTTCAAGCAAATGGAGACTGGGGTTACCCTTCATATGGGGAAGATGCTCAATTCAGGATTAATAGCATTATTCCGCAAGCGATACAAGAATATTTCTTTTTTAATGGAGAAAAAATGGATGATTACTTTGAGAAAAAATCTGGAAAAGAAATTCGACAGGCCGTATTTGATATTTCTCAATTAGACCTTTTTGATAAGGTAATTGAACATTTAACTAAAAGAAAAGCTGAATTCATCAAACAAACAAGAGGTTTGAGTTCCGAAGCAAAAGACATCCAAGAAGACCTTGACATTCAAGAAAAGTCTCTTCAAAGAGACAATGAACTGCTTGAAGCATTGAACAAACAGAAAAATGAAGCTGAATCTCTTGAGCAGGAGTTTAGCAAAAAACTGCTAAATTCATCCTCTGAGCACATTATAGCGCTCGAAAATCAACGGTTATCACTCGAAGATGAATTGTCCACAATAGCGGACGAAATAAAATCCGAAGAAGAAGAAAGATTAAAGTTACTTCATAAAGCTCTTCCAATTATCTTTAGTTATTCTGCATTAGCAAAAACTAGGCGAATTATTGATTGCAGAGAGGAGGCTAAAGATATTCCTCCAATGTTCAGGACAATTTTTATTGAAGGACTATTGCAAAAGGGAAGATGCATCTGTAAAAGTGACATAACAGATCGTGATGAGTATTCAAGTCAAAGAAGACGGAATGTTGAAGCTTGCTTGAAACGTGGCGAACTCTCTGAAATGAGTTCTGAGATTATTTCTGTGAACGAACAAATTCGGGTAATGATGGATAAAATCAAAAATTTTCCCGAAGAAATAATTTTACTAGAGAAAAAAATAAAATCTTTAGAGGATCAGAAAAAGCAAAAAAACGAAAAACTAACGATAATTACTAATGAAATAAAAAATACGAATATTCAAGAAATAAAAAAATGGGAAGAACAGAAACGAAGTAGCATCGAGACAAAAAATCATTGCATTGAAGAAATTGGCAAACAAAAATATCGAATCGAACAACGCATAGGCAAAATAAAATTCTTAAACATAAAGCTTAAGCAGGAAGTCAAAAAGCAGAAGAAATACGAGAACCTCTCTTCTTTGCTCAATTTTTGCGATGAAAGTATAAAATGTGCCCAAGAAATTAAGGACTCAATAATGAAAGAAGTTAAAAATCAAGTTGAAAAGAAAGCAAGCGAACAGTTTTTAGATCTGATATGGAAGAAAAACACTTTCAAATCTATGTTTATCGATGATAATTACAATATATCGATCCCTTACATAGATGGCAGAGAAGCCCTGGGTACTCTTTCAGCTGGTGAAAAACAAGTCTGTGCGCTAGCTTTCTTAGCGGCACTTAATAGTGTCTCCGGTTTTAATATCCCCATTATAATTGATACGCCGCTTGCAAGAATTTCAAAGGTACCCAGAAAAAATATTGCTGAAAATCTACCTAATTATCTAGCTGGAGTTCAAGTAATCCTTCTGGTTACTGAAGAAGAATATACCAAGGAAGTCCAAGAGGCTATTGCAGTAAGAGTTGGAAAGAGTTATCATATAAACTATCAAGAAACCAAAATCGGTGGTCAGTCGGGGGTTGAAAGTCAATGACAGAAGTTAAAAAAGCAAAAATTGACCGGTTATACGTGGATAAGAAGGCATTCGATGATTTCAACAGATTAAAAGAGAAAGATTCGCCGTTTGCTGGAGTTCACAATCATGAACTCTTTATCGCCGCCATGGCAATAGGGTTTAATGAAGGATGCCCAATCGAAAATATAACTAATAAAAAAGAACTCTTCTTTGAAAAAGACTTGACAAGAGAAGAGGCCGCGCTTATTCGGGCTATTGCAGTGGCCGAAAAAGGAAATATCGACGTTTTCTTAAACAAACAAGAGATCTATAGTATAGCTGAAAAGTATGCGTCAGGTGGAATATCACTTTTAAAAGCTAAGGCGTTAAGCGGTACATACGGTTCGTACGCTAAGAGACTTGAAGGTGAATTGTTGAGGGCCTTCGAAAAAATGGAAGAAGAAATTCCACCTGCAGAAGTTTATATCGAAGACGAATTATTGCCAAACCTTGAGACTCTGTCTGTCCCCGAGTTGGTAGAGAAAAAAGAAAGTAAATTAATAGAATTCAAAGAGTCAATGTATTGGGATACAAATCGAGGGATAAAGAACGAAGAACTAAAACTGGAGATAGCGAGAGCAATAGCAGCTTTCATGAACTCAAAAGGCGGAATACTACTGATTGGCGTAAAAGAAGTAAAAAAAGATGAATACATAATTGTTGGAATACAACCCGACCTTAATTTAATGCATAATAGCAAAGATGACTTTGAACTTACATTAACAAACATAATACGAGACCGCCTGGGCAAAATTAATAGACCATTTATTGACTTAAAATTTGAAAAAGTCGATGATAAAGAGGTTGCAGTAGTAAGAGTTAAGGCTTCTCCTCATGAAGTGTATGTTAAAATTGACGCAAATAAGGAAGAATTTTGCGTCAGACTGGGGAATTCAAGCCAAACCCTTAAACCTAGTGAAATTAGTGTTTATATCCGAGAGCATTGGACTAACCGCTAGATTTCACTATATTATGTGAAACTATCGTTTGGCTCACTGAAGAAATCACTTTCCTGTGTACTAAAAACTTATGAAGCAGGATCTCTTATCTTACGATCTCTTAACTGCACGGCAGGGGTATTAGGGATCCTAATGGCTAAACATGTCCTCTTAGTTAAACCCACGGGTAAAACCTACTATTCGACTTATCCGCCACTTGGGTTGCTAAAACTTTCAACTTACGAAAAGAAGCTCGGCAATACTACTGAACTTGCTTATGGCACCGACTATACGTCTGAAGCTGAACCTGATAAAATATACATAACCAGTCTATTTACATGGGCATGGGAACCTGTATGGGAAGCGGTTCGTTATTACTCACTGAAATTTCCCAATGCAGAGTTATGGCTCGGAGGATTGTATGCATCCTTAATGCCTGAACATGCGGCATTAAGCGGAGTAAAGCCTGACCATATTTTCAAAGGAATACATCCGAAAGCAGAACTCGAACTCCCAGATTATGAATTAGTGCCCGAATGGAACAAAAAAGAACAAGCCAGTATCGTTTTTGCTTCAAGAGGCTGTATTCGTTCATGTACCTTCTGTGGTGTACCAAAAATCGAAGGAAAGCTTTGCCTAGAGCGTAATAATATTAAGGAACAGTTATGGCCCGGACACAAGAGACTAATTTTCTTTGACAACAATTTATTAGCAAGCAAAAAATGGCAAAATGTATATGAACAGTTAATAGAGATAGGCCTTCCTGTTGATTTTAACCAAGGTTTAGATGCTAGATTAATCGATGAAAAGGTTGCTAAACAAATATCTGAACTTAGAATTGATAGAGCTATACGACTTGCTTACGATACCGCAGATGTGGGTCCATCGGTCAAAAAGGCAATAGAGCTTTTAAAGGCAAATGGAATTGATGGTAGAAATATCCTTGTTTACTTACTCTATAATTATGTCGATAGCCCTGAGGATTTCTTCCAAAGATTTAAAAACGTTCTCACTCTCGGAGCGGTTGCATACCCTATGCGTTTTCAACCAGTGTATACACTCAAAAAAGATAGCTACGTTTCTCCTAAATGGAGTCAAGAGAGACTTGATGCGCTTGCGACTGCTCGGAGGTTATGGGGCTCAGGCGGTACTTTTCCGCCTTACGAAGGTATAATGAAGGTTAAAGTCGAAGGATGTCAGACCTATGACGAAGCATTTACTAATGGTATTTATGAGCGGGTGGAGGCACGTTAATTGATTTGTTCTTGTTGTGGTTTAGAAATAATTGGGTCTCATCATAAAATTGATAATGGTCAAAGAATAGTTTGTGAAAATTGTTGGAATAACTCCGACATGTTTTTCCCTGAAAAAATTGCTGAAGACCAGCGGTTAAGTCTACTTGCACAAATGGCTCAAGAATTTGGCAGCAAAAATAATGGCGCCCTCGAAGTTAACGCCATAAAAATGTATCAAAAAGAGGTAGAAATGTATGTTGGCAAAATGAAGGTTAAAGACATTTTGAACCTATACGAGCTTGATAGATTTAAAGAGGAAGAACTCGAGGGTTATCAACGTGAACGATATGAAGAAAGAACTGCTCAACTTGTTGAATACATAGAAAAAAGTCCCTTGGCGGTGATGCCTGCTATTTTAGTGGGTTTACGTGAAACAAATTTTGTTCCCGTAGAAGGAGATGTTGGATTCCTGAGAATTTCTAAAACAAAAGGTTCTATTTGGATAATTGATGGTCAACATAGGATCGGTGGGTTCAGCAAAATCAGGGATCAATTCCTTTTTACGAAAAGTTTGGGTATCCCATTATTTACCGACTTGATGGATTATGAGTTACCCATAGTTTTTATTGATTCGATGAGTGCCTCTAAAAAAATAAAGCCAAAATTCCCCGGTAACTCTACGTCTCTTACGCCTCAAGATATAGAGAAAACCATTTTCTTTATTGTCAACAAAACTCAGCGAGGCATTAGCCCATCTCTAAAAGATGCATTACTTTACAGCATTAAAACCAGCGGCATTGAGGGCTTGTCCATAGTTGACAAGGAAGGATGGCGAATATTAGGCGCTGAATTAGCTATTTCTTTAAACTGCAAAGAAAGCTCACCCTTGAGGGCCAAAATAAACGTCAGTGGTCAAAGAAACAGCGGAAAACCAATACCGCTTAACTCATTTGTTTCATCACTTGAAATTCTTTTTAAAGATAAGGATTTTGCCAATCTTACACTTGAAAATAAGGTTTCGTTTATTGAAGCATACTGGTCGGCACTTAAGGAGTTAGTGCCTGAAGCCTTCAAAAACGGTATAGAGCAACCTGCGACTAAAGAGGAATTCAGTCGCAGATTCGCATCAAATATTAATGATAGAACTAAGAAAAGTAGGGATAAAGGTCCTGAAGAAAAATATCTTCTCTTGACGTCACTTAGTTTACATACGCTTCATCGATTGGCAAAAGATCTATTACATACTTCAAGAGAACGGAATGTCAACGTTAACGACGCTGTGTTTTACAAACAAATGCTTACACCGCTACGGTCTTTCGATTGGAAAGCAAGTTCATCACCGTTGTCTGCTCTCGGAGGGATGAAAGGTGTTAGTAAAGCGTATGAATTGTTATCCAAAATAGTTGTAGACAATCCAACATCTATTGTGCAGTCGACACATAATTGAGTAGGCCATTATTTTTTTGTTTTAATTTTTATGTTTAATGTTATGTATACGACTAGAAAATAGTTAAGTTGCTCAAATATTAAATACCTTCTTAAAAGATAGGATACCGCCAATTCGTATGTCCAAGGTATGTCAAAACTGAGGCACCATAATGAAGCCAAGTATAATCAATCAAGTTACAAACTTTGATCAAAATGGCAAAATAAAGAAAAAGGTTGACGATGCTTTAGAAAAATTGAAAACTTTTAAAGTAAAATATCCTTTCCAGTTGAACCCAGAGTCAATAGATAACTTTAACACAGAAGACATTTTTAAGAGCGACGGCAGCACCGGCGATTTTTTCCTTTATATTCAGTATCACCTTGACAACTTGGGACATCTCACACTGTATACAAATGATGTCTACTACCAAATTCAAAGAAAATTAGATACCTTCAAAGAATTACTCCACATTGTGGTCGATCCCAAAAAATCAATAGCTCAAAAAGTTGACGCCCCTTGGAAAGAAATTAAGGGCTTAGGTGGAGATAGCCACATAGCAAAGAAAATAATCTTCTGCTTTAACTATGAAGCCGGCTTGGTGCTGCCCATTTTTAGCACCGCTCATCTAGAATACTTCGTTAACACAATTGTAGAAAAACCCCAATTTCCATTCAACTACGATACGCTTAGCTTGGGAGACAAATATGAATTCCTAACCGATGAACTGTTTAAAGCCAAAGAAAGCAACGTGATAACTAACCAATGGGAGATAACTTACTTCTGCTGGTTTCTCTACCAAACGTATCCACCGTCACAAAAAACCACTTCAACGCTGATTGAACAAAAACAGAATCGAGACAGAGCAGCTCTTGAGCAGCAACAAGAATTCGGCAAATTCATGAACCTATTGACTGAGTTAAGAAGGAAAGAGAAAATCTCTCCCGAGGAATGGCGAACCTTTAGAGACCAATGGCAAAAGAATCAACATGACCGTAAGACCTTAACTGATAGATTAGAATCCCTGTGCAATAAATAACGTCGATTGGATATTCGCGCACTCATAATATAATGAACTTTTTCCATTATAGAGATTATATCACATTAACTCGTCAAACATACTGTCGGATTCTTCTGTTAGCCGGTCGTCCCAGCATTCCCAGCACATGCCGTCGTGGTCTTCGTATTCGTCTTTGGAGATTTCTCTGCCGCACACTGTGCACTCGTACTTTTTAGCGGGCTGCATTCTCTTGGCTCCTCTCTATTAAGTCGTTTATTACCGTCGTTGAAGGTTTGGGCTTTCCCGGTTTTAGCCATTCGCTCGCCTAGGAGGCGGGTGAGTTTCTGGTGTACATTGTCGGAGACTCGTATGGTTTTCAATGCGGCACCCAACAGGTAACTTGGTTCATTTTAAGTTATAAAATGCTCGCTGGTCACTTTCACCCAACCCTCTGGGGGCATGCGGGGTCGCTGCGGCTTTGGCTTTTTAAGCGTTCACCGCCCGAGATGTGGCTCTTGAGGGACATGCGGATATTGGACAGCACTGTATTCGGCGAACTCGAGGATTTGGAAGCATCAGACACGGAAGAATGCAGTCGCGGAGTCAAGTTGTCAAAGATAACCGAGACGCTTAACGGAGCAATCGAGGTTATGCCGCTTCTAGGCAGGTTCCAGCGGCTTGGTCTTGTTAAGATAGTGTATGATCCGGCCTTTGATGTGGAGCCTGTTGTGCAGGTTACCGAGAAGGGCAAACTGCAAATCACCGCGCTGCTGCTGACGCTGCAGGCTACGGGGAAGTGACAGGGGTTTGGTTAGGGTTGGTTTTTATGTTGTGCGGAAGCGGGGGAAGCGTGGTGTTCGTGAGTACGAGGAGGTTTGTCTGCGGTTTCCAAGGGAGCTGCATGGGTTTCTGCGTTGTCTGCAGCATCGGCAACTGGAGATTAAGGCAACCCGCGAAGGAAACGTAACCCACATCATGCTAATCGAAAAAAAGCCTCAATAATTTGCCACCGCACTTACTCTTCTGAGGAAGATTTGACTTTTCTAGTCTAGAAAGGTACCCGTCAAAACGTTTCTAGTCTAGAAATACCTAAAATTGCCCTCGGTAAAACGCCGATAAAAGTCAGTGAAGATTTAGCCGTCACTCGGCTTTTTTTACATAGAGCTAGCAAAGTTGCTATTTAAAGGCGGTTTGCTGAATTTTGCCCTAAGGCATTTCTAGACTAGAAGTATTTTGCCGCGAGATTAGCGCCTAAAAAATTATGAGTTAATGTGATAGCCTACTTCCGACGCTTTCTATCGTCGCTTCAAAGTTGAGGGGAGAGCAGAAAACTTTGGCGCGAAAGAAAAGCAAGGGTACACCGCTTAAGGTGTTTAGTGGGAAAGAGGCGACCCTAAACCGCGTCATACTGCTGATTCTCTTCTCGGGGCAGCTTTTAGCCAAATATGACTTGTTCTTGATAGTTAGGAGTGCGAAGGGTTTTAGGGACAAGGATGTTAAGACGATTTATAGACGGGTGGATTTCTTGGAAAAGGGCGGCTGGATTGCCAAAGAAGGCGAGAAGCTCACTAAACCTGGGTGGCCTTCAGAACTATACAAAATTACCCTTAAAGGAAGGGCTGCTTTGAAACTTGACCAAAAGAGCATTGAGACTTTTCTTGAGAATGCCACAGATGAACAGCTTGCAGATTTAGTCGATTTGCTTTCCTGACTTTAAAGCCCTTTTTCGTAGATGAAGACGTAGTAGGTTTGGTTGTCTTGTGTGTGTTTGATAAAAGCCGAGAACCCAGTTTTATTCATGCAATCTAAGAATATTAAGCGTCGTTTGTTTGGTTCCATGCTGGTGACTTCGATGCATTCGGTTATTGGTTTTTCTTTTTTGTCGCTAATTTTAATCGCCTCACCCGCTTTTTAGCGCTTGATTAATACTTTCATTATTTTCAATACTTATATTGTTTCCATTGCATTAACAATTAATATTGATTTTCATACGTACAACATGTGGTCTATTTGAAAATTCTAGCCGTGACCAATTTAACAAGCAGGTTCCAAACAACAGTTCCTAGCGAAGTAAGGGAAAAACTTCAGATAACCGAAACAGACAGGGTTGTTTGGATTTTAGACGGTGACAAAATCACACTACAGAAGGCTTAACGGCTCATTTTTCGGAGCTAACCCAAAGTAGCCCTCTTAACTTCAGTTTATATGTACGTTTTTTGACACTTGACTTTGCGGCGCTTGCAAAGCCATCATGGCTTTTCGTTGATGGATGCTTTTTATGCCTAGCCTGCAAGACGGTTTAGGTGACAATAAGTTGGTAAATTTGATTGAGGACTGGGATGTCCTTGAGGAATATGCTGGAGAAAAATTGGGTTTCTACCAGCTGCTTAGCAACGATGGAATCATTGAGGTAAGAGTTCAAACCGGACGGATCGGTTTCAAGAAAGAGTTCACGGCTGGCAATGATGCGTTGTTGACTAAGATTTTGGATTTCTGCAAGAAACGCCGTTATATCCAGATCAGCGAAAACATGCGAGACGACCAATTCTTCAAGTAGGAAGCGGAGACCTTGAGGAGAAGGCTGAATCGCAAACGTTGCATTGTCTGCGGAAACCCAACTGCGGGTTTCTGTGGCTATGTTTTCTATGAGAGCGGCAGAACACAGCTCTCTGCTCCATTTTGCCAAGAACACTTAGAGAAGGCGCCGCAGTATGCAGTACCAGTCTTTGAGAACCAGGCAGCCCTCGACATATTCCAAAAAATGTTCCCAGTAACCTATCTGCAGGACGTCAAAGGCAAACCTATCCTCTTTTTTGGCAACCACAAAACTGTAAGTCTAAACTAGGCGGTGGGAGGGAATGGCTGAACTTACATCTAAGCCTTCTCCAGACGGCATATTTGGCACTAAAGCCGGTTCCAAATCTCGTAAGTCAGAGTCAGCAGACGGCTCTGCCGGCAGCAGCCCCCTAAACCCAACATGCCCCAAATGTGGACCTAAAACTACGACTGTTTGGCGCGATGGAACCTACTCACCGATGTTTGGAGAGCCAATCCAGCGTTGGCTTTGTCGTCGATGTGGTTTGCGTTTTAGTGATCCTATAGGCGTTGAAACGGCAAAAAACCTGTTGAAAGATGACCTATCTATTGAAACGAAGAAATTAAAAAGCGATCTGGACATACTACCTTCTCGCCAAATATGCGCAGAGGAAGCGAAAAACTTGGTTGCAGAAATACAGCAAACTGTAATTCTGCGGAAAGAAACCTTTGACATCAACACAACACTTGCCAAATACGAGTGGTATCTACAGAAGGAAGGCTATCGACCATCAACAATACATGGACGCACAAGACTGCTAAAGATTCTTTGGCGACGCGAAGCAGACTTTTACGACCCAGAATCGGTGAAGACAATTATTTCAAAACAGAAATGGTGCGAAGGCAGAAAAGGCAATGCAGTCGACGCTTACAGCAATTATTTAACAATGGTTGGCGGAACATGGACAAGACCAATCTATACTGGCATTGCAAAGATACCGTTTGTTCCCAAAGAAACCGAAATCGATCAACTGATAGCAGGTTGCAGCCTTAAAGTCGGCGTATTCCTACAGCTACTAAAAGAGACACGTGCTCGACCCGGGGAAATCTGGCATTGCGATGAGGACTATTTCGACTTTGAAACCAACACCGTAAACATTACGCCTGAAAAAAACAGTAACCCAAGAATCTTTAACATGAGCCAAAAGCTAGTTGGAATGCTACATAACCTACCACGACCATACGGAAAATACTATTTTGCCCCACCAGAGATGGATCTTGATAGTTTCAGAATAAACTTTGAACGACAACGCACAAGCTTAGCCGCTAAACTCAACAATCCACGCCTAAAAAGAATCATGTTTAAGACGCTACGAACTTGGGGCGGCACAATGGATTATCACCGCACCAAAGACGTAATCTACGTGATGAAACGGCTTGGCCACAAAAACATCAAAAATACACTGATTTACATTCAACTCGAAGAGGCACTTTTCAAAGACGAAATAGACTACATCTCTAAGGTGGCAAAGACTGAGGCTGAAGCATGCGTTCTAATCGAGGCTGGCTTTGATTTCGTATGCGATTTTGACGGGCATAAACTGTTTAGAAAAAGGAAGTGCTAAAGAAATGGCTACAAAAACTCAAAGACAAGACGCCCTACGCGAATACGGTAAAACACGCAATATAGTTCTGTTGCAGAAACGTCTCGGACATAAGCACATTAGGTCAACGCTTGATTTGCTGGTGCGGTCTGGTGCGCTTGAAAATGCTGGAGGACTTGCTTAGTGTTGTTTTCTAGGGTTATCGCCATTTGGACAAACCCCCTTCTATTTTCAACATTATGGTGCAGGGGGTGGGATTCGAACCCACGAACGCCTACGCGATAGGGTCCTAAGCCCTACTCCGTTGACCTGGCTTGGAGACCCCTGCACATGGTTATAGGAGTGGAATGTAGTGGTTTCTTGATATAATAACTTTCTTAATAATTTAGCCTAGTTATATATTCTAAATAGTTTATGTCGCTAAGGTTAATGTGTGTGGCGGCGGGTTTGTTGCTTGGATGTAGAGGTGGAAAAGCAAAATGTATAGAACAATAATGGTGGATTGCCAAACAAAAACGGACACCCCATATTGTGAAGATTGTATAGCAAAAAAGACATGCATTGCCCGCCTCCAACGTCAAAGGCGAAACAATAAAGACGACTTAAATGCTACATTTCTAATAGAGATATTGGCCTAAAACCTTAATTTTTGTCACTTAGCCGGGTTCTTCGCAAAATAGGTAGAAGGGTAAATGAAAGTTTTGTAGGTTAACAAATCCTGGGTACGGGATCTCCGACAGGTCGAGCGATTATGCGTTTGCCGCCGACAGCTGTAATCATAGCTACACCGCTAAACTCTGATGTGACTTCGCCGATTATTTGCGCATCTTTACCTTCAGGTGTTTGCTTTAGAAACTTTAGGATTTCTTGGGCTTTTTCTGGAATGGCGCCAATGATTATTTTGCCCTCATTGCCAACTTCAAGCGGGTCTAAGCCAAGCATCTCGCAGGCAGCGCGTACATCGTCGCGTATAGGCACTTGGTCCTCGTGGATAAGTATTCCTGCTTTAGATTTTTCTGTCCATTCATGCAGTGCATCGGCTAAGCCCCCTCTGGTGGCGTCTTTCATGGCGACTATGCCGCCGATTTCGCCAAGCAGGCTCTGAATCAAGCGGTTCAGGGGCTTTACGTCCGATTTTATGTCGCTTCCAAATTTTAGTCCCTCCTGAGCCGATAAGACAGCTAGTCCATGATCACCTATTGTGCCTGAAAGGATGACCTTGTCGCCGACTCTCAAATTAGAATCTAACATCCACCGTGACACAAAATCAGGTCTATAATCTTTAACGACTTTCAAATTGTGCTCTAACGCGGGTGTGCGTTTGCCTATGCCAGAGACGTTCATAACGCATCCGCCTAGGGTGCCTTTTTCTACAACTTTTGTGTCTCCAGTGACTATACCTACGTCTGCTTCAATGCATGCCTGACGCATACTGGATAAAATCTTTTCAAGATCTGATGTAGCAAGCCCTTCCTCGAGGACAAAGCCGCATGCAAGTGCACTGGGCCGTGCGCCTAGCACTGATATATCGTTGACTGTGCCGGAGACGGCTAAGCGCCCTATGTCGCCGCCTGGAAAGAAAATGGGCTTTACCGCATGAGAATCGCTCTTAAGAACGATGTCATCTACAACGGCGGCATCATCCATGGCTTCCAAAGGAACCTCGGCGTTACTAAGTCCACCAAAGCTTTTTACAATATAATTCTTCACAAAATCATGCATTACTGTGCCGCCTGCACCATGCATCATAGTTATATGTCTACTTTTCTCCATCAAATCAGCCAACACATAGCATTTTGAGCTGATTTAGACTACCCTAAACGCTAAAAATAAACGCATCGTACCTTTTAATCCAAATGACCCAACATTTCGCACATGTCGGCTCGTTATTAGAAAAACTTTAAAAGCACTTGCGCGCTCCAAGAATATACACCTCGCGGCTCAAAATTGTTGTCCTAACAGGGACTTACGCCTGTTCACTTAGTCTAAAAGCTACTTGTGATACGGAAAGCCTTATAATTGGCGTTTACGCTGTTGGTTAGCGCAGTTGGAGAAATAAATATGCCAAAATGGGGATACTCCATAATTACGGAAGAACTGGACCCTGAAAAGACCGCTATTGCTAGTGGTCGAGAAATTAGGGTATCCCATAAACATGCACGTGAAGTGTGTAAAACCATTAAAGGAATGATGCTTACCCAAGCTAAAGAGTACTTGCGAGATGTAATGGAGAAGAAAAAGGCCATTCCATTTACAAGGTACAACAAGAAAGCTGGACACCGCCGAGGGCTAGTGAAAGCTTTCGCAGGCAGATACCCAATTAACGCATCTGCACGTGTACTCAAAGTACTCCAAAGCGCCGAGGCTAACGCTGAAAACAAAGGCCTAGACGTAGATAAGCTACGAATAATCCACGCAGCTGCCTACCCAGGTATGAAAATTAAGCGATATACGCCTAGGGCACATGGACGAGCATCACCAAAATATGAAACTATGTCTCACATTGAGATTGTAGTTGCAGAACATTCTGGGCCAGGAGAAGAAGCATAATGTCGATAGTAAAACGCTTTATAAGTGAAGCCATAAAAAATGCAGAAATAGATGAATTTTTGCAAAAGAAGCTAGACCGCGCGGGCTATGGTGGAGTAAATCTTTCAAAAACCCCACTAGGCACACATGTCGTAATCTATGCCATGCGTCCCGGTCTAGTCATCGGGCGCGGTGGTGAAACCATTCGTGAGCTCGCTGCAACTTTAGAACAAAATTTCGGCGTTGCTAACCCACAAATTTCTGTCTCAGAAATTGAAGTTCCAGAGTTGAACGCGTACGTAGTAGCATCCCGCGTTGCATCAGCCCTGCAAAAAGGCATACACTTTAGACGTGCAGGCTTTTGGGCGCTAAACCAAGTCATGGAAGCTGGCGCATTGGGCTGCGAGATTGTAATTAGCGGCAAATTACGTACTGAACGAGCAAGATTTGAAAAATTCCGAGCAGGATACTTCCCAAGATGTGGTGAACCAGCACTAAAGTACATGCGCAAGACCGAAGCTCACGTTCAACTTAAGCCCGGTATGTTCGGCGTGCAAGTAAAGATTATGCCTCCAGATGCAGAATTTCCAGACAAAGTCAAAATCTTAGCTGAAGCACCTGAAGCTCCAGTTGTTGAAAATAAAGTTGAAGTCCCAATTCAGGAAGAAAAACAAGAAAAAATTATAGTAAAAGAGAAAACTCCAGCTTCACAAGTAGCTCCTGCATCTGAAGCTCAAGAGCAATCTCCGGCTGAAAAAACCGGTGAACCTAAAGAGGAGGATACTGCCTAATGGCAATACTCCGACTAAAAGACATCGCTAGCATGTCCACTGAAGATCGTACAAAAAAACTTGCTGAACTACGCGCAGAGCTATCTAGAATGAGAACTATGATCAGTGCAGGCGGCGCGATAGAGGATCCTACCCGAGTCAGAGAACTAAGACGAACAATTGCCCAAATCCTTACAATAGAAAATGAATATCAAAAAGGTATTCGTACGACTGAAGGCGCAGCCAAAGAAGGCAAGAAAGCAAAATCTGCAAAAACAAAGGAGTAAGCATAACCAATGATAATCACACCAGATATAATTCGCAGAGAATTTATCGGAACTCACGGTCTCATTTCAACTAGTACTCATGCAGGATACCTTGGAATATCCGGTCCTGTACTAGATGAAACAAAAAACACCTTCGTAATTCAACATGAAGGTAAACCTAAAAATGTTATCAAAGATTTATCTACTTTCCAGTTCCAGTTTTGTGATGGAACAGTTGTTGAAATTGACGGCAGCCTTCTGGTTGGAAGACCTGAAGATCGCCTTAAAAAAACAGTAAAGAGGTTATGGTAATGTCGTTGACATTCAAGAAGCCCAAGAAATCATGCGAAGATCGCAATTGCCCATTCCATGGCACCCTCTCAGTTAGAGGACGCGTACTGGATGGCGTTGTTGTTAGCTCAAAAATGGATAAAACAGTAATAGTTGAACGTGAATATCTGCAGTTTTCAACTAAATATACTCGATATGAAAAAAGGCGGGGTCATATTCCATCACACAATACGCCCTGCATTGACGTTAAAGAAGGCGACCGTGTAAGAATAGCAGAATGTCGCCCAATCAGCAAGACCGTTTCGTTTGTCGTTGTAGAAAAGTTGGAGGAGAGCTAAAATGGCGGCGAAAGCGAAGCAGAGAGCATTAACAGCAAAAGGTACACTTTCTCACGGGCAAAAACTCTCACGTGGTCTACTAGCCGGCTCCATTCTCCGATGTGCTGATAACACTGGTGCACGTAAGCTCCGATTGGTCCAAGCTAATAGTTACAAAGGCAGACTCAGACGATACCCAACTGCAACCATAGGCGATAAAGTTACCGTTTCAGTCAGACAAGGCGCACCTGACATGCGAAAGAAAATCTTCCAAGCAATTATTGTGCGACAAAAAAGACCTTTCAGAAGAATCGATGGCGTTTGGGTACAGTTTGAAGAGAATGCAGCAGTTATCATCACCCCTGAAGGCGATATGAAAGGCTCCGAAATCCGTGGTCCAGTTGCAAGAGAAGCAGCTGAAAGATGGCCACGAATTGCAAGTGCCTCAAGCATAATAGTATAGGTTGAATGGTTATGCAAGCAACAAAAAGTCCAAGAAAACAGCGCAAGATGCTCTTTAATGCGCCTGCGCATATACGCCACAAACAGATGACAGCACCCCTGTCACCTGAGTTACTTGCTCAAAGAGGAATCAAAGCCCTCCCAGTAAGAAAAGGCGATACCGTCCGCATTATACGCGGTGACCATAAAGGGTTCGAAGGTAAAGTTTCTCGCGTAGACTTAAAACATTATCGAGTATTTCTCGAAGGTCTAACGCGCGAAAAAGTTGATGGAAAAACAGTTTTCGTCGGGTTACATCCTTCAAAAATCATGATACGAACCCTGAATCTTGACGATAAAGTTCGAAAAGCAATATTAGAACGAAAGCAGCCAGTAGCTAAAAAAGGTAAGAAACTCGAGAAGAAGGCTGCTGAAAAAAGCACAACCGCTTCAGAAACTGAAGGGGGACAATAAAATTGGGTAAAAAAGGAAAAACAACAAGATTGAAACCTAAGCCAGCGCCAAAATTCTGGCCGATTCACAGAAAAGAGAATCCATGGGTACTAAAACCATCTGCAGGTCCCCATAGCCTTGAGAATTGTCTACCTTTAGCTCTTGTTCTTCGTGATATCCTTGGTTTAGCACAGACGCGTAAAGAGGCTAAAACAATCCTCCATCGAAGTACAGTCTTAGTTAACGGTAAAGCAGTTCAGCAAGATGACTTCCCAGTCGGCTTAATGGATGTCATTTCACTTCCTGATGCTTCACAATATTTCCGAGTAATGCCTTCTCATAAAGGGCTATCTCTTAGTCCTATAAGCAAGGAAGAGGCCGGTTTTAAACTCTGCAGAATCGATAATAAAACAACAGTGCCTGGTGGAATGCAGCTAAACCTCCACGATGGAACTAACCTGCTGATAAAAACTGCCGATCCCAAGAGCCCACAAGAAGTCACCTATAATTCGTTCGACATACTTAAGTTAACTATTCCAAACAAAGAAATTATTGGTTGTATGACACTTAAAGAAGGTAACTTAGTCATTATTACTGGCGGAAAAAACATCGGCGTACAAGGTAAAATTACTGAAATTGAGAAAACTATTGCAAAGAAACGCAAGAATGCTCTAGTCATTGTTGAAGACGATGAAGGTAAACGATATCAGACAATTCTTGACTTCGTGTTTACCCTCAGCGAAGCTGCTCAAGCAGTGCCGGTAGCACCACAGACGGAGGTTGTATAATTTGTCTGAAGTGGTTCAACAATGGGAAAAACAGCCAATGCTTAAACCCCGCATAGAAAAAGTTGTAGTTAACCTCAATGTAGGAAAATCCGGTGAACCATTAGAGAAAGCCTTCAAAGTCCTCAGTGAAATCACTGGACAAAAGCCAGTAAAGAAAAATGCCAAAGACTCTATTCGAGATTTTGGCATTCGTAAAGGTGAACCTATCGCATGCGTGGTGACCTTAAGACGTCAAGCAGCGGTTGATTTCCTTAAGAAGGTTTTACCAGTAGTTGATAACAAGATTTCCCGACGCTCATTTGATGACCGCGGTAACTTTGCATTTGGTCTCAAAGAACACATAGAAATCCCAGGCGTAAAATATGACCCAGACGTAGGCATCTTCGGCATGGATATTTGCGTAACTATTAACCGCCCAGGCGACCGAGTACATGATCGACGAAAGCGTAACGCCTCCATAGGTCGCAAACATGTGCTGACCACTGAAGAATCTATTGAATTCACCAAGCAGTTATTAGGAGTAGAAGTCATCTAACAGGGGAAAATCGAATGGGAAAAACACAACTCAAGAAAGAAAGAAAATTCGGTAAAGGTGCAAGGCCCTGTCAACGATGCGGTGCCTATGGTCCTGTTATCAGACGTTATGATCTGATACTATGTAGACACTGCTTCCGAGAGGCTGCGCCAAAATTAGGATTTAAAAAGTACGAATAAGAGGTAAAAAAGCATGGACACCCTAACAAATGGATTGACAACAATAATAAACAACGAAATGCGAAATAAACGGGAGTGTGTAATTACTCCTGCATCCAAACTATTAGGTCGCGTCCTGCGCATCATGCAATTGAACGGGTACATCGGCGAATTCGAATTTATCGATGATGGTCGACAAGGCAAGTTCAAAGTACAGCTGATGGGCAGAATCAACAAATGCGGCTCGGTAAAACCACGATTCCCTGTTAAAGTTAGCAACTTTGAAGACTGGGAAAAGAAATTCCTACCCTCAAGAAATGTGGGTATCCTGGTTGTTTCAACTTCTAAAGGTGTAATAGCTCACCGAGAAGCTCAAGAAAAGAATGTCGGAGGCCGACTTTTAGCCTTCATATATTAGATGGTGTAACAAATGCGAGTGCCAGAAATCTCTAGAATAATCCCAATTCCTGATGGCGTTACGATAAATATCGACAAAAGCAAGAAGGTCACTGTCAAAGGTCAAAAAGCCACTTTAGTCCGCGACTTTTCTTACGCTAACGTTCTAATGGAAGCTAACGGTGAAAATGTTCGCATCTGGGCAGAGTGGCCACGTAAGAAAGAGGCCGCTTTAGTCGGAACTATCGAATCACACATTAAGAATATGATAACCGGCGTCACTAAGGGCTACACGTATAAGCTGAAAATCGTGTTCTCCCACTTTCCAATTTCCGTAAAAGTCCAAGATAAGTCAGTAATTGTTGAAAACTTTACGGGCGAAAAAAGACCACGCAAACTCAAGATACTTGGCGATGTCAAAGTTAAATTGGAAACCGAAGACATCATCATTCAAGGCTCTAACTTGGAGGATGTAAGCCAGACAGCCGCAAACATAGAACGCGGTACCAGAGTTACAAACAAAGACCCGCGTGTCTTCCTAGATGGCATATATGTTTATGAACGCAACGAAGGAATGGACTAAAATGACTGAAAAGAAAGTTTTACCCACGCAGAATGCGCTCAAGGTGCGAGCACGCGCCAAAAGCAAGAAACCTGCGTTCGTCAGACCAGAAAGTTGGCGGTATGATAAATTCAGCGAGAGCTGGCGTCGACCTCGTGGTCTAGACAACAAAGTTCGTAGGACAATCAAAGGCTGGCCACCAATGCCATGCTTCGGCTATATGGGTCCAAAAGTTGCGCGTGGTCTGCATCCTTCTGGTTATGAAGAGATCTTAGTTAACACTGTTGCAGAAGTTGCAAATGTTAAGCCTGAGACTCAAGCTATCCGAATAGGTCACACAGTAGGTATGAAGAAACGTGTACTTATTATTGCTGAAGCTAGAAAACTTGGCATAACTATTCTCAACGCAAGAGAAGTTAAAGCAAAAGAAGCAGAAGCAAAACCAGAAGAAGCAGAAACCGCTTCCAAGGATGAAACGAAGCAAGAAAAATCCAAAAAGAAATTTAGATTTGCAAGAGGAGCTAAGAAGCAATGAGTAACCTTTCCAGTCAAAAACGGCTAGCTGCCCAGATCCTTAAGGTTGGTCGTAACCGCGTATGGATTGACCCACAAAGGATCTCAGATGTAGAGTCAGCAATCACACGCGAAGAAATTCGCAAGTTAGTTCATGAAAAAGTAATCACTACTACACCCATTCAAGGTGTTAGCCGCGGACGTGCTAAAGTTATTCAAGCCCAAAAACGTCGTGGTCGCCGTAAGGGTCCCGGCAGCAAGAGCGGCTCACCACGTGCAGTGATTCCCAAGAAAGATGCTTGGATGGCAAGAATTCGCTCACTGAGACGCAAGCTTCGCGAGCTAAAAGCAAGCCGTGTAATTACTGAAGCTAACTACCGAACTCTATACATGATTGCAGGCAGTGGCAGATTCTCATCTGTTGCAGACATGGAACGCTACATAAAAGCACATGACATGTGGAGGAAACGTTAAATGGCAAAAAGTTCACGTTACCGCGTACAACTACGCAGACGGCGAGAGAAAAAAACTGACTACCAAGCACGCAAAGGCTTTGTTGTTTCTGGCAGACCAAGGCTTGTAGCCCGTAGCAGCCTAAAAAACACAATAGCCCAAATCATAGTAGCTAAACCCCACGGAGACGAAGTCCTAGCTTCTGCGCATAGTAGAGAGCTAATCAGGAAATATGGTTGGAAAGGCGCCACAGGCAACGTTCCAGCCGCATATCTGACAGGTCTACTTTGCGGTCTGAAAGCTAAGAAGAATGGCGTCGAAGAAGCCATCTTGGACCTTGGTTTGGTTTCGCCAGTAAAAGGCTCTAGAGTCTTCTCAACTATGAGTGGCGTTGTTGATGCTGGTGTAGAGATTCCTCATGATGAAGAAAAGATCATTAAAGAACGCATAGCTGGAGAGCATATCGCGGATTACGCTGCAGAACTGGGCGCACCTGAAGAATATGCGCCAAAGTTTTCGCAGTACTTAGCGAATAAGCTCAACCCTGCTGATCTTTTTGATCATTTCGAGCAGGTTAAAGCGGCGATAATGAAAGAATACGGTATAGAATACACGCCAAAGCCAAGAGCAGTAAAGAAGCCTAAGCCGAAACCTAAAGTTGAAGCAAAAGTAACTTCAAAGGCTTCTCCCGCTCCAGCAAAAGTTGTTCCTGCAGCTCCTGCCGCCAAGGTAGAAGCTTCAGCAGAAGAAAAGCCAAAGGCACCTGCAAAGGCTGAACCTGAAGCTAAAACTCCTGAAAAGAAAGCCGAGAAAATAGAAAAAGCCGAAAAGGCTGAAAAAGCAGAAGCTAAGCCTGCTAAGGCAAAAGCTGCCAAATCCGAAGCTAAAGAAGCTGAAGAAGAGGCGGCAGAAGAAAAGCCTAAAGGCAAAGCTAAAGCTGATAAGCCCGCCAAGGCTGCGGCTGAAAAAGCTAAGCCTGCTAAGGCAAAAAGTGACGCTAAATCTGGTGGTAAGAAAGAATGATGTCCCGACAAAGACAAGATAGAGAACGTCCACGTGTAAACTTGGAAGAATGGGTTCCTAAGACTCGTCTAGGAAAAATGATTCAAGAAGGTAAAATCACTTCTATTGAAGATGTTTTCCTAACTGGTCTGAAAATCAGTGAACCTCAAATAGTTGATGCGTTAATTCCTGACCTTCAAGAAGAGGTTATAAACATTAACTTGGTTCAGAAACAGACTGACGCAGGTGAAAAAAGCCGATTTAAGGCCATTGTCTGCGTAGGCAACCGAGATGGCTATTTGGGATTAGGTTCTGGTAAAGCAAGTCAAGTTCGAAATGCCATTGAGAAGGCTGCGGCTGACGCACGCCTCAATATTGTACCTATTAAACGTGGGTGCGGTAGTTGGGAATGCGGTTGCGGTCGTGGTCACTCTGTGCCTTTCCAAGTTGAAGGAAAATGCGGCAGCGTCCGAGTTGTAATGGTTCCAGGACCAAGAGGTCTAGGCATGGTAGCCAGCGAAGTAGCCAAGGTTGTTTTGGGCTTGGCCGGCGTCAAAGATGTCTGGACAAGAACATATGGATCTACACGGACAGTTCCCTCATTTGCCTGCGCCACCTTCGATGCACTCAAGAAGACCTATAACTTGATTACACCGACCGATTGGGTGAGGTAAAATGGCACAACAAACTGAACCCTACAAAGTCCTAGTTGCAGTAAAAATCCGTGGCGAAGTAAACGCCCAACGTGAAGCACGTGAAACACTAGCACTACTACATTTGCAACACACCAACCACGCAATCATGATTGATAATAGACCAGCCTTCCTAGGTATGCTACAACGTGCACACAGCTACATCACCTGGGGCGAAGCCTCAAAAGAAACCATAGCCCTTATGCTTAAAGAACGCGGCAAACTCATGGGTGGAAAACCCCTCACTGAAGAAGCAGTTAAAACCCTCGGTTACGACTCAATTGATGCACTTGCAGACGCGATTTACAGCGGTAAAATTGGTCAATGGAAAGTTGGCGGTATGCAACCATTCTTCAGACTCCGCCCACCAAAGAAGGGTTACAAAGGCAAAATTAAGAAAAGCTTCCGTGCAGGCGGCGAATCAGGCTACCGCGGTGAGGCAATCAACGATCTCATCAAACGCATGGTCTAAATAACCAGCGTCCAACCCCCTTTCATATTTTAGTCAACAGTATACTTTAGCTGATTTTTTAATTTACTTTTTTGTAGCTTTTAGTAAAATGTGTAATATGCAGTTTTCAGTATGGCAACTTGAAAACTTTGCTATTGGAGAAAATTTTGTCCTGCATCAACGCTCATTTATTTGTAATAGCTGTTGTAAGTGTTTTGATTGCGAGTACTTTGACCACAGAGCTTGTTATTGTTGAGTTCCAGATAGGTGTTTCTCTAAAACATTATTTGTAGCGTTTTAGCCCACTTAAGTTAACTCTTTGACACTTGGTTTAAGTTATTATAAAATTGATTGTTGAAGGAATAGTAAGCAAGACGTTTCTGATGAATATCTTGGATTATTTGATATTTAGATAAGGCTTGAGTTTATGCTTAATTTAACATGTGACAAGGCAGTAACAGATTTGATGATAAGCGCTTCAAACAATGTCAACTGGCAGAGAAGTAGCCATAAAAGCGTTTAATAAAAACAACGAAGTGCTCGTCACGATCGCGCGATACAGGTGCAAATGTCAAGAAAATATTAACCTAAAATAACTCAGCCCCTATGGGTACTAAAGATAAGTTCACTGCTTCGGATTAGTTGTTGTAAAAAGTTTAGTTGAAGCCCAAGGCGGCGTTGTCAGATTTGAAAGCTAAATTGGCGAATGCATAACATTCATCGTACAATTTCTGCAAGCCGAAACTAAATGGCGTGATCAAACATACTTTTAAGATTACAAAGGTTCAATATTCTCTTTGTCTATTGAGCGCGGTTAAGTTCTCTTAAAGAAAAATGTCCAAATAATTGCTTAGTAATAGAGCCTGAATAATCAATTAATCTTTAAATAATCTCTGTGGGATGCTATGCTGAGCTGATGGTAGATGCAAATCTATTTTGTGTCTGTTTGGTTTATAGATAGGTGCATTTGTACATTTTTTTCTCAATTTCAGTCGCTTTTTGTGCCCTAAGATGCCGTTTTTGTTGTGATTGTGTGCCTCTTCTGGTCTACCAAAGATTATGCTGTTACTAGTTTTGTGGTGCGATATGTTTTATAATTACGGTTGAATGTGGCTTTATATCTGGGGAATAATAGTATGAGCGCAAGATGGCGAAGAAGTAAAAAACAACAGAAATGGCTCGAAATAAAAAACACAAAAATCACCGCTGCCCCAAAGACCCATTCGCCAAGAATAATTAAAACTGAAAAAGTAAAACCAGTAAATACAAAGAACCAGCAGCCGCAAAAATATCGTTTGCCTAAAAAACTTGGTAAGGGCAAGTGGAAAGCTCCAAAGCCTCTTATTGACATGTTCCATGATGCAAAGACTATAACGATAATTGCAGATATCGCAGGTTTCAACCAAGAGACAGTTAAAATTTCGGTCAAAAATCAGAAATTGACCCTGTCAGCAAAGGCAAAAGATCGTAAATATTATAAAAGTTTAAATTTACCGAAGGTAGTCATTCCAAGCATTGCACACACCACTTTCAAGAACGGTGTGTTAACTATCAAGTTAAAGAAAGCAGTTAAAGAAGAAACGATAAAAGAAGAAGCAGGTTTAAACGATGCCTCATAAACTCAGAAAGACTAGAAAACATCGAGGTTCACGAACTCAAGGTTGGGGCCGAATTGGCCAGCACCGTGATGCAGGCTCAAGACCATACCGCAAGGTCGGACGCCACAAGCACAAATGGAGCTACATTCAGAACGTAGATCCAAACTACTTCAACAAAAGCGGCTTCCGTTCACCTAAAGCACTGCATGCAACCGTAAATGTACTTAACATTACCAAGCTTGCTGAACTAGCCCAAGCAGCGAACACCACAACTATTGACCTCACAGCCATGGGCTACACCAAACTACTAGGTACAGGCAAAATTGACAAAGCGCTAACAGTAATCGTCCCGGCATGCTCAGCTGCTGCAGCTAAGAAAATAGAAGCTGCGGGCGGAAAAATCATCACCGAAGAAACAGAAGAAGCAATCGCCGAGGATTCTGGAGAGTCACAATAATCTATGGCCGGTAGATTCCTAAACCTTTTCAAACCCTTAGGCAGAATTCTACCAGAAATCAAGAAACCAGAACGAAAAGTAAAATTTAACGAAAAGCTCTTCTGGACTGGGCTTGTTCTCATAATATTCCTTGTAATGACTGAGATTCCTCTTTACGGTCTCAGCTCCGCATTAGGCGGTGAATTCAACGCTTTACGTGTAATTTTTGCTTCAAATCGTGGTACACTTATGGAACTGGGTATTGGTCCTATAGTCACAGCGGGACTGATTCTCCAGCTCCTTACTGGTTCAGGCTTGATAAAAGCCGATATGTCTAATCCCGAGGACAGAGGGCTATTCACCATCGCAAGCAAGGTTTTCTCCATAGTCCTCACAGGAGTCCAAGCAGGCGCATACATACTTGCAGGAATGTATCAAACCGATACTGCAATCGCTCCCTTCGTTATATTCTTCCAGCTCATAGCCGCAGGCATAATTCTGTTATTGCTTGATGAAATGATCCAGAAAGGATGGGGTCTAGGCAGTGGCATAAGCCTCTTCATCATGGCTGGTGTTGCTCAAAATATTCTTTGGATGAGCTTCAACCCTGCTTTCGGCGGCGGATTATTCGTCGGCGGACTATCTGCTCTATTAGCCGGTGGAGAATACACATTAACCCATTGGATATTAGGTACGGGCGTCGCCGGATCTGCATCTCTTATTGGCTTCATAGCAACCATCGCTACATTCCTGATTGTCATCTACCTGAACGGTGTACGCGTTGAACTTCCAATGTCTTATGCAGGCTACAAAGGCTTCAGAAGCAAATATCCTATAAAGCTACTTTACGTATCAAACCTGCCAGTCATCTTTGCATCCGCACTATTTGCCAACGTGTACTTCTTTGGTCAATTGCTCTGGAATTCTCTTGGTAGACCTCAGCCTGGAACAAATCTAATAACCGACATTGTAGGTCAGTATCGAGATGTAAACGGAACCGTCACACCTGTAGGTGGGCTTTCCTACCTTACCGCATCACCCCACAGTATACAAGAAGTTGGCGCTGACCCCATTAGGGCAGTAGTTTACCTTGGCATACTAATTGCCTTTTGTGCGGTGTTCTCGCTGGTTTGGCTTGAAGTCGGTGGGCTTGGTCCAGCTAAGGTTGCCAAGCAACTCATGGATTCCGGCATGCAGATTCCTGGTTACAGGCGTTCAGCTAAACCTATTGAGCTAATCCTTAAGCGGTACATCCCAGTCGTTACTGTCCTTGGCGGCATAATCATTGCGCTCATTGCTGGCATTGCGGACTTCCTCGGCGTCTTCGGTTCAGGCACAGGTATCCTGCTCGCAGTAGGTATCATTTACCAGTACTACGAGTTACTGATGCGTGAACGCGCAGCCGAAATGTATCCTGCCTTCAGAAGAATCTTGGGTGAGTAAACCCCTAAACAAGGAACGATATCCTGCATTAAAGTGCAGGTTATCCAACTTTCTTTTCTTTTATTAATCGTAAACGTTTTATTTGAGTATTCTAATAGCACCGCAGAGGATTGCGATAAATGGTTGATATAGCTGTTATACCCTTTGCGACGCTGCTGATTATGCTAATCGCTATTACTATCTCTTTTACTAACATGACTCTTAACCGGTTAATCATAACCAAGATGTTCGGATGGCACGAATACAAGACCATGCAAAAAGAGATTGCTGAACACAACTCTGAAAAAATGAAGGCTATGCGTGCGAACGATACAAAAACATTAGAGCGTTTAAAGAAGAAAGATCCTCAGATTAATGCTATGCAGACAAAAATGCTCAAACCACAACTAGTTCAAATGCCTTTAATATTTGTTTACTTTATTATTTGGCCAATCCTGACGGGTGTTTTTCGAACTAATCCAGTTGCATATATACCTGGAATTGGACCAGTAGAGTTCTTTATTTGGTACTTGATTTGTTCATTCTTCTTTGCTACTATTGCTGGTCGCATAATAGGAACAACACCTATCCAGTAAAATATCTCGAGGAACAACCCATGAGCGAAGCCGGAGAAACCAACATTGCCGAAACTAATAAGCTCGTCATTTGCATCTCTGGCATGGCTGGAACCGGCAAAAGCACATTAGCTAAACAGCTTGCAAAAAAATATAACCTCAAATACTTCTCAGGCGGAGATGCACTTAAAGCGCTGGCAGCAGAGCAGGGCTATAATTCCTCAGTTAACGGCTGGTGGGAGAGCCCTGAAGGTCTAAGTTTTCTGGAAATACGGAAAAAGAACCCGGATTTTGATAAAAAAGTTGACCAGAAGCTGCTTGAGTATGCTAAACATGGTAATGTACTTCTAGACAGCTGGACGATGCCTTGGCTGATAAAAGGTGGCTTTAAAATCTGGCTTGCAGCTTCTGTAGAACGTCAAGCAGAGCGCATTGCTAAACGCGATCATATGACCGTGAAGGAAGCTCTAGACGCGCTGAAAGAAAAGGAAGCTAACACAAAAGCTATATACAAAAAACTCTATGGCTTCAATTTAAGCACAGATTTCGAGCCTTTCGATTTCATATTAGATACTGATAATCTGACAGCAGACGAAGTCTTCGAGATTCTATGTATGGTCATTGATAATGTAGTGCTTAAATCTAAGCCGAAAGAGACTGTGACCAGCAGCTGCCAAACTTAACCTTTACGTTGACGCATTTTTTGCATTTGTTCCCTATTCTTATCTGTAGCTATCAGTATAATGGTCTGGTTTTGGTAAGACTTCAGAATCCGTATGCTCAGCTCATTTAACCCAATTGGCTTGGGTAACAGTTTCTGTAATTTTATTTGCTTTTATGAGGGGATTGTTAGAAGCTGTGTGTAAGCGTGGGTTTGCGTAAATTTTAAAAATAGTTTGCTAATCTAAATTTGTTTTTAGATTTAACTGTTGGGTAAATTGGAGGAGGAAGGGGAGCTGATTGATTGGATTCAATCGTAGGTTAGCATTGTTGTTTTGTTTAGAGCTTATTGCTCTTTGTATAATTGTTTCTTTTCGATTAATTGGCTGGACGTATGCTGCTACCCTCGTAATTTTTAGTTTATTATTTGCTTCTCTTACCTTTCCGTTGAACGGTTCATTGCTTCGAAAAATGTTGTTACTCACAATAGGTAATATTATCGGCTTGTCTTGGAATTTAATCTATTACTATATCTCTCGCTCTGGAGCCGCCTTTTTTGGGGAATTTGGAGATGTTTTCAATGCATTTTGCATGTTGGGCTATCCTTTTATCTGTTTGATCTGGGTTGTGCCCTTCTGGTCGCTAAGCATTAGTTTTCTTCCTAAATATAAAAATCCGACTGGTTGGGTGAGATGTTGATTATCGCCCTTTTGGAGGCTTTGTATTTGATAGTTGTTTGTTTTTTAGTAGCTTACATGCTGCGCCATTATATTTTTACTATGGTGGTCTTAAGGCATGTAAAAAATCCTCAACTGACAAATACTTCTGCAAAGGTGTGGTACCAGCCGACAGTGTCCATCCTTGTCCCTGCCCGTAACGAAGAACACGTACTTGGAAAGCTTCTCGAGCGGCTAACCAGATTAACCTATCCTAAAGATAAGCTAGAGATAATCATAATAGACGATGCTTCTTCAGACCAAACAGGGCGTATTGCGGATGAGTATTCTCAAAAAAGTAATTTCATATCTGTTATCCACAGGCACCCCGGCATAGGCGGTGTAGGCAAAGCTGCTGCCATGAACGCTGGCTTTAGATGCACAAAAGGTGAAATTATACTTTGTTTTGACGCCGATTATTTGCCATGCCCTGATATTGTAGAAAAGCTTGTTAAAGAATTTGCTGACCCAAAGGTCGGTGCAGTGCAAGGTCGCCCTGTGGTTCAGAATGAGCCCCAAAATGTCATAACAAGAATGATTGCTTTAGAACGCATCGGCGGATACCGTGTAGACCAAGAAGCACGCAATATCCTAAAGCTAGTGCCTCAATTTGGAGGCACAATCGGAGGCTTTAGGCGTTGCATATTGGTTGACTTGGGCGGTTTCGATGAGAAGATGCTAACTGAAGACACTGATTTAACATTTAGTATCTACCTAAAAGGCTACAAGATTCGTTATGTTAGCGATGCTGAATGCTATGAAGAAGCTGTAAATACTCTAGGAGCATACTGGCGCCAAAGGCTTCGCTGGGCGCACGGTCACATGCAGGTATGCTGCAAACATGCATTTAACGTGCTAAAAAGTAAAAAACTATCTAATAGAGAGAAAATTGATGGCCTGCTTCTTTTGCACGTTTATTTTATGCCTGTTTTGACTTTATTCGCTTCCATAATTGCTATTCCACTAATTATTTCTGAATCCTCGGCGCTCGTGAGTGCATTGTGGCTTTTTATTCCTATTTCGTCGTACAGTTTTGTGGGTAATTTTGCTCCTTTTTTCGAAATAGGTGTTGGTGTTTATTTGGATGGCAGAAAACGTCTTCAATGGTTAAATCCACTGCTAATTTTTATCTTTTTATTCAATGTACTGATTTGTACTAAAGCATTTTTTGATGTTATTATTGAAAAATTGCTTAGGCGAACTCATGTAAAATGGGCAAAGACTGAACATTTGGGCTATGGGAGCCAGTACCTCCCAAATAGGTTCTCGTATAGGAGAATTATTAATGATATCTGATACTATAATTGCAATTATTGTTGCTGTGAGTACCCCGATTCTTTTAGGGTTAACGCTTTTACCAACAATCCTAGAACTCATCAACCCTTCAGACGCAGGTCCTAGATTGATAGTATATGATTCCTCTACGTTATCTGACTTATCACAATTAACCATGGTTCCACTAGTTGATATTGAGGAGCAGTATAAGGTTCAACTTGCACCCCTGCCTGCTATCAATGAGGTTATCCAGGTCTTGCCTAGTATGGAGCCTTAGCGTTAGACTTTGTTTTCAAAAGCAATTTTGCGTTTTTCCATTGTTCTTTTGCAAGTGCCAGATTCCCATATGGTCCACTATGTAAAGAGTAGAATATGTAACATAGATAAGTGCATTGAGTGCAGTCATGATACATTTTTCGCAGGTTATTGAATTCTTCACTATCCCATGTTTTTGGTAGGTCAAAAACGGAGCCTACAAACTTGTGGTTATGGCAACCTCCGATTCTACCTTTATGATCTATGATGAAGAAATCTTTAAGGGCACGGCAATTCCATGTGCGTTTGTCTTCGCTGTAGAGTCCTCTTATGGCTTTTAGCAGTTTAACGGTCATTAGAATGTACTTATTTTTCTTTTTCATTTCGATAAGTTGGTCGCAGAGCTTTACCATGGCTTCTTTATCTTTTATCAAGAATTCGTTTTGAGCTTTACCGATGCGGAAGAGTTGGTTTACGTCTGATAACATATCATATGAGTAGAGGCAATACCAAACTGGGACTTCTCTTTGAGTGAAATATTTTGTAATATCAATGATTTCATTTAAGTTAAGTTGAGATATTGTAGGAGTAACTGCGACTTTTATACCCTCATTTTGAAGGGTTTCCACAGTGTGTAGAGCTTTTTCTAAAGAACCCTTCACGCCTTTTATATAGTCCATCTTGGCTGGATCTAAACTATCAATAGATATGGCCACAAAATCTACGCTGCGAAGAGAATCAACTTTCTGCGCTGCCATGCTGCCATTATCATACACAGTAGTTATGAAGTAGCGTGATGCATATTCAATTATCTCCCCTGCATCCTTGCGCATAAGAGGGTCGCCGCCCGAGAATACAATTTCCACAACGCCAAGATCCTTTAGAATGTCTAGTCCTCGTTTTATGTCCTCGGCTGATAGTTCTTCTTGTTCTTGTTCTCCCCAGACATTGCAGCCAACGCATTTGTAATTGCATTTTCTGGTGATGAGCCACTGGGCATGATGAGGCCTATTTGGTGTAAGCGAACGCGCTGCAAGGTTCGCAGCTTTACTGAGCTTCAAAGTGTCACTCAACTGATATGTTAATACCAACTGTATTTAGACCAGAGCTATAAAAACTATCTTTCGTTTTTAGCTGCCATGTTCCCTCATTTAGTGCTAGCTGCGGCTGTTCTTGAACCTATAGTCGATAATTGACATTTCTGTAATAGTAACGGTGCATTGTATAATTGGATTTGATCGCCAAAGTTTTTAGGTGTGGAAAGCGAAAACCATACAGTTCTGTAGAAAAGAAAAGTGGACATGTTTGCAATTGAACCAAGATTGTTTAACTAAAGCAGCAGGACGGAATTTTCATAGCGATGCATGTACCTTACCAAAAGTAGATGTTGTGTTGCTTACAATGAACAGTGATAGGGTGCTGAAAAAGTGCCTTAATTCCGTATATGCTAATGTTCCTGTTAATCAGCTCATTGTTGTAGATGGTGGCTCCACTGATCAGACTCTTCAAATTCTACAAGACTTTAATGCACTTTATCACAATGTTAAAGTTATCTCAGATAAGGGTAACCGGGCTACTGCACGTCAGAAGGGTATAGAGAGCGTTACAGCTGACTGGTTCATATTTGTAGATAGTGATGTAGTTCTCTGTAAAGATTGGTATAAAAAAGCATCACAATATCATGGTTCAAAGGTAGGCGCCATATGGGGCATTGAAGTTTGGTCAACTATAACTAATCCTTCCACCCTCAGATTATTTCTGTGGGTAACTATGAAAATTTTTGACCTCCGTGGCGGAACCCATGATACGCTGATACGCACCTCAGCAATAAGAGGAATCAAGATTCCTTCTAACCTTCATGTTTTCGAAGATGCATACATAAAAGATTGGATAACTAAAAATGGATATCAAGTGGTGGCCTGCTATGATCCGTACTGCATACACTATCGTCCCAAGCAGGTATGGACTTTGCGGGGCAGCCTGAATTTAATTGTTGATGCTATACGATATGGTAGTCCCTTGTTAATTGCAAAGCTAATTTTTGCATATGGCTTTTATACAGCATATTCATTTTCCCAGATGATGCCAAAACCCGCTAAATAATTATTTTTACTTATGACTGACTTCGTTGATACTTGGGTATCTTTTTATTTAGTAACCGCTACATAGAGTAATGGGTTTTGGGAGAGGCACCTTAAGGGGAAAAGAAGATGCAGGCAATCGACGTTGTAATGCTGACAAAAAATAGCGAACATTTGCTTGAAAGAAGCCTAAATAGCATCTACAAAAACGTACCCATTAAAAACCTCATAATAATTGATGCCTTCTCAACCGATCACACTGTAGAAATTCTTGAAAAATTTAACCAAATATACGGAAACGTTACAATAATAAGCATGAATGGGTCCCGCGCTAAAGCACGAGAAAAAGGTATCGCTCAGGTAACTACAGATTGGTTCATGTTCGCTGATAGTGACGTGATTCTGAGCCGCGATTGGTTCAAAAATGCCCAAAAAGAAATTATCGACGGTGTAGGCGCAGTTTGGGGTGTAAACATCGATGCTATCCCTAACCTGAAAAATGCGCATATGCTAAAGCTGCAGATTCTAATTGCTAATGAATGCTTTAAGCTTCGAGGTGGCACCCATGATACACTGCTGCGTCGGGATATTGTATCTGACATAAAAATTCCCGAGTATTTGCATACTTATGAAGATGCATATATCCTGAACTGGATTAAACAAAAGGGCTACAAAGCTGTAATAGGGCAAGATATTTATTGCCTGCACCTTAGGTCGCCAGCAAATTGGAGTATCGAAAATGCGCTTGATAACGCCATATTAGAATTAAAATGCGGCTTATTTTACTTCCATAACTTTACGTATACAATATATTATCCATTTTTCGCGTTTTCATGGTTGCTGCAGGCAATATTTCATAATACAACGAAACTAGCGCCTACTCAAAGCACGCCATAAATGGTCTGATGCTGGCCGCTCCAGTGTCTGGGGTTCGCCTTCTTTTTGCACTATTACTCTTTGCTTTGGGTCTGAGATGAACTCTCCGATGATCGCAGCTTGGATATTTTGCTGCTGTAGGCTCCCAATTATTGCTTCTGCTTTATTATTTTCTGCAGCGATAAGCAAAGCCCCAGAACCTATCAGCTGCAGCGGGTCGATATCAAAGTAGTTACATATCTTGTCGGTTTCAGGTTGAACTAAGATTTTTTCCCGGAATACTTTTACCCCTAAGCCTGACGCGTCTGCCATCTCGTGAATGCCGTTAGCAACTCCGCCCTCGGTAGGGTCATGCATGGCATGGACTCCGCCGGTTCTGCGGGCAATAAGGGCATCTTTGACTACGCTTATTTGGCGATAGAATTCTTTTGCTTTACGCAGGTCAACGGCGTTTAGGGTTTGTTTAAGTTCATTTTCTCTATCTGAAGCTAGTATGGCAGTGCCTTCTATGCCTGCGCTTTTAGTTAAAATGAGTTTGTCTCCTGTTTTTGCGCCCGTAGCGGTGACATAATTTCCTTTTTCTGTAAAGCCCATTATGCAGCCAACTACTATTGGATTTGCAAGTTTAGGTGTCGATTCGCAATGCCCGCCTACAATGGCTATGCCTAGCTCCTGCGCGGCGTCGCTCATTTGAGTGCTGATAGCTTCCACCATCTTTACATCTGCGCCTTCAGGAAGCATAAGGCATGAAAATAGAAAGGCAGGATCCACCCCAAAAGTAGCTATGTCATTTGCGTTCACGTTGACGGATAGCCAGCCAATGCGCTCCACTGCACCCGTAATCGGGTCCATTGAAACGATTATTGATTTATCTCCCAGATCAAGGACAGCGCCATCAACCCCTGCCTTAGGTCCTAATGTGACCTCTTTGCGTGAAGCGCCAAGATTTTTGAAGACTACTTCTTTGAGGATGTCAATGGGGACTTTTCCTGGTGGCAGCATCAAGGTGCATCTCACATATGTATGTGATGATCTAGCTTTTAAGCTGTGGAAAAATTCGCAAAACCACATGCAGGATAGGTATTGCAATGATTAAGCCAACTAACATCTGCACGATATTAAAGGGGACTTCAGCTAATGCAGCAGCTATTGGATAGCCAAGCACTAACTGTTCATAGATAAAGTATCCTACTATCATCACTAAACCTCCAGCAACAATGGCAATTGCCGCGCTTGCACTGCGATTCTGAATATGCCTATGCAATTGCTGGTAAAGAAGACCAACTACGGCGCCTTCAAAACCTTTTATTGCTAATGTGCCTGGTGCAAATTGGGAATATCCAAGAACTACATCTGCTGTTGCGGCGCCTATGCCTCCTGAAAGTGCGCCTGCAAGGGGTCCGAAAAGTAGGGCTGCGATGTAGATTATGGTTTCGCCGAAGTTAAAATAGCCTGATGTAGCGGGTATGTTTATGGGGAAAACAGCTGTTGCTACAAGTACTAGGGCTGCAAAAATTGCTGCTGCTGCAATTTGAAGTGCGGTCCGGTAGTGGTTACGTGCTTCATTCATGTACTGACGCCTTAGTATAGTTGTAACTTTAGTATGGCCATAACTATACTAATAATTAAGGTTAACTGCCCAGTCACCCCATTAATATCTTTAAATCATCAAAGGCTGCCAGCGCCTTCTGCCCTTTCTCAGTAATATGGAAAAACTTTTTACCACCCTCTTCATAGCCGACAATCAGTCCCTTCTCCGATAACTCGTTCAGGTGCTGGTAAACTGCAGCACGCGTCATGGTTTTTCCTAGCTTTATCCATAAATCATAGCCATAGGTGTCTTTCTGATTTATTATGCTGAGGATTTTTTCTTTGGTGCTGATTTCTAAGCCTAGACCTGCTGTTTTCTGCTTTTTAGTCAAAGCCTGTAGCACATCAGTAGCTTTAAGTCCACTTCCAGTAATTAAGCAAACTACGCTATCCTTACTAGAGATTTTTTTCTCTTTTACCAGCTTCTGGAGTGCAGCTACGGTTGATGAGCTAGCCGGCTCAGCAAAAACTCCCTCTAGTTTTGCAATTTGCAGTTCTGCATTAAGGATTTCTTGGTCTGATACTGTCACGGCTAATCCGTTTGATTCGGTTATGGCTTTTATTGCCAATTCACTTTGCAGGGGTTCACCTACTAAAATGGCAAGGGCGCGAGTGGAAGAATTGCAGACCTTTTGTCTTACATTTATTTGGGTTAACGCGTTGGCTATGGGTGCGCAGCCTTCAGGTTGAACTCCTATCATTTTCGGTAATATGCTTGTTATGCCAAGCAGTTTAAGTTCTTTGAAGCCCTTCCAGAGCGAGTAGATTGTTCCGCCACTGCCCATTGGGACTATGACCCAATCTGGACTGCTGAGCTGATCGTGGATTTCATATGCTATGGTTTTTTGGGCTTCAACTACCAAGGGGTTGAGTTCTGCTGTGGCTTGATACCAGCCTGTCTCTTTAGCCACCGAAGTAGCTTTACGTATGGAGTCATCTACCGTATCGCCAAATTCTTCAATAACCGCATCATAGGCTAGCATTTGAGCCAGCTTGCCCATGTCAACAACTTTAGGCACTATGACATGACAAATCAGTTCTGCCTTGGCAGAGTAAGCTGCTAAAGATGCGCCCATGTTCCCATTAGAGGCACTTACCATAGCTCCGCAGCCAAAGTCAACTGCGTTTGATGTTAGAAGCGATGCTGCGCGGTCTCTATATGAGTTTGTTGGGCTGCGGGTTTCATCTTTTAGATAAAGTGCTTTTAGTCCTGTGGCTTTGGCAAGCCTTTCTGCCTTATGCAGGGGGGTCCCGCCTTCACCTAAACTTATTATGTGCTGAACAGGTGGCAGTAGTTGTCTATATCGCCATAACCCCTGTAGGCCCGAAAACTTGACTTTATCCGCCTTTGGTAGTATTATTCTGTATTCTAGTGTGCCGCCGCATTTTTCACAGTTACTTTTCAGTGGCTCTGTGGAATACTGTGTACCGCAGCGGATGCACTGAAGTGTCAAGTTAAGTTACTCCCATTTAATGGGTGTCAGAAGAGCCTTTTATCTTGTGTTATACTTTAAGGAACGCCTCTTTATTTTTCCACTTGTGCCAGGGAGGGGAAAATCTAAAAGCTAGCAGATTCCACAGTAGTACGTAATTGTAGTGAACAGTCATGAGCGATAAAAACGTAAAAGTAGATCCGATTAAGATGCACAAAGATGCTAGCGCCTTGATGGAAAGTGGCAAATGCGATGAAGCAATAGGCATGTTTGCCGAAGTGGCAGAACTCTATTACAAGGGTCAGAATTATTTTGGCTCGGCAGAAATGTACTACAAAGCTGGCGAATGCGCCTTCACTCTCAAAAATTACCAGAAAGGTGTGGAATATTTCATGAAAGCTGCTGAAATATCCTTCAATAAAGGTTACGAGCGTTATGGCTTAAGCGCATTAGAATCCGCGCGAGAGGGTCAAAAAGCATTAGGCAATACAAAAGAAGTTGAAGAACTAACCGCCAGAATCCAGCAAATTAACCAGAAACTTGCCGAAGCAGAAAGTGGAGACCAAGAGTTCTCTATATTCTCCTAAGGCTTCTCTTTTATTTTTTACACTTTCTATTTATGTTTAATAATTAACTCTTGATTAGTTACTCGTTAGATTGTAAATGTGAGTTAAAGGGTTAAGGTATGCCTACGCTTTTTAAGTCGCTTTCGGAGTTGCTTGAAAAGGTAGAAGCTACCAGAAGTCGCCTACAGACTGTTGCATTAACTGCCGAGTTCCTGAAGACTTTAGAGGCAGATGAGGTGGTGCCTGCAGTTTCGATGATCCTGAGCAGGGCTTTTCCGAAATGGAGCCAAAAAAAGCTTAACATAAGCTGGATGACTCTAAGTTCGGTCTTGCAGCGCCTTAGCGGGGCTGATTGGGCTGCTTTTGGGCAGGTTTTTAGCCGCACTGGCGATGTAGGGTCAGCTGTTATGGTTGTTTTTGAAAAGAGTAAACCAAAGCGCCAGACGGTACTTTTCGAACAGCCTCTAACTATTTTAGAGGTTCATCGAAGCCTTGAAGCCATAGCTAACGCAGAAGGTACAGGTTCTAGGGAAAAGAAAAATCACCTGATAACTGCTCTGTTAAGCCATGCCTCACCTTTAGAGGCTAAATACTTAGTGAAAATTTTCGTGGGTGAAATGCGTACGGGTTTCCATGAGGGGCTTATGGAGCAGGCAGTGGCTAAAGCCTTTGAGGTGCCTTTGCCTTTGGTGCAGCAGGCAAGCATGTCACTAGGTGATATAAGCGAAGTAGCTTTCGTCATAAAAACTGAGGGCAAAGAAAGCCTGCAAAAAATTGCCTTCAAAGTTTTCCGCCCAATAAAGCCCATGCTAGCCCAAGTAGCAGATGGAGTAAGCGTAGCATTACGAGAGCATGGTGGCGAAACTGCTTTCGAATATAAATACGACGGTGCAAGGGTCCAAATCCACAAGCTCGGCAGCGAAGTGCATATTTATAGTCGAAGTCTTTCTGATGTCACAATAAGCTTGCCAGAAATCGTTGCTATAGTTAAACAGAACGTGATTGCGAACGAAGCGATTTTGGAAGGTGAGGTTGTAGCGGTAGATAGTGCAGGGATACCGATTCCTTTTCAGCATTTGATGCGGCGCTTTAGGCGTATCAAGGGTGTAGTGGGGCTTGCTGAGCAGGTTCCTCTGCGGCTATACCTGTTTGACGTGATGTATCTTAATGGGGAAAATCTTATTCAGTTCCCTTACGTGCAACGCAGGCAAATTCTGTCTGAGACTGCGGGCAAGATCCCTCTTACTATCCAGCTGGTTACCGGTAACCAAGAGGAGGCAGAGCGGTTTTTGGAGGCTGCGATGGCGGCTGGTCATGAGGGGTTGATGGCTAAAAAGCTTGATAGTCCCTATACGCCGGGCACTCGGGGTAAACGTTGGTTCAAAATTAAACAGGTGCTCGAATCACTGGATCTGGTTATTACAGCTGCTGAGTACGGTTACGGACGCAGGCACAATTGGCTGTCAGATTACTATCTGTCTGCCCGAGATGAAGTAACAGGTGAGTTTATTACTTTGGGTAAGACCTTCAAAGGCTTAACGGATGCTGAACTTACGGACATGACCAAGAGGTTAAAAGCCCTCGCCGTACGTCAAGAAGGCAATAAGGTAATTGTGCTCCCCAAAATCGTTGTCGAAGTTGCATATAATGAAATTCAAAAAAGCTCACGCTATAAAAGCGAGATGGCTCTACGTTTTGCCCGTATCACACGCATACGTGATGATAAGGCTCCAGAAGATGCCGATACACTCCAGAGGGTAAAAGCCATTTACGAAAAGCAATTTGCAAAAAAAGGCAGATATAAAACTGCTCCACAATAGTTGTAAGAAGAGCAATCTGCAATGAACCCCAAAGATATCGATTCGTTTGCTGACGAATTCTACAGTCGTCAAGTTGTTCTCAAAGAGTTAGGTAAAGAAGGTCAGCGAAAGCTTTGTGATGCAAGGGTTGCCATAGTCGGTGTAGGCGGTTTAGGTACAGTCTCCTCTCTTTATCTTGCCCTAGCAGGTATCGGGCATATTCGGCTCATTGATCAAGACATTATAGAAGCTAAGAATCTGCACAGGCAAATTCTCTATACCTCCAGTGACATTGATTATCCAAAAGCTGAGGTTGCCGCTGCCAAGCTGCAAAGGTCCAATCCTCTCATAAAGGCTGTACCTATCTCGGAGAATGTGCATGCTGGCAATGTGGAACGGCTCCTAACTGGAGTGGACCTTGTGGTGGATGGCTTGGATAATATGTCAACCCGCTACTTAGTTAATCGTGCCTGTGTAAAGCTGGGTATCCCTTACGTGTTCGGTGCAGCTATAGGCATGGAGGGCAACCTTTCTGTTTTTGCTTCGCCGCAGACGCCTTGCCTTGAGTGTGTGCTGCCTAACCTTTCAGATGATGAACTGCAACGCTGTGATACGCGCGGTGTGATAGGTGCAACGCCGGGCATAATAGGTTCTATGCAGGCGTTTGAAGCTATAAAGGTCCTTGCAGGCGTCGGTGAACAGTTAAAGGGCAAGCTCATGGTATGCGATTTCACCGACATGTCCTTTAACACTGTAGATATCGCCAAACGTGCTAACTGTCCTGCCTGCACAGGCACCCTGCCTGCGGCGCCGCGGGAAAAGCTAGTCTGGCTTTGCGGCAGAAATACTGCTAACATCAACCCTGAAACTCCCTTAAAGCTCAACCTCAACGCGGTCTGCCAAAATGTGCAGCAGCAAGGCTATCATATAAGGGTCAAATCGCATCTAGCATTAGTCTTCGACTATAAAGGCTTCGAGATTAGCTTATTCAACGGCGGACGTATGCTTATAAAAAACGTAGCAGACGAAAAAATTGCCCTGCAAACCTACAAAGAAATCCAAAAAATAATAAATGCATAAGCTAAAACAGGTTTTTAGCCCCTTAAGACTGCAATCAGAGCTTTGATGTTAAGTATCCAGCCGTCGATGATGGCAAGATTCTCTTGCAGTTTCCTAGGGTCCTTTTCGAAGCCTTTGAGCTGCTCCTGTTGATGCACATAGTAGCCTGCAAGAATGTTTAAAGTTTCAGCCGCGCCAGCCGTAGGCTTCTTTTCATCTATGTGTTCGCCTAGCCATTTGAGTGCTACTCGCATTTCGTCAATAGACATGCCAGTATTCTTTTTGAAGTCTCGTGAGATCCATTGTCTTTCAAATAGGTTGCGCTTTTTCCAGCCTTCTGATTGTTCTATGTAAGTTTTAAGCACTGACTTGTATAGTTCGCTTGTATTTTTTGTGGTGGTTGCAGAGAGGGCAGAACTTGGATGGGGCGTCGGTTGTTCTGTAGCTGTTTTCTGTTCCGTTTGTTCATTTAAGGTTATGCCTATGTCGCGCAGTACTTGGATGGAGCTGGTTTCCTGCTGGTGGTACTTTGAGGCAAGAGCGATGGCTGCGGCAAATCCGACTCCGGCTGCTTCAGGTGATATTTCAAAGTTTTTGTTCATCGCCAGTAGGTCATCTAATGTTTTGCCCATGTATGAGGCTACTTGGGTGCCGCCTTCGATGAAGCCTGGTGTTTTGACTATGCCCGGTCCTATGGTGAAGGCGTAGACCCCTGTATCTTCAACTTCAGCAGCTATGGTGTTAGCTAGTTCAACCTGCGCAGTCTTGAAGACTTCGTAGGCGCCCATGAACGGGGCAGCGCCCGATGAGGAAACGCAAACAAACACGCCATGATTTCTTTTTATCATATCCGGTAAGAAGGTACGCGCTAAAAGCACTGGACCGCGCAGATTTACCCGATAACTAAAGTCCCAAGATTCTATAGGTGTATCTTTAACTGCGCCCATCGGAAAGACTGTAGCATTGTTTAAGACTATATCCACCTTGCCATATTTTCTGCAGGCTTCCTCGGCAAGGTTTTCAACATCTTTATCGTTGCCTACATCTGTTTTTATGAAAAGGGCTTTTCCTTTACCAAACTCTTGTTCAATTTTTTCTTGAGCTTCTTTGCCATTTTTCCCATTAATTTCGGCTATTATTACATTTGCGCCTAGCCAGATTAACGCGCGAGCTGCCTCATATCCAATGCCTCTTCCAGCCCCAGTTACAATGGTAACTTCGCCTTTTAGACCATTTTCAGGTAAGTTTGATTTGCTTATTAGCATGCTTGAATCCTACAGTTTGAAATTGCTTCCCACGTCTTAAAGCTTATTTAAAGTCAAATGCCAACCAACTTTGCCTGGCTACAATTATCCTCACTTTTTAGTGGCTATCTTGATAGAACACCTATGTGAAGTCTATCTATTTGTCTCTTTTCTTCATTCTTCCGCCTC
>CAYRSV010000015.1:0-57548 GCA_964427115.1 uncultured Candidatus Bathyarchaeia archaeon | reverse complement strand
AATTTTTTGGACCTTAGAGTTGTAACAAATTTTCCCGCCCAGAGACAAGTATCTTTTTTCGAACAGTTTAGCGAACTCTAATGAGCCTATAGTGGGGTATCCGGAGGCTTTTAGATCCATAGCATAGAGCACAAACATCTCAAACAAAACCGGAGAAGAAAAATACCTAACAACTTTTCGCAAAAACGGGTCCTTAAACTGCTTAGCATACTCATCAGCTGATATATTGAGCCATTTCTTCATAAACGAAAGCACAGGAAGATAGGAGACCATTTTCAAATAGTCAAACAGGTTCATTAGTTCGCGGGGCTTTCCTACGGGCATCTGAAGCTTTTGTACCCTTTTAACGCCGTTAATGAATTCTTCAATTACTTTGCCATCTTGCGGCGAGAGCTCTTTCATATACTTTTCAAGCTTATCCAAATCCGCATAAAGGTAGAAGCGTTGCTTATCTTCGAATTCAAAAACTGCCTGAACATCGTAGTTGACAAACTCTATTTTATCCATTTCGATTAATTCGCTCCATAGACCATAAAATGGGTTCGCATTTGAAGAGCCAAGTAATCCGTGGATGGCGCCTTCGATGGTGTAGCCTTTTCTTTTCCAAGCAGTGCATAGCCCGCCAGGCAAATTATGAGCCTCTAAGATCTGGGTCTGGTAGCCGTTCATCTGCAGATAGCAACCAGCAGATAAACCAGCTAAGCCTGCACCTATGATAATTATTTTCTTGCCAACCATTTTGGATCACCACAAAAAGTTAGGAAAATCTCCTAGAATTAGCTTCAAGGGTTCGATATCCGAAGTAGACTATAAGCGAACTCCATATGAGGGTAATTATTATGCCAAGACTTGGGAAGAACACAAAGGCTGCAAATATGCGCTGAGCCATTGTAACAGCAATTGCTAAGCCTAAACCCCACAGTTGCTTCCTAGCTAACCCTAAGAGGGCTACAGCAAAGAGACCTGCAGCGATAGCTGCTTCTACACTAGCTGCCAAAGTTCCCACGTAATGCAGGTTACCTCCAACCTCAGGAAAACCTACCCACATTGCTACCGCTATAACATCGAAAACGATGTTTAAAACCACTAATCGCATGAGAGTCTTATGTGGATTATAACCAAAGATTTTCATTTATTGCTCCTCCTTTGGCACCTCTTCTGCTTGTGCTTTTGGGCAGCTAATTTCGTTTTTTCGTAGGTTTATTCTAAAAACGCCGCTTTCGCCTTTAACCTCAAAGATAGTGTTTTCCTGAAATATTGCCTGTTCCAGTTTTCCTAATGTTCCTTCTATCAAGACACCACAGTCAGGCTCGTTTGCAGTTGAAAGTCTGGTTAAGTTCTTGCTGGATTTGAGCTCGACTGAGAAGTCGCGCTCATCATTTTCTTCTTTTGAGTTCATTTTTTTCTCCAACTTCAAAATCAAGTTCTATTCTGATAATGTTTATTTGGCAAGAATACGGAGGGGTTTGCATGGATGCGAAAAGTTTAGCATGACAGAAAATAGAGAAGATGCAGATGAGGATATCTCTAAGTTGCTTTTTGAGTTAGCCAGCAATCGGCGGGCTAGCATACTTTTTGAGGTCAAAAAAGAGAATTTAAAGATGCAGCAAATAGCAACAGCTTTAGACATGACCGTTACTGAAACTTATAGGCACCTGCAACGGCTCGCCGAGACCGACCTTATCGAGAAAAAACCTGACGGTACCTATGCAATTACCTCTTTAGGCAACCTAGCTATAGGCTATCTTTCAAGCTTCAACTTTATTTTCAAAAACAAACAATACTTTTTAGAACACAACCCCAACTACCTTCCCTACGAGCTAGTTAACCGGCTAGGCGAATTATCCTCCGGGGAACTCTGTACAAGCGTTTTAGCCAGCTTCAATCGAGTTAGAAAAATGGTTTTCGAGGCAGAAAAATTCATCTGGGTAATTGCCGACCAAATCGACTCAAGCCATGTTGATACGACAAACGAAAAAGTGTCTAAAGGACTTCAGTTTAAGTTCATCATGCAAAAAGACCTCGCCAAATCGATTAAAATTACTCCTGAGTTTGAGCACTTAAAGCAAAGAAAGTATCTTGAAAACATATGTGCAGCGACTTTAATCAACGAGAAAGAAGCTTTTGTTGCTTTGCGGGGCACCAATGGGCTGATAGATTACTCGGGCTTTTTTGGAACTGACGAGAAATTCCGTAAATACTGCCAAGATCTATTTGCATACTACTGGGAAAAAGCAGAACACTGGTACCCCAACATACAAATCACATAAAGCGATAAAACAGCACACTGAGCAATAGTATAAAATGCAAACCGATATTTGAAACTATAAAAAGTAAGGTTTTGGCGCTGTTTAAAGGACATGGTTTGCTTTTGGGATTTTTCTCACCAAGTAGGCGATGACAAAGCATAGTGCTACTCCAATTGGTGCAACAATCAGAAACTTGAAGATGAGAGGTATATTTATACTCGCCAGCGCTAGCGCTAAGCCAACGATTATGGGTGCCTGCAAGATGTAAGCGGCGTATGAGTTTTCTGATAACATCTTGGTGGTGCGGTTTTGGAAATTCAATTTTTCCCTAAACCAGACGATTAAGCCGATGGATATGGAGATGGCGAAAGTCTGCTCCCAAAATGCAAAGAAGGCAGTTTGCCAATTAAAGCCCCCAAAAAACAAGCCGACAGTGCCGATCACAGCAGAAAAAGAGAGAATTGCCAAAAAGACGGCGATTAGAATTGCTGCAAGCCGCAACCAAAACATTCCAGTTTTTGCTGGCATCGTTAAAAGCCAGTTGCCTCTAAAAGCAATCATGCCCACTATGAAGAAGGCTATATACTGTGGGAAAAACGGCAGTTGGAAACCAAACGGATTCAATACATATCCTATCGGAAGCCAAATACGCACCAGAAAGCTAACTGCACCCAACGCAATGGCAAAGAGGGCAATTGCCAAGTTACTGGGAATCGAGCGGGTTCTACTTGGGCTTTTAAATACCAGCCGCCAGCCCGCGTAGATTAATGAAAAGAAGAACAGCGCTTCTATAAACCAAAGTGGTCCAAAGCCTAATCCGCTAAATGGATTGGTGAAAAGTCCCAGCAGATCCTGTGTTGTCATTGGCAAGCCAGTTGGAGAAGGCAACACGTCAGCCGAAATTAACGCGTACTGGATGAATGGGTTAATTAGGAAAATGAAAACTCCAACTGGAAGCCACAGTCTGGTCAGCCGATCAAGTATGAAGTGCCCTGATCCTTTACGATCATACGATGCAGGGGTAAAGTAGCCTGCCAAAAGAAACAGCAACCCCATAAAGAACGCTTGACAAAGACAGGTAAAGGCAAGAAAAACATAGTACTGTAGACCCACCAACTCTCCTTCTTTATAATACCACAAACCCGCAGCGCCATAAGTTATAGCAATATGCACCAAGAATACCAATATTATTACGAAGGTTCGCAGATTATCCACAAAGAACAGACGCGGCTTTAACACTTGCATACTTTCCCTTTTTGCATCGAATACCTTATTGAGGTTTACCATTGGAGCTAATCGTAAAGTCAGAGAGTCGTCTCATTTAATCTTAAAAATCCTCGTGATATCCGAACAAGGCAGCACGCTCAGAGTTACCTAGAAAGGCAGGTAACGCCCGGAAACGGCAGAGGGGTTTTCCTGTGCCGAACCTGTGCACAAAAGATAACCCAGAAAATGAGCCACATCAACAGCTAACCAACAAAAGTAGTCAACTGGCGAAAATTTTGCTGTGCCGACTACTTCTAGCCTTATCCTGCCGTGCACAGGTAAGCTTTGCCCTTAGCTTGCGTGGTTGATGAGGATAATAAACGGCGGAAAAATTTTTTGTTTCTTCTAGTTAGAGAATTTTGAAGATCATTTTCTTGTTACTGATGTTATTCTATGTATCGTTTGGTGAGTAATCTGTAGGCGCGTAATCGCATTGCTATTAGTGTTATGATGAGTCCTATTATGCCTGATAAGATGAACACTAAGGCGATGCCTCGGCCTACTCCGGTTCCGAACCAGTCGCCGATTAATTGTGCTCCCGCGCCTGTGGTCATAAAGGGTATGAAGATTAGTTGTGTAGTTGGACCGATGAAGAACGCTGTTAAAGGAGCAATAGATTGCTCTAGGCTGCGAGAGAAACCGAAGACGCGACCTTGATGGTTTTGGGGTACAACTTTTTGAATAATTGTTTGTTCTGCTGCTTGGATAATAGGGAATAAGCTTAACCATATGGAAATGCCAACAGAAAGCAGAATAATCGAAGGTTGAATGGCAAAGAAAATAGCATTAAGCCATATGATTATGACAGCTATGAAAAGTGTGCGCAGCGGGTTTTTCCCTAATCCCTTTCTGGAAACAACAAGGCCGCCTAAGATAAAAAAATGGGCTTAGAGCACCCCATAGCGTACCCCAAATCTGGACGGAGATAAGTTCAAGCCCATACGCATCCATTAATGCAAAGAAAACTCCAGCTAAGAGGTTATTGAATGTACTAAAAAATATCAAAGCAAACAAGCCGGGAATTGACTTCATAAGTTTGATAGTTGCTCTGATGCCAGTTTTCTCCTGCTTCTCTGTTTCCGTTCTGATAGGCCTTTCTTCGGATAACGGAATAAACGCCAAATAAGCAATTGATAACAATGTGAAAGCAATTCCTGCAATAAGAACCCAAAACATGCCGCCAAACCCTAGGACTAGCCCACTTGCGATAGAGTTAATTCCAAAAGAGACTCCTGTGGCTGTGCTAAACAACCCGTTTGCTTTATCTCTTCTATGCGCAGGAATCAGCATTGTAATTAATGTCGGTATTGCAATGAAATAAATCAAGCCGGCAATTACTCCGCAAAGAAGAATTATGGAAAAAATCCAAAGATAAAGGCTCGTTACAGAACTTAACGCACCAGCAGGCGCCAACTGATACACAAAAAAAACCCACAACAAAAAAGAGCAAGGTAGCTACGCTAGATACAAACATTGCATGCTTCTTCTTGTTTCGGTCCACGAATGAACCAAACCAGACCCCCGACAACGCCACAATAACCAGATAAATCCCTCCAATCAGCCCAGTTGAAATAACAGACTGCGTTTCAAGATACACAAAATAAGTTAATGCAGCCCAAACAAAATTAGTAGTAGCAGCTACCAGCAAAGCGCTAACTAAGAGCCTATGAAAAACATTCATTAAAAAACCTATCACTATTCACACTTCAGACAAATATTAACCTATTTTATGGCTGCCTTTGGCACTTTTTCGCAAACTCCGCCATAATACATAACCTCAAACAGCCCAACCCCTAATAACTAAACAAACAACAACCATCGCCAAGGTTTGTCTTGCCAAACTACCTAAACAAACAAAAAAATTAGACCCCAAATTTTAAACGCCCTTAAAAAGGCACACGTGTATGCATTCAACATATACCTACAGTTAACCTACTTGCGCGTGCTTTGTGACTGGTAAAAGGCAATCACCAAACTTAATCTAAATCCGCACTCCCAAACATAGCGGCTTTTATTGGAGAAAAACACAGTGAGAAAGATTATAATGCTTAATAGAGTTACACTCGATGGCTTTTTTGCTGGTCCTAACGGAGAAATTGACTGGTTTATACCTGATTCGGAGATTGACAAAAAGCTGATTGAAGAAGGAAAGGCAGGTACACCAGACACTGTTCTTTTTGGACGAGCAACCTATGAAATGTTTGAAAGCTACTGGCCAGAAGTGGCCAAAGGGGCAACAAACCTGAACTATTCACCTAAAGATGAAGAGGGGCAAGCTGCTGAGCGCAAAATTGCTGATTCACTTGCTAAGATGAGAAAGATTGTTTTTTCAAAAACCCTAAAAAAGGTTAATTGGGAAAATACGGCAGTATTTAGTGGCGATCTGATAGGGGAAGTTAAGCGGTTAAAAAAAGAAAATGTTTCTGATATGATTATTTTTGGCAGCGGCACGATTGTGCAGCAGCTAACATCTGCAGGGCTAATTGATGACTACTGGTTTATAGTAACACCGGTTATCCTTGGAGCAGGAAAGTCGTTATTTTCTGGAGTTAAAAAAGTAGGCTTGCAGTTTGTGGAAGCAGAGTACTTCAAATCAGGAAACGTCGTTTTACACTATAAAACCAAAGAAGCATCATAAGGTTGTTGATTGTCTAATGAAAATAGAGCACTTAAATCCAGAAGCCTTATTCAAGCCAAAAGGGTTTACACAAGTTATTACCGTCAGTGGACCTCACAAAACCATCTATATTGGCGGTCAAGATTCTGTAAATGAAAAGGGCGAGACAGTTGGAAAAGGAAATCTGAGAAAGCAAACCGAGCAGGTACTAAGCAACATCGAAAAAGCTCTGGAAGCAGCAGGCGCAAAACTTGAGAACATAGTCAAATGGAACGTGTATATTGTTCAAGGACAAAACCCACAAGAAGGATTTGAAGTCTTCAAAGAAAAATGGGGAAACAAACCTAATCCTCCAACCATAACTGTATTGTTCGTCTCAGGACTTGAAAATCCAGATTGGCTTGTCGAAATTGAAGCAATCGCAACCGCCCCTGCATAACATTATTCAGCAGCATTGAAGCTCAGAATAATCGAGAGCTAACCAAAATTAACTATTGTAACAGTAATTAAACAATCGTAAGGATTCCAACATATAGCAAGAATATGCCTAGCAAAAGAACTAGAAAAGAGACAAGTTGTTTGAAAAAGTTTTCTGGGATCCTTTTTAGCAGAAATGCGCCTGTAAAAGTGCCAGCAATCACAGCAAAAGATGATAACGCAAGAATACTGATAAACTCGGCAGCTACAGCCCCTTGAGACAGAAAATATATTGGCATTCTAACCAGATCAACTAGCAAGGCAGTCGCTGTAGCTGTTGCGATAAAAGCCTCTTTTTGGATACCAAAATTAAGTAAAGCCACCGAACGTATGCCACCTTGCTCTCCAACTAGACCACCAAAAAACCCAGAAACCAAACCGGATAAACCAGCACCCACCCTACCAAAACGCAGCTGCTCAAAAGCTCTTAATATGCCAAACGTTCCAGCTAAAATCAGCATGACAGCAAAAATTAGCTGCAAAACATTACTCTCAAAAAACGTGTGAATAAAGGCTCCAGTTAACCCCCCAGCAGCACTTAACAAACCAAAGCGTAGGAGGATTTTACGGTTAACTTTAGCTCTAAATACGGCAAAACGTATGCCCGTGCCCAGAAAATGAGGCAAAGAAGCAAGCACTATAGCAATTTTTGTTCCTGTTTGAATGCTAATTAATGGAATAAGAAAGCTGCCTATGCCAAATCCAGCTATCGAAGCAGTTAAGCCAGCTAAGAAACCAACAACTACAACAAAAAGCTCAAACATAACCACTATTAACTCAAATAAGCAACCTATTAACCATTATCAAAGTGTGCTACCTGGTTTCTTGGACTTTTAGACAAAGCCGCATTGCATTGTTGAAACTATCATCCAAATATTCCTTCAGCCAAACAGAATCAGATTTGCAGTTCGCCTATTGGCTTGTGTCTTGTGTTTCGGTTGCTTCTAGCATTTTGTACATGATCTCATAGGATTTGGCGAAGTCGCTATCTTCCTTTTCCAGCTTAGCTCTAAGCCGCGCCATTCGGTCGATTATGCCTTGTTGGTCTTTGCTTTTGTTGAGTTGGAGCCATTCTTTGGCGTTTTGGATGAAGCGTTCTTCGATTTTGGTTAGGTTGGGAATTTTTGTTTGGACGTTTGCATAGAGATCGGGTGTTTCAAGAGCGGCGACCTCGGCGAGGGTGAATAACATGCGGTAGGTGGTCCCGGCGAGTTTTTTGGATTCGGGAAAGCTTGGCTGCTCTAGCAGGGTCTCGCAGGCAACTAAGCCGATGAAATGTGACATACCCAATATTAGGGACATTAGTTCGTCGTGCTTTTGTGGCGACATTACGAAGACGTGGGCTTCTTCTTTTTCTAGCCAAGCTTTGAATTCTTCAGCGTAAGCGGCTTCCTGCTCATTAGTCGGTGTAAGCACGTAGGCTTTATGTTTGACGCCTTTGCTGCCCGGACCAAAAACTGGGTGCGTGCCTAAGGTCAGTGCGTCGGGCAGGTATTGGTGCATAATGTTGACGGGGTATTCTTTGATAGAACATATGTCCATGACGACTTGGCCTTTATGCGTGGCAGGGGCGATTTTCTTGATAATTTCTTCTAAAGAAGTGATAGAGGTACAGATAATGACGCGGTCTGCGCCCTTAACTGCCTCGGCGAAGTCTGCGACTTCTATACCTAGTTCAGTTTGTAGTTTTGCCAATTTCTCAGCGTCACGGGCAGCGAGCACTATGGTGTCGCCTTTTTCTTTAAGGTACTTGGCATACCAGATGCCCATTTTTCCGGCGCCGAGAATGGCTGTCCTCAATTTACTGAGCGGCCTCGCAGATTTTATCTAAGCCAGCTTCGATCTGGTCGTCGGGGGCAGTTAGGCTAATGCGAAAGTGCTCAGGGTAGTCTCCGAAGGATGAGCCGGGTGCAACTGCTACGCCTTTGTCTAGTAGGTCGAGGGTGAATTTTACGCCGTCTAAGCCATCGCATTTTGGGAATACATAGAAGGGAGCATCGGGCTCGGTGAACTTGAAGCCTGCAGCCTTGAGTTTCTTGTTGGCCATGTCCGCACGTGCTTTATATTTAGCTTTAATGTTGGAGGCGATTTGCTTGTGTAGCTCCATGCCTTTAAGTGCAGCGTCCTGGATAAAGACAGGCACATTATTGAAGGTGATCTGGTTGAGTTTAACGACGTTGTCTATGAATTGTTTGTTGGCAACGAGGTAGCCTATGCGCCAGCCTGTCATGGTAAAGGTTTTGCTGAAGCCATTGCTCACGATGTGCTTGCTATCAGCACCGTAGTCAAGTATGCTTTTAGTCTTGTTAAACGCGATTGCCCCGTAAACTTCATCGGAGAGTATTGTGATGCCTTTTCTGTTGGCTAATTCAACTACTTCATCAAGTGTTTTATCATCGATTACCTTGCTGGTGGGGTTGTTTGGGTTGTTGAGTATAATCATCTTTGTTTCGCTATCGATTAAGCTCTCAAGCTTGGAAACATCGATCTTCCAGCCGGTCTCCAGCTCAGTGTGCAGTAACTTGGTTTTGGCACCAAGGGTCTTGCCGATTAAATCATAAGCGGTCCAGTATGGTGTGGGGATGATGATGTTGCCGCCGCTTTTAAGCGTCAAGAACATAGTGATAAATATGGCCCATTTGGAGCCTGGGGTGATTACGATGTTTTCTGGTTTAACGCCATGAGACGCAGCGATTCTTTGGCGTAGTTTTAGCTCGCCATAAGATGAAGAGTACTTGGTTTTGCCTGCCTTCATCGAAGCGTACGCTGCCTCAACAATTTCAGGGGGCGTCGCCATGTCGGGGTCGCCAAGGTTTAGGCGGATTATCTTCTTTCCTTCGCTTTCAAGTTTTAGGGCTTTCTCGTTTATTTCATACAGCATACCTTGAAACTCTCCGTGAAGAGTTTACACTTGAGTTCTTTCTACTCCTGAACAGCACTGCACATATTAACTATTTCGCGATAAATCGCTTCAATTTGGGCAGGATTTAATCCTAATTGGGCAGCTTTCGCTTTAACTTGCTGATAAACCTCTTGTTCTCTGCGTGAATCTTGCACAGGTAGCCCTTGCCGCTTTTTTATTGAACCTATGGAGCGACATACCTGAACACGTTGGCTAAGGAGCTGAAGAAGCTGCTTATCAACAGAATCAACTTGCTTACGCAGCTGCTTAAGTTCTTCCATCACCGTAACTCCTTGAGAACTCTCGGAATGAAGCCACCACGGATTAGGTGATCAACCAAAGTTATGGCGACAACCGCTTCGATTGCAGGCACTGCTTTAGGTACCACGCAGGGATCGTGTCTTCCACCGACTTTTATTGTAGCGTTTTCCATTTTGGACAAGTCAACAGTTTTTTGCTCTTCAGCTATAGATGGGGTAGGTTTTATTGCTACACGTGTGACAATGGGCATGCCTGAAGATATGCCACCTAATATGCCGCCTGCAACATTCGTGGCAGTTATGACATTGCCTTCTTGCACCTGGAATGCGTCATTAGCTTGGGAACCTTTCATAGCTGTAACTGCGAAGCCTTCGCCAAATTCTACGCCTTTTACTGCGGGCACAGTGAAAACGGCTTTAGCTATATCCGCATCCAACGCATCATATAACGGTTCACCTACACCTGCAGGAACGTTTAAGGCAAGACATTCAACTATGCCGCCCAGACTTTCGCCTTCCTTTTTGGCAACGACTATAGAATCTTCCATTGCTTGGGCGCAGGCTAAATCTGGGCATCGAGAGGCAGACTCATAACGTCGCTTTTTGATTTCCTCAAAGCTCAGGGTCTTGCTCATTCTCACTGTACCTATGGTCTTGCTATAGGCTATCACGTCAACGCCTATGCTGGCAAGCAGCTTTTTTGCTACAGCGCCAGCCATAATTTGTGCTACGGTGATTCTGCCTGAAAATCGACCTCCACCACGGTAATCGTTGAAACCGCCGTATTTAATGCGTGCAGTGTAATCAGCATGAGCCGGTCTAGGCAGGTCTTTTATAGAATCGTAGTCAGCGGATTTGGTCTCTTTGTTCTCGACAATCATGCAGATAGGTGCGCCTGTGGTGAATCCATTGAAAACTCCAGAAAGAATCCGCGCTGTATCTTTTTCGACACGCCCTGATACTAGCTCGGGCTTCTGCAGAGGTATGCGCCTATCAAGCTCTGCTTGCACATCAGACTCGGAAAACTCAAGCCCCGCCGGGCAGCCGTCGACTACTACGCCTACGACTGGACCGTGGCTTTCACCAAACGAAGTTACTGTAAACTGCTTACCTATCGAATTCCCCACCAACTGCATCCACTCCTATTTTGCGTAAATCTTGGAAGAAGCTCGGATAAGACTTTCGAACGCACTCGGCATTTTGGATTATTGTGTCTCCGTCAGCACCTAAAGCAGCGACTGCACAGGCCATAGCAATCCTGTGGTCATTATGAGGGTCTATTTTGGCGCCGTGGAGTTTGCATGGACCTTTGATGGTTAGGCTGCTTTCATCCATCTTTATGTTTGCACCCATCTTGCCCAGCTCGCTATACAAAGAAGCTAGCCGATCAGATTCTTTTAGCCGTAAACGTTCAGCGTTATGTATTTTAGAGGTGCCATCGGCATAACATGCAAGTGCGGTGCATACGGGCACTAGGTCGGGGATGTCGCTTACATCAAGGTCTATGGGTTTAAGCAAGCCGTCGTTGCCGATTATTTGGATGCTGTCTTTGCCTACTTTGCTGATAACCTGCATCTGCTGAAGGATTCGCAGTATGGCCTTGTCGCCTTGCACGCTGCCATAGTCAAGGTTCTTCACAGTCACATCTGAGTTGGTTATGGCGGCGGCTGCCAAAAGGAACGCTGCAGAAGAAAAGTCTCCGGGAACAGTACCGTTATAGGGAGCATAGGATTGTTTCGAGGGAATTTTAATATGGCTAAAATCCTCCGGGATGACTATCTTGACGCCATGTTTAGCCAAGACGTCTTCAGTCATCAAAACATAGCTCATAGATTCAAGAGCAGTAGTCAAAGTCACCTGTGTATCGACACTTGCTAACGGGCAAGCAAACATGAGCCCTGAAACGAATTGGCTGCTTATGTCGCCAGGCATGGAGGTTCTACCGCCGCGTATGCCACCGCCTGCGACTGTTATATGGACTTTGCGACCGACTTTTTCAGTATGAGACTCAACGCCCAACTGTTTGAGACTGTTAAGCAACGGGTCCACTGGACGCTTAGAAAGACCTTGCCCCAGAATGAAAGTAGATGGTCCAGGTGCCAAGCTAGCTACAGGAATCATGAAACGCAGCGTAGCTCCAGATTCTCCACAATCGATAGGCTTCCTTGCCGCTCGCAGGGGTTGGGCACCGGTTACAGTCCAGCATTCCTCGGCTTCTGAAACCTTTGCGCCCATTGCCTTTACTGCACGCATAGTAGCCTGAGTATCATCGGAAATCAAAGGGCTGGAGATTTTGGAGGTGCCCTGTGCTAGGGCTGCGGCTATGAGCATTCGTTGGGTATAGGCCTTTGAAGGCGGAGCAAAGACTTCGCCTCGTAGGCTAGAGGTTTTTTTGATAGTTATATCGGTCAATTTAGGTTACGACCTTGGCTTTTTCATGATTAATTTTAGTTTGGATAATTTCGCCTTTATGGCGTTGCAGGGCAGCTTTTACGGCATCGATTCGGTCGTCTGAAACGACTGCAGTTACTGCAGGACCTTTGCCGCATAACCCAGCGGCGACGGCACCTGCTGCTAGCGCGTCAACCGCGATTGAGGCATCGTAGCCTATCACGGAGGAATAGATAAGGCCATTAAGCGATAGCGCGGTCCAGTAGTTGCCCTTAACTGCTTCTGCGTGGGCGACTTTGACGAGCGGCGCCACAGTTGCTATACGATCAACATCGCTTTTTATGGTGTAAGCCTTCGCATAGGGCACGTAGAATAGCACCGATAAGCCCAAAGGCAGCACATCACGTTTAACCAGTTTCCGTTTAAGATTATCTGTGACTACGACGCCGCCAAAGTAAGAGGCACACGCATCATCGAAAGCCCCTGTGATAGTAACCTTGGCATCAAAGGCTGCATCCACGCCCAAGTTAATTGCTGCAAGGTCATCAAGACTTTTGCCTAGGGCGGCTGCGGTTGCAATGACCGTAGCGTTTGCAGCTACGCTGCTGCTTTTCAGCCCACGGGCGACAGGTATATTTGAAGAGGTCTTGATTTTGGCGCCATACTGATCTTCTACCTTGAAATACTGCAAAACTCGCGCCACCACACGTTCAATAAGCATGGTGTTTTCAGTTGGGTCAGAAGTGATTTCGCCTCTAATTATGCTGGGTTCGTTTGTTAGTTGGACTTCGGCTTTAGTCCATAGATCTACACCGAAGGCGGCTCCTTCACCTGTAGCTATTGCGTTAATTATTGTGGCTGCACCGTGCGCTATTGCAACTGCTTTAGCTTTCCCCTGCGTTTTTCTTCACCCGGTGAAGCTGATTTAGTGCTGCCTGTCTCATAACCTTGACGGGCGCAGGTTGACCATTCCATATCTCAAAAGAGGCAGCACCCTGATAAACAAGCATTTCTAAGCCGCTGATGACGCGCGCGCCCACTATCCTGGCAGCCTTAGCCAGCTTCGTCTCCAGAGGGTTGTAAACAATATCCATAACAGTCAAGTTGGGCTTTAGCCATTCAGGTTTAACTAGGCTTTCGGATGTATTAGGGCTCATGCCTACACTGGTAGCATTGATAAGAATATCTGCATCTGCTAGCTCAGCACGTATGGTGCTTGGAGATAACGGGGCTGCGATTACTTTGCCAGGATATGTTCTACTTAGCGCTTCAACAAGTGCTTTGACTTTTTCGGGTGTTCTATTTAGTAAAATAAGTTCACCTGCTTCTCTGGCAAGGGTGTAGGCTATGGCTTTCGCTGCGCCCCCTCCGCCTAGTAAGACTATTTTTTTGTCACGGATTTCTACCCCGCTTTCTTCTAGCGCATGGTGGGCACCTGTACCATCGGTACTAAAACCTCGCAAACGGCCATTATCATTAAATATTGTGTTCACTGAGCTCAAAAACCGAGCAGTCTCATCAACTTCATCTAGGTAAGGTATGACAGCTTTTTTGTGGGGCATGGTTACGTTTAACCCGTGGATACCTAAGCTACGCATGCCTTTTAGGGCATCTTCTACTTTGTCGGATTTTACGTTGAATGCCAAATAAATACAGTCAAGCTTAAGTGATTGAAAAGCTGCGTTATGCATGGCGGGGCTTAGGGAGTGAGCTATTGGGTCACCTATGACACCGTAGATTTGGGTTCTTCCTGAGATATCGGTTTTCATCTTCCTATCTGAGTCCAAGTAACTCATAGGCAGTCCGCATTTCCTGCACCGTCATCTGACCAGGTGCAGTTTCACTGCCCCGCTCTAGAGCGGCAAATGTAAAGAAGCCTCCAAATACAGGCGATAGAAGCCTTGAGGTTTTACCCAGTTCTCCCATTGCAAAGCAGACGGGTTTTTTCCTGACTGGAGCAGATTGCAGAAACTGGAGCAGTGTCAAGTTATCTTCGATTTTAGTTGCGGTGGTTACTATTTTGCAGACGTCTGCACCTGCGGAAACTTCTCTTTCAAGTATGCGGTTAAGTTCTTTTAGGCTTAAAGTTTTTGTGTAGTCATGGAAGGAGACGATGGCTTTGGCGCCTGCCTGCTTGATTTTTGAAACAAAATTTTGAAGCTTAGGGCTAAACAGAGCTACATCTACATATTGGAAACCACTTTTTGCGGCATTAAGCAGAATTGCTTGGCGCTCGGATTCATCTCGACGTGAATGATCAGTAGCAATAAGAGGGATTTCTTGGCGGGCAGTCAAATCAACAAGATGATGACTCTTTCCAAGCTGATCAATCCGAACTTCAATAAAATCTACCTGCAAATCCACAGCTTGCCTAATCATTCCTTGGGCTTCATAGATGGTTTGGGGAAGGATAGATACACAGATGCGTATGGTCAACGTTCTATCACCGTTTCTTCTGTTACTGACACACCAAAGTGCCTTCCACCTTTTGCTGCCATGTAGACCATGACTTCGTCACCGGGCTTAAGTTCAGTGACAGGTGTAGAACCATTAGGTGTCACAACACGGATAGTTTCAGCGTTCTGCAAGACGGTCTTGATATGTTTGCCTTCCACTTCAGCTTCTACGAGTATAAGCGGACGGTACTCAATTTTTATTCTGCCTACGTTGGCTTTTCGGGTTTTGCCCTCGCGGTTTATGATGATGACTTCGTCGCCTGCTTTGAACTCTGATAGGTATCGTGTGTTTTCCAAGGAGCCAAGGGTATACATGGAAACGGAGCCTGCATTAACTCTGAATGGGCGCGATGCCACATAGGGGTTCTCGTGCACTTCGGCTTCAACAAGAAAGAGTCCAGCAGATTGAGAGCCAACAATCATGCCTTCGCCTGGCACCATAAGATCGCATGTATCTACGCATGCACGTGCACCCGTACCAATAGGTTTGGTTGCAATGATTTTTGCAGCTGTTAAAGTGATCTTTTCAGCCTGTTGTCTAACAACTGATGCAGTATTAGTAAGTTCTTCAGAACTGGAAGTCTTTAAAAGAACCCCATCAGTACCCAACTCAAGTGTTTCTAGCACGAGCTTAGCGTCTTGAGCGTTTGTGACCTCTGCTAGCAGAGTGCTTTTTCCACGAGTTTTAGCGATGAGATTTTCTAGCGGAATAACACGCCAGTCAAGACAGCTGATAATTATGTAATCCGCTGAGAGTTCAGCAGCTTTAACCGCGTCATTTTCATCTTGCTTGCCAGTTATTGTTATCTTTAAGGCGACCTTTTTTCCTGCTCGCTTCAGTTCTCGGATACTATCGGCGTTGAAGCCTTCGAGCAGAGTGATAACGTTTTGATCTTTAGTTATTATGGCTTGTCCGTCTTCTATTATGGCGTCTGCTGTTTCAGCGGCAAGCTTTACCAGTTTATCTTTCTCTGGAGCATTTTGTTCTATTTGGATCCAGAGTTCTTTCACTGGGAGTCACCTAGAAGTTTTGATGCATCTTCAACAGAAGCGCCTTTATGCACAATGGCTGATAGCGCTTTGACCATTGCTGTAGGCTTTTCATGTTGGAATATGTTACGCCCAATCGAAAGGCCAGCGCCGCCTGCTTTCATGGCTTCGAAGGTAGTTTGCAGGGTATCTTTATCGGTCTTGGCTTTTGGGCCTCCAGCTATGACTATAGGTACGGGAGAGCATTCGACAACGGCTTTGAAGGTGTCAATGCTGCCGGTGTAGTTGGTTTTTATGATGTCTGCGCCTAGTTCTGCGCCTATTCGTGCTGCATGCGCTACAACCTCGGGAGCATGTTCACTTTGGATTTTTGGGCCTCGGGGATACATCATGGCTAAAAGAGGCATACCGTAAATTTCACACTCATCGGCAACCCTACCCAGCTTGGTAAGCATTTTATCTTCGTCAGCTGCGCCCACGTTTATATGCACGGCGACGCCGTCTGCACCTAGACGTACTGCTTCTTGTACGCTGCAGACCTGAACTTTATTGTTTGGATTCGGGCTGAGGTTAGATGCACCTGAAAGCATGACAATAAGACCTGCGTCTGCAAAGTCAACATGTCTAGCTATACCTTTGTGTACTAGGATGGCGTCTGCTTTGCCCTCTACAAGTTGGTTAACTATGTTTTGCATGTTTTCTATGCCTGCACAGGGACCTATGGTAACGCCGTGGTCCATTGGCACTATAACTGTGCGATTATCTGCTTGGAATATTCGCCTTAAGCGACGTTTTTTACCTTGATCCATTACTCTTTGTTCTCCCTGCGTCTAAATTCTTAGTTCTTCTTGTGGTTATTCTTATTGGCTCCTTAAGGAGTTTCTTATCAGGTCTAGGGCACGTTCACGTTCAGCCCAGTCCACAAAAAGCAAAATGCTTGAAGTAATAGTCAAGATGCCGGCAATATTTATGCTGTTAACCCGTAAAACGTCCGAGATTTTACCGACGATGCCATGCTTTTCTTCAAGTCCGACACCGCTGGTCTTAAGGAAGACAAGATCTTTTTTCACTGCCATAGCCTTAGTTACGGAGTTTGACAGCACTATTTTATGCAGGTCATTAAACAACGATTCAACATTGTTGCCCTGCGCAACGTACAGAATTACTGAATTAACATCAACCGAGAGACCCAGCAGTGAAGAGTGGCTGTTAACCTTTGCAACCATTTCTTCAATTATTTTCGGGTTCTCTGAAACTTTTTGACCGACTACAGTTATGGCTGCAACTTGGGAAGGGAAAGCTATGTCTGCACCCAGTTCAGTAGAAAGCGAACCTGTAATTATTGTGCCTTCTTTGGATAAGTCGCCGTGGGCTTGATTAATGACTCTGACGTTGATGTTTTTAGGTTTGTACTTTAGCGCTTTGCTGTGAATAAATTTGGCACCTGAATCAGCTAAACCGACTAGCATATTGACATCTATTTCAGATAGCCTTTGAGGAGATGCAACTACCTTTGGGTCACCTGACATGATGCCCTCTGCGTCGGTTACCAAGACAACTTCATCTGCATTTAGGGCTTCTGCTAACAGAAAGGCTGTGGTGTCGCTTCCGCCACGCCCTAGAGTGGTGATTTTGCCATCTTTAGTTCTGCCTACGAAGCCTGCGATGACAGGAATTATGCCCTTTTCGACAACTGGCAGCACACATTCTTGAACGCGCTTTTCGCATTCATCGCGCAATGGGTTAGCGTTCTGGAAAGAAGTGTCGGTTATGATTGGCCAGTCACAGTCTAAGGGGTCAAAGTAGCGGCTTTCGGCGCCGTTGGTTCTTAGTGCAGCGGCGAAGATGCGTACGCTTGTGCGTTCTCCCATGGAGAGTATGTCATCTAAATCATGCTTCTCCAGTTTGCCGTTGCATGTGCTTTTTGTGGTATTCAAGAGGACATCAGTGGTTTTGCCCATGGCTGAAACGACAACCGCAATGCGGGTGCCCTTTTTCGCCTCGTTAACTACAGCATTGACTGCTTTAGATAAGCGCTCAGGCTCGCCTAGGCTAGAACCGCCGAATTTGACAACAATTTTTTTGCAACAATTTTGATTTTTCATTTCACAACCATCCTGCACCCAGAACTTTTCTCCTTTTTAGTCCTGGGCTTAGTAAAAATAATAATAAAAGCTGTACTCGAAGCTATAGAAGTGTAGAAGTCCAGTTTGCTGATGAGCTACTGTGTCCATCATCTTAGCCTCGAATCTGTCAATCCGTACATCGCTCATAAAATAAAAGCCTTTCGGAAAAACAAGGCAAATAAAAAGAACCAAAACGGATAGAACCAGCAGTTAAATGGCATGTGCTAAACATTAAGCGCTAAGCCACATAACAGGGAATATTGAGTTTCTCAAATTTCAACGTAAGTTCTTGTTCCATCTGCTGAAAAAACTCCTCACTACGCTTGTCCTCCATATCATACTCACGATACAACCGATCAGCATAATGGTAATTCATTCGGTCAATCAAAACATAATCAACCTTACCGGCAAGCAGATCTGGAAGAGCTTCTGCACCAGGAAGAATAGGGGCAATCATAGCATAAGTCCTAACCCCTTCTCGATGAAACTTATCAAGCGCACTTATTCGCTCATTAATTGATGAGGCATTTGGCTCAAACAATTCTCGAATTTTATCATCAGCTGTAGTCACAGAAAAGCCAACCACAAAATCCTTTGCATCCTTAATTATGTCCAAGTCGCGAGTAACCAGAGAAGAACGCGTCTGAATTACAACTGGCCAATTATGCGCCTTAAGTATCTGGAGACATCTACGCGTCAACGCATATTTTTTCTCTAATGGTTGGTATGGATCACAGACACCGCTTACCCAAACTGCTCCACGCTTCTTTTTTTCAATCTCCACCTTTAGAAGGTCAGGTGCATTTATTTTCACGTCAACAAATTGACCCCAAGGCTCTTTGTGCCCGCTAAATCGCTTGATAAAGCGTGCATAACAATAGAAGCAGCCATGCTGACAACCAGTATAGGGATTGACTACGTAAGCGTAGATTTTGGAGACGTTAAGTATGGACTTAGCCTGAACCTCTTTAACAATCAACATCTCCATCAGAAAACCTCAATAACCAATGAAGCACCGCAATTAATAACTGTCACATAGAATTTTCTGTATGACAGGTATTGATATTCTGAGCTTGCAGCCTTTACAGAAAAATAACTAAAAAGGATACAGAATGCCATATAACGAATTAAAAACCAGAATTAATTATCCGCAGGTATTTTTTGTTGGTAAAGTTTTGGTCAAAATCTTGGAATCGTGTAAGCATGTTTTTTTGTTCTTGTTGTGAAAAGTATTCCATGCATGGATAGAAAAAGTGCTTATCTTCCTTTTCTATATGTGCTGGATAAAACTTCGTTAAGGTTGTAAGATGGTCTGTTATGTTTTTTAATGCTTCTTCTTTGCCTAAAATGTAGCTTTCTTTTGCGCTTTCTAAGGCTGTTACTGTTCGTCTTGCAAACGCGTGCTCTTGAATTAGCTCATTCATTATCTTACGGTCGTTTTCGTTTAGTTTCTTTTGGGCTAATTCTTTGAATAGAATTCCTTCTTCTTTTCCGTGATGGTATTTATCGGCATATGTTCTAAAGAAATCTACCATAGCAGTGATGCTGTTTGGGTTTACAGTTTTACTGGTTTCTATTTGAGCAAGCTTTGCCTTGATAACTTCAACTGCTTGAATAATCAGCTTATGCTCATCTATTAGTAAGTCAACTGGGAAGGACATAAAGACACCTTATCAAGTTGTACTAAACCCATTTTTATTATTTTATTTATTGATATAAGGGGCTTACCTAAAAAGCTTATAACCAAAATAAGCAATAAGATGAGAAATGACTTCTAAGAGTGGTATTATATGGATGCACTTGAAGTTCTGACAGAAGAGCATGAAATAATCCTAAGAGCAATTAGTGTTTTAGAACAATCAACCGCTAAGATGAAAGACGGCAAAACTGTGCCAGACCAATTCTTTAATGATTTTATAGGCTTAATTAGAAAATTCGCTGATAAGTGCCATCATGGCAAGGAAGAAACAGTTCTATTTCCACTTATAAAGCAAAAAGATTCAACACAGACTAAAAGCATATCAGCCCTACTTGAAGACCACCAGAAAGCAAGAGAACATATTTTATCATTAGAAAAAGCCGTGGCAAAAAACGATACAGAAAATAAGATTATCAACGCTAAAGGTTACGCTCAACAGCTTAAGTCTCATATTGAAAGAGAAAACAAGCTGTTCCCTACATGGATGAGCCTATTAAACGCTAACGAGAAAGACGAAGTATTTGAAAAATTTGAAGAAATAGAGGCAAAAATAATAGGCATAGGCAAACATGAGGAATACGTAACAAAAATTGAGAACCTGAAGCTACAAATATAACAAAGCAAGTAACCTTGAAAGACCGGTAAGATTAGCAATAGCCTTTAAAAGCTCAGGAAAATATGATAAAATCGCCTAATTTATTGTAAGCAGTTTCACCACAAAGTGTGTAATAATTAGATTGAAGGTAAATAGATAACTGTCTTATTACCTTCTTCTTTAAGCGAGAGGTCATATTTTTTAACGATTTCTTGTAGACACTGCTTGGTTGATTGGTTAATGATTTTGTTTATGTGAATCTGCTCTTCTTTGCCATCACCTTTAGCATCACTAAGACACTGCATAGTCGATTCGCCTGTAGCACGCTCTTCAGCGTCTTTAGGTTTTGGGGGAATAATCTTCACATCCTCTGAAGTTAGCCCAGGACAACTATCTAAAATATCCTTAACAACATTAGCCATAATGCTATACAAAAAAACACCCTTTAGATTTAGACGAATATTGCGTCACTTAAATTCAACCCACTGCAGTTAATATTACTTATGCAGCATATGCGCGGTAGCGTGCGCTCTTTTAAGCACAGTTAGATATTGTAAGGTTATCCAGTATTTGACGTCCTTGTACTTAGCTCCGGTCATCACGCTTACTTTGTATATTCCATTGTCTTGTTTATGCTTTTCAAACCAATGCATTATTTCATTGATTTTTGGATGATCATAAATTCCAAGAAGTGTTAGTGTGGCTATTGTTGAGAGGATGTCTGTCCAGTGATAAGGGTAGGTGAATTTTGTCCAGTACTCGATTCCTTGCCTGTCCAAGTATTTGTCTCTGGTAAAGACTCTGCCCGCTAGTAGCATTCCTGCATCCTTTACTTTGCTTCTATAGGCGGGCACCAGCGAGAATGGTCTTAGCACAATACCCGTTACTAGGTGGGAGGATGGCTTGGTTTATCCGGTTCAATTGTCTCCTTCTCATTTAGCGCGTCTAACCCTCTGTTTTTAGTTCTTAGATGAATAGCCCAGCCCCCATCGTCCTGCCTCATAGTAAGCAGCCAATCTAGTGATTTCTCGATTCTTGTGCCGCCATATCCTGCCTTATGAGAAATTCTGTGATGCTCGCGCTATAGTTTGGGCTATACTGGTTGCCATACATTCCTCTAAATTCACCCTCATTTGTCTGGAACAAAAATAGGTACTCAGCTGCTTTCTTTATTGCAGCGTGTTTTTTGTTTAATCCGTAAAACTCCACTAATTCTGCTAAGGTCTTGTATGTTTGGTATTGGTTGTAATTTGTGGGCGAACGTAATGTTGCTTTCTTGTTTGGATATATCCAAGAACCGTTGGTTTGTTGGTTTAAGTATTCTTTTTACCCGCGGCAGGGTCCATAACTCTTCTAAGGTCACCGTTTCTCCAAGCAAGTTCCGTTTTGTAAATGCTATTAATGCTTCATTGCCAGTGCTTAGCAGTGTCTTAATTGCTTTTTCCATTTCTATCCCAGCTCGTGATGTTCGGACAAGAAGTTCTCGACATCCTCGATGAACTTCAATGTCCCTTTCTCTATTTGACTGGTTAAAGCGTCTAAATCATTAAAGTCAGGATTCTCAACCAAAACGCCCTCAACAATAGAATCAACACCTTTAGTCGTCGACGGAACCTTGTATTTGTCCCAGCCGCTTTCTTTAAACAGCTTCCAGTACTTTGCCTGAACACCTTTGTTGTACCCGAACAACCAGACTTCAAACTTAAATGCAGAATGGACAAAAACTACCCCAACTTTCAATCCTCGATTTTTCAATGATTTGGGAAAGAACGAAAAATACGTCATATCCATATACCCAAAATAGATACTGCCCGATACTGAATAATCAGGATACTTGCTTTCAAAATACGACCTCAATCCCATAATGTAATCCATTAATCCCCGGTATGCCCTTTGGATGGCTCCCTTCTCTAGCTGCTCTCGATATTCATTCATCAATTCCTGAAATAAACTCATATTCCCAGCCTCTGTTTAGAAACTACTTTAGATTTAAACCGCTTATGAGGTTATCGAAAGATAGAAATCAATGGCGCGATCACTCTTTTCAAAGCGCATATTCTTGGAAAAATCAAATGCCGTTTAAAGCACAGTCTTTAACAGTTGTGGTTGATTGCATGGCTGACGTTGCAAAATTAAAAAAGATGCAACATCGTTATCTTACTCATCAAACAATCCTTGCCACATGTGCAGTCACACTTTTTTTAATGCTACTGAACGTTTACTGGTATCCTATTGCCAACCTATGGTTTGCTACATGACACGAAGACTTAAGCGATGTTAAATTCGTGCCAATCTTTGCCTGCTCACTTTCATCGTCAAAGAACAAGCCAAAAACAATTTCGGGACAAAGCGGCGCACTAATTAAACAAACGCGACTGTAAAAACGAAACAACTTCAAATTCACCTTAGCCAGCTTGATTTCAACTAAAAGAAAAAGACAACAGAAATCATTTTCACTTCGTCTTCTTTTAAGTTAATGCTTTTAGAAGCTATTTCTTTTTGAGAGCTATGCTTGTTTTCTAAATTGTTGGGTCTATTTTAATTATTTGCGGAATTTTTCCCCAAGTGCCAAAGCAGCCTTCGTAGAGGATCAGCGCGCCTTCGACACCTTGAATAGCTTTGGCAGCTTCTATGCCTTTTTGGATTGCTAAGTTAATGTCGTCACCTTTGACAATGTTACCGACGGCTGTTGCTGCAGCATCTGCTAATCCGGCACATTTACAGAAAATGGTTACAGCTTCTGCGTCTCCAAAACTTATGGCATGGCTAAAACGTCCTGAGCTAGTCGCAACCCCTATGGGAAACTCGGTTAATCTAAACCCAAACTTTTTTGATAGCGGCTCATTTCCAGCAGCAACAGCAACATCAATAGGCACATTTGAAACAGCAGAGACTTCGCCGCCGTCCTCAACCACAGCCACCTCGCAGCCAGAATCAAGCATTTCAGCTACAGCCAAATCAGCCAGAACACCCGCCACAGCAGCCATAGGACCAACCTTTGCCGCCTCAGCAGCCTGAGCCATCAACTTAGCCACCAAAGGTGCATCAGCAACAGGAAAGGGAGCAAGAGTCCACGCAAACTTCGGGTTCAAAGCAATATACTTCTCAAGCAGCTGCTGGTTACGCATTATTGACGCCTTGGCAACTTCAATGCCTGATTGCTTATCTGAAATTAGGGTACATTGGGAGTCTTTGCAGCTGAAAGCTTCTTTAAAAAGTGCGCTCATTGCAGGCTCCTATGCTGTTAGTGGTTACGGTTGTTTAGTTCGTTGTTGCTTTGTTTGATGGATTTTATGGCTCGCACTGGACAAGCGTTGACACAAGCGCTACAGGTACTGCCTACACATTTTTCCTTGTTGAAGACTACCAAAGCATCTTCTGCGAAAGTGATAGCTTCAACTGGGCATAGTGTAACACAGGAGCCACAATTTATGCATTTGTCCACGTCAACTTCAACGAGTTTGGGCACTGTGACAATTACGCCTTTCTTGCGAAAAGCCTGCACTACTGTATCAAGCGCGTCCTGCGGAACTTCAGCTAGCACTTCACCGCCTTTCGAGTCAATGTGCGCCGTAATTATGTTGATGGGAAATTTGAGCTCAAGAATTATCTGTGCAATAATTGGCTCTTCGACCATTCTATCTGAAAACTTAAGTAGAACTCGTACCAAGACTTGTTACCGTCCTAACAGTTTTGAAACATCCTCTGAAGTGACTATACCCAGTACCTTTTTATCGTCATTTATTACAGGCAAAGCAGAAATGTTATGGTCAGCCATAGCTTTTGAGGCCATCTCCAGAGACGCATCAGGCTTGATAGTCACTACATTACGGGTCATGATGTCGGTTAACGCTTTTTTGCCCTGCGCCATTGCACGGGTAACGTCCCAAGAGGTCACGATGCCAGCAAGTTTGCCTGCCCTATCAATGACTATTATATGATTGACGGACTTTGTTACAATGCGTTCAGCGATTGCCCGGACTTCTTCGTCCTCGGTACAGGTAACCGCTTTTTGCATCACATTAACGACAAACGGAGTAGCTTCAGTCTGTCGCATAGGCTTAACCACACCAGAAGTAGGCAATCGTTCAACGGGTGCGGTCAAAAAGAACTCACCATCGTCAATCCACTGCTTCAAGGTGCGGGCTATCTTCTTTGCAGTATTAAGACTGGAAAGGGAGCTAACCCTAATCTTCCTATCATTCACAACTATAACACCCGACTTAAGGTCTTTGTAGCTGACCTTAGCAAGTTTAGGTCTGTCGCGACGAGGTACACCATAATCGACTACGTTCGTGAAAATCTCTTCATCACGTATGGCTGTTTTCTTAGCCAATCCCTCGTTAAGAATAGGGATTGGGATGCCCATGCCAACGTATAATGTGGTGCCATAACGTGTAAATGTTGCCCCACGTAGAAATTCAGAACTCATATTCTTGGCGTTTCCCCGAACCATAATGGTGCCAAACTGATTCTGGGGGTCATGCTGGGTGCCTTCACCAATCACATAACCTTGGGTTCCACCTAAGAAAATGCGGGTACCTATACCGATAGTCTCATAGTCCGGGTCATTCATAAGCGGATTAAGTTCGCCTGCACCGGAGTACGTTGCGTTCCGCATACGTGGCAGCAGTTTACCCATGTAAGTATAAATTGTTTCGTCACGGCTATTCACAGCACAGTTGTAGCGCTGGTAGCAATTGCGGAAGTTAAGCAAATAGAACTGATTCAAATCGTCCTTAGTCAAGCGAGTCCTGAGCTGGGTTCGCGGATAGCAGTCAGTTCCGTAAGCGGATGCAATAAGTTCGACTTCTTTGCCGTTTACAAGATCTTCAATAACGTGTCCGCCACCGTAATCAGACTGCTTTTCAGACATAGATGTGGCGCCAATATACAAGTCAACTGCTGCGCCTGGGTGGGTAATAGGCACGTTGTTAATCCAAGCTTTTTCAATCTTTATAGGAGGATCAGAATGACCCAAGTTTACAACTGCACCAGAGCTGCACATAGCCCCGAAAGTGCCAGTGGTGACTACATCAACCTCTTTGAAGGCAACCTCAACGCCGCTGCTTTCCACAAGCTTCTTCATTTCCTCAGCGGTTAAAACCTGAGCATCGCCTTTTCGAATTTTCTCATTAATCTCGTCTATTGTCCTAGAATTTCTATTGGGGATGAGACGTATTCCTCCAATAATCAATGGCTAAGTGGAAGGTTGTTTGATTTATTAATAGGTTTTGCTAATTCAACCTACACTTTACTAGCTTTTTGAATCCATCTAAACAGTAGCATCCACAAATAGATACATAGCTTGCCAAGACTGATAATAAAAATTTAAGGCATACACAAAAAAGGGTAATGCCAAATTTTGCAGGTTCTGTTTTTGCTTTACCAGAACTTCCAGGCTAATGCATCCATATACTCATTTAGAGAGTTGATGCTATTGCCGTTCTGGTTTTTTGCCTTCAGCACTTTTACAAGGGTTGATGCTAACTCTAGGTTTGTGATGACTGGAATATTGAATTCTACTGCCTGGCGTCTGATGATGTAACCGTCAGTTAAGAGATCAGTGTAGCTAGTTCTCTTATTGGGCATGGGCACGTTAATAACTAGATCTATTTTGCGATCCTGTAGGTAATCAAGTATGTTGGGTCTTGCATCAGTTTCTTTGACTTTATAGAGGGTTTGAACGCTGTTTACGCCGTTTGCACGCATTACTTCGCCAGTATTTTTTGTAGCGTATATCTTGAAACCCATCTCTTCAAAGGCTTTGGCTAGCTCTACAGCACGTCTTTTCGGCTCATCGCCACCGACTGTAATGAGAACTGAACCATTCTCAGGAGGCATACAGAATTCTGCTGATTGTAGTGCTTTAAAGAAGGCGTCTGCAAAGTTTTCACCTATACATGCTACTTCACCTGTGCTAAGCATCTCTACACCCAGCACTGGGTCAGAGCCGCTAAGTCGCATGAAGCTAAACTGAGGCACCTTCACACCCACATGGCGTATAGGTGGCGGCTCGCAGCTCTGAAGTACTTGGCTAAATTTCTTACCCAGCATTGCTATCGTAGAGAGCTCAATGAGGTTTACCCCACGTGTCTTACTTACAAATGGCATAGAGCGAGAAGCGCGCAAGTTACATTCAATAACGTTAACTTCGCCATCTTTAACTAGGTATTGAATGTTGTAAGGACCTTTGATTTTAAGAGCTTTAACGATTTTCTGGGTTGCATCTTCGACTTTCTTAATAATGTCAGCAGAAAGCGTCTGGGCGGGGATGGTCATTGTGGCATCGCCACTGTGGACACCTGCATTCTCAACATGCTCCATTATCGCGCCTATGAAGCAAGTTTCGCCATCTGAAACACCGTCAGCTTCTACCTCTTTCGCACCTTCAACAAACTTGGAAATTACTACTGGATGGTCACGACCAACTTTTGCTGCTAATTTAAGGAAGTTTTCTAGTGAGGCCTCATCATAAGCTACACGCATAGCTGAACCAGAAAGCACATAGCTAGGGCGCACTATGACTGGGTAGCCAATTTTTTCAGCGAATAATTTAGCGCCTTCAATTGAGGCAAGCTTACTCCATGCAGGTTGGGGGATGTCAAGCTGGTCTAATAGCCCGCTAAATTTGGAGCGGTCTTCTGCACGATCTATATCCTCAGCGGTGGTGCCCATTAGTTTAACACCAGAACGTGCAAGTTTCATCGCTATTGTGTTAGGAATTTGTCCACCTACACTAGCTATTAGACCCTGCGGATTTTCTTTTTCGCAAATATCTAAGATACGTTCCAGTGTTAGCTCCTCGAAGTATAGTTTATCGGATACATCATAGTCGGTGGAGACAGTTTCCGGATTATAGTTCACCATGATAGCTTCTTGGATGCCATACTTTTTCAAAGCCCAGATTGTGTTGACACCACACCAGTCGAATTCTACACTTGAGCCGATACGGAATACACCTGCACCGAGCACAAGGACTTTGCTCTTGTTTTTGCTGATCTCAATGTCATCTTCGTCCCCACTGTAAGTCAAGTAAAGGTAGTTGGTTTTCGCTGGCCATTCTGCAGCTAGCGTGTCAATTTGTTTGATTGCTGGAATAATGTTAGCAGTTTTTCTAAATTGACGCACTTCAAATTCTAAAGTATTGGTACAAACTGCGATTTGTGCGTCTGAAAAGCCTATACGTTTTGCTTCACGTATAACTTCTTCGGCTATACTGTCTTCAAGATGCAAAGTGCGCAATCGATTTTCCATATTGATTATGTTCTGAATTTTATGCAAAAAGAATGGATCCACGCCGCTTAAGTGATAAATTTCTTCAACGCTGATGCCCATCTTGAGAGCCTTAACTATTTTGAATAATCGTTCATCAGTCGGGTTTGCAAGGATGTTACGTATACGCTCAATCGGCTCGGGCTCTGAATCTTCAGGGTTGCATACTAAACCGATTTTGCCAATGTCGATCATACGTACTGCTTTCTGGAGTGCTTCTTCAAAGCATCGACCAATGGCCATAACCTCACCGACAGAACGCATCTGTGGACCAATATGCCGATCTGCATTCTTGAACTTCTGCAAGTCCCAGCGTGGAATCTTAACTGTAATATAATCTAATGCGGGTTCAAAGCATGCAGTTGTAACCTCGGTCACCTTGTTGACAAGTTCAGGCAACGTGTACCCTATTGTAAGTTTAGTTGCTATGTAGGCCAAAGGATACCCTGTGACTTTGCTAGCAAGCGCAGAACTTCGAGATAAACGTGAGTTGACTTCTATGACGCGACACTCCTCAGACTTTGGATGGAGGGCCCATTGAATGTTGCATTCACCGACTATGCCTAAGGCACGTATTGCCTTTATTGAAATTTCGCGGATGCGATGATACTCGCGATTAGTCATTGTCTGTGATGGAGCTACCACAATGGAGTCTCCCGTGTGTACTCCCATTGGGTCGAAATTCTCCATATTACAAACAGTTAAGCAGTTATCGTTAAAATCGCGCATTACTTCATACTCTACTTCCTTCCAGTGCCCCACGTATTCCTCTATAAGCACTTGGCTGATGCGGCTTTGCGCGAGACCTATCGTGGCTATTTCTCGGAGTTCTTCGTCATTATGAGCTACGCCTGAACCTTTACCACCAAGAGTATATGCGACACGCACGATAACTGGGTAGCCGATTTCCTTAGCGATCTCTAGCGCATTTGACACAGTGGTTGCTGCTTTGCTACGTAGCGGCGGAACGCCAGCTTTTAGCATGACATCACGAAATCGTTCACGGTCACCTGTATCTTCGATGGCACTAATTGGAGTACCGAGAACCTTAACATTATACTTTTCTAGAATGCCTTTTTTATACAATTCAATTCCACAATTGAGTGCAGTTTGTCCGCCAAAGCCTAAAAGTATGCCATCAGGGCGTTCTTTCTGAATTACTTTTTCAACATACTCAGGAGTTACTGGAAGCAGATACACTTTGCCTGATAATCGTGGGTCGGTCTGTATTGTGGCAATGTTTGGATTAATAATAACTGTTTCTATACCATCCTCTTTGAGCGCTTTGAGACATTGACTGCCACTATAGTCAAATTCGGCGGCTTCACCGATTTTTATAGCGCCACTCCCTAGAACCAGAACTTTCTTTATCCAATCAAACTTGGGCATTATCGTGTCTCCTCATAATCAGTATTAAATTTTCTAAAAAGATCACAATTATCTAGTTTGAACAAATGATTTTGTGCGAGACTACTAAACTCTGTCACGCAAACATATTGGTTTAACGTTAAAACGAGTGCTTGAGCACCAAAACAGAATCCTCTGGATAAAACCTTGCTGTATATTTCTCTATTTTGGTGGAAGTATCTTTTAATAGTGACCCTCTACTAAACCTTAGATTATTGCTCTTATACTTTACGCATATATTTCATATATAACAAGGAAAAGTATTCAGGATCAAGCATTTGCTGATTTATGATATAAAGAAAGGTTATGGCTGTGAGCAGCCCGAAGTGGAATGGTGTCTTGTAGCAGGGTAGCTTATCTGGAGATCTATATGATTCCGCAAAGCGTTTGCCAAACTATCGACTAACTCTAAGTTTGTAAACACAGGCACCCCAAATTCAACAGCTTTCCTTCGGATTAAGTAACCATCCGTAATAGCTTGCGTCACAATCCGGTTAGGATGAGGAATATTAAAAACGAAATTTATTTTTCGTTCCATAATTAAGTCAAGAGCGTTCGGTTTCTGCCCTTCACTAATCTTGTAGACTTTTTCACAAGCTATCCCATTTGCCATCAGTGTTTCCGCAGTGTGCCCAGTTGCTAGTATTCTATAACCATTATTCATGATTTTCCTAGCGATATCAACTGCTTTTTCTTTTTCGCCACCAACACTTATCAATATTGAATCACCGCTCTTGGGGATTTTTGTTCCGCCTGCAATCATTGCTTTTAATAGAGCTTCCTCAAAACTGCGTCCGAAACATGCAACCTCTCCCGTTGAGACCATTTCCACGCCAGTTACAGGGTCAGCACCTTCTAAGCGCATAAAAGAGAACTGAGGATATTTTACACCGAATCTATCAGTAACTCCTTCACCGTCTTCGATTTTCTCACCTAACATTGCGCATGCTGCAAGCTCCATTAAGTTCTGTCCAATTGCTTTAGAGACAAACGGCATGCTTCTTGAAGCTCTGAGGTTACATTCTATAACGTAGACGTCGCGGTTTTTAACTAAGTATTGTATGTTGAAGGGGCCTTTGATACATAGGTCTCTAGCGATTTGTCTTGTTATTCGTCTGATTTTCTCTTTAGTAATTTCATCAAGCGTCATTGCGGGGAGAGACATGGTAGCATCTCCAGAGTGCACCCCTGCATTCTCCACGTGCTCGATTATTGCACCTATGAAGACATTGTTGCCGTCGCAGACACCGTCAACTTCAACTTCTCTTGCATTCAGCATGAATTTCGAGATGACAACAGGATGATCTTCCGACACCTCAGTCGCTTTCTTCAGATAGTCTTCAAGTTGAGATTCATCATATGCAACACTCATTGCCGACCCAGATAGAACATAGGAAGGCCTAATCAGTACGGGATAGCCAATTCTATTGGCAAATAGTTTTGATTTTTCAACGCTTTCAAGTTTGCTCCATCTTGGCTGCTCAATTTCTAGGCGATCAAGTAAATTACTAAATTTTGAGCGGTCTTCAGCGCGGTCTATGTCTTTGGCAGCAGTTCCGAGGATTTTTACTCCGTTCTGGTCGAGTTTTAAGGCAAGATTATTTGGTATTTGTCCGCCTACGCTTACCACAACACTTGGGAAATTTTCTCTTGACACAATATCTAGTACTCGTTCCAGAGTTATTTCTTCGAAGTACAGTTTATCTAAAACGTCAAAATCTGTTGAAACTGTTTCAGGGTTACAGTTAATCATTACCACTTCGTTGAAGCCTTTTTTCTTTAGTGACCAAGTAGTATTTACGCAGCACCAGTCAAATTCAACACTTGAACCAATGCGATAGCAACCTGAACCGAGAACAATTGTTTTGTTTGGCTCAGTAAAGTCTATGTCATCAGTGCTATTGCTGTTATAGGTACAGTAAAGGTAATTTGCCTTCTCTGACCAGTGTTTTGCTGTTCGTATTTGTTTTATAGCGGGTTGTATGTTAAAGATTTGGCGAAGTTCCCTTATTGTGATTTCATTTTTCCCGAAAAGTTTCCCAATTTTTTTATCTGAGAAACCGAGCATTTTTGCTTTCCTGAGAGTATCTTGAGTTAGACCTGACGCTTTCAGTTCTTCTTCAAAATCAACTATTCTCTTTATGCCTTCTAAGAAAAGAGGAACAATCCCTGTCAGCTTGTTAATTTCCTCAATAGATATGCCTCTTCGGATAGCTTCAACAATATAAAAAAGTCGTTCATCTGTAGGATTAGCCAACTCATTTTTGATTATCTCTATATCCGGTTCGCCTATTGGATCGGTTAATTCTCTATTGCTGTTCACCATTCTCACAGCTTTTTGCAGGGCTTCCTCAAATGTCTTAGCAATAGACATGACTTCTCCAACCGACTTCATTTGAGTTCCAAGTCGGCGGTTGAGGTTTCTAAATTTCTGGAAGTCCCACCGCGGCATTTTGATAACGAGATAATCAACATCTGGTTCTAGAGAGCCTGCGGGTTTTTTGGTAGTTTTGTTTATTATTTCAGGTAATGTATAGCCTAAAGCCATTTTCGCGGTGACATAAGCTATAGGATAACCGGTTGCTTTGGAGGCTAGAGCTGAACTTCGAGATAAACGGGAATTTACTTCGATTACTTTGTATTCCCCAGTTACTGGATGAACAGCGTACTGGATATTACATTCTCCGACTAAATTGAGAGCTCTTAAAACGGCGAAGCTTGTGGCTTTTAGTTTTTGAAATTCTTCGTCGCTAACTGTCTGGGAGGGTGCAACTACAATACTGTCTCCGGTATGTATGCCCATGGGGTCAAAGTTTTCCATACTGCAAACAATCATGCAATTATCGTCTAAATCTCTCAAAACTTCGTACTCTATTTCTTTCCATTTTCCAACGTATTGTTCGACTAATACTTGAGAGATTCTACTATGAACTAGACCAATTGAAGCAATCCTTCTTAATTCATCTTCATTATATGCTGCCCCTGTTCCTTGACCGCCTAAGGTGTAAGCCACCCTAATCATAACGGGGTATCCAATTTCGTTTGCTGCTTGGATAGCTTCTTCGATAGAGTTTGCTTTTTTGCTGTTGGGAATTGGAATGCCTGCATCAATCATGGTTTTCCTGAAAAGATCTCTGTTATCAGCTCGCTCTATCGCTTCAACGCTGGTACCTAAAACTTTCACGTTATACTTGTCTAGTATGCCTCTTTCTGCTAGTTCGGTTCCGCAGTTTAGGGCTGTTTGGCCGCCAAATCCAAGCAGAATTCCATCTGGTCTTTCTTTTTCAATGACCTTTTCAGCGAATTCGGGCGTTACAGGAAGAAAATAAGCTTTGTCGCCAACGAACTTTTCATCAGTTTGTATTGTAGCGACGTTAGGATTAATGAGAACGACTTCTATGCCCTCTTCTTTGAGTGCCTTTATTGCTTGTGCGCCTGAATAATCAAATTCGCCTGCTTCACCGATTTTTATAGCTCCGCTTCCTAATACTAAGACTTTTTTTATTGACTCAAATTTTGGCATTACATTCTAGCCTCTATATTCTTTTCAAATTCATCGAAAAGGAATTCTGTATCGTAAGGTCCTGGCGACGCTTCAGGATGCCACTGCACTGCGAAGGCGGGTTTAGTTTTATGTCTCACACCTTCTACGGTTTTATCGTTGGCGTTGATGAACCAGCATTCTAAGGGAGTTTTTCCAAAGCAATCTGTTTTAATGGCATAACCATGGTTTTGCGTGGTGATGTAGCAGCGGTTTGTTTTCAGGTCTAATGCTGGCTGATTCTGGCTACGGTGGCCATATTTTAGCTTGTAAGTATCTCCGCCTAGGGCTAGCGTAAGTATTTGTGCACCTAAGCAGATGCCCATTATTGGAACCCTGTCGGCAAGTTCTCTAACACTGGCTATAGTGTCCACACATTTCTTTGGGTCACCAGGGCCATTGCTTAAAAAGACCCCGTCCGGGTGGTAATCGAGGATTTCTTTGGCCGAGAGATTGTAAGGAACACGGATAATGTTTATGCCGCGTTTGAGAAGATTGCGTATGATATTATTTTTTACTCCGCAATCAACTAGTATAACTGTGTATTTTCCGTTAACATTGTACTGTACGGGCTCTTTAACTGAAACATTCTTGACCAAGTCAGTTAAGTTGGGATCAGGAATATTCTTTGCTTCCTCCAGTAAACTATCAAGATTAGGTTCTTCGCCTTCGTCGTAAGTCTGCAGGATACCAAGCATGACACCGTGTGTACGCAGCTTCTTGGTTAGACGCCGCGTATCGATACCATATATACCAGGAATGTTTTCGTCGGCTAACCATTTATCTAGCGTGCGTGTGGATGCCCAGTGATGGGGTTCTTTGCATAACTCTTGAATAACAAGCCCTGAAGCCTGAATGCGATCTGATTCAAAATATAGTGGCACACCAAGGTCCAAATCATACGGCGGAACACCATAATTACCCACTAATGGATAAGTTAAAGACAAAATCTGCCCCTTATACGATGTATCAGTGAGCGTCTCTGGGTACCCCACCATTGAGGTTGAAAAAACTACTTCACCTGAAACCTTTCTAGTTGCTCCGAACCCCTTTCCAAGAAAAAGGGTGCCATCTTCTAAAACCAGAGCCGCCTTCTTTTGTTCTACGGAATTATATTGTTGGACCAAGCGCTATTCTACCTATCGAGTTGAATTTTTATATCTTCCGTTTTCACGTTTATTTGCGGAAAGATATTGTTGGATGGTAGAGTCCAGCTTGTTCTCGGACTCTTCAAGTTCCTTATCTATCTTAGATATAACGAATTTGGTTGATAACAGCTGTTTTTCCCGTGCTGCTAACGCCCTTTTTACCTCCTCTGGTGCAGGCCCACCTTTAACGTTGCAGGCTTCAACTAGCTTAAGCGGATTTGAAAGATCAGCTAAATCTTCCGCTTTGGCAACTAGCTTAATGCCTGCAGACTCTTCGGCTGCTTTCTGCAGCAAATTAGCTGAAACATCTGCAAAGGTCAGCTTTGCGTCTATTAGAGACTTGACAAGCGCACCAACTATTTTGTGTGCTGTACGAAATGGAACGTTGTATTTGCGGACAAGCAGATTTGCTAATTCTGTAGCGGCCACAAAGCTTGAGGAGGCTTTTGTTGAAACATCGGAGGTAACTTTGATTTTTGGAAGAAGCTTATGGATCATATCAAGTGAACTACGTACAATTTCTATTGAATCCCAAAGTTTCGGGGTGACCTCCTGAAAGTCAAGATTGTAAGTGGAGGGCAAACTTTTGACGGCAGCAGCGCAGGTTACAAAGTTTCCCAAGACGTAGCTGGCTCGGGCACGGATGACTTCGAGAACTTCGGGGTTCTTCTTTTGAGGCATAATACTGCTTGTAGATGTGAACTCATCTGGAAGCTCTACTACGCCAAAGTCAGGTGAACTCCAAATAATTAGGTCCTCAGCGAAGCGACTCAGCGTCAGAGCAGTTAATGATAGTGCGGAGACTGTTTCAACTATGAAGTCTCGGCTACCTACTGCGTCAATAGAGTTTTCCACTAAGCCCTTGAAGCCTAAAAGCTCGGCGGTACGGTCCCGGTTTATCGGAAAGCTCGTTGTAGCCAAGGCGCCTGCGCCAAGTGGACAAAGATTTACTCGGTCATATGCATTTTGGAGTCTTTGCAGGTCGCGACCCAAGGCATCAAAATACGAAAGCAGGTAATGTGCAAAAGTTACAGGTTGAGCTGGTTGCAGATGGGTATATTCTAAGATTACTGTGTTTTGATGTTCTTCAGCTACTTCGGCAAGGTGATCTTGCACGTGGGCTATTGAACGCATTAAAGCTATGAGTTCATTGCGCAGCTGGATGCGTATAGCGGTTGTTACTTGATCGTTGCGACTTTTAGCTATGTGAAGGTTACCGCCTACTTCAACACCCGCATCTCTTAAAACTGCTTCTTCAACAGCCATGTGCGCATCTTCCATAGAAGCATCCAAGGTCATCTCCGAGTTCTTTTCCAAAGCGGTCAAGAGTTTGGCGCCGTCAGTTTTTGAGATAATTTTCTGTTCGATAAGCATGACAACGTGAGCTTTGTTTATGGCTATGACAGCGTTGAGCAGTCGGGCATCGTCTTTAATTGATGAGGTGAACTGGGCAACATCTTCGCGCACATTAGTTAGCCGACCGCCATGCAGTATCTTAGACATTACATACACCTATTTCTCAAATATTATTCAGGTGATTGAGCACTCTTTTCTGGTTTAGCAGAACGCTTTAGCACGTTATACATCCTTGTCTGCAAGCCCCAGAGTTCAATGAAACCTTTAGAGTCCGCCTGGTTAAATGAGGTTTTGATATTGTAGTTTGCTAGGTTCTTGCTGTATAGCGAGAATGGTGATGAGCGTCCGACAATTCTGAATCCACCTTTGTAAAGCTTGAGTTTGACTTCACCGGTTACGCGTTCTTGCGATTTGTTGATGAATGCATCAAGGTCTTCTTTCAATGGGTCTACCCATAAGCCTGCGTATGCTAGAAATACCCATTCGGCGTCTATGCCTTGTTTGAATAGAACTTCATGGCGGGTCATGACCATCTTCTCAAGGTCTTTATGTGCCTCTAGAGTAATTATAGCTGCAGGGCATTCGTATACTTCGCGGGATTTTATGCCGACAAGGCGGTCTTCGATGTGGTCTATGCGGCCGACACCGTGTTTTCCTGCTATGTGATTGAGTGTTTCAATAAGTTCAATTGGCTTCTGTTTTTTACCGTTTACAGCTACTGGTACACCTGCTTCAAATTGAATAGTGACATATTCCGGTGTATCAGGGGCTTTTTCTGCGGAAACCGTCCATGTGTAGGCATCTTCAGGCGGCTCTACTGCTGCATCTTCAAGCATACCACATTCGATGGCTCTACCCCATAGGCTTGCATCTATACTATATTTTTTGCAGTCTGTAGAAATCGGTATGTTTTTCTCCTTGGCATAGGTAATTTCCTCATCGCGCGTCATACCCCAATCGCGAACTGGTGCAAGAATTTTCTTGCCAGGAGCCAAAGAGCCTAAAGTAATATCAAATCGAACTTGATCGTTGCCCCTTCCTGTACATCCATGGACTAAACCAGTAGCGCCTTCTTTTTCGGCAACTTCAACCATCTTTTTAGCAATAAGTGGCCGTGAAAGGCTAGTGCTAATTGGATATTTGCCTTCGTAGAGCGCATTGGCTTTTATGGCTGGAAAAATATAGTCGGTTACAAATTCTTCACGGGCATCTATAGCAATATGCTTGAGCGCATCAAGTTTCTTGGCTTTCTCTGCTGCAGCAGCCAAATCTTCTTGCTGACCAACATCTACGGTTACAGTGATAACTTCAGCGCCATATTTTTCCTGTAAATATTTAATCATAACAGATGTATCTAGTCCACCCGAGTAGGCTAGGACAAATTTTTCAGTCATTTTGCGCACCCATTTTTGAAATAGGAATTATTCCCCTTACCTCACCGGGCGCGTTTTTAAACTTTACGACTTTTTTGTAACATAACAAGCTTTAAATGTTACAATTGATACATTTTTGTTTCATGACAACAGCGAAAAAGGTACGCGACTACTTGCGAAATAAACCCTACCTGCTCGAAGCGCTAGAAAAAGGCATTGTAAACCTCAGCGAACTATCTCGACAGATTCAAAACGAGCTAAAAACCAACAACATCACTGCTACAAAAGCTGCGCTAAGACGCTACGCTGAAGAACTACAAAAACACAAGCAGAAAAGAGAAGAAAAAGTACTGCAACTGCTCAAACGCAGCGGCATAGCAGTCTATGACCGTAAAAGTGTTATCATAACAGCCAAGGAAATCGCCATTAAGACGGGTATGAAAGTAGACTTACCAGGCAAATACGTTTATCTTCTTGACCGAGCCGACTTGCCTGAAAGGATCAGCACTCTAGTCAAGCATGACAACTGCACTATGATTGTAATTAACTCACCTGAGGAGCTAGAAGCAACCGTAGGAGTTGTTGCCTTCCTTACAACGCTGCTTGCAGAGCAGAACGTAAACATAGTAGAGTTCATCTCTTGCTGGACAGAGACAATTATTGTTGTTGAAAAGAAAGACAGCCTCAAAGCATACGAAACGCTAACAAACATAGTGGGCTAAAAAACCCGCAAAAACGCAACAATATTAATAATCGCAGTAGAATAATTGTGCAAACTTCGGGTTGAAAACATGCAGCCGATAAATCAAATTAGCATAGAAGCGCCAGCGACAAGCGCCAACTTAGGTCCAGGTTTCGACGTCTTTGGATTAGCCATAGAAAAACCAAGCGACAAAGTTACGTTAACACGCACCACAGCTAGAAGAGTCAAAATTCAAATTTTAGGCCTTTCAGCAGACTCCATCTCTAACATACCTGAACGGAACACGGCAGGCGTAGTTGCCATCCAGATGCTAAAAGATTTCAAGCTTAATACTGGCTTGATCGTGCGCATACAGAAGGGCATTTGGCCAGGCAGAGGCCTAGGTAGCAGCGCCGCCCCCGCAGCAGCAGTAGCCTATGGCATAAATAAGATGTTTAACCTTGGCTTGAGTAATGAGCAGCTAGTCAGGTATGCATCTAAAGGTGAAGTTGCAAGCGCAGGCTCAGAACATGCAGATAACGCTTCGGCAGCTGTGTGCGGAAACTTTGTAATAATCAAATCATATGCCCCAGTAGAAATTGTTGAACTAAAAGCGCCGGCAGATATGGAAGTCTGCGTGGCTTTCCCACATATAGACACGCCGACAGGTAAAACCGCTAAAGCACGTGCTGTGGTACCTAAAATGGTGCCCTTAGAGAAAATGATTTACAATGTTGGCAAGGCAGCATCCATGACCGCGGGATTCGCCTTAGGTGATGTAGATTTAATTGGTAGATCCATGTGTGATGCAATTGTTGAGCCAGCTAGGGCCTTTTTGATTCCTGGATATTGGCAGGTTAAAGAAAATGCTTTAAACGCAGGTGCATGCGGTGTTACTATCAGCGGTGCTGGACCTGCTGTGATAGCTATAATTAACAGAAAAAAGGCAAGCGCGGCAGAAGTCGCTGAAGCCATGAAACGAGGATTCAAAACTGCCGGGTTTGAATCAACTGCTATTGCGACAAAGCCAGGCAGAGGCGCTCATATAATAGAAGAAATGGAGAAATGAAAAAAGTGACCCACCAAGAATGTATAAACTGCGGAACCAAATATGACGTAAACGAGATTATCTATTTTTGCAAAAAGTGTGGAGATATACTAGAAATAAAGCTGGACTTGGAAACTTTAGCTAAGAACAATAAAAGTATCGAATGGAAAGAGACCCCTCTTTCAGTCTGGCGATACCGCAATCTTATGCCAATTCACGAAGCTACAAAGCTTGTAACTTTAAGCGAAGGCGGCACTGGGCTACACCACGCTGCACGTTTAGGTGCAAAGCTAAACCTCGCTGAACTTTGGGTCAAAAACGAAGGTGAAAATCCAACGGGCAGCTTCAAAGACAGAGGCATGACCGTTGGTGTAACCAAAGCTGTTGAACTTGGCGCAAGACACGTAATTTGCGCATCAACAGGAAACACGTCAGCAAGCCTAGCAGCTTATGCAGCAAGGGCAGGAATAAAATGTACTGTACTGATTCCATCAGGCAAAATTGCCTATGGTAAACTTTCGCAAGCAATGATTCACGGTGCCAAGGTCTTACAAGTTAAAGGTAACTTTGATGAAGCCTTAGAGTTTGTTCTTAAGCTTGCTGAAAAGCATGGAAGCATTTACCTGCTTAACTCAATCAACCCATTCCGTATTGAAGGACAAAAATCGTTAGGCTACGAAATCTGTGAACAATTAAACAATGACCCCCCGGATAGGATAGTAATACCTGTTGGCAACGCAGGAAACATAAGCGCTGTCTGGAAGGGCTTGATAGAATTCTACAAACTTGGGCTCATAAAGAAGCTACCAAAGATGACGGGCATACAAGCCTCTGGTTCGGCTCCTATCGCTCAGATGATTAAGAATAACAGCGACAAAATTGTACCTGTAGAAAAGCCAGAAACTATAGCGACAGCTATTAGAATTGGGGCTCCTGTCAGCTGGAAGAAAGCCATCAAAGCCATTAGGGAGTCACACGGCACCGCTGAAACTGTTACTGACGAGGAAATTTTAGATGCTCAACTAATGCTTGCTAGAGAGGAAGGCATTTTCGTAGAACCTGCCAGCGCTTCATCTATTGCAGGTTTGAAGAAGCTGATCAATAATGGCGTTGTCGACAAAGATGAACGAGTGGTTTGTATCACTACAGGACACGGGCTTAAAGATCCCGATACAGCTATAAAGCAATGTGAGAAGCCATTAGAAGTTGACGCAGAAATATCTGCTATTGAACAAGCTTTGGGTCTAAAATCTCAAGCTACAGTAGCTTATACAAGGTGAATGTAAATGAGAATTATCTTAGTAGGGTATGGTGTAGTCGGAAAAGGCGTAACTACAATTCTTGCCCGCAGGTATGCAGAAAAGGTTACAAGTTATGGGTTTAACCCAAAAATTGTTGCTATCGCCGATGTAGATGGGGCAGTAATTAACCCAAGAGGCTTAAGTCCTGAAAAACTGGAAGCTCTTAAACAGACCCGCCCCATATCTTCAGACCCAGAATTTGGGCACCCAGGAATGTCAGCGTTAGACGTTATTGAGTCAGTTGAAGCGGAAGTAGTTGTTGAATTAACACCAGTAAACATCAAAAATGGAGAGCCCGCTATATCTCATATTACCACTGCATTCAAGACAGGTAAGCATGTTGTCACAACCAACAAAGGACCATTAGCCATAGCCATGCCAGCTTTAACAGAACTAGCTGAATATAACAATGTCTTCTTGCGATTCAGCGGCACAGTCGGCGGTGGAACACCCATGCTTGAATTCGCCAAACGGTGCCTTGCAGGAGACAAAATACTGGGAATACGAGGCATATTAAATGGCACAACAAATTACATACTTACCGAAATGTCTCAAAACCATGTAAGCTTCCAAGACGCACTAGCAAACGCCCAAAAGCTTGGTTACGCTGAAAGAGAGCCATCTATGGATATTGACGGATTTGATACTGCATGTAAAGTAGTCATACTGGCAAACTGGATTATGAACAAAAAAATAACCTTAAAGGACGTGGATAGGACGGGCATCCGCGATGTATCGTTGCAAATGCTTGAGGAAGCCGCTAAGAGGAATAGCACCATCAAGCTTATCGGGTCAATAGATGGAGACAAGGCAACAGTTAAGCCAACAGAAATCCCAGTAACCCACCCATTATGTGTTAGCGGGGTTTTAAACGCGGTAACCTTCTCTACTGAATATGCAGGAGAACAAACTCTTATTGGCAGAGGAGCAGGCGGATTAGAAACCGCCAGTGCAGTTTTAAGGGACCTTTTAGACATAAGACATAAGTTAGCAACAAGACTACTAACATAGGCTGATTTAAATGACAAAGATAGTAATGAAGTTCGGTGGAACCAGCGTCGGTACAGGCGAAAATATTCGTCATGTAGCCGAATTGGTTACTCAGCATGCTAAGAACGATTGTAAAGTTGCCGTTGTAGTATCAGCATTAGCAGGCGTTACTAATAATCTGCTTGAAATTGCTTGTCAGGCTACGAAAAGCGATGAAAAGCATATTGAAACATTCACTAAAGAATTACTTCAAAAACACATTGGAGCAATTTCAACCGCCATCAGTAACCCTCAGACACAAAAACAAGTAACCCAAATCATAGAAGAAACCATCTGTGAACTAGAAAAAGTCCTAACAGGCATATGCTATGTCGGCGAACTCACGCCCAAATCTAAAGATTATGTGGTTTCTTTCGGAGAAAGGCTATCTGCACCTATTGTCTGGGGAGCAATACAAGACCATAACCTTGAAACGCAATATTTCACGGGCAAAGAAGCGGGAATAGTGACTGATTCAAACTTTGGTGAAGCTGACCCGCTTATGAATTATACAACACATCTCGTCCGCGAAAGGCTTGGTCCATTGCTTGAAAAGGGAACGATTCCGGTTGTAACTGGGTTCATTGCCGCAAATCAGGATGGCATAATAACCACAGTAGGACGCGGAGGCTCAGATTATACAGCAACCATACTAGGAGTCGCCTTAGAGGTTGACGAGGTCTGGATATGGAGCGATGTAGACGGAATAATGACTACAGACCCCAAAATCGTTCCAACCGCAAGAATGCTCCCTGAACTTACATACCAAGAAGCCGCAGAAATGGCCATATTTGGCGCCAAAGCCATGCACCCACGCGCACTCGAACCAGTAATGAAGGAAGGCATACCTGTCCGCATAAGAAACTCATTTAACCCTGAGAACCCTGGAACACTTATTTCAAGCCAGCCTAAAGCAAGAGCAGTTGAAGCTGTAAAAGCCGTAGCCATGATAAAAGAGGTCGCCATGATTAACGTGTATGGCCCAAGTATGGTGGGCGCGCCAGGAAGCTACGCAAAAGTATTCGATGTTATGGGTAAAAACAATATCAATATTATGATGACGTCCATAGCTGCTTCTGAAGCAAACATTTCACTTATTATCCGTCGCAACATGCTTGGCAGGGCAATTAGCAATCTTGAGATTGCACTGCTTGGCAGAGGAGGCTTAATCAGCGAAGTTAGCGCAGAAGACGATGTCTCCGTTGTCGCAGTAATGGGTGCACGCATGAAAGGCCAACTGGGCTTAGCCTCAAGAATATTCGCCATTGCCGCTAAAAACGGTATAAACATCCGCATGATAGCCCAAGGCTCATCAGAGCTAAACATATCGTTTGTCGTCAAAGAAAAAGACGCAGAAGCAGTTGTCAGAGCCATCCACGAAGAATTCAAGCTAGACCAAATCTAGCAACTTTTATTTCTCATTTCACATTTTATTTTGTTCAACTTGTTTCAGGTTTGTAAACGCCGCAAAATAGCATAGGTAAAGGTTAGGGCAGATGAAGTTCAGGCTTAAGCCCGAAGAGCTGCAAAAAATCGCTCGCCTAGTAGGCGAAGAAAAAGATAGTTTGTACTGCACGTTAGGGTATAGCCTTAATCTAGAGAACGGCGAATTATATGACCACCTATCTGAAGACGGCTCACTTGGTCTTGAAGCCAAAGTCCTGGCCATCTTACTGGCGCATTATGCATCAGCTGAAGCAACACCCAAAGTTGGAAAACTCATAAAATACGGGGACCTGCCCGGCGGACACGCTTACGAAAAAGCATTCATACAAAGGGCTGTTCAGCCAATAGCAGACAGTTTTGGCGATAACCCAAGCGAGTTAATCAAGGCAGCTAAACTTCTAGGCGGCATTGCCCTTGAAGTAGGTGATGCCGCAGTAGACATACCTACTTTACAAGGTATCTCAATAGTCTACATTTTATGGGGAAAAGGAGAGTTCCCCGCATCAGTAACTGTGCTTTATGATGAATCAGCGAGCCATTATCTTCCAACCGAAGACCTAGCGGTTCTGGCAGAATTGACTACAAGCAGGCTGCTAAAAGCTCAATCAATAATTAGAAACAAGACATAGAAAGAACAAAAATGGTTTATGGGCTGTTACCTGCACTATCGCCGTTGCCGTTTAGGGTAATGTTTTTGTTATGTATTTCGCTTAGTTTTAAGATGGTTTCTTTGAAAACTTGAATGCTTTTAAGATACTCATCGATGACGATATGCTCATCTATAGTGTGATCTAAGTGTGAGTCTCCGGGCCCGTAAGTAACGATGGGCACGTTCATGGCTTTGCCCAGAATGTTCATATCTCCAGTGCCGGTCTTGCGCAGGACAGTTGCGGGTTTGCCAATTACCCTGCGGATAGAAATTGAAAGTGCACGTACAAGTGGAGAGCTTTTGTCTACCTCGAATGGCTCCACGGTGTCCTGAACGGTGGCTTTGATAAAAACTTTCGGATTAGCTGCTTTATACTGATCAATTACTTTCTTGATATCTTCATAAATCTGCTTTGTAGTATACTGCGGAGGAACGCGTATATCAAGATACATTTCGGCTTCGAAAGGAATCACAGAGTTTGCCATTCCGCCTGTAATTTTCGTCAAACAAGTGCTTACCGCGTTAAAAGGGCTATCTTGCTTTTCCACCGGAGGAAAACTATTCTTAATTTGACCCCAAAGCTCGTAGGCTTTTTCTAAAGCATTATCATAAAGCCAAGGTGTAGAGGCGTGGCCGGTTTCAGTTTTACAGACGACTTTAAGTTGAATTTGACCTTTGTAGCCTATGGTTATGTTTTCGACCCCGCTGGGTTCACCAAATATCGCATAATCAGCTTGTATGCCCTCTTTAATGATTTCTCTAATTCCACGACTGGTAGCTTCTTCCTCTATGACGCTTGCAATTAGGATTCTACCCTTAAATGTGGGTTCTTTGGCGGCTTGAGCTGCACCCATTATCATAGCAGCTAGAGGCCCTTTGGCGTCTACTGCTCCACGGGCGTAGATTTTGCCTTCTTCAAAGCGCAACGGAATTATCCCAGCTACTGTATCCATGTGTCCGCAAAGGAAAATTACTGGGTACCCTTCGCCAACTGTGCCTATGACGTTGCCAACTTGATCTATGCCTACTTGGAAGCCGAGCTTTTTCATTTCTTTGGCTACGAAGTTTGCTATGTCTTCTTCTTTGCCGGAGGGGCTGTATATTCCTAGCAGGTTAGTTAGTAGCCGAACTGCTTGATCTTGCATGTTCCTCTTCCCCTATAACAGCGTCTATAACGGCTACTGCTTTATCAATCTGCTCTTTTGTTATGACCAATGGCGGTAGGAACCGGATAACAGTGCGTCCCGCGTTAAGGACGAGCACGCCTTGCTTCATAGCTTTGATAATAACGTTTAGGACCTCAAATTTGAGTTCGATACCCAGCATGAGACCCAAACCACGAACTTCCTTAACGGAGCTATGCTTGCTTTGCAACTCTTCGAGTTTTGCCTTAAAGTATTTGCCATTAACTGCGGCCTTTTCGGCTAGCTGTTCTTCTATGAGCACATCGATAGCGGCGCATCCTGCAGCACAAACCAGCGGGCTACCACTAAAGGTAGTTGTATGTTCTCCACCCTTGAAGGAAGCCATTATATTTTCTTTAGCTAAGGTTACGCCGATAGGCAATCCGCCCGCCACCGGCTTGGCAAGGCAAAGTATGTCAGGAACAATGCCCTCATGCTCGCAGGCAAATAGTTTGCCCGTGCGCCCAAATCCAGTTTGAACTTCGTCAAGAATTAGTAGCACATTTTTTTCATCACAGAGTTTTCGCAAGCCCACCAAGTAACCTGTTGGTGTGACACGGATGCCGCCTTCCCCACGGACAGGTTCAACTATAACTGCAGCGGTTTTCTCGGTTATGGCTTCGCGGATTTTATCAAGATTATCAGGGCTAACATGTTTGATTTCAGGTACAAGTGGCAAGAAGGGTTCGCGGTATTTCTTTTCCCAAGTTGCGGAGAGTGCTCCCATGGTTTTGCCGTGGTATCCGCCCATTACAGCAATGATTTCGGGTTTGCCTGTGTATTTGCGTGCAAGTTTGAATGCGCATTCGATCGATTCTGCGCCACTGTTGGATAAGAATGCCTTGTTTAGCCCTTTAGGTGCGATGTTAACGAGCTTTTGAAGGAACTCAGAGCGTTTATCGTTGTAGACGCTGGCATGGCAAGAAATCAGCTTGGATGCCTGGTCACATACGGCATTGACCACTCGGGGGTTGCTGTGACCAAGTAAGGCTACACCGTAGCTGCCTGTGCAGTCGATGTATTCTTTGCCATTTATGTCCCACACCAAAGCGCCCTTTCCTTTTGTGAGAACTATGGGTTTTTTGGAGTAGACATTTGCCATCAACTTATCTTCTGTGCTAATGATTTCTTGTTCATTCACTAGTTATCACGGTGCCTGTCTCATGTTTCAAAGCGTTAGATATTGGGTTTTTTGCGGTCCCTGAGGTGATTATAACTTCTTTAACACCTTGGTTGAGCGCTTCAAGGCCGGCGTGGACTTTGGTGCTCATGCCTGCGCCTATTTTTGAGAGGACTTCTTTGACTTCGCCTGAACTGATTTTTTCTATGCGTTCACCTTTAAGCATTAAGCCCGCCACATCAGTGAGTAGGATGAGGCTGTCTGCCTTTAGGGCACTTGCGACAATTGCTGCAGTTCGATCACCATCTACGTTTAATGGCTCGCATTCTTCACTGATGGCGATTGGAGTCACAATGGGAGTGTAGCCCTTCTCAAGCAAAAAGTGCAGTATGTCAGTATTCACGTTGTTAATTTTTCCTGTATAACCGCCGTCGATGACACGTTTACGCCCGCGTTCGTCCACTTCGATTATGCGTTTTTTACGTTCAGCCTGTAAAATTTTTGCGTCAAGACCAGATAAGCCGACAGCCGATATGCCTTGACACTGTAAGGCAAGGACAATTTGTTTATTCATTTTACCGGCCATAACCATTGTATAAATTTCGATGGTTTCTTTGTCGGTGTAGCGACTCCTAAAGCCTTCGGGGGAGATAACGAATTTTTGTTCTTTGCCCAGTTTGGAAGCGATCTCAGTGACTTCGACACCGCCGCCATGGACCAAGATCACTTGGTTATTTTCAAGTACAGTTTTTAAGTCGGCTATGAGGTCGCTTGAAGCGCCTTCTTTTAGGATGCTTCCACCCATTTTGATAACAATCAGCATGGCTATCACATCGGGTGGAAACCAGTGCTTTTAAGACCCGTGGTTTCATCTATGCCCATAAGTAGATTCATGCATTGAACACCTTGGCCCGAAGCGCCTTTGACCATGTTATCTATCGCAGAGAACATGATAAGGCGATTAGCATGAGGATCCAATTCGAAGCCTACGTCGCAGAAGTTTGTGCCCTGAGTAACTTTAGGATCAGGGAGTTGGTAAAGCCCTTTCTGATATTTAACTAAGCGTATAAATGGTTCACCTTCATAGGTTCCGCGTAACGCTTTCCAGATATCTTTGGCTGCGAGGGGCTGTTTAGGGAAAGCGTGAACGGTTACTAGGATTCCACGTATCATGTTAACGGCGTGGGGTGAAAATGATATTGTTACTGGTTCGTTTGTGAGGGCGTTAAGCTCTTGTTCTACTTCACCTATGTGGCGATGCATAACAACTTTGTAGGGTCGTACTCCACCAAATCGCTCTGGGTGATGAGAGGCTGCAGTTGCTTTGGCACCTCCACCACTGGATCCGACCTTAAGGTCTGCAACTATATGCTTTGGATCAACTAAGCCGGCTTTAACAATCGGGACCAGCGCGAGAATAGTTGCAGATGCCATGCAGCCAGGGCAGGCAATTAGGCGGGCTTTCTTGATTTCCTCGCGGTGCAGTTCAGGTAACCCATAGACTGCTTCTTTGAGCAACTCCGGATGGTTGTGCTTGAATTCGTACCAGGTTTCGTATTCGGCAGGGTTTTTGAGACGAAAATCTGCGCTCATGTCAATTACTTTGAGACCTGCTTCGAGAAGTTTAGGAACAAGGTTTACTGAGCCGCCGTGGGGGGTGGCTGTGAAGACTAGGTCGCAGTTCTTCTGGAGTTCATTTATGTCTTGGGGCACGAATTTTAGTTGGGTTAATCCGCGTAGGTTCGGGTGGGTGTTGAAGACGTATTCTCCTGCGCTTTGTCGACTGGTAACCATGGTTACCTCTACTTGGGGGTGTAGCAAGAGTATACGGAGCAGTTCGCTGCCAACATATCCTGAACCGCCTATTATTCCTATTCGCATCATTATTTGGTCACTTTGAATTGATTTACTGCTGCAGGCTTTGGGCACTTTTTAGTAGTGGACCCGCTAGGTTCATGCCTGTAATGAGGCGAGTATTCTCCCAGAAATCTGGGCATGCGTTAGCCTCATGGAAGACAACATTGAGCTTATTGATCTCAACGTTTTGTTCAATTATATGCTTGACTTTAGCGTAAGGTTCGGTACTTTTGTAGTTACCAACTGCCTTTTCAAGATTATCATTCCATGTCTTGAAATCGCGCAGGCGAATTGGGTCTTTTTGGACTTTTTTGACTTCACCAAAAGGAACGGCTGCTTTGGCAAGTGCCTCTTTCACGGCTTCATCATTGGCGTTTTTGACGCCGCCATTTATCATGGCATCCAATCCTAGTACAAAAGCATCGTATCCCCCGCTTAGAGCGTTACCACATTTTACAGCTAACTCTTGAATATGCATTGGAAGCTCTATGTCGAACACTAAATTGCCTAGGAAGGTGTTAGTACGAAAGTCATTAAATCCTGCCCGTGCCAAGGCTACAGGATGGCAAACAATGCTCTTGCCAGGTTCTTTCAAGACTATTATGCGTAGATCGTAGAACCATTTCTGGATAAATTCTTGACCTACAACCCCTACGGGATTAATAATCGAGGGTTTGGTTTGTTGGATGTTTGTAATGAGTTCGTCACGGCTTTTTGAAAGCACTATGGCCTTTCCGTGTGTGCCTGCGTCGGGTTTAACTACTATTTTCTGACCTATTTCCTGCTGGAGCAAATCAGCGATGTCGGGTTCATTGCTGAGGGTCCGCCCGCCTTTAATCGCATCAATAGGGTCGCAGGGCACATAAACCGTTTTAGGAATTGGTAAACCTGACGCCCAGAAATGTAAAAGGGTACGAAATTTGCTATAACAGGTGAACTCGATAGTGGAAGGGTTGATGACCTTTTTTCCAAGCATTTCCATCGTATGTGCAGCATAGAGTCTACGGTTTTTGCTTTGGGTACGGTTAAGAATTGCAGAGATGTTCTTTACGGTGTCAGTGAAGTTTTTGCCTTTACTTGCTATATTAAAGCCGCCTTTGCTTATAGAGATTGCAATTTTACGAAACGGAATAACTGTTAGGTCGATTCCTAGCTGTTCGGCTGTGAGTTTTATTCCGTTTTCGTCAGTTTCGGGGCTTTCGTAAAGCAGGCCTATGGTCATCAGTGGTTTCTTCCTATTGACAACTGATTTAAACAAATAAGGTTAAAGAGGTGATTTTGATCACGATTAAGAAGATGGTAGATACTGTTTATTCGCCCCAGTCTTCTCCTTCGTGAGTAAATTGTTCGAGGTCGACACATCCACAATTTACGGTTTTAACTTCAAGGTCTAGTCCGCAGCCAGGGCAGCTGAGGATTTCTCCTTTGGATGTATCTTGTGGAACGTCGAGTTCTGCGTCGCAATCAGGACATTTAGCTTTCATAGCCTTCACCTCTTGTGTTCCCAACTTTGCTGTGTTTTCATTCATTTTTGTTCTCACGTTTATTTTAACGGAAATATCTTTCTGAGATACCCACCTAACTTTTAAACATTGCGACTTATTTGTAACAACTTGGACTTCTATTGTCGTAAATGAAACACTAAATGACCCTGATTAACAGCATAAATTGCGAAAAACGCAATCATACAAACTGCGTATAGCGAAAATCGAATTAAATCCACATGCAGTTTTCAGAAATTGTTAAATTTTTCAATACAGTCATTTATTTGGAATACAAGAATGGACGACAAGGACAAAGAGATTGTTAAGCTCTTAAAAGAGGATGGCCGATCAGGATACGTAGAGATTGGAAAACAAATCGGGCTCTCTGAAGGCGCCGTTAGAAGAAGAGTGCAAGCATTACTAGACTCAGGAGTTATTCGCAAATTCACAATAAAAGTAGGCGTTACTGAGGGCGCCGAAGCCATAACTTTGCTTGCAACCAACCCAGCTTACCCCACACGGGAAGTCTCCAAAAAGATACAGGCAATACCTAACGTGGAGACCATTTATGAGGTCACAGGCGAATACGATATTATCGCAGTCATAGGCGGAATGAACGTCAACGAGGTCAATGAATGCATAGAAAAAATCCGGCGTGTCGAAGGCATCAGAAAAACTAATACCATGATAATCCTACGAAGCTGGTAGCTAAGAAAAAGCCAACATAGTTACTTAGAGGCCAAATGGTAAGCTGTAAAAGAGTAAACATCAGATCCGTAGATTGCTTGCAGGTAGTTAAAGGCATCTTGAAGAGTCAAGGCAGTAGGAATTATGAATCTATAATTATCGTCTCTTATTATTTGGTCAAGCGTACCTGTTTCCTTTTTAAGTATAGTCAACCGCAGTATGTTGGGGCCGGACATGAAAACTGCAGTATTGCCTTGACGGGGGTTGCCTTTTCGCACATCGATATTCTTTATTCCATCTTTTAGCCAAGCAAATATTTCTTTTTTCACCATAAATAAAGGCAATATATTCACCGTTATTGTAACATAAAAATCATAAGTCTAAATAAAAGCATCCTTGACACCGGAATCGGAATAAAAAATGATCGCCTTTCCCTTTTTTATCTGCGTAATTAGCGCCTCTTTTAGTGCAACCCAAGGACATTAGAAAACGATTAGACGGAACAACTTAATGCCTTAATTCAAGTGAAGCTTTCAATTATTATGATAGTACATATAGCAAAGTTTCGCATATGCTTTAATCTGGGAAATTAGCAATAAGCGACATATCAGGGTTTAATGTTTATTTTATTTAAACTGATAGAAACGCTGATAAATGAAGGGGTTATCTAACAATCTAACAGGGTAGTGAAACTTTCCATGTCTAAAACTTATAAGATTGCAGTTCTCAAAGGCGACGGCATTGGACCTGAGATTACTGAAGCCGCCATCAAAGTCCTAGATGCAGTTCAGGAAAAGGCAGATTTTAAACTTGATCTTATTTATGGTGAAGCAGGCGCACACTGTATCCCAACGTATGGGACAAACTTGCCTAAAGAAACCTTAGAGATGATTAAGCAAACAGATGCATGCCTTAAGGGTCCAATGACTACGCCTGAAGAAGCAGGTGCACCACCAAGCGTAGCTGTCACATTAAGACGCATATTTAACTTGTATGCCAACGTAAGACCATGCAAAACGTTCCCTAACGTCGAATCCCTCAAACCCAACCTAGACTTTGTTGTCGTTAGGGAAAACACCGAAGGGCTCTACAGCGGCGCAGAATTCCAACTTGCCCCGGGAGTCGGCATAGCTCTAAGAATAATCACTAAAGAAGCCTCACTGCGCGTTGCAGAATTCGCATTCAAGTTAGCTGAAAAACGCAAAAAACATCTTACGTATATACATAAAGGCAATATTCTGCGCATAACTGATGGCATATTCAAAGACGCTGTCTTAGAAGTAGCCTCAAAACACCCAAGCGTAACAGTAGACGATTTGCACATAGACGCAGCCACCATGCAGCTCATTAAAAAACCTGAACTGTACGATGTTCTGGTCACCACCAACCTATTTGGCGATATCATCAGCGACGAAGCAGCCCAAGTTGTAGGTGGATTAGGCATGGCAGGCGGAGCAAACATAGGTGACACTTATGGCATGTTTGAACCCATCCACGGCTCAGCACCAAAATACACCGGCATGAACCGCGCCAACCCAATCTCAAACATTATGGCAGCATCAATGATGATGGACTACCTAGGTGAAACTGCCGCAGCCCAAAAAATCGAAAAAGCAGTTACCGAAGTGCTCGCTGAAGGCAAAGTACGAACCAAAGACCTAGGCGGAGAAGCTACAACCAGCGAAATCGCAGACGCCATAGCCGCAAAGGCAAGAACACTCTAAGCCATCTTAAACCTGTTTAATAGTTGTCGACGCCTTAGTCGATAACTCAATTTTTCCTTCATAATTCCGTCTAGCATACACGTTTTCGAGCACAATTTTTTGGCCCATAAGTAGCTTGCTTGCAGTTTCAGCATGCTCACGCCAAGCGGTAACCCTAACTAAACCAGTTTCATCTTTTAGCTCAAATGCGCTTAGTTTCACGATTTCTCCCTTGGATGTCCGAACATCGCGAGTTATCGGTAGAGAAGCAATCTCTCCTGCCACGCAAACATCGTTCGAGTCCTCGGATAGAGCTGCAAGTTTGATCAGGCATAATGCAGGTTCAGTTATGTTGATACAGGTTGAAGTATCAACATGTACTTCTGGTTCGCCGTTCTGGCTTGGCTTAACTCTGGCATTTACAATGCTAACTGCTGAGCCGCGCTTAAGTTTGGATTCAATCTCATCTGCTTTTTCATTCCAAGCTACTGCAGTGACTTCGCCTGTGTCATCAGCCAACTTGAACCGTAATACCTTGCCTGCCGTCTGATCGCTACGAATGAAGCTTGAGGCAGGGAAAACAGCAGTCGTATTCCCCTCTATATTGATGTTCTTTTGGTCTAAAGTGATTTGTCCGATTTTGGTGACGAATTTACTTATCGAAGGATAATCTTCGTCGCGTACATTCTGGGGGCTAAGGTCAATCTGGCTTCTTTCGCCGATATGCAGTTCAGGCATGCCGTAACGATCTCGTTTTGTGTAACCGTGAGAAAACTTGACAATTTGCCCAGTTTTTAATTCGCCTGATTCGACGTAGGCTGCTTTTTCGTTCCACAATACGACGCGGATTGTGCCGTCGTTGTCTGCGATGGTCAGGCTAGCTAGTTTGCCTGATTTTTCGCCTTCAAAAGTTTTCACTGGATACACTGCGACTATGCGTCCTGTTACTGTAACATTGTTTAAGCCAGCAACCATATGACCTAAGGAAAGCCTGGGTTTAAAAGTGCCATCTTCACGCGGAACCTCTATACCTAGTTCTGCGGCGATCATGCGCAGAAGCGAGGCATCAGCAATCAAACCGCCAGTCATATCCCTAGCTGCAGAAAGCCGTGCAAGCAGTCGCTCCTGTGTAATTTCAGGACGTTGGGTAAGAATCTGCTGGATTATCTCTTCAGGTTTCATTGTGAAGCCGCTACGCATAGAACCTATCTTAGGGTTAAAAAATCTTTACAGTTAAAACACATTTACTGCAAGACATCTGGCACATAACTGATTTACCTGCGGTCCTAGTACCTTGAGATTATAAAATGAAACGGCTTAAAAGGCAGAAAACACCTAAAGGGCAATAAGGGGTGTCTGCAGGTTTATTATATGAGCTACTAGAATTTGTGTGGAGGTTATCAAGTGGCAGACTATAGCACACTTTTTACTTTGGGTGCAGCGTTGATATTGGTTGGCGTTTTTGTGCTGATAGCGGCAATCATACTAATGGGCACCAAACGCAGCCAACAAGGCAAAACTAGAACTGCAGGAGTCATAATTGTTGGACCTGTGCCAATTATTTTTGGAAACGACAAGGAGGCACTTAAAACCGTGCTAACATTGGCCATTATACTTACGGTGCTAGTTATTGCAGCTACAATAATCTACTATACCTTTCTACTTAGGTGATTAAAGGATGGAAGAAAGATTAGATGTCACTGAAGCGAGCCAAGAACCCGAAACCACGTCAACCGCGGATAAATTACCGTTGCTGCTTCTAGCTGGATTAGCGATAATCTTTACAGGTATCATACTAGTTATCGCCACTTCAGCTTTAGGCGGAACAGATACGTCAGTAAGTGGGGGCATAATAATTTTCATAGGACCCTTTCCTATAGTGTTCGGCGCGGGTCCGCATGCGCCATGGTTAATACTAATAGGTGTAATACTTGCAATAATTAGCTTGGTATCATTTATTTTATTAAGGAGAAGAAGTTAGAAATCGAATTAAAAGAGAAATTGCGACGAAGGATTTATTCTTCGTCTTCAGCTTCATCTTTGCCATAGTAAGCGTTAAGCATGATAAGTGCCAGTACGACAAATGATGTGACCATTAAACCGCCGATGAGTATTTGGAAATATCCGCCTATATCCGTATGATGTTCCTCCTTTATTGAAATGTATGATAGACATTTGGATATTTAAATCTAAACCCAAAACAGCAGCAAATGAGCATCACCTGCTTTTTTGCTGGAACATTTAAAGACCAATAGACAGGTTTAATGCATACGAAAGCACGGATTCTGCCAGTTTTGTTCAATAAAGAATGGAAATTTACCTGTACTTGATAGCAAACTCGATAGAAAAAAAGAGCACTATAAACAAACTTTACAAGTTTTGTGATGCGGACTTAGTTAGATTTACCAGTGGGCAGCGGAGTAAGCAGACACTTTCCACTTCTCAATTACATCTATAATCTGATCCTGCTTATTTACAAAGCAATAAATAGCACCAGCCTTACTTAAGAAAAGCTTGATACCTTGAGTTAGGCAGCCCTATTACAGGTGTACCTGTAAGAGCTTGTCTCATAAAAATTGCCTTGGAAGGAAAATTTTACACAATAAATGTTGACATAGACATTTCTTTTGTGTCAAGAAACTTTTACAAGAACGATTTTATCAGAAAAAGCCTTATTTTATTCATCTGAGGTACCCTGTAATGGTTTACTTTAACCAAAATCAGAGCCCAAAAGCCAACTTCCTTTCGATCTCTGGATACGAAAAGCTTGTTGTAACAGCGACGTTTGAGGCATATAGATCACCCCTACAATCAAGTTTAGTTAAACCAACAGAAGAAAACTATAGCTAAAAGGGGTGGTGACGAGTGTACCAACTTCAAGCAGTCAACGTTTGTATCAATTCGACTCTTAATGTAGATTTAGCCTTAAACTGGTTAAACAATTCAGGTATACAAAGTGCTGGAGGCGGATTCTACGCATGGCACGATGAGGAGAAAGGCAAGTATTCTTTCCTTTACCCCCAAGTAACCGGTTACGCGATACAACTCTTCACTAGACTTTATGGTCTAGATAACAAGGTAATCTATTTGGCTAAGGCTATCAAAGCTGGCGATTGGCTGCTAAGCATTCAGAAAGAAAATGGATTATTCCCCTGCAAATACTATGATGATTCAGAGGCAGAACAACAGGATAACTCGTTCTATGTTTTTGATGCCGGAATGATTGCCTGCGGCCTTATTGATTTGTACAAAGTCACTTCAAAAGATAAATACCTGAAAGCCGCCACAAAAACAATGGAGCTATGCCTTCAACTACAAAATGAAGATGGTGCTTTTAAAGCAGGATTAATTGCCGATGAACAGACATTGGATAACCAGCACTGGTTCCAGACAAGCGCATGTCATCACATTAAGATGATACTGCCACTGCTCCGTATGTACAAGGTTACTGGAGATAAAAAATATCTTGACTCTGCACGTAGGCTACTACGTTGGGGTTGCTCTTTGCAGCTTCCTGATGGCAGGTTCGCTGTTTTTGCAGGCTCAAATGATACTTACACACATGCACACTGCTATGCGCTTGAAGGCATAGTTGCAGCCTACAAATACTTTGGCAACACCAACATGGATCTCGCCATAAGAATTAATCGCGGACTTAGTTGGCTGATGATGGCACAAAACAGTGATGGAAGCATCTATGACTGGGAAGGGCAGCATGAGAACAAAATCAAGGTCAGTGAAGCATTAGCCCAAACACTAAGACTTCTATTGCTAAGACAAAAAGGGTTAACGCTATCAGAGAAATTACTGGTCAATGAGAAGGTGCAAAAAGGTTTTGCGTTCTTAGGAAAAATGCAACGTTTAGATGCAAACACTCGATTGAAAGGTGGAATAAGCTATGGCGAATCAGATTGTAGAATAGACAAAAAAATTTACACCTGTGCAACTATCTTTGCTGTTCACGCTGCGCTTCTAATAGAGCTAGGCAAAAGACGACAATCATTTGAAGCTATTGTTTAACTTTTTATATTCATCAACAATTTTTTTCTGTTAGGGTGACTTGTTGGTTTTAGCAGAAAGTAGATTTGTCGATTAATTTGGTTGGTTGTTGGTTACATTATTGGGTCAATATGTGTGTGCTTGAGGGTTTGTTTTTTGTTATGGTGGGCTTTTCCATTCAGCCATAAGGGAGTCGTAAAGTTCATCATTCTCGGTTATGACCTCATACCAGCCTAGGTTGCTTGCTATCTTCTGTGCGATAAGGTGATAGCATAAGTGTACCTGTTTATCAAGTACGCGGAAGTAGAAGTCATCACATGTGCAGAACTCTGCTTGGGGCATAATCAGGTAATCGCGTTCTCTACCGATGACAATCCACACGATACGGTTGCTGGGCTTAAAGATATATTTTTTAACCCGGTTTTCTTTAAGCGCTTCTAGCGCCTTAGTAAAGCGTGTTCCAAAGAGATCGTAAAGTGCAGTTAGGTTTTTTCCGCTGAGTTTGCCTTCTTTTTTTGCTTGACGACATATAGAGTTTAGCGTTTCTATTTCGTTAATCTTTTCAATTTCGCGCTCGCCATCAGTTATATTAGGCGTAGCTTGATTGGAGTTAGGAATATTTTGATTAGACTCACTAATTGCCATTTTTTTCTCAAACTTTTTTATTTTATTTTTTGGAAGAAAAGGGGTGGTTTATTCTATATTGATCTGCTCGCCTTTAGGTTTCTTTACTACTTCGGCTTTAGGCAGCACGACTTCTAGTACGCCGTTTTTGTAACTGGACTTTGCTTCTTTGACTTTGACTTTTGCAGGTAGCTGAACCTCTTTATAATATTTGCATTGTGGCACATTAACCTCGATTTCCAAGCTATCTTCAGTACCATGTAGGCTAATATCATTTTTTTCTACGCCTGGCAGTTCAACTACAACTTGGATTTCTTCGTTGCTTTCTATGACATCCACGAGGGGTTCGCGTTCTTCTTTAACTTGAGGGGCCCCTTTGAGACCTTTTTTGATGTTGCCAAATTCGCGAATAGCAGGTTTACCATCTGGACCAATCTTCATGCTATAGCCGTAAACGAAAGGACCGAATTCTTTGGCGGTACTTCCGTCTGGAAGCTTACGTTCCTTAACGTACTCTTTAGGAATTTTTTCGGTGAAGCTCTTAAATTCTTCTTCCATCATCTTTTCCATTTCACGGAAGACGCGGTCAATGTCACCAAAGAAGGGGTCATTAGCGAACGGTGATCTAGGGCGTCTGCGTCTATTCCATTCTTCAGGATAATCTCCGTCTGAAGACATTTATAAATCACCTATAGTACGATGCATTTTCCACTCCAATAAGTTTTATCCTATTGAAAAAACTAAATTGATATACAAAAAAGACAAACAAACATGTCTACTTGTCAGCAACCCTCTTTTATAGGCAGGTTTGATCGCTGTGGAGTAATTTGCAGATTTTTCACTGCCTTAATCTAAGGCACGGTTTAGAAAAAAAGTAATATAAAAATTTCTTAAATTCAGATTTAAGAAGGTTATTTTTTGAAGAGAATTGCATCAATTGATTACCACAAAAAGCATGTACGAGATAGATTAATTTTTGACTAGAACGAATCTAAATGCAATATCTTGCTCTTGGCTATTTTACAGGAATGTTTGCTTTTTGCTGTAAACATTATTACTAGGGGATTCTTGTTTAATTTTTATATACGTGGTATGCAATCAAGATACAGAGGATATTATGGCTCTCGACGACCCGCTAACCATTATAATTATATCGGCTGTAGTAGTAACTGCAGTTGTGGTTTGCGCAGTCGTCATCTTGGCAATGCGCCGTCAACAACAAAAACTGCTCAAAACTAAATTAAGTCCAGAGCCACAACTAAATTATAGTTCACCTATCCTCCCAAGCACAAGTTTAAGCTCACCTTTTAGAATAAGTAAAAGCGTCCATGCAACTGACGCCATTAAGGCAAAAGATGAATTACGCATTTTGGATTTAGAGCGCGAAATTCTTGGCGACGCTATACGTCGCCTTTATGAGGCACATGCAGCAGGCAAGATTACCGAGGCAGAACGTGAGAGACTTGCCAGCAGCTACAAGACCCGTATGATGGCTATCAAAGAGGCTATGGCAAAAGACGAAACTATAGTCGCGCTACACGAGCTTGAAAGCATGCAAGAAGACCTCATGAAGTTATTCAATGAACGATTTGGCGAGCTTAGTGGCAAAGTAGAAGAACTCCGCGGACGCATAGATATTAAACCCGTCAAAGAAATTAAGATTCAACCCATAAGACCTTCAAGACCTACTGTGCCTGACCAGTTAGAGGAAGATGATGAGCTTGAAGTTAAGCATGCTGAAAGCAAAGATGCGGCGAAAGAAGCGGATAAAGATAAGCCTAAAAAGCCTCGAAAGCCGCCAACTGAACGTCAGAAGACTGATGTAGATCAACGTATTGATGCGATACGTAACCAGATTGATGAAGTAATGAATAAACTAGGACAGATTGAAATTGAAAGCTAATATAACACCTATTGAGCAAGCAAAACAGAACGCAGGTATAGCCGCCGTACAGCATGTTAAAGACGGATTTATTGTAGGCTTAGGCAGTGGCAGCACCGCCGCATACGCCATAGAAGCCTTAGGTGATCGTATAAAACAAGAAAACCTGCACATACTCGGTGTACCTTCCTCATATCAAGCCTTCCAGCTAGCAATCCAGAACAAAATTCAAATAACTACCCTTGAAGAGCACCCAGTCGTAGATGTCAATATTGACGGAGCAGATCAAATTGATCCCCAACTTAACCTCATCAAGGGCATGGGCGCTGCGCTTGCCAGAGAAAAAATCGTAGCCGCGGCATCCAAACAAACAATCATAATTGCAGATGATAAAAAATACGTCCAAACCCTAGGCGAAAACAACCAACCTGTACCAACCGAGGTTTTACCCTTCGCCATAGGCTTAGTTCAGCGCAAACTTGAAGAGCTAGGCGGAAAACCCGTGTTCAGAGAAGCTAAAGGCAAACTCGGTCCCCTAATTTCGGATAATGGCAACGCCATAATGGACGTTCACTTTGGCGCTATAAAGGATGCTGCAAAGCTAGCGCAGGAAATAAAAATGATTCCGGGCATAGTAGAAACTGGACTTTTCATCGACCTAACAGACATTGTCTATCTTGGTTCAGAAACACAGGTAAAAAAGATAGAAAAGAAAGTTGCCTAAC
>CAYRSV010000014.1:49944-58823 GCA_964427115.1 uncultured Candidatus Bathyarchaeia archaeon | reverse complement strand
CAGCCCTGATGGGGATGGAATCTATATCTTTAATGCTGCGAAGCGGGAAGCCTGGATATATTCTGACGGCGAATGGGAAGACGTCTCGATAGTATTCGACATGCAGTTCGACGCATGGAATAACCTGTGGCGCGGATACGTCAACAGCCTAGCCGGATGGGCAGGCACCGGAGACCACTCGTATAGCGCAGACGGCGTCACAGTCCGCATCTACGACATATCCGTAAACCCCAGCCTCGACGACTCGCTATTTGAGAACGCATAGCCTCTGACGCGCCGCTGCAGTTGCAGTGTTGATGCGTCCCTTCTCTTTCTTTTTGTCTGCTGCCGCCTGTCTGTGTCTGGGTTTTTGTGTTTGTGGATTTGCTTGTGAGTTTTTTGGAAATATAATTTAAATATCGGCGGTAGCATAGCTTCCAAGTAAGCTGTGTGCTGTGATTAGCTATGGAGGAAGGAAGCTTCGTTTCTCTTTCGCAACTTGTACTCTCCAATTACAGGGCACAGGTTGTGATCGCTGCTTTAAATGAGGAGAAAGGCATAGGTAAAACCATAGCTGAGCTTAAAGAGCATCTTCCTTCACCCCGCGTCATCGTAGTCGACGGCCAAAGCGATGACCGCACCATAGAAGTTGCCAAGAACTTGGGAGCCGACATCTACTTCCAGGACGGCATCGGCAAGGGCGATGCTTTTGCCAAGGGCGTCAAAAACCTCGACGACCACGCCAAATATGTCGTAATTACTGATGCGGATTTTACGTATCCAGCTGAGTATGTTCCCGAGATGATCCGAATCCTAGAGGAGCGACCTGAGGTCGGCATGGTCTGCGGCAACCGGTTCTGGGGGGAAACTAAAGGTGCAGCTTTCAACAGCATCTTCACCTTAGGCAACAAGCTCATAGCCTTAACGCATAGCGTACTTAACGGCGTTAACTTGCAGGACCCGCTTACTGGCCTGCGCGTTGTGCGTGCCGATCTTCTGCGCGGCTGGGAAGTCAAGTCAAAAGGCTTCGACATGGAAGTTGAAATGAACGCCTACATCGAGCGCAAAGGCTACAAAATCGTCGAGATCCCCATCCACTATCGCCAGCGGTTAGGGAAAAAGAAGCTCAAAGTCAGCGACGGATTAGAGATTTTTAAGCGCATACTTCTGGAAACTGCCCACTAGCCTTGCAGGTTCCAGTCGCCCTAATTTTGCGCGCTTGGGCTGAATAAAAAGGGGTTGAGTTTGCGTAATTTGTATGGTTTAGTTGGTGGTTTGTTTTTGCCATTTTTGCATGTGTAATTTGTTGTCCTGTGTTGTTTTGTGGTTGGGCTGGTGATGGCCTGCCCGGGTGCGGCGTTGGGTTTTGGATGTGGGCTGGCTGGTTGCCTGTTGTCTGTTAAGTCCAAAGTAGTAACAGACCCGAATATGTAACTTCGGGGTTGTTTTTCCATACTGTATTATAAGCATCCTATGCGCAAGTGCTTGGTAAGGTGTGATTTAGTTGTACAACACTTCAACACATTATCAATTTGGTAAGGGCAAGCCCATTTTTGCTGCTTTCGCGCTAGCGCTGCTCCTTCTTCTAGCGACCTCGCAGTTTGCGTTTGCTGCTAACCCTCCTGAGCCCACGTATGGCTCGGCAACAGTAGACGGAAACATTGGCGAATGGGATTTAACTGAGGATTTGTTTGCTAATATGCTTCGTGCGCAAGGACAAGGTGGGCAAACCGATGTCCTATCTAAGCTTTATTTGCGCTACAATACGTCAACAAGCACCCTGTATGTGCTAGTCCTGACTGAGGGTTACCCAGGGGAAAAAGTGGGTGATGAGGCTTGGGTAAAAATTGATAGCGTTAAAGCGGTTGATGGCGACTTAGCTGGTCAACATAACAATCGCCAGTTCGTATGGATAGGTGAAGGCTATGACGGCAATAATAGCCATGTCAAAGGCTTTGAAGCATCATTCAACCTGTCCCCAGGACAATACCTAATTAATGTACACCTGAACGTCTACGAAGGCGGAGAATCTCAAACATCTGGCACTCTGCACGCAGGCATCCAACTCGTAGTACCTGAAACCCTCATAGGCACCACACTAATAGCAGTAATCGGCGCAGCCGCAGTCTTCTACGTCGTAAAACGCTCCAAAACCAAATAACAAAGTTTTCTTCCTTCCTTCCTTTCCTTTTTCTTTTTTCTTCGTGTATTTACTATTTGTTTTTGTCTGGTTTAGTTGTGTTGTTTTTTGGGTGGATTTGTTTGGTGGAGCCGTAGAGAACGGTTAGTATGGCGATGCTGAATAGTGTCAGGTAGAATAGGTGTGGTGGTAGCATCGGGGGTGGGACAACTAGTGGATAGGCGATGGCGCTTGGCAGCAGCACCGTACCTATCGGGACAATGAGCACTAGATGCGTGATGCGCGGTTGCAGGAACTGCTCAAAATCGCCACTTTTGAAAAGCGCCACCGTAGCGCTGCCAAACAGTGCCAGCTCTAACGTTACGTTGATCACGCTGTCGATGGCTATGGTGGTTAGCCCGAACTGCGCCTCTGTCAACGGCCACAGCAGTGCCAGCTCTCCGCCAGCAATGAAGTCGGCGATGACTGCATGCGAGACCAAGCCGAGAAAGTAAGGCACCGCTTTCTTGCGATAAATGGCAAACAGAGGCAGAAACGCCAAGAACGCCACAATGATTGAGTGCACGGGTCCGCGGTGCATATCAGGCAATATCAGCAGATCGCCATCCGGCACCAGCGCTAGCATCATGACCAGCGGCACATTCAGATCCACCCCTAAGAATTTAGCTGAGCCTTTGCCTAGCAGGTACGCTAACGCCATATGCCCAACTGCGAACAAACCCGTTTTTGCTCCGTAAAGTGGAGCTATATTGTCTCAGCTGGGCTTTTAAGGCTGACGCCCCTGCGAGAGTTGGAGTTGTGAAAAATGTGTGGGCTATTTGTTGGGTGCTTTGTTGGTGGGTTAGGCGGTGCCTGTGATATTTATTTGTACGCCGAAGCTATTTACGCCCGAAACTGTTGGCGACACTGTCAAGGTGAAAGTTGCTAGCACGGATTGCCCCGGAGCTATGGTGGCTCCCTCTTTGTCCCATGTCGCCGTTAGCGGTCCATTTGCGGTCGTAGGATTCCAGTTCGAAGTTGCCATGCTCAAGGTTAGTGTGGTCCCTGTCCCAGTGTTTTTGATGTATGCGGTCCGGGTAGCTGATCCCCCAGGATTTAGCGCCCCCCAATCAATACTGTTTAGCGGCACCGTGCAGGCTGCATCCGCAAACGTGTCTATGTCTGCTGACGTTGCAATCGAGCCCGAAGTGGGCACAGATGTGGATGCGCTTAACGCTGCAATGGTTGTTAGCGTTAAGGCTGACGCCACAACTACCAGCAGTATTGCGGTGGTTGTTGTTGAAATTTTTAGTTTTATTTTTTCATTCCCCAAAGAAAACAACCGTATCGTAAATATTAATAAACATTATTTGCTATGTTTATTCGCAAAACAACTGTACGACACAACTGCAACCCCAACCAGCCCACCGGCTTCTTCTTGACATATTCCGCTTCCCGAAATATGCCATATATCTGATTTTGACAGCATGCCTCTACATAGGGGAAGGTCACACGAGAAGATGCAGAAGGCTTCAATTCATTCAACAAACAAACCCAAAACCCATCGCTTGATTCTTTCCGCTACAAATTTTTTAGACACACTACTTGCGTGCCCTTTTTTTATTCACAAAAATTTAAGTTATCCTACCGAAACATTTCCTTTTGGGGAAGCGAGGAGGCAAGCTTGAAACCACGTAAGATCCTATTACTGCTAGTCCACTTCTTAAAAGAAGACACCCTGACGGCCATAACACCCACCGGACCTAAACAAGGACCTTACCTCACCTAAAAACCTCGACCAGGTGGCGACATGAGCAAAAACCGCGACTTCCTAACAATCATCGCAGACATCCTAAAAGCAGCCCACCCAAGCGCCAGCAAAACCCGCATAATGCACAACGCAAACCTAAGCTTCCAACTTCTAAAAAAATACCTCGCCCTCACCATAAATGCCGGATTCATAGAAACCAACGGCACCACCTACACACTAACCCCCCACGGCCAACACTTCCTAAACCGCTACAAAAACTACCAAGGTCACCACACAAAAATCCAAAAACTACTAACAGACCTAAACCATGAACGAAACCAACTAACACAACTATGCAACAAACCAAAACACAAAAACCTCAAAGAAACTAAACAGTATGAGAACATAGAATAAACACTCACTACACTAATAGTATGTATTTTTTGGTTGTTTTTAAGTGGGCTATCTTGCCGCCGAATTTTTGGGGCGTTTTATTGTGTTCTGGCTTTACGTATTGTTTTGGCTTCTAAAATTTATGAAGAAAAAAGAAAAGAGGTTGTGTTGAGCGCTTAAGCGCGTTTACGTTTTATTATGGCGACTGATCCGAATGCTGCTAAGCCTGCGCCGACTGCTGCAAGAGCACCAAATGCACTTTCAGGTACGACTAATACTGTACCGACTGCAACTGGAAATCGAACGCTAACGCCAGTAACATCGATGTAATAGACACCTTTTGCTGAAGCCGTGAATGAAATTGTCCCTGAGTCGCCATTAGTTTTACCTGACCAGCTAAAGCCAATTGGGTTTCCAGCCTCGTTATATACAGTAATGTCTACTGTGCTATCTTCGGGGTAGGCATTCCAATTAATAGTGATCTCCTCTCCGAGTTCAAAGCGATTTGCATGTTCACCAGCGATGTTGGTAGTCCAAACAGAGGCGCTTTGAGCAGTACCTGCAAAGGCAAAGCTTGCAACTGAAGCAAAAGTAAAAACGCATAGCACTATAAAGGCAATTTTTGAAATATTTCGCATGTTTTCCTTTCTCCTTTTTAAGCTACTAATCAGGCTCAAGTTGCTTATAAGCTTATGTATATTCTGTTTCAAATTATCCGATATTTGGTCATTCTAATTAAATAACTAATATTTGTGTCAAAAAATTTCGTGCGTCTTATGTATGCTCATTCGCGATATTTGCTTCTGCTCGTAGTTTTTAATCCTTTTTAGATTACAGCAATAATTTGCGTTTTTTAGTTATGCTTTATCTGCAGTGACACTGCATAAAATGCATGATAACAATACACGATCCAATCAACATGCTTCAAGTTTTGACATGTTGCGATTCTTGAAATATGCCTTATATTTGCGTAGGGTTAGTTGCCTTCCAAAGGGGAAAGAGGTATCAAGAAATGAAGGACTTCCATACACTTACCAATCAAAGAAAGCAGAAGACCCTATCTCTCCCTTATGTTTATGCCCCTGTTATATCCACATCATGTGCAATTCTTTGTTCGCAAAATTTAAAAATAGGTTGGATGAATGCTTGTTATATTTGGGGAAGCGAGGAGGCAGGCTTGAAGTCTACGTAAGGTCCTATTGCTACTAGTCCACTTCTTACAAGAAGGGACCTTGATAGCCCTGGCTCTCAATCTGGCTTAAGCAGGGACCTTACATCCGCTTCAATTCAATTTGCTTTGTAGGTGGCTTTGTTGAGCAAAAAGCGTGACTTTCTAAGCATTGTTGCTGACATCTTAGAAGCCGCACATACAGGCGCAAGCAAGACTCGAATAATGCACAGTGCCAACCTTAGCTTCCAACTATTAGAGAAATATCTAGAAACAGTCATAAGTTCGGGGCTGATAGAAGTCAAAGGCTCATCCTACGCACTAACCGATCATGGGCGAGTCTTTCTTAAAAAGTATACACTTTTCCAAGGTCGCTACGCCAAAGCCCAAAAAATGCTTGAAGACCTAAGCTGCGAACGTGACCAACTATCCCAACTATGCAAAAAACCCGCCAACTAACCTGCGCAAAAATCACGATCACCTGTATATTATTTCGGGTGTCCTGAAGTACACATAGAAGCGTTTATCTGTTTGAACAAAACGCAAATAATATAGTTAGCGTATTGTGGTAAGGCGAACGCGCGTTTTCGCCTGAGGTAAAGTAAAACAAATGACTTCACGTTGTAGGTTTCTAAGTGTAGGGTTATTAGCGCTGTTGGTTCTAAGCGCATGCGTTGCTGTATTTCCCGTGGGTGCTCAAGCGGATCTTGCTGCTAAGTTGCAGGAAGCTAATGCCGCGTTCGAGCAGGCTTTTAACGCTGTTCTGGATGCTGAGGCTTCGGGCGCAAATGTAACCGCTCTGGTAGCTCAATTGAATGTTGCCGCGGCATCTTTAGCTGAAGCAGAAAATTCCTACAGAATCGGCGACAATGCTGCCGCAACAGTTAACGCCGAGCGCGTATTGTCTATTGCGCAAGAGGTAGCCTCAGCCTCTTTGGATGCCAAGCAAGCCGCGCTGGTCTCTGAGGCGAATACTTTTTGGTCCGCAGTTGCTTTAGCCGTAGTTGGTTCGGCTGTATTTTTATTCGTTATGTTTCTGGTTTGGCGCTGGTTTAAGCAGCGATACATCAACAACATGTTAGAGGCAAAGCCTGAGGTGATCAGCCCATGAAGCTAGCCGACTACAAACTGATCTTTATCGCCGTAGGCTTGGTTGGTGTTTTGCTTTTCGCCTCTCCTGCTCTAGCCAGCATCATTCGTCCTCCTGCTGGGGAGCAGTTCTCTGAGCTATACCTCTTAGGCCCAAATCGCATGGCTGAAGGCTACCCGTATAACATTGCCGTTGGCCAGAACTATTCGGTCTACGCTGGTGTAGTTAACCACATGGGCTCTTCAACCTACTACGTGCTAAACATAAAGTTCAAAAATCAAACCGATCTGCTGCCAAACGCCACTGCCGGACTACCCAGCCCTGTTGAGCCCCTGTACGAATACAGGTTTGTGCTTGAGGACGGCGCGGTTTGGGAGCAACCCTTAACCTTCACAATCCAAAACGCCACAATCTTAGGAAATATCTCGCAGATCGACACCCTGCAAGTGAACGGTATTTCTTTTAATGTAGGTAAGCCTGCAGCTTGGGACTCAAACAGCACCACCTTCAACTACCAACTACTCTGCGAACTCTGGGCATACAACCACCAATCCAATACGCTTGCATACCACAACCGATTTGTAAATCTTCACCTAAACCTAACTGCAACCAGTTAAACACCTTAGCCACAATTTTTTCGCACGGATACGTAACTTGCCAAGCTGATATGTTAATAACGAAAAGTCGTGTCTTTTTGTAAAAGCTTATATGCTAACAGGCAGCCTAGTTTGGAGAGCAAGGAGAAGAGCTTCAGACACAGGTATAGCATACGTAAGAGTATTTCCTATTCGTTTCTGCTCTCATCAGAGGGGGACCTATCAGCAGAGCAACCAAATCGCAAATTGATTAATGCAAGTTTGATTTTCAAGTTGCAGATATCTCGGTTTACAGGCTTCCTTGTTTGAATCATAATCTACATGCCAGCTACTCAAATAGCAAATAAACAATATACCTACCTCATCGGAGTGCTAAAATGGATTCAAATCAAGCAAATAGTTGCCAAATTAAAAAATTCATACTTACTACAATTAAGACACAAAAGCCTGAAAATACCGCACAATTAATTAAAAAGGTGCAACAGGCCTATCCTTTACCTAAAGAGCAAATAGCACCTTTACTTGTAGAGCTAGAAAATGAAGGCAAGCTTCACTTTGTAAAAAACGAAGCCCTTGCGATAATACCCACCACGCTCAAAGTCTATATTTTTTCAAACAAAGCCAGGTGGTTTTGGGCAGTCATTATGTTATCTGTTGCAACTACAATAGCTGTATTTGCTATACCCGAAGGTGCCTATCCGATTGCTTACGTGCGCTCTGCTTTGGGCATAGTTTTTGTCTTGTTTTTGCCTGGCTTTGCTTTCATAAAAGCCCTTTTTCCTTCGGGAGTGCCTATTAAAACAAGCAGCGAAAACCTTGATGTCATTGAGCGCATTGCCCTAAGCTTAGGATTAAGCCTAGCCCTTGTACCAATAGCTGGATTAATCCTAAACTACACCCCATGGGGCATAAGACTAGCGCCCATAACACTCAGCCTGCTTGCTTTAACAATAGTCTTAACAATTGCAGCAATATTACGAGAGTATTGGTATACTAAAAAATTTGAAAACCTTCGTGAAACGCGTTGAAGTATTTAAAACCATGATAATAGGCTCCCTTGAACTGAGCAAAGCTATTGCAAGCCATAGAATACCAGACTGTTAATTGTAAAGTAAGAGGTTACTTCCTAGCAATCAAAGACCACAGTATGATTTCAGTAATTTTGAACATTGGAAAAAGTTGATAAATGTTTTAGGTAAAAACAAAATAAAACGACCTTCGTCTGATTGTGCTTTTAAATTTTTAACACATTATTATGGTGAAAATCTTGATAAGTCCACCACTTGACGTTAGTGTTATAGTTCCAGCGTATAACGAAGAAGACAACATTAGTAAAGTCCTTTCAGAATTGATTCGAGTCAAAGAAGTATTTCCAAGTATGGAAATAATTGTTGTTGATGATGGTTCCAGTGATAGGACCTCTGCAGAAGTTGCCAAGTTCACTTCAGTGAAATTAATTAGGCATACAAAGAATCGGGGAAAAGGAGCTGCTCTAAAAACTGGATTCAAGCTCGCTAAAGGAAGAGTTATTGTGATTCAAGACGCAGATATGGAGTATTCACCACATGATATTCCTAACTTAATAGAACCAATTTTAATTGGAGCTGTAGACGTGGTCTATGGAACAAGATTTACTAATAAACCAATTGGAATGAGTTCGAGCCATTTTCTTGGCAACATAACGCTCTCAAAGGTAGCTAGCATACTTTATAACAAGAAAATAACAGACATTATGACTGGCTATAAAGCCTTTTCTAACAAAGTGTTGAAAGAAGTTGTGTTAA
>CAYRSV010000014.1:0-49844 GCA_964427115.1 uncultured Candidatus Bathyarchaeia archaeon | reverse complement strand
GGTTTTTCAGTTGAAGTAGAGTTAACTGCTCAGATACTTAGTAATGGGTGGAAATACCAAGAAGTGCCTATTAGTTATTCCTATCGCTCTCATGGCATATCAAAAATAAGTAGCTTAGACGGTTTTTCTAGTCTTCTTCGAATGTTTATTTTTTTTATAAGAAGTTAAACATAATAAATGTGACAAATTATGACTGGCTATAAAGCCTTTTCTAACAAAGTGTTGAAAGAAGTTGTGTTAAAGGAAGATGGTTTTTCAGTTGAAGTAGAGTTAACTGCTCAGATACTTAGTAATGGGTGGAAATTTTATTCATTAGTTACTGTCATGGGGCTATAATATTTCAGAATTAACATGCATTCGATAGGATATATAAGCGGGTTTGTAAAAGAATTGAAAGTATGCATTGTATCGCAAGATTTCATTCCAGTCTGGAGTGGGATTGGTACATACGTAATCTCTCTATTGCGGCATATCCCAAATGATTTTGAAATCCATCTAGTAACCGCTAGAAGAAAGATTTCTGGGAAAATTCTCGAAAGTAGCGATTGTGAGCGTAAACTTATTCATGAAATTGAAAAACATGTTTCGATCCATTATATATCTGAAATTACAGACAATTTTATGGATCACCTCAAGTTTCAAATCGCATGTGCACGTTTCGTTCCAGAATTGTGCAAAGCCGAAAAAATTGATATTGTTCACTCGAATTTTCCGATAATGCCTGATATTGCAGTAAAACTCTTCAAGTCCTTGAAAATTCCTTCAATTACAACAGTTCATAGTACTATTGAAGGACAGCATGAAAGCGTGAAGAAGGCTAATGTTAGGTTTAAGAGCCTGCAAACTTCAGATATGGCTAATCTTATGCTTAGTTATCCTTTAGGCATTTTAGAGCGGCTTTATACAAGTCGTACTTCACATTTTATTGCTGTCTCAGAATTCTCTAAGAACGAATTAGTTAGGTACTTCAAGATTCCTGAGAATAAGATCAAAGTAATATATCATGGTGTCGAAGTATCTGCTCAAAGTAATACAAAAATTACACGCAAAGAGCCTATTGTACTATATACTGGACGGCTTGCTGCTGGGAAAGGAATAAATTGCCTAATTAAGGCAATTCCAATAGTCTTAAAGTCCTTACCAAATTCTTGTTTTTATGTGGTTGGTGGAGGAAATATCGAGAGTTATTTACCAAGGCTGCAACAAAAGTATTACAAGGACTCATTATTTCATGGCTATGTTGATCATTCTGCTATTGGTCCCTATTATGAAGGTTGTTCTGTATATGTTTCACCTACTTTATACGATGCATTAGGGCTAGGAATTTTAGAAGCAATGTACTATAAAAAACCGGTTATCGCTTCTGCTGTTGGCGGAATTCCCGAAATCATTGAGCATGAATATAATGGCTTACTAGTTCATCCTAATGATCCAATCATGTTAGCAAATGCTATTATAAGACTTCTAAAAGACTCTGAATTATCGAACTCATTAGGAAAAAATGCAAATAATACTGTCCTGACCAAATTTTCAGTAGAAAGGATGAGAAATGAAACATATGATTACTACAGAAGTATATTAAAAAATGTTTAAATTATCGGGCTAAATTCCACATTACAGTTCATTTTTAAAGAGTAGACTTGATAATTTAGGCGTCTTTAAAGAATTACTATGTAACGTAAAGAGTCATTTCTTTAGCTATATCATATTTGAAAGATTCATAAAAAAAATTTTGCAAGACAAGTAAAACTTAGAAATTAACAAGGGATTGAATAAAATGAAAATTGTCTATATAACGAATAGCTATAAGCCGTATGTTGGAGGTGTCCCGTATGTAGTGGAACAAGTGGCCTTCGAAATTTCGAAAAAACATGATGTTGAAGTGTATACGCTAGTTCCATTGCACAGTTCATTGCCAAAAGTAGAGAAAATAGACGGTTATATTTTAAAAAGATTTTTTGGTATAAGTCCTTCAAATTCCTATAATATACCAACCTTTACTTTGATAAAGGCACTTATTAAACTAAAAGCTGATGTTGTTCATGTTCATGTAGTACACTCACTTATTCCACTTACAGTATGGTTTATTAAAAGATTTAATCCACATTGGAAATTGTTAGTTCTAACGCCTCATTTTCATGATATAGGTTTCAGCAAACATTCTAATATTGCTTGGATATTCTATCGACCGATTTTAAAAAAGTTTATTAAAGGATTCAAAATAATCCACTCAATTTCTCCAAATGAAGCAATGCTATTAAAAGAAAGATTTAACGTTAAACCTTTTCTTATCCCCCACGGTGTATCCAATGATGTTTTAAGCTACGACTGGAACCCACCTAGCACGTTCACTGTGGTTTATTCTGGGCTATTTCGTGGGTTTAAACGGGTTGATCTTCTAATTGAAGCTATGGGTCTGGTCAATAAAAAGAACCCCAAAGCACATTTATTAATAATTGGGAATGGAAAAAGGAAGTCAATCCTTGTTAAAAAGGCCAAGCAATTAAATGTCAATGCGACTTTTCTTCCAACCATGCAAAGAAATGAATATTTGAAAACTTTGTCTAAATGCAGTGTCATGTGTTATCTTTCAGAATCCGAAGCTTTTTGCATAACCGTTTTAGAGGCTATAGGTATTGGATTGCCTGTAGTAGCTGTTGAACCATGGGGCAACTTCTTCAAGAAATATTCTAACGTAAAAATTTTACCATCAAACCCAACTCCAGAAGAAATATGTGAGGCATTGATATCTTTTCAAGGTAAAACTTTTCATAAAAAAGAAGCAGTTTCTACTTGGAGTGAAATTGCAGGACTTTATGAAAATTTATATCTCCAAAATCTTCGGTAATTTTCTTTTTTAAAAAAATGAAATCAGCAGTAGAAGTTGTAGTATCTTTTTAATATTGCTCCATCAAGAGCTTGAAAGCTCCACCATAAGCCCTTTTGCTGGTCAAACCACAAAAGTCCACTTAGCCAGAGCCGCTCAAACACGCCTACTTGGATCCACGTCTGGAACCTATCATGCATCGTGATTGCTATGCCAAGACTTCTTGACAGCGCTTTCCACTGAATGTCAGTGTGCAGAACATAAAATATGGCGAAAAACACTTGTTGGTTATCCATTCTTGGTCTGCCGACTTGCCCTACACTGTTTGGCGGCAAAAGCAACTCAACTTCAGACCAGAATTTATCGCTAACTAGAAAACGCCAATCTATGGCAATTCCCAAATTACAAATAAAAATTACAAGCAAAAATAACCATAAAAACCAAACCAATAAAAAAGCTAAATCAACAACACAAAAACTACTTTCAGATAGGCTCTTACTCGCGTGATATACTGTTGTGTAACTAATATGAATATTCTTTTCTTAAGTGAAATATTTTTTCCCCATGGCGGGGGCGCTGAATTAGCAACTTATCTGTATGCCAAATTGCTAAGTGAAAAAGGGGAGAACGTAAAAGTTGTTACTAACAAGTATTTATCAGAGCCAAACATAATTAAAGACGGGAAACTGACGATTTATCGTATTCTTTTATTTCCTGGTAATAGTACAATAAAATACAAAATTCTGTTTAATGTGGGCATTTTTCTTTCACCCTTTTTTAAAAAACTCGTTGCTTGGGCAGACATTGTTTATATTCCTAGATACTGGTTCTCTGCAATACCCGTAGCTAAAGCATTTGGCAAACCAGTATTGCTCCATATGCACGATTATGTGTTAGTATGTCCATTGCACGGACTATATAATTTTTCTAAAAAAGAGCTGTGCCAATCTGCTTCTTGCTTCAAATGTATTTTTGCTTATGAGTATATCTCACGTAATACTTTAAAAAATACTATTGCTTCCACTTTTCTTAACTCAATGTTGGGCATTCGTCTTCGAAAGTTAATTGAACTTAGTGATGAAATTGTATGCGTATCAAATGCGCAAAAGACTTTGATTTGCAGCAGAATTCCTGAAATAAAAACGAAAACCTCTGTAATATATAATCCATTGCCAATTGGGTGTTATCCTATACAATCTGAAGGTGAAGCGTTCGGCTTTTTGGGTGGATCAAACCCTATAAAGGGATTCCAAGTTTTACACTCTGCATTGTACACGATAAAAACAAGCGAACGAGTTAGATTACATGCAGCGAAATTTCAAGGCTTAACGAATTCACCTATACATAAATCATTAGCAAATGCTGACATATTTTTTTATGGTAAACTTGATTCTACTTCACTTAATAGACTATACAAAGATATTAGGACAATAATTTTTCCTTCAATATGTCCTGAGCCATTACCATATGCTATTAGCGAGAGTATACTCAAAAATAGACTTGTAATTGCTTCTCATATTGGCGGTTCTCCTGAGATAGCAAGAGAATGTAAAGGAGTTTCCTTTTTTGAGTCTGAAAACATCAAAGAACTAGCCGAAAAAATTGAATATAATCTTAACCTCTCTCGGGAAATTGTATGTGATCTTACTGCTCAAAGTCGTCAGGTTTTCTTAAAAAATTTTAATAATGAATTAACTTTAAGAAAGTTTGTCAATCTATGTAATAAAATAATACACGATCAAAACTGAATTTTTTGTTTTATTTCCAATTATTTGTGATTTCCTAACATACTTCAATTTATATAAATTGTCAATAGTTTGTTAAAAATTACATATGATTCATATATTAAAAAAGTATGTGTGATGGAATGCCAAAGAAATTGTTGAAAATTGCCTTTGTTCATAACTACTATATACATTATAGAGTTCCCTTCTTTAAGTTAATCTCAAAAAAGTATCGTGTCACCTTTTTCTTTTCTGATATCCAATCTTATGTGGAGAGAATATCCCCCAAAATCTCTTATAAAATTCCATTAAATATAAAATTAGCCAATTTTTCAATTCCACTTCTCTTGCCTTTTCATCTTACTAGAAATAGATTTGATCTCTTTATTTCTGGTGATTCCGCTAATATTTCTACTATAGAAACATATTTAACTTCAATAATACTGGGAAAACCGTTTATTTTATGGGAAGAACGTTGGTTTATACAAGATAGATTGAGTTATTTAATGTGGCCATTTATTCGATTTATTTCACGTCATGCGGATGCGTTGATTGTGCCAGGAGTTAAGTCAAAAGAATTCTTTGAGCGAATTGGGGTACGTTCAAGCAAGATATTCATAGCCCCTAATGCAAGCTATGTTAGAACGTTAACTTCACACAAGAAAGAAATTGAGGAAACCCGTAGAAAACTGGGATTACTCAACAAAACGATTATTCTATACTTTGGCAGAGTAACTAAAATCAAAGGGGTATCTACTCTTCTAAAAGCATTTAACGAACTTTGTCTCCAGAGAAAGAACCTTTATTTAATAGTTGCTGGCGATATCGATTCGAAATACAAAAGGGAATTAAATCAATTGAGCAAGGGTTTAAGCAGATCAAATTTTAAAATAACAGGGCGTCTTTCGATGAGTAATCGCGAACGCTATTTTATGCTGGCTGATATTGTAGTTGTTCCTTCTGTTACTGAGGTTTGGGGTTTAGCAATCAATGAAGCAATGATTGCTGGAAAACCTGTTATTTCTACAAAAACTACTGGTGCTTCCTACGACTTAATCCGGAATAATGTAAATGGATTTATAATTTCTCCTGAGAACGTTGATGCGTTAATAGACTCCTTGAAGCGGTTAATTGACAACCCTATTTTAATAAGTGAATTTGGAAATAATTCAAAAAGAATAGCTGAGCAAGGCTTTACATATAATCATATGATTAGTGGTTTCGACAAGGCAATATCTGAGTTTTCATAAACCCAAAGAATCTGTTGGTGCACATGTTTGTTCCTAAAATAGTCTTTGATGGTTTTAATCTGCTAGCTATTAGTCTATTATGGACTTTTTTGATTTTTCTCAGACTATTGTTAAATTCATTGATTTCATATTTAAAAAGTGATAATAGATGAATGTTTTATACTATATGCAACCGTGGTCAATTCATGGTGGTGATGGCAATGTTGCTTATTACTTGACAGAAGAACTGCTAAAGAAGATTAATTTAACACGCTTTCCCGATTTTAACCACAGATACTTCATTGAAGTTATGAAGGTTCATCAAAAATTTATGACTAGAAAATTTGATATTGTGCATTTTAACATTGCCCCTAGCCTGATTCACTACTATTTAACTCCCAGATGGGTCGACGGTAATTATCTCTTTCTTAAATATGCAAAAAAACAGAATGCCAAAACAATTTTGAATATTCATGGTATAACTATTTTAGAAAACGAAAAATTGCAGCAACATCGATTTGTTGCAGGCAGGACACGCGTGATTGCCAATGCATGTAAGAAAGTTGACCGAATAATTATAAACGCAGAACATATGCGGTCTAAGGTCATTAGTTGTTATGGAGCTGAAAGTAAAAAGATTATTCGAATTCCAAACGGCATCAATTTGGATATGTTCAAAACACGAAATTCTAAAGTATTTCTAAGTGGTAATCCTGCTATCTTGTTTATCGGTCATATCTGTTGGGTTAAAGGAATTGATATTTTATTAGAAGCTATGAATATCATTAAAAATTTGCTCCCAGATGCAAAACTTCATATTGTCGGTGCAGAACTTTGGAATATTAGACCTAACATAAAGAAAAAACATCTTGAAAATTATGTTATTTTTCATGGCGCTGTACCTCACTACAAGATTCCAGATTATTACAAATCTGCAACACTCTGCGTTTTACCATCTAGACACGAAGGATTTCCGATATCTATGCTTGAGGCAATGGCTTCAGGAACACCTTTTATTTCCTCCGACATCGCAAGTTTTCAAGAGATTCTAAGCAACGGAGAAAATGCATTACTTTTCAAGTCCGAAGATGCTATTTCTCTTGCAACTGCAATCCTTAAATTATATACTGATTCCACCTTAAGAGAGAAAATAGTCCAAGGCGCCTCTAAAACAATCATGGATTATAGCTGGGATAAAATTGCTGAACGATATATCTCTGTTTATCAAGACTTATGTGACTGATCTCGTCCTATGGTGTAGTAAGCTCCGTAAATTAACATTTGATTATTGCTCAAAGAATTCAGTTTTATTGCTTCGAAGGGATCGAATAAAACAGTGGATTATGAAATAGCATGTGTGGTTATTACGGACGCGCCAGTTCGATGCTAAATCATTTGAATGGCCTCTTTTGCTGATTTGTATAGATTAATCAAGTCTATTATGGAACAAGAATATCTATTCTTGTTCCTTTCTGCAAAGTTTAGATCTAACTGATATAGAACTTGCTCTAAAAGAAGCCTGCCGCCAAGAGGGCGCGGGCAAGTCGCCAAGAAAGCCGCCGGTATCTTCAATGTGTTAATTATTAAGCAACTCAAGCTAATACCTAGCGGTTATGCGCTTTACCGTAGGTCTCGGAATGATCAAGATCTGAATGCGCTACCTTATTCCTAAAATTCGTGCGCTAATTTTGTTGATGGTTAGAAGATGTTAAATATAAGCGACTCCTTGTGCCTGAGCGCTCTTAGCCCATCAAAAAATGACGGCAAAAAAATTTCCGAGACAAACCAGCGCGTGCTTCTCGAAGGTAAAATGTGTTCTATTTGATTTCAATAGTAAACCTAAACTGATTAATGGATTGCAAATTCAAATAAAGTTGCTCGAATAGAAAAAATATTTAAGATAAATCTGACCGAGTTTATTTTTATCCTCAGATCTAAGTATTCCTGCAGTACTAGTTCAATAATTGAAACGCGTATAGCACATACCAACTTTGGAAAGTATTACAGCATGAAACTGAGTATTTCTTTAGTATCAAAAATAATCTTAGCTGTTGCCATAATTGTGTTGATAGGAACAGCTTATTCTATGAATAGGGATTATCAAGACAGTTGGATTCTTCACGGATTGGAAGTACCCTTTGTATTATTTATTGTGACTTTTACTTTTGCCTTCTATTTTGAAAAAAGGCTCTTGCGGCGTGTTACACTTGCAGTACTTGGGCGAACTGTTTTTATGTTAATTCCGACGGTAAAATATGTCTGGTTCCAAGGTCCCTGGATCGATCAGAATGCTCAGCAAGCCTTGGCAAATCATGTTGTTACAACTGGACATATTATGACTTCGCCCACTGTAGAGCAAGTTTATTCAAGTTCCCCGCTAATGCATTTATACATTTCAATTTCTTCGTTGATTCCCAATGTACCAGTCGCGTCATTAATGAAATATCTCCCGGTGTTCTTGTCAATTCTTTTTCCTCTTCTTATTTACATAATGGCAAAGAATATATTACAAGGAGAGTCGACTTTTCTTGGTTATGCATTATTTATATCAGCAATTCCGATTTCCAATATACAATACGTTGTTTCCGGTAGTCTTTTTGGATGCTTGTTTATTCAGATTATCTTAACAATACTAGTCCTAATGTATGTAAAAAACACTCGGTATTTCTGGCCAATTCTTGCGTTTTCAATAATTGTCTTGGCTGCCGCTCATTCTGTTAGTTCGATGATTCTTACGGGTGTTTTTCTTATACTTTTACTTTTAAGAAGGTTTCCACGTTTTGGGTTTTCTTCTTTCTTATCTGATATGAAAGCACTAGTATTGATCTTGATAGTTCTCGCTTGGTTCATGTTCGCAGCTAATGCAACATTAGAAACAATCGTTCAGGTATTTTCTGTTGAGCTACCGGCTGGCACGAATCCTGTTTCTGAACGTATTGGAACTGGTTCATTCTCAGTTTTACGAACTAATCCACTTGCAGCTATAGTCTCCTTAGTTGTATTTTATGGTGCTGATATTTTCTTCTTGCTTCTGACAATTGCTGGTTTACTTCTTATGTTCCTAATGCGAAAGAGATTAAACCAAGTTTCTAGGTTTTTTGCGATTTTTTATTTTATTCTCCTTGTTTTAGCGGTAGTAGGCACCATTGTCGACGTAGGTGGCAGAAGGGTTTTATTTATTGCAGAGTTGCTGTTTCCAATTTTTGCAAGTACATTTATCATTAGCATACTTAGAAAAAAATCGCGTATTAGAAAGTTAATAGTTGGAGTTATTTTCTTTATGATACTATTTTTAGCTACTATTCAGTTTTATGGGTATCAGCCATTTGTTCCACCTGCGAACGTCCTTTACAAAGATTTACCTTCAAATATCCAATTAGGTTACGTAGGTATTGTAAATACAATTTATCAGAGACAGATGATTATTTTCGCTGAGGAAAACGCTCGTGGGGTGGTCGCCGCCGTTTTTCCTATCACAACCCAAATTGTGGGGTTGACTAATGAAAGTTTCTCTTTAAAGGTTTTGTCTTACGATCCACTAGATAAAAGTATGCTCAAGCCATACTATGATTATTTATTAATTAATATGCCTGGTCCCGCTGGTCACTATTCTGGAAACGCGGACCTATTACTTAACGATCCCCTTCAGGTAAGTGCTTATATTTCAAACCAAACCATTATTTACTCGAATGGCGAATCATACATACTTAATAATTCGAATTAATGTGCTATTTTGACATTGAGTTTGCTTGTAGTTTCTTATCGTAAATAACAAATTTCTAAAAGCTATATATCCTAAAAGAAAAGTGATCTATTACATTTCCAACGTAAATAAATCATGAATTTAAGAATGAGGTTTTGAATTCATCATTAACCCAATTGAAGTTGGCTTCATTAAGTTCTTGATATCAAAAACGATTACCAATAAGATTGCGCTTAACGAGGTCAGGAAGAAGTATTCCTTGCTTTTAGGAAAGTAATTATATGGAAATAAATGGATTAGTTGCGAGCGTAGCGAATAGAATTGGCTTCCTGGAAGCCTATTCTTCGGTGCGAAGTCGGCTTGTTAAATCTCAAGCGGCTATCTTAATATATCACCGAGTCTGTCCAAAAGTTGATAATTGGAGTCTCGGGTCGTTAAGTCCTGCGAACTTTGAAATGCAAATGAAATATTTCGCTCAAAATTACGAACTCCTGTCTCTAGATAACCTAGTTCAATTTATCAAGTCAGGAGAACCTTTTCCAAAAAACGCTATAGTAGTAACTTTTGATGATGGTTATAAGGATAACTACCTATATGCTTATCCAATTCTTCGAAAATACAAGATTCCAGCTACTATCTTTCTTACTACTGGTTATATCGGTGCTAGCGAGCTCTTTTGGTGGGATAAAGTTGCATATATTATTGAGAACAACACTTCCATCAAAAAACTAAACTTAAATGGTCTTGGCAGCTATTCTCTTCAATCCGAACTGGAAAAAACCAAGGTTAAATCAATAATTTGTGAGAAACTAAAAAAAATGCCTGATAACCAACGAATTTCTATAATACAAAAACTGATCAACATCTGTAAAGTAGAGATACCTCCTGATTTAGGCGAGAAATATTTCCTCTCTTGGAGCGAGATTAAAGAAATGGATAATGCAGGCATTACTTTCGGAGCTCACTCGGTTAACCATCCTATATTGATTAACATGCCCTTAGAACTTGCTAAAAATGAAATAATTCAATCTAAAAAAGATATTGAAGAAAAGCTTGGTAAACAAATCACCGCTTTTTCTTATCCCAATGGCAACTTTAATGCTGAGGTAGTTGAATTAGTCAGAAAAAGTGGCTTTGTTTGTGCTGTCTCCGTCCATCCTGGTATGCCTCCAAAACTTGTTAGTCCAAAAGATAGTGTTTACAATCTGAGCAGAATTGGTACTTATGAAGATATGAATAGAACCAAGATTCTACTTTGTGGATTATCTGGAGACTTGGCACACTTTGGATTCTTAAATCGATAACCAAAGAAAAAGATGGTTGAATTCGATAGACCCCTTGTCACTAACAATGACTGCCTATCAAGAAGTATAATGTTTGTCTTCTTGTAGGGCGTTTTCAAAAAATTTTAATATATATTTATCCATGTTTTAAAAAAATTGAAGTTTTAGACTGATTTTGTTTGGTTATTTTTAATACTGTGCATACGGTGCTGCTTTATGGAGATAAGAAACATAGCGATCATTGGTACTGGTCTTATGGGTTCAGGCATAGCCCAGTTAATTGGAAATTCAGGTTTTGAAGTTACACTATACTCAAGAAAAAGAAAAGGAGGTCTCGAAAGATTGCATCAAGGAGTTGAAAAAGCTGTAAATAGGCGTTTTCTCACCAGAGATGAGGCTGACCTACTTTTGTCTCATATATATTGTACATCGTCGTTAAGAGATGCTGTGAAAACAGCCGATTTAATTATCGAAGCTGTAATAGAAGATTTTGAAGTAAAAAAAGATGTATTTCGGAAAATAGACCGTTTGTCCCAACAAAAGACCATTCTCGCATCTAATACTTCTTCATTAAGCATATCCGCTCTCGCTAAAGCAACTAATAGACCGGAAAAAGTGGTTGGAATGCACTTTTTCAATCCTGCTCCAGCCATGAAACTCGTTGAGGTCATTGAATCACCGCAAACTTCTGGAGAGACCGTAAGTAGTGTTGTTACTTTCGCACAAAAAATTGGTAAATTCCCTTTAGTTGTTAAAGACTCGCCTGGCTTTGTAGTTAATAGAATCCTGATGCCTGCCATAAATACAGCTGCATTTATTTTGATGGAAAAAGTGGCTACGGCTGAAGCAATTGACTCTGCAATGAAGCTTGGTGCGAATCACCCAATGGGGCCACTAGCTCTTGCAGATCTTATTGGTATAGATACGTGTCTAAGTATTATGAAAGAGTTAAATTCTAGACTTGTGGGTAAGTTTCAAATTTGTCCCTTGTTTGAAAAGATGGTATCTGAAGGTAATTTAGGAAAAAAAACTGGAAAGGGGTTCTTTATGTATGAAACTCAAGATCAATCACTTGGATCAGACCTTAAACTAAAAGCATATGCTAAAATTTATCGGTAGAGCATGCGGATCTATTAAAAAATCAATTTTATTTGAGGGAACTATTTGTCAAAATGGTATATCAGAGAATATAAACCAGAGGATGCAGAATCTATACGAAAACTCTTTGTTGAGGTCTACCACAAATCTCTTCCTTCAGAGGTCTTAATCTGGAAATTTCATAAAAATCCTGCGGGTCAGGGCATAGTTATGGTTGCTGAAGATTCAAACAAGATAGTTGGGCAGTTTGCTCTTATGCCAATGTGGCTTCGTCTTGGCAATGAAGTTGTACTGGGTGCCCAATCCCTAGATACTATGACTCATCCTAGCTACCGGAATCAAGGTATGTTTATTTTGTTGGCAAAAGCCTGTATGACGCTTGCTAAAAATAAAGGAATTGAGGTGCTATATGGTTTTCCTAACGAGTACTCGTACCATGGATTCGTGAATAGGTTAAACTGGGATTACGTAGGTAGTATCCCTAATTGGGTACGCGTTTTAAAATCCGACGGATTTACGTCCTATCCCAGCCTAATTAGGCAAATTATGTCATTAGGACTTCCTTTTTTACCAATTGGTCATAGTAACTTTCGTGGCATTGAAATTCGAGTAGAAGCTCCAATCAAAGATGAAGTAGTATCATTGGTTAATTCGACATTTCGAGACAAAGAGTCTGAAATCTGTCGAGTTGAACGGTCCAAAGAGTGGGTCAAGTGGCGGTTTGATCCTGCCTCACAACGTCATTATGTTTGGTTTTCGGCTTATCGTGACGGAAAATTGGCTGCTTGTGCTGTTTTAAGGATTAGTGATTGGGCGACATGTACACCTGTAGTTGATGTTTTGGGTGTTGACACTAGAGCTCTCGAGATAGTTGTGTCTAAAGCAACCCGTTACGCCAAACAGATAGGACTACCTTTGGTTGCAGCTGTTACTAATTATACAAATGTAGAACGGGCTTTAAAATCCTGTGGATATTTTCGGCGAGGAAGTTCGCCATTGATAATTCGATCGCTGACTTCTAGGCTTCTTAGTGGAAATATTCGTCTTTACTCTTCGTGGGGAATATCTTCCGCAGATGTAGATACATTCTAAGTGACTATTTAAAACAAGAACTATTGCTTAATACAGCGTTCAAGTGAAAGTTAATTTTTGCATATGTTCAAGAAATATATTTTTATGGATGAGATAAAAGAATTACCCCGCTCCAAGGACTTAAACTTATGTTCAAGATTGTGCTATTGCTATTCGCTAATTGATAATTGCCACCGAGATTAACCGTGAAGTAAGAATCTGAGGGGTTAAGTAAGACTATGCCATTTGTAAAGTTTCTCATATAGACTCCTTGGCTTTTGTAATAAGCGCCAGAAGGAGAACCCAACTTTGTCTCCAAAACTGGCATGTGAGTAGCTCCTTGTTCATAACCATAATAAAATCCATAGTTATATCCAAAATAACATTTATTGCCATTAATTCCTAAAAGTGTTGCAGCATAGCAATATTCTGCAGAACGAGAAGTAGGTGATGTAGGCGATCCAGCGTTGTTTTCAGCTATGAAAATTTTTCCAGTGGCAGAATCAAGGATCATACCATTAATGGATTCTATTACCTTATCTTCTGTAATCGCTCCGGCAAACCCCTCACTCATTTTCCCGTCAACATTTGTATCCATCAGATAAACATCCGTTGTACGTCTTTCTGAGTTGATTATAAATTGCTTACCTAGAACCATGTTATTCTTAATATAATTAAGGAAATTAACGGTATCATTCTCCCAGTTATCGAGGTATGAACTTGGGAAGTCTGAAGTTGTCAACGTAGCTTTAGTAATCGCATCTGAAAAAACACCTGCCGTTATTGTCCATCGAATTTCATTTATAACATCGTCGCCAAATATTCCATCAACATAAGGGCTGTTTAGTAAGGTATTTGAGTATTGAACATAAAAATCTCGCCAACCTGAAGTATGATTCATTAGATACCACCCTCCCCAATATGTGTTTATCACACGGTTTCCAGAATTGTCGTGAATAAACCAGTTTTCATGTGCATCCACTATTGACCAAAATGAATTGGACTCCTGAGTGGCAATGGTGTTCAGATAAATAAATATCAAAATATTCGGATTCGCTGCTTTTATGCCTGCCAATGTAGTTTGTGTCATCTCTGTATCAGTAATTAACAAATCAAAACTATTTGCTATATTTGCTTGTTGAGCAGTAGTAAGGGCTTCCGTTCCATATATTACGATTGCTGTTTTAAGTTCTGGAATTGATGTAAAAGCTTCTTGTATGAAACCTGAAGACTCAAGTTCGGCGTTTGTGGTGATCAGCCCATTTGACATGGATGTAAATAACAAACAACATAGTACCAAAGCAAAGACCAAACAGGTTTTTGTCTTTTCCATTTTATCAACTTTTTCTTTAATTGGCAATTTTTTATGTTGAAATAGGTTTATGCAATAAAGCAATCTCGTTGTAATAAATATTATGTGTTAATATTTAATAATTAAGTCATTGTATGTTAAAATAAACTATTAATACCTTTATGTGCACAAACTCAAAATGATTTAAAACATGTATTGTAATAGTTGAAGAACGTGACTATTGGAGATTGTGGGTAATTGTATAAAAAGAGAATTCGATTGACTTTAAATCATGTTATTACGCTGTCTATGCTGGTAATGGGCGTATTTCTGATAGTGGTTTCTGCTTTTTATGTTTCTTCTTTTCTTGTTTTTCTTGGGGTTGGTTTGTTCTTCTGGGGTACTATACTTCTTTACATAACACCAACCAGACATGTGCCAATTAAGATGTTTAATGCTGAAGCAGAAGTAGCAGCAATCAATATCGAACGCATAATAACCGAATTTGGAACAACTTTTTCTGGGATTTATTTACCACCTAGAAATCTTAAAAATGCGGAATCCAGTCTAGTTCTAATTCCTACAAATACCAAATTTGGGGTCCCTTCTCCAGAGGAAATTACCGATACCTTATTCACTACTAAGAGAGATGGTGTGTTAATTACACCTCCTGGAATGGCACTTTGTAGATTATTTGAACAAAAACTTGGCACTCCGTTTACAAAGATGGCACTTAATCAACTTACTACGATTTCAAAACTACTCGAAGAAGAGTTGGAACTCGTCGAAAATATTGAATTCAATATTAAAGGCAATTTGGTGATTGTAGAAATAACTGGGAGTATATTTGACGAAATTTGCCTGCGAACGGATTCTCAACCGAAAACCCATAAACAAATTGGTTGTCTTCTGAGTAGTGCTATCGCCTGCGCTTTAACAAAGGTTGTAGGAAAGCCTGTAACTATCAAAAATGAAATTCGAAACCAAAAGACTAAAACTAAACATATTGAATACAAAATACTCGAGGGATAAATATGCAAATCCCGCCTTTCAGCCTCTCGGATCTCAGCTTATTAATGGCTGTGAGTGCAATAATCTTGGTTATCACCGCAGATATTGTCTCGCCTTATGATGGTACTGCCAATCTCACAATAAATAAGAAAAGACTGCGAAATGCAGCATTGGCTACTAGTTTAATGTTCTTATTAACCGTTGCCTATACAATAATTAGCATTATTTTCAATTCCTAATTTTGCAAGAATCTTAAATATCAAAAGCTGGTTGTTTTATTCCTATAGCCAATTTAACCTTTTTTCTATTGACGTTTTGGAAAAAGCTCAATATTCATTAAACATGTAAAGCAAAATCGTAATGATACTACTATTTCTGTAAATTTTTTGAAAACCACAGAAGAGTTCTTATTAATCCTTCTTCAAAGTTTACATTTGGTTTCCACCCAACAAGTTGTTCAAGTTTTTCTGTATTAGGGCAACGTCTTTTAGGATCATCTTTAGGTAATGGATTGAACTCTATGGGTGATATGCTTTTGGTAATTTCTTTAATCTTTTGTGCAAGTTCTAAAATAGTTGATTCATAGCAATTTCCAATGTTAACTACTTCACCATTGTTATTATCATTGGTTAATAACAGTAATAGCCCCGTTATTGTGTCAGTTATGTAACAAAATGATCGGGTTTGCTTTCCGTTTCCGTATATAGTGATTGGCATTCCAGCTAATGCTTGCATTATAAATCGTGACATAGCCCTTCCATAATGCCCGTCTTCCCTTAGGCGAGGACCATACGAATTGAATATTCTAGGCACTTTGATATCTAAGCTATATTGCTTACAGTAGGCCATTAATAATGCTTCTGCGTATCTTTTACCTTCATCGTAACATGATCTTGGTCCTATGGGGTTGACTTTGCCCCAGTAGCTTTCAGGTGTGGGTATGACTTCTGCGTTGCCGTAGACTTCAGATGTTGAAGCAAATAGCAATACGGCATCGTTCTTTCTAGCTAGTTCAGCCATCTTTTCGGTACCTAATGCGCTAATCTGTAATGTATCAATTGGGTGAATCATATATTCATCAGGAGATGCATGTGCAGCCATGTGAAGAATAATGTCAAAATTTTCATTTGTTTTATAATTACATACATCAGATTTTATGAATTTAAAATGCTCATTTTGTATTAGATGGTCAATGTTTTCTGTGCGCCCAGTAGATAAGTTATCCACAACTGTCACATCAGCGCCAAAATCAATTAGAAGGTCGCAAAGATAACTACCAATAAAACCAGCACCTCCTGTTACTAGCACATCTTTCTCAGTGAAGAAATCTGGTTTAACTATGCTTTTAATCCTCTTAATATCTTCATGAATTATTTCATCTATCATTACATTGACCTCCTACAAAACTGCTTATAAGATAACTCTAGAGCTTCCCAATATCTTTCAGAACTACCAATATCTAAATGCGAGTAGCTTTTATCTAGCTTAAGCGCATAGACTTCTAACCCCCAGTCAACAAGTTTTTGAATGCCGTCAGTTAACTGAATTTCTCCGTTCTTATCTGGAGCTACAGTTTTTAGTGCTTTAAAGATAATGGGCTGGAAAACATACATTGGCGTTATTACCAAGTTTGTTTTTGGTTTTTCAGGTTTTTCAACTAGTGCTTTAACTTTGATTATTCCAGGTTCAATTTCATTACCTTCAACGATGCCATAGTGTTTAGGGTTTTCAATGTCTAGTACAAGAAACATTGCATCTGCCTTAAATCGATGATAGGCATTAATTAATTTCTTTAGGTAATTCATATTCTTCGATATAATGCAGCTATCTCCTGCATGCACTAAGCAACTTTCATTTTGGACAAAAGGTTGAGCCATTAAAACTGCATTCCCAAGACCTTTAGGCTCTGGCTGGTTAACCCACATAATAGTTGAGGTCTCAAGTTTTCTGTAAAAAACTTTTAAATCTTTTGCCAAACCATTTTTACAATAATATTCGAGGGTTTTTATGCAATTAGAATCTGGGGTAAAATGATCTTCTATGCTTCGTTTTCCTCTTCCAACAACAAAGCAGAATTCGCGAGTTCCAACTTCATGAAGTTGTTCAAAAACCACCTGCACTATTGGTTTAACTATTGAATTGCCATTATCAGATATGCTGAATATTGGAAGCATCTCTTTTGGTTGTTCTTTTGTAGCTGGAAACAAGCTCGCTCCTAAGCCTGCGGCTGGAATGATAACCTTGCGAACTATACTCTTCTCCTTCCTCTCCTGCTCTATCTTAGAATCACATTAATAAATATGATTACGACATCGTGAATATTGAGTTTATAAAAAATCGATAGAAGCAGGCGGATACTAAACAGCAATTTCGCCAATATTAGGCTCTTTCTTAGCCTCTTCTTTTAAGCATTTTAACAATGGCCAGTGATAACTGCGCATTTGTGCAGAATGAAATTAAAACACCTAAAATTGCTTTTTTTGAGCAATTTTGCCATATATTAGCAATTTTATATAATAGTAGCCATAGTATTCAGGTAATCGAGCTCAAGTGCTTTGGGAGGTATAATTCTTGAAGGACCCTTTGGAGTATATGACAAGTAAAGAGGAGGAGTCTAATAAGAAAAAATATGTTGCATATGATTGTGGCGCATTATTTCTGATTGTCCACAATTGTGATGAAATGGCTCGGATCATAAAGATGCACGCGCAGGTTCACGCAAGTCAAGAAAAGGATGCAAAAAAAGCCCAAGAGATAGCCAATCATATCGAAGACCTTCTAACATCACAAGTCATCGAACAGGTAAGCAAGAATGGCGACAACAAGACTGAATTTAGGAGCTCGCACAAAACATGACCATACATCCATTATACATCGAAAACGGAAATATCCGCTTATTAAGCCAACTCCCTGCCCCTCTTAATTTTATAACGTGCCCTTCTTTCACACACTGAACGTAAAAAGTTTTCCAAATCCAACTCCATATTAGGTAATTGATTTAAGAAAAGGCTCGCTATATTGTAGGGATTTATGGGAAATATTCTTGTTACTGGCGCAACAGGCAGAGTAGGCAGGCATCTAGTGGAGGCGTTGGTAAATAGAGGTGAAGAGGTAAGGATTCTGGCAAGAAACCCCGCTGAAATCCAGAGGGCTGAAGTTTTCCGCGCAGACCTTTTCGATATAACCCTGCTTAGAGAGGCGGTGGTGGGTGTTGATGTAATATATCATTTGGCTGCTAATGTTGACTATCTGGCTTCTAAGGATGAGTTGTTTAGGGATAATGTGGTAGGTACAAAAAACCTTCTAGACGTGAGCCAGAATCGTAGGTTTATCTTTCTTAGTTCGACTGCTGCTATGGGAAAAAAGCTCGAGAAAATTCCGGCTGATGAGACAACTCCTTGTAAGCCTTCTGACTTTTATGGCCGAACAAAGCTGGAGGCAGAAAATCTTGTGCGCAAGAAAGGCGGCATAGTGATACGCTCGGCAGATATTGCCGGACCAGGCTTTATGGAAGGTTACGACTACGTTATCTCCCGCATGGTTCAAGGAAGGTTGAAGATTCCGGGCAAGGGCACGAATCTTATTCAGTGGGTTCATGTAGCAGATTTAGTTGCGGGCTTGCTTTTGGCAAAGGAAAATGGAGAACTTGGCGAAGTATACATCTTAACTGGCAAGGAAGCAAGGACCCTAAATGAGTGCCTTGCCCTTCTCGCAAAATACCTCAACGTAGAACCCCCAAGAAAGCACATCCCAAAAACCTTCGCGATAGCAGCAGCAAACTACCAAACATGGAAGATGAAGCGGCGTAAACAAGAGCCCCGCCCATTTAAAGAGTACATTGAAAAGATGACGGCCAACCGAAGCTTTAACATCACAAAAGCCAAAACCCAGCTCGGATACCAACCAATCATAACCTACGAAGAAATCGCCAAACAAACATTAAACGAATACAAAAAACAACAATGCAGATAGATCTGAAAAAATAAATGCCAAATGCTCCGAGCTTTTTCTACGAAGCGGAAGGGCAATAATAAATTATCAAGAAAAAATTATGTCTTTTATTTTATTGATTGCGTTTTGTGCAACAATTCAAACCCATATCAAACATCAAACCCATTTGCTATCACTGCAGAAAAAGAGCAAAATCGAATGTATCACGCTCAAATGTTCATACTGCATACAATGCAATCAAACCTGACCCAAACAGGTGCACTTATAGGTTAACCTTTATTGTTGCAATCAAGCAACCACAAATGTTTTTGTTCAGGCAGGCGAGCGTTTCTATTGTTCCTCTTTAGAGGTTAGAAGATGAAAAATAAATTTTTATTGTCTATATTTGTAGTTTTGTCTGTTGTCGCTATGCTTTCTTCGTCTTTTATGCTGCCAAGCCTTGCTCAGATGCCCCCTATGGTTGATGAATCAACCCTAGACCCTATGACTATACCGAAATTTGTAAACCAGCTAGTTATCCCGCCTGTATATGTTGCTGAAAACGTTAAAGACTCATGTGGAAGGATTATTCGCCAAGAATACAGTATAAGCATGTCTGAATTTTATCAACAAATTTTGCCTGACGGCTTCCCCAAGACGCTAGTTTGGGGTTATGGTGGCTATGCAAAAGACGCAGTGACCGGCAAATACTTAGGATATGTGCGTAATTCCCCTGGACCAAGCTTTGAAGCCATACGCGGAATCCCAATGCAGGTAAAATGGAACAACTATGTGAAAAGCCCGCATTTCTTTGCTGTTGACCCAACTTTACACTGGGCTAACCCAAATAACATGCCTATGATGCCTCCGATGCCATGGCCAACCTTCCCGCCAGGATTTGCAGAAGCACAAAGCCCAGTTCCCTTGGTTACACACGTGCATGGTGCAGAAGTTAAATCAACCTCAGATGGTCACCCAGATGCCTGGTTTACCGCTAACGGACAGCATGGACCGGCATACTCAACAGTAAAATCTACGTCGGCAAACTCTGCTGTCTACTATTATCCTAACGAACAATTGCCAACAACACTCTGGTATCATGACCACGCTCTGGGAATAACCAGAATAAACGTGATGTCGGGGCTAGCAGGATTCTACCTATTACGGGACAAAAATGATGACTTAGCATGCAAACTGCCCAGTGGGAAATACGAAGTTCCCTTAGCAATACAAGACCGCTCCTTCAATGTTGATGGGTCTATGTGGTTCCCCAGCCAAGGAATAAACCCCATGGATCACCCATACTGGCAACCAGAATTCTTCGGCAACACAATCATGGTCAACGGCAAAGTCTGGCCAAACCTTGACGTAGACAGAGGCCAATACCGGTTCAGAGTACTTGACGGATCCAACGCACGATTCTACAACATCACGCTAACTGACACTACAACTGGGCAGCTAGTGCCGTTTGTCCAGATTGGCACGGATGGCGGCTACCTTAGATCCGCAGTCAAACTCGAATCACTTCTCATCGCTCCCGGACAACGCGCAGATATACTGGTTGACTTCTCAAAACTATCGCCAGGAACTAAAGTCATAATGAATAACAATGCAAATGCCCCGTTTCCAGACGGTGACCCAGTAGACCCTGAAACCACAGGACAGATAATGCAATTCACCGTAAAACGCAACCATGGCTTTGACGCAAAACCGCTTCCATACATACTGAACCCGACTCTGAAAGGCTCCTACCCCACACTAACTGACGTAGCAAAGCGCAGAATACTGCCATTCTTTGAAGAGATGGGTGAAAATGGACCCTTAGGCGTATTCCTAAATGGACAAAAATGGATGGCTGACATCACGGAAACACCCAAAGTAGGCACAACTGAAGACTGGTGGCTTGTCAACCCAACAGCAGACGCACACCCCATACACCTGCATCTAGTAACTTTCCAAGCCATCGGACGCATACCCTTTGACGCTGCAAGATATGAACAAGACTGGATAGCGCTTAACGGAATGCCACCTTTACCCAATGACGTAGTGCCTAAAACCTTGCCTGTATCTGATTATCTGACAGGTCCAATTGAGTTTGTCGGCGCTGAAGAGAAAGGCTGGAAAGACACAGTCATAGCTCCGCCTGGCTACATTACAATAATACGAGCCCGATTTGCACCAAACTCAGCACCAACAACAGGCTACAAAGCCCCACACGCTGGCGAAAACCTATTCCCATTCAACCCCACCCAAGGACCAGGCTACGTCTGGCACTGCCACATACTAGACCACGAAGACAACGAAATGATGCGCCCCTACAAAGTAACCAGATAACCCAACAACAAAGAGAAACAAAACCCACCCCTCTTTTTTATAACCTTCATTTTCCCTCTTCTTTTTCTACACAAAAATTGACAACTGCATTAGCACCCATATAGTGTTTCATCTATTTTCTGTGAAGCATCCTTTAAACTCCAGTGCTTTGGTTTTTTTAGCACTTTCCATACGGGATCTTCTGTAAGTGAGGGCAGCTCTTTGAGCTTTTTAATAACTTCCTCCTGGTTTTCAAGCGCATAATCAATCATAAGACCTAACTCTTCTTGCAATGTAATTTTACTGTTCTCCTGAAGCATAAGCGAAGCTACAAAGCGATCTACTTCTGCCTTCTTCTCAGCCTCAATCTTCACAGTAACCGTCATAATCATCCACAAGAAGAATAGTAGGAAAAGACACTTTAGTACTTTGACACCAAATAGAGCGGATTTGGGTGCTATCGATGAACAGCGCAAACCATCACCACACCTATTCGCCCATGCTGGCTAGTTTAGAAAAAAAGGGTAAAGGATAGGACACCTCCAAGGATGGGATCAGACAAAAAATTTTTGCAGCACACTTGGTAGAAGGGCATTAGCACACGCGCTGACATTGTAAAGGGTTTTAAAAAAACATTTTTTCAATATCCTTTAAATCTAGCAGAAGCGTACCTTTGCTTTCTTGTTTTTCTTCAAAAGACCTTGCAAATATGACGTATTTTTCTTTTCTATTTTGGTTATTCCAAATTACGTTGCGCGCTTTTTCTTTTAGGTTAGCAAGGACTTTGTTAGCATTTACGTTCTCTTGCCATTTGCATTCGACAAAAAGAATTTCTTTTCTCTCTATATCTAATGCTACTAGGTCAATTTCGCAGTCTTTGTGCCACCATTTTCCTACCTTAGTATAGCTAAATCTGTGTTGTTTTATCAATTCAATAAGTGCCTGTTTGCAAATTTTCTCAAAAACGTAGCCCATATACTGCGAATACCCGTTTCTTATGTGATTAGCTGTGTAGATGCCTGCTTCAATATCGCTAAGATTTGGGTAAATGAACCTGAACCAAAATGCAACAAACTGGTCTTCAATATAATATCTGCCCATCTTTGAAGTTGCTGGTTCAGTTAAGGGTAATTCTCTGCGTATAAAACCAGTATTGATAAGCTTGGCTAAGTAGGGGCTAAGGTCAGTTCTTTGTATTCGAGCGTAATCTTTTATTTCTGAAACTCTAGTTTTACCTTTTGCTATAGCTTCTAGTATTGTTTTATAGGTGCTAAGGTCTTCAAACTCGTATCTAAGCATAAAGTCCAGTTCATCTTTTACAAACGAAGCGCTATGCAATTCGGTGTCAAGCCATGCCCAGAAGGGCAAACGGATTTTTTCAAGATAGTAAGGTATCCCGTCAGCAAAGCCATAAATCTCGGCAAGCTCTTGAGCACTTGCACTTGGGAAAAAACCTTTTATGTTAAGATAGCTCATCGCCGTGACTTTTTTAGTATAAGTTCTTCTGCCATAAAGTGGGCTTCGATATTGCAAAAGTACTGAACTAATCATTGAAACTGACGATCCGAGGGCAATTAGCTTTAAATTGCTACCCTTAAGGCTTGTATCAATAGCGCGTTGAAATAGCGAAAGCACAGACTTATCTTCTTTTACTAGATTCTGAAATTCATCAATTACTAAAACTTCAACATTATCTTTTAAAAAGTTAAGAAGAACTTCCCAGTCCTCTTTAAAGTCCTTTGCATTAGGAAACTTTTGAGCAATAGCTCCAGAAAAATGCCTCAAATTCTCGCCTTCAACGGCAAGATAGTATATGTGGTTTTTTTCTTTGAGGGCTTCTAAAACTAGCCTCGTTTTTCCTATGCGCCTTCTTCCATATAGAACAGCAAAGCCAAAACCATCACTGACAAGAAGTCTTCTAAGCTCTTCCAGCTCCACATTCCTGTCGACAAACAAAGCAATCACCTGTATAATTCAAATTAGTATAATATAAATTATACAAATAAAGCTTTTCGACATCACAAAAAATGGAGTTATTCTTGGTCATCTTTTGTGATGTTTTTGTAATGGTTTTATTTTATCATGATGGCGTTTTTTGTGTCTTTGAAATGTGGGTCTCCAGTGATAATTTTTGCTTTAAGCTTATTTGCAGCAGCTAGTATAAACGCGTCAGCGATGCCAAAATCTTTGATGGTTTGTCGCATCTTAAAGTGTAAAAGACCAGCCTGCTTAGAAATTTGCTCATCTAGCTTTATAATTTGAGAATTGCTCAGAAGGATGTCATATGCTGCCTCAACATCGCGGTTTTCTCTTGCGGCTTTGCTGATTATTTCAGCAACAGTAATTGCGCATGTATATAGCTCGGTGCTGGGGTCCTCTATGATATCGTTTAGTTTTGCGCCCTGCTGGGTGCCTTTGAAGTACTCTATCCAAGCCCAAGCATCGACTATGTACTTATTCAAGTTGCCCTTTCATCTCATCTTCTGATGTGAATGAAGACATGCCTTTGAAGATGCCAAAACCATTTTTCCTGCATTTCTTCACTGTTATCTCAACGCATTGATTTTCCTTTATGTTCAGAGTTTCTACAAGCTCTTTAGGCAGCGTAACTACTAATGAACCGCCCACTTTTCTTGTCTTCGTCAAGCACCCAACCATGACCAAATCCTCAAAGAAAATAAAGCCATTTATTACACTTAAGTAATTCCAAATTATACTCCACTATAACAAAAAACACTCGCAAAGGCACATACAACAACAGCATGGTAGCAAAAAAGAAAAATAAAAAACACCTCAAAAACCAAAAAAGAGAATTAATCATTTTCTGGACAAAGTGGCGCGCAGGATTCTTCTAAATCTATTCTTTTAGGAGGGGTGTGCACAAATTGTCTTGGTTTATGTGTTGTTGTGGGTTTGCTGGGGCTTTGGCGAACGAACGAGAGGAGAGAAGATATGTTAACCCTTTTGCTGCTACCACAATATGGAGAGTTTAACCGCCAAAGCCCTCTCAGCCCGGTTTTCTCCATGACGCTTTTTTAAAAAGAAAAAAGGGAAAGGTGGCTGGTTTTTGTATTTATTTTATTTTCGTCTTTTTAGTAGTATTGCGGTTGGTACGATGATTGCGATGATGATTATCGATGCTCCAAGTATTAGCAAGGTTTCTGTCGGGGTGCCGCTTTCAGGTTCAACTGCTGGGGTTGGGGAAATGACTGGTTGTGTCGGTTGAGTTGGAGTTATTGGTGCTGATGCTGCTTGGTCAATTGTGATTGCGGTAGTTGCACTAGATGCCCAGTATGATTCGGAGCCGTCAAAGACAGCGGTGATCTTGTATACGCCTTCTTGAGAAGGTACCCATTTGTAGTAGTATAAGCCACTTGCATCGCTGGTGACTGTGGCAATCTGTTCAGTGTTGCCGTTTGCATCGGTTGCATAGATGGTGATTGGTACGCCGGTTACATCTTCTGGTAGGGGTTTTTGCATGTAGATATGTTCCATCCAGGCGGTTTGGTCTTTGTCGGAGATGGCTGGGATGATGTTGAATTCGCCGCTTTCTACTTTGGCTTTTGCACCTGCAGACGTATCAATGATTTTACCTTGGATTATCATGCCCTGTCCTTTAGCTACACTTGTAAGTGGTGCTTCTACTGTGAGCTGGGTTGGTCCTTTGCCAAAGCAGTAGAGCTGGTTGTCGTAGCCGTTGAATCCTACTAGATAGCCGTCTGCAACGCCTAAGCCTTCGAACATTCCAGATATACTCCACACACCTTGTCCTGTATCTGCGTTGATGCAGTGAAGTGCCTCACCTCTTGGAAGAGGTGTGCTTGGTGAGTGTTCTCCGGTAGTTGCGTAGATTTTATGGTCGGCTGCAATAATTGAGCCCCATAGTGGCCATGTACCGTAGACGGTTTCTAGTCCGCTGCTGCCTACGTAGTAGGTCCATAGTTCTTTGCCATCATTGAGGTCAAAGCAGTGTACGCATCCGTCGTATGCTGTAGCGTAGAATTTATCGTATGCCATACATGAGTAAGCTCCGATTGTGGTCATGTACATGCCCCATGCGCTGGTGTCATAGGAGTCGCTTTCCCAAAGTTGTTCCCCAGTTGTAGCGCTATATCCGACCCATTGCATTTTTTCTTTGATATATTCAGTGTAGACTCCGTTCAGAAGTAGGCCAAAGTTGAATGTTGTGGTTTCAGAGTCATATTGGTTGGTTCTGTTATGCATCCATAGTTGTTGACCCGTTTTCATGTCGTAGCCGATGTGCACTACGGTTGGAGGCGTTGTTTTGATATGTGATGTTGCTAGTATTATGTCTGAGCCGACTCTGGTAATGCTTTGTGTCCCTGGTACATCAGGTATGGTGACGTTCCATTCTAATCCGTCAGTCCAGTTAACTTTTCCACCAAATGGAGGTCTCCATTGGCCTACGCCCCACGCTGCCGAGGTAGGCGGTGATATTGCTGTTGTAGAGTTCCAGCGGGATAGCCAGTTATTTGTGCCGTCGAGCATGTAGATGATTAATGAGCCATCTTCACCTATTATGGTAGCTGAGCTGATTGGCGAAAACATGCCTGCTGTTCCTTGTGGCAAGTTTTCTACGGTTAGTATTAGTTCGCCTGTGAAGGCATCATACATCTTCCATACGTTGCCTGTTGTGGTCCAGAGATAGGGTATGGCGCCGTGCTGATTGAATGTTTCATAGTCGAGGACTTGCCCTGTATTTATGCTCATGTTCGCTTTTCGCCAGATTTCTTCTCCTGTACGCAGATCGACACATACAGCACCATAGTATGCTGAGGAGCCTAGGCGTTGGTTGTAGAAGAGTCGACCATTGATGATTATTGGGGATTGCCATTTGTTTTCATATGATTGTCCTGTATAGTAGCTTACGCTGCCGTATTCGCCGCCGACTATGCCGCCAAAGTCTAGGGGTTTTGTCCATACAATGTGTGCTGAGTTTGGTGCTGTAGTGTAGGGGTTAAAGCCGCCACCGTGGCCAAATCTGGTCGCGAATGATGCGTTATAGTTGAATTGTAGCCAGTTTCCTGATATTTGGCTCCATTCCCGGTTTTCAGAGTTTATTGGGCGGCTCCAAGGTCCAGTGGGAAGCGGAGTTTCCTCCCAAGGCTCGATTTGTTCTTGTTGCACAACTAGAGTTGCTGGTTTGCTTGTGCTGGGTTGATAGTAGTTATCTATTTGCCTTGTGCGATAGCTATCCCATCCGGTTATGTGTTGCCCGGGGAAGCTCATTTGGAATGTGTAGGTACCGATCTCTGTTGGTGTAAAGGTAGTGTATGCGGAGCCTACTGCGTCAGAAGTGTATGTTCCTAATTTTTGAGTGGTTCCATCAGTTTTGGTCACGTCTACGTTGAAGGTCCATCTGTCGCCTTCCAATCCTGAGGCAGTAATCGGCGTCATGCTAAGCCACATGGCCACAGTCACAGGCTGATTTACACCAGAAGGATTAGGCGCCACAGCAATAAAAGCAAAAGTAGGAATATCATCAGCCTTAGCAGTCGGCATAGTTATTAAGACTGAGGTTGCAGCTAGCAGCAGAATTAAGGCAATTGCAATTTTCGGTGTGCCAATTTTTGTCCTTGCACCATTTAAAAAGTTAAACATTTGACATTTTCTCCACAAGTTATAATATAATATGAAACGTTGCTGTGAGTATTTATCATCTATTTGCTCGGTCACCGACCGAAAAAAGCATATATACTAATAGAATGCAGCTGGATGCTTTCCTTGACTAAAAAGGTGCCAAAAAAATTTTAGCTTATGCGTTGTGGGTTTGCTGGGGCTTTGGTCAACCATACTGGGGAGAGATGGGAGAGAAAGAATAAACCCCTTAGCCACTGAGCTGCTATGAGTTTATCCGCCAAAGCCCTCTCAGCCCGATTTTCTCCACGACGCTTCTTTATAAAAAAGAAAGGAGGAAGGGTGGTTGGTTTTTTAATTTATTTTATCTTCGTTTTCTTAGTAGTACTGCTGCGGCTGCTACGACTGCAATGATGATGACTGCTACGCCTGCGATAAGTAAGGTGTCAATGGGGAAGGTGGTGCCTGGGGGCGCTGCTGAGGGTGTCGCAGTAGCTGTCGTTGTTGGGGTTGGTTCTTGAGTTGGGGCAGCTGCTTGGGTTGGAGTGGTTGTTTGGGTTGGGGTAGTAGTGGTTGGTGTGGTAGGTTGTGCTGATGCTGCGCCGACAATCAGGTAGGTTGAGGCTGAGGAGCTGCCATAGGAGTTGGTGCCTTCAAAGTTTGCGATGATTTGGTAGGTGCCTTCTGCGGGCGGGGTCCAAGCTAAGGCATAGTTGCCATACATGTCGCTGGTCGTGGTGCCGAGTTCAGTTACGCCGCCGCTAGCGTCGACAGCTACTAAGGTTATGGGGACCCCGGTTGCGTTGGTTGGCTTTGGCTTTTGCATGTGCAGGTACTCCATCCAGGCAGTCATGCTTTCGTCGGAGATGGCTGGGGTGCCTGGCTGGGCTGGCGATTGGTCAGTTATGGTGCCGGTTATTAGCGCTGCAGTTCCTTTGGGTAGAGCAATTTGGGGTGCTGAAACGGTGAGTGCTGATTTGCCTTTTCCAAAGCAGTAGATTTTTCCATCGTAGCCGTTCAGGTATACGAGTTTGCCGTATGCGATTGCGGAGGCTGCGGCTTCAGCTTGGGTTCCTGAGATGCTCCATACTTCTTGGCCTGTGGCGCCGTCTATTGCGTATACTTTTCCGCCGACCCATGGGGTAGCCATTGGGGTGTGCTCGCCGTTGATGCCGAAGAATTTGCCGTCAGCGAACCGTGGGCCTGTGTAGCTTCCCTGTATTGCCCATCCGCCATAGGGGCTATCTACGCCTGCGCTGCCAGTATACCATTCCCAGAGCAATTCACCAGTGGACATGTTCAATGCGCGCACCATGCCATCGTAGCCGGTGTTGTAGAGCACGCCGTTGGCGATCACCTTCTTGTCCGGATTAATGCCTGAATAGATGCTAAAGGCGGTATCGAAAGGCTCAGCTGCCCAAATCTGCACGCCAGTGTAGGCGTTGTAGCCAAACCACTGCAGCTTTTCCCTGGCGTATGCGACGTAGATGCCGTTCTCATATCCGAGTATGGGGTCGCTTTCGTCGAATACGGTTCGGTTGGCTATCCAGAGCATGCGCACGTTTTCAGGCGCCTGGCTAATGTCGTAGGCCATATCTTGCCGGATCACGTTCGGCTGCGTTTCGGTTATGGGGAAGAAGTTTGACGCAATTATCAGGTCAGGGGTGACTACGCGGATAGATTGGCTGCCTGCTACGTCGGGTATTGATACGTTCCATTGGATGCCGTCGGAGTAGTTGTATACGCCTATTACTGGGGTCCAGTCGATGGCCACGCCGATTGCGCGGATTCTTGTGAGCAGCACTTTAGTTGAGTTCCACATCGAAAGGGTGTTGTCCCTAGTGTTGAGGGTGTAGCGTAGGATTTCGCCGTGGGGACCAAAGTAGTTGGTTCCGCTTGGCACGCCGGTTATGTTAAGGATCCATCTGCCGGTCCAGGCGTCATACATGGACCATTCGGAGCCGTCAGTCTCCCAAAGGTACATAGTCACGGACTCCTGGGCGGTCGAATAGTGATAGAATACTTGGCCGCAAGTGATGTATTGGTCCTCGTGGGGCGCAGTAGTCCAGATAGTCTCGCCGGTATACAGGTCGACGCATTTGAAGCCGTTGTAGGATGCGGCGCCGAAGGTGCCGACGAAGGTGGGCTCGTTGTAGTAGAGCCTTCCGCCGATGATTATGGGCGGGCTGAACTTCTCAGCTGGCCTTCTGCCGGTGTAGGCGGAGTTGGATCCGGTTTCGCCTGAGGCTATGCCGCCGAACATCTCCTGCTTAGTCCACAGAATGTGAGCGCTGCCAGGCGCCTGCGTGTAGGGGTTATAGCCGTCTCCGCTCACGCCGTCGTTGCGGTAGTTCTGGCCGCTAAGCCAGTTGCCAGCGACAGCGCTCCAGGCACGGTTCTCGCCATAGATGGGGGTGGCCCAGTAATCGTCGGAGACTGGCTGGTCAGGGGTAGGCAGGACCGGGTCTTGCTGCACCGTTACCGAGAAGACGGCGCTGGTGCTCGGCTTATAGTAGTCGCCTGCGTTAGGTCCGACTTCGATGGCCTGCCCGGGGAAGCTCCACTGGAACTTATAGGTGCCGACAGAGGTGGGGGTGTAGGGTGCCCAGCCGGTTCCGGCCTCAGCGGTCCGGTAGGGGCCCCGGGTCTCGGTGGTGCCATCAGGCTTCGTGATCGTCAGGGTTAGGTTTTCCCAGTAGCCGTACCGGGGGGACTCGACGGGGTACTGGCGCGGCGGAACATTCGGCATAATCGCCGTAATCGACAACTGCTGGTTGACGCCGACCGGGTTGGGGGCAGCGGTAATGTACAGGTAGGTGTCGTACTCCGCAGCACGAACCACAGGCGCAGCAACAAAAAACATGCTAAGCGCCAACGCAGCGGTCAGGGCGGCTACCAGCAGCCCACGGCCAGATTTTGATCTATTAATCGCAAATTTTTTGGGCAAGTTACTTTCTCTCCTAAGTTGGTGGGTAAATGGGACATGCTGAGGGTATTTATCGCCTTGCGGCTCGCCACCCGACCGACAACCAGCCAAACAAGCAACAGCAGCCAACGCCCACGCGCGGACCCCGACGACACCCCGCCGCCGCAGCCATCAGTCGCAGAACACCAAAACCCGGACCTGCAAACGCCCACAGACCGCACCGCTAAACCCGCCAGCACACACCACAAAACACCCGCACACAGCAGCCCAAAACCGTACCTCCGGGCGCACAATGGCAAATTATTTCGCCAAAACACCCACAACCGGCAACTCAAAAAAGCACACAGGCAGACACGCCAAAAACCCGGCGGACCCTTTTATAGGGGCGGTCTTGAATTTTTTATTCGTAGGCTGCTTCTCTTCGGCTGATTTTAGGTGGTAATTGTTTTGGCGGTTTTGTTGACTGCGAATATGGTTCTAGTTTCCTGATTGCAGCCTGCAGAAGCTTTCCTGTCCTTCTATCTACGCGATGCCGTTTCGTTTCGAATTCTGGAAAATCCTTCAAGTACACAAAAGGTTTTCGAGTAGGCGGCGTTTTGATTTTTCATCTATGTTATCTTAGGGCTTTTCAGCTTTGCGAGGCTGAGTGTGCGGTGGTTAGGCGCGTTTTTTTGCTCCGTGCTTTTTTAGCGTTTCTTCTAAGTTGACGTGTTCTCCGGCTTCTGATTCGCGTTGTAGGGTTTTTAGCTCTTTGATTTCTTGGGGGTCTGCTTTTTCTTGCGGTAGCGGTGACTGTGCTAGGTTTTCAAGGGTTTTTTCTATGGCTTTTAGCTCTGATCTAATGCGCCGTATTTCCGAATGGGCTTTATTAATGTCTGCTTGGGTCAATCAGTTCCCTAGCGAAAAATTGGGATGCAAGCATATAACTCTTAACCCAGCTGGCCGCCCCCTCCGACTGACTTTCGGGCATGGCTGCTTTGGCAACCTTGACTGCAAACGTAGCTCTCGGCTGCCCGCGCGAAACCAAAGAAACCCCTTGCCCTTCTGTCTACGCGACGCCGTTCGTTTCGAATCCTGCAAAGGGTCCCGCAGCTTAAAGTCTGATCCCTCGCCTGCATTTCCGCATGCGCTTCTGCGAAGCTGCCCAAGCGAAAAATCAGGAACTCGACATTTGGCTCTGGACCTAACCAGCCGGGCGCTGCCGGTGCAGGCAGCCGAAACCACAGTAGACAGGCATGGGCGCAGCATCCACATACAACCACAACCCAACACCACAACGCGAGAAAAAAGCCCACATCGATAAAGCAACCAAAACAGATCCCGAACGCTCAACATGCGCGAATCAACGAAAGATGCAACACAGCAGGTCAAAGTTGCAACAACCAAAACCTCCAAAACAAGCCCAAAACAGAAAACCAGCCCAAAGCAAGCCCAGAAAGTCAAAGATGCAACAACACCGCCACCCACACAGCCATTGCAACAAACAAAAAAACAAAACAAGAAACGAAAAACGAAACAAAGCATATATCCTGCCTGCCCGCTAAAATAAACCAACATCAGGGGTTGAATATGCAGAAACTTAACGCGGCAGCCGCGAACCTGGCCCAAAGCAAAGGGCAGCAGCGGATAGCAGTAGCAATAAAGCTCGCAGCCATAACCATAGCCATAATCGCATTATATGCCCAGGACCTAAACATAGTAATCCGGGGCGCACTAACAGACGAAGCCACGTTCCACATACTCGCCATCCCCTTCCTATTCACCTATCTGCTATACAGAAGACGAAAAATGATCAAAGCCACACTCCAGGAAACCACACAAACAAGCAGGGACACAATCAAGAAGCACTTCGCCACCATAGCAGGCACCCTAACCTGCGCAACAGCCATCATAATTTACTGGTACGGATCATACACCTTCACACCCCTAGAATACCACATGATCACCCTGCCCATAATGGCAACAGGGCTAACCCTCATACTATTCAACACCAAAACCCTAAAACAACTCATCTTCCCCATCGCGTTCCTGTTCTTCCTCACACCCCCACCCGCCGAATTCCTCTACAGCGTAGGCTCAGCGCTTTCTAATATCGCAGCCATAGCCTCAAACGGACTCGTAAACCTGCTCGGCATGACCGCAACGCTATCAGATAATTACGGCAGCCCCCTAATCACACTCACCAGTCCCCAACACGGCACCATGAACTTCAGCGTCGACGTAGCCTGCTCAGGAATCTACAGTATAATCGGCTTCACCATATTCGCCCTATTCATAGCCTACATCAGCCGCGGCAAACCCCACCAGAAACTAGCGCTACTCATCATGGGCATACCCCTAATCATCATCCTAAACATCATCCGCATCTCAACAGTCCTAGCCATAGGATACAACTGGGGCAACGAACTAGCCCTAGAAATCTTCCACACAATAGGCGCAACAGTACTCATGTTCGCAGGCACACTAATCCTCCTGGGCATAAACGAAAAAGCCTTCAAAAAACCCCCCCAAACACCACCCTGCATAGCCTGCACCCCAACACCACAAAACCCAACAAAGACGCTATGCGCAGACTGCGGAAAGCTCCTGCAATACCCCCACGTAAAGATAGGCAAATTTGACCTTGCCAAAATTGCAGCCATAATCGTAGCCGTAGTCATGCTTCTCTCCATACAGGCACCAGTGTTTGCATTAACGCAAGGACCTGCTCAAGTGCTAATTGAAACGCCTTCCGGCCCACAGGTAAACACTTCAACAGCGTTTTTACCCAACATGACCAACTACCAGCTAAACTACGTATACCGCGACACCGCCTTCGAACAGATATCCCACCAGGAAGCCTCCTTAATCTATGCCTACAGCTCTCTGAATAAGTCTAAGCAGACGGTGTGGGTAGGCATCGAAATCGCCGAAGGCCTGTCAGCTTTACACCGATGGGAAACCTGCCTCATCAACTACCCATTGAGCCAGGGACAGCAGGCAACAGTCAACCAGATCGATTTAAGAGACATTCAGCTTCAGGAGAACCCGCCTATTGCTGGGCGGTATTTCGCCTTCCAATATAAGACCACTAATCAGACGCAAGCCGTTCTCTACTGGTACACCACTGCGACCTTCAACGTAAATGGCACAACGCAGACAAAAAACATCAAAATGAGCCTGATCACTTATCCTGCTACACCGGCAGATGTGCCTGAAGCCGAAGAGTACATGCTGCACTTCGCCGTAGCAATCAACGAGTACTGGCAGCCCATAAAGACCTGGACCACCATCGCGCTGGCAATAAGCCAAAACGGCCTAACCCTAGCAGCCGCAACCATCGCGGCGCTGACAGCACTCATAGTCTACATGCTCTATCTGGGCAACCAAGAAAAATCTGCCCTCCTAACGCTATATCGCAAGCTCCCCACAGCCAACCAGCAACTATTAACCGCAGTCATTAACGCAAACAAAAACCAGCAGCCAACAACCAAAGGCATCACAGCCGAACTCCAAAAAATCACCGGCACAGAAACCTCAGAAGAGCAAATCGAACAGAAGCTCACCGAAGCAGAAAACAACGGACTCATCACCAAAGAGCTCAGAAACCAAGACGACAACCCCATCTACACATGGAAAAACCAGATCAACCCCAACCAGCAAAAACCCCCATTTGGCATACCCCTCAACTTTTTCCGCCAATAAATACGCCAAAGACAAGCAAGCATCACTTCACGGTTCCTTTTCTCTTTTATGTCTGGCAGCGGCTGCGCACTTCTACAGTGCCTCGCGAGTAAGGCTGCACAGGTGATGTCGCATATTGCGGATTTGGGAATATTTTCGCCGCGGAAGCTTGCTTATAGGTAAATCACGGTAAAGCAATTGGTTGATGATAGTGTGCTGCAATAAAATTCAAAACGGCTCCAAGCGTTTGAGCAGCCATAATGCCTATTTAGCAGATAATCTAACGACATTCCCTAAGTCCTTTTCTGCTACGCCTATGCAGCATGTTTGCATTGCCGTCCATGAAACCGTAGAATATTCTCGGCAAGCCCTGAAAAGCGCGCTTGACCGTTTTAGAAAGTATGTGCCTGTTTTCCATACCTCCATAAAAATGGGTATAGGGCTTAGGTACGTTGCAGCCCCATTATTAATGCAGTTGTCTTGAAAGGAGAAGAAATACAATGAATCTAACAACCAAACCCCTAGTCCGGCTACTTGCAATCACGTTAGTGATATCAGCAGTGATTTTTATCGCCCTAAACAGCCAGACTGCAAATGCTGCCCCACAAAAAGACGTCTATGTACACGCAAATACGGGCGGAACCATAACATATGAACCGAAGGGCACTGGTACAGGAACAGTCGCTGAAGGCACAACCGCAAATTTCAAAGTGCCTCCCGCAACCACAATAACCTTTACAGCCCAACCAGCAGCAGGATACACATTTAGCGGCTGGAGCGGAGCAGGACAAACAGGAAACACCAACCCACTCACGATAAACGTCAACGGCGGAATAGGCTCCATCAGCGCACCCTTAACTGCAAACTTTGCAGTACAAACAACCAGCCCAACAAGCAACCCCACATCAACACCTTCTTTCACGCCAAAGCAAGGAACAGCAATAGTAGACGGACAAATAACCGAATGGGACCTAACCAACGACGTATCCATAGATATGTACCGCGCAGGAAAATCCGATTTCACCGTGCAATCCAAAGCCTACTTACGCTATGACGTAGCCACCGGCACAGTATACATACTAGTACTAGCTGAACCAGGCTCTCCAGGACTAAAACAAAACGATGAAGCATGGGTAAAAATTGACGGACGAAAAGTAGTCGACGGAACTTACTCAACATTCGAGTGGGTAAATCCCGGATTCGACGGAGACCCTAACCATGTGCAAGGATTCGAAGCCTCATTCCTCTTGCCACAGGGCCAATTCAATATCGACATACACCTTAACGTCTTCGACGATGGCGAATCACAAACCTCACGCACACTAAAAACGGGCATAAAAATCTTCGTGCTCCCCGAATACGCCCTAGGTGGACTTGCAGCAATATCCGCATGCTTCGCAGCCTACATCATAATCAAAAAACGCAACAACCTACACCTACACAAACACAAATAACCCCGCAGCCCTCACAGCAATATCACCTTCTTTTTTCTATCACACAAAAACCCATTTTACACGAAAAGATACCAAAGAAACTTGTTCTTTAACCTAGAATAGTAATCGATGAAAACTATAATAGACCGTATGCAGGGCATCTGGGTGCGTTTTAGGTTTTACATCCTGCAGGCGTGCGCTATTTTTCTGGTATTTTGGGCGTAGTTTTATGCCTTCGTATCTGCCTTTGCATTTAGGTTTTAGACAGGATTTGCGCCTGTTGATGGATCCGCAATGTGGGCACTTATACACTCACTTTACATCCCCTGCTATTTGACTTTTGGTCCTGTAATGTAAGCTACCACGTTTATTGCATCGTATGACACAAATCACTCGATATAAGCCTTGCAGATCAGCTACAATAACCCCCTACCCGCACAGCAAAAATACACAACCCCCCTTAGAGTATCTGAATTTCTACAAAAAACAACCCCCAACTTTAGTAAGAAGTTCTATAGGCAAATCTTAGTCACTGGCGCAGTAGGCAAAATGGGCAAACAATTAGTTAATGTGCTACTAAAGGGAAGGTGAAGACGTAAGGATTCCCAGCCGAAATATGCATTATAGCAGGCAAGGAACTGTTGACATTAAATGAGCTGCTTGTTTTCTTTGCAAGGTGCCTTGGCGTAAAACCTCCGCGGTGGCATATCCCAAAAGCTGTTGCGGCGGCAGTGGCGGTTTGCCAAGTATAGGCGATAAAGCTGTCCAGGTAAGAAGCTTGCCCACTGAGGCGTATACTGTGAAGGTGCGGCGAACCGGCGCTTAATTATCTCAAAGGCTAATGTGCAGCTTGGATGCCAACCAGCCATAGGCTAGGAAAATGGTTCGTGATTACCGAAGTGCAGAGCGAAGTACAAAGCGGATGTCGCGACGCAGAGCTGCAGCCTGTGGGTTGCTTGGCAGCCTGCTGGGTATAGATTTTTTGGATACGTTTTCCATATGCACTTTTATAAGATAAGGGCGTAAGGAGGGAGTGGAGGAAGGAAAAAATAAAAAAATCAATACTCTTATGTTCAACTATTTGTTTAACGTTGTTGCTTTCTGTATCCTTTGCAAACGCCACAACGCTTAACATTGACGTAACTGTGGATAGACCGACAATAAATTTGAACGAGGACCAACTCATAACTGCTACATCTAACGAAGACGGACGGGGCATATTAATCGTAATTCAACCAGCAGCTGGCACACCCTGGCAAGACTTCCTAGACGACAACCCACTTCTAAAAATAGCCTACAATGCTTTGCCTGCAAATGTCCAGGACCAGATTGAAGCAGTTATCGGTGACAAAATCGTCTCATATAAAATCGTAGAAATAAATAATCCCGCTGGTGGTTCACAGCAGTATAGCTTCCTAACCGACTTCAAAGAAGGTACTGGCACTCCCAGCACGGCAATAGCGGGAGAATACAAAGTACTATTCGCCTTCGTTTCGATAAGCGGTTGCTTCTGCATCGAAAAAGATTTTGCATGTGGAAGCTGGCACGTTGTCCCTGAAAGCCCCATAGGAACCGCAATGGCCATCATAGCCCCAATAGCAGCACTCGCAACCATCACTATCTACAAAAAACGCAAAGCATAACCAGCAACAACCAACTAACTCGCACGCCATCACTTTTTTTTCGACACCAAATATATCAGCCACCAAACTCAACTCCAAATAACCTTAACCAAAACTAACTCAAAATAAAAGTAAAAATTCAAAAACATGACAACCAACAACTGCATCAACAAACTGATGTATTACAAAGGGCAGAATATTCCAATTCAGTCTTATTGCCCCTTTCGGAGTTTCACTTTTTATCATTAAAGCCATAGTGCTGGTATTCGGGGACTGATCATGGACACAAAAAAATCCGAAAAAAAACACTCTCTAAAGGAAGAATTGCCAACCATAAAATGTAAATGTGGTCATCAAATCCTTATGTTGCCTGACGCAGACGCCTTATCAAAGGCAATCGATAACCATATTCTTGAACATAAAAACCAAGGTGCCACAAACGACCAAATCGCACAAATCACTGAATCACTAATCATACAAGCACTAAAAAAAGCCGCAAAAACAGAAAATTAGCCGGTCAGCGCCTCATCAACAGCACTAAAAACATAAACTCCAAAAACAATCTTTACGCCCGTATTATACCGAAGTAGCGTGCAATTGTTCACATCAAGCAGCATTCTTTTCTAATATAGTCTCAATAACCCCAATTTCAACAGATTCTGCTTTTGATAAAGAACCTTTATTTTGTTCAGTAGCCTTGGCTTTATGTACCTTCTTGGGGGTTGCATGACTTTTGCCGGATACATAAAGAAGCCAGCCTACAACAAATATAAAAGCTAAAGCTGGTATCAGCAAAACCCTTAAGATTCGCTTCTCCTTCATGCAACCTCGCCCTTAGCGAATTATGCCGGTTTAATATTAATACTATATGAATCTACAATACACAAATGGCACCTAACGATAGACAGTTGCCACACAATAAACTTAGCAAAGAACATTTTTAATTTATAAAAATAGAAAAACAGCCCCATTTTTACATATTAACTTAAATTATTAATACAATTATACATGCACCAAATAAGACAATAGAAAGTAAGACTAGAGGGGAAAGGAATGGGGCAAGTAATAAAACTCAATTTAATGGTACTGACAATTTTAGTGGCTCTATTGCTGATAGCTGCAATAGTGATTAACACCCCACAAGCGCACGCCATAGCAATATCCGTTGAATCCTCGCCAGCAGGCCAAGGTTTCATCAAAGTAGACGGCACCCCTATCGAAACACCCCAATCATACAACTGGGCGACAGGAAGTAAACATACACTCGAAGCCAATCCTGAAGTCATCATTGGAAACCAAAGATACCTTTGGCTCAGCTGGTCCAACGGCGAACCTATGACCCAAATATACACTGTACCAGGCAAATCCTCTTCTATAACCGCATTTTATCAAACCCAGTATTACCTAGCCATAAACTCTGAGTATGGCTCAGCAGAAGGCGAAGGCTACTATAACGAAATGGAAATTGCACACTTTAGCATAACCTCACCTATAGATAACGACGGTGTTAGACACATAGTCACGGGTTTTAGCGGAGATGCAAGCGGAACCACAAGCTGCGGCTCAATCACAATGGACGCCCCAAAAACAATAACCTTCAATTGGAAAACACAGTATCAAGTAGCATTCAACTCAAACCCCTACCAAGGCGGAACAATAACCTCAACAACATCAGAAGCAGGATATTATGACGAAGGCGCAACTATATCCATAGCTGCCACAGCAAATGACGGATATATCTTCGAAGGTTGGATCGCAACCCAAGGTATAGTCATCGCTGACCCAACGTCAAGCTCAACAACTGCCACCATCAACTCACCGGGAACCATAACAGCAAACTACCAACCCCAAATCATACCAACATCGCTAAGCCTAACCTGCAATCCAACAACAGCTGACCATTCAGCAACACAAATCGACATAACCGCAAAACTAACCCAAGCAAGTGACCTCAACAAAGGCATTTCCGGAAAAACTCTCACCATAAGCTATTTCGACGGGCTATACTGGCAACCAATAGTAACTGCAACTACTGACGACACAGGAACGTGTACCTACAGATGGACACCGCCATCAACCCTGACATATGGACCACACCCAATAAAAGTAACATTTAACGGAGACCCCGAAGGATCGGCACCCCGATATTTACCTAGCAGCGCTGAAACTGACGGCAGAAGCGATGGCGGCGGCATATTCATACTACCCGAATACACGCTCGGCACACTTGCATCATTAATCGCTTGTATATGCGGCTTCATATTATTCAAGAGGCAAACAAAATGCCCACGCGGATAAAAGCGCACAATTAAGGAACATGACAATAATGCAAACAAAATATAACTTATTCCTCTATTATTTTTTAAAACAAAATATTTGTGAAATAAGGAAAGATGGGTACCTTGGCTGCTATGCCATGGGCTAAAGTAGGCTGAGAAATGCCTCTGCGATATCGTCTATTTGTAGCGTTGTTACGCCTGGATGAATGGGCAAAGAAAGAACTTGTTTGGCGGCTTTCTCAGTTTCAGGCAACGTAAACGAACCAAACGTCTGTTTATAGTATGGCATTTGATGGACAGGAGTAGGATAATAGGCTTCAGCGCCAAAACCTTTAGAATGCATAGCTTCAATTATGCGGTTACGCTCTGTTTCAGTAGCGTCTTTAATTCGAACTGTATAAAGGTACCAGCTAGGACTACGGTCATCAAGCTTAGGCGGTAAAACCAGCCGTTCAGACTTCTCAAGCAACTGTGTTAAGCGCTTCGCGTTATCAGAACGCTTGCTAAAGAATTCCGGTAACCTTTTTAGCTGAACTGCTCCTATGGCTGCTTGAATTTCGGTCATGCGGTAGTTTGTGCCAAGTATTAGCGAGTTATATTTGACTTTTTCGCCATGGGTGCGTACCATCCGAACTTTTTCAGCTAATTCATCGTTATCAGATGTGACCATCCCGCCTTCGCCTGTGCCAATGTTTTTTGCTGCATATAGGCTCCAACAGGCTACGTCTGCAAAGGCACCTGCAGGTTTGCCCTGGTAAATGGCACCATGGGATTGTGCACAATCCTCAATAACAGTCAAACCATGTTTAGCAGCAAGCTCCTTGATGGGCTTAGTATCAGCTGGTAGACCATAAAGGTCAACAGGTATTATTGCCCTAGTTTTAGGCGTAAGGGCTTGCTTAACAGCACTAGGCGACAGCGTATATGTAACTGGATCTATATCGGCAAAAACCACCTTGGCTCCGGCAAGCGCAGCAGCTTCGGCAGTAGCAACAAAAGTAAAGCTAGGCAAAATAACTTCGTCGCCAGGCTTAACTTGGATTGCCAAAAGAGCCGCATGCAAAGCCGCAGTACCCGTATTAACAGCTATAGCATGCTTCACGCCTGCGAACGCAGCAAAATTCTTCTCAAATTCACTTACTTTAGGTCCAGCACCTAGACTACTAGTAAGCATGCCGCTTTTCATTACTGAAACTACAGCATCAATTTCTTCTTGACCAATTTTTGGCATATTAATTGGAATCAATGAATTAGCCTCTATGCAATCTGAGTACAGTGAAGTGTATAATGTATTTCAGGTTATCGGTTTAGAGCAGCGTACAATTTATGCTTAAATTCCTTTGGGTATATCAATAAAAAAGAAAGAATGAAAACTATAACAGCTATAAAAGTTAAGAACTTTTGATGTGTTACATGTCTCTGCCGTGAACGTGTATTCCACTAGTGTTTGCGTGTAGTGAAAAACCACATTTCGGGCATAAGTAATTATCAAGATCTTCATTCATTTCAAATTCGGGTTCAATCAATTTTTTACAGTTTCCACATTTGGTTGACATTTTCTAAATCACTATTTTTATACATGCTAATATATTTGAGATAAATCGTAGAATGTGGTGCATGGGTAATTTAAACTTATTGGAAATTTATGCATGCAAGAACTGGAGAGCAACATATTAGTATCTTCTACGTCCAAGGGCAATCTCATACTGCAATTCAATGCTCAAAACTTTGTTCTTATGGTTACATTGTGCCCAATAACATGTTGACGTAAGATAGTGCCGTTCCTTATCTACCTCAGATTTCTTAGTTCATATCTGTCTTCTAGTTATGCTTATTATTTGAAGTTGCATAATTATTGTCAACGCAAACATGTTTTGTACTCATTAATTACACTTGGCAAGGCAGCTAACATTGTGTGCACTATCTTTAGTCGATATGTCGATTTTGGTAATATTACCAAATAGGAGTATTCACTATATTAAGACATGTGACATGCTATATGTAGTTGAGTGTTACAAATGAACAGTTCAATATGCCCTCACATTTGCGAAATAGGTCTTGCTCCAGAATCACCGATTATAATAAATGCAATACTAGAAAACCAATCACCAGATAGAAATTTTAACCAACTATTAATAGAAACTTTGGATAACGTCCTATTATCTAGAGGAGAAAAATTTAGACAAAGTATTTACAACCAGATAGAGACCCAATATCAAATCGGCAAAGAAGAAATCCCAAATAATATTCAAAAGTTCGCAAATGCGATCGAGAAAATTTTAGGTGATGCTGCTCTAATTTTTGAAATCCAAATTATGCAAATAATCCATCAAAAAACACCTGACTTTAAGTTCTTCCCAAAAAAGGTAAATTTTTCCTTCTCTTGCTATCTAGAAAACTTACAGAACTATCTAAGGTCGACAAACCTATAATGTGTATCCTGCCACATTATAGGGCAAGCTTGTGTTCTTGCTTTATTTTATTGCATGTATGTGAGAATCGGGACGTTCTGTTAATATGGCTGTCGTTTGATAGATCGATTGATAAATAAATTTGTTCAAGTAAAACTTGCATTATAAATTAAGCTATACCTTAATTGTGCTTGCAGAAAAAGTATGTGCTCTGCATGTCCAGTTTGAACAAATGAAAAAGCGCACAACTAATTAATTGTTCAACTGGTGGTATGTCAATTTATTCGCTTTGGTTTAATTTATTTTCTAGTACTTGCATCATTAAATTTAGCCTTAAACAAATTGCAACTTGGTGCTCGCGAAAAGTGTTGTCTTTTAATTGTTCTCTATGAAGCTGTATATGATTTTCTATAGCCTCATTCATAACTTTTAACGTAGGAATAAGGAGGGATTTCTTTTCCACATTCGGGGCATATTATAATTTTTTTTTGGCATGAATTTTTGTTTGCTTCTGTGACGACCTTGCGGTATAGCACATCAATTTCTGTCTCGTCAATTTTTCTTTGTGCCACCGATGTTCACTTTAGGTCTTTTAATGAGCTTTTATTTCTCTGTTATTGTTTTAAGCATTCATAATATGACAATATAGCTATATGAAGTATGTGTAACGTCTTGGTGAATAAATCTCTATAAGGTATTGTCATATATGCGACAATTTTTGCAACTGATAATGTAATGAATTAAATTACACATGCGAATTTTTTTAACGACGAAATCTGGCGGTGTACCTTTTTCAATATGCAACGTTGAGCTTGTTTTAACTGATCTAATATTTTTCTTTATTCGTAAGGTCCTTTTTGTTTTTGGTACGTAGATGGCAGTTGCTTTTGGCACAGACTACAATGTTAGAAATGCAGATATTTGCTAGCAGTATTGCTATATTGCTTGTGATAGGACAATTAAGTTGTTTATTACTGTGATGACCAGCGACCCTATTGCGCAATAAAATGCTGTTTTAAGTAGTTTTTTTGTGTAGGCAAAGGTTTTGCTGGTTTTATTTTTGGTTCTCATGAGCGTTTTTTCTGCTTGAATAAATGCTAAGCAGATAAGAACAGTTGCCGTCAGCTTTAAGGTAATAAAGGCTGAAAGGTTTGTGGTAATTAAACCCGCCATAAGAGGATTACATTCTATCGCGCCAAAAATTGCAACGCCAACCACTGTAGTAATACAATCCATCAGACCCATTAAAACTAACATTAAACCTGGAAACATATTCATTGTTAATCTTAACATGAGGTCTTCTCTTTCCTTCTAAGGTAACTTCAAAAGTCATCTTATTTGCCAAGTTCTGCTTCCTGATAAATTTCGATTCTCGATATATGTTAGATAATGTCAAACAAACATCTTACACAAATATGCTAAACAGAACTTATTGTTAGTATGAGGCAACTTTCAAAAAGTTGCTATGCTGTCACTGCACCATAGTAGCCTTTATCCACTTTTACAAAAACTATTGGTCCAAGGTTCTGTGATAACGCACGAGCGCTACGAAGTGTATTGTTTAAAAGCGCTACTACTTGTCCTTTATTGCTTATATCTAAATTTGCATTCTTGTGCAATTCCGTCTTTAGAAGGTTTTCAGCTATAAGCTCTGTACCGCAGATTTCCGCATTCTTTATTAACGTAAAAACCACCAGTTCAGTTATTAGCTGTTTTCCTTCTAATTTTCTCCACAGTATATCTACATCTGGAGCTATCTTACTAGCAAGATCTAATTTGTCCTGTATAGAAGGTTGGTTTCCGATAATTAGTCTGACTCTTTGTTTCCATTTCTTCAGCCACATACCAACCCAAATGGCTAAAAATTCTTCAAACTCAACGCAGTCTTTTTTGTAGAATTGTTCTATTTTCTCTGTAAGTTCAAGGTTGCTTTCTTCTTTTCCTGTCAGGTTCCAATGGACTTTGAGATAGTTAGTAAAGTCTTGGCAGGCAACTTGTAAAATCTTGCGATCAGAACCACTAACATCTAAAGTTGGTTCTGCTTCTTTTACCTTTTTTGAAAGCAGCATCTGTATGTTCATATTTATCAATTTGATACGAAATCTCCATTCTAGTCCAAGTTAGCTACGCTAATTCTTTGCTTATCAAATATAACTGGTTTAGGCAAGTTTTAGCAATATTCCAATTTTTGTAACATAAAATAATCAATTGGGCTGTATAACATAATATTTGAAATGATGCCTTTCTTTTATGATTATTAATTTAACTGATACACGCATGTTTGTTATACTTTGGTGCATGTTTGTTTGGTGTTTACTTATGATTGTTCAGCTTTAGTTATATTATGGAAAAGTATGCTACCATCTCAAAAGTAAAGCTAATATATACTTTCAACCGAGTAAAAAGGTAGTGGAACGAATCCATTTGAGTTTTCATTAACTGTTTATTTGGGAGAATAAAATGGGTGAAATTACTTTTAGAAAACTGTGGAAAATAGTCAAAGTCATGGCAGTAGTACAGATTTTTAACGCTATTGCTGACTATGCCATGTGGGCATTTTATGGCTTCCTAGTCCCAAGCTGGGCATTAGCCACACTATCTTTAGGATACATAATTATCATTTTTTCAATGAAAAGAGTATTTGATAGCGAAACACAAAAGCAAAAATCAAACTAACCCAACACCCATCATGAAAATAAACAACCAAATTTTAAAAACAACTAACTAAACCAGCTACAACATGTACAATTAAAAAGACAATCAACCAAACAAAACTGATCTAAGTACACCAAGTATGCTGCATGAAGAATTAAACTAACCAACTATTAATCAAGCAATAGTTTGCCAATAAGTAAGTAAAGAATTTTGGTCTAATTATTTCCATGCGTAAATATATTTTTGCATCTACATGATTTGGTCTTGGTTTAACTGCGAGTGCCACGAGTTCAAATTATTTTTTAGCTAATAAGTAATGTTTTGAGAGTATGTTGTGCATACATATCTTTTCTCGGGTAAACGTATATGACAATCAGGATTTCTGCTGCTATGGCCGCTATAAGAAATATGCCTAGCACTCTAAACACGTTGACCATGAACATTACATGTATGGTGTTAGGTGATGCATAGATTTGGGCTAGCCAAGTCCAGTAGCCAGGTTCTAATCGCACTATGTAGTTGTTGATGTCTGATGCTATCCATAGGAATATTGCTGCTATGACCGCAGCTAGTATGTTTCCATATAGAGTTAGGTTTTTCCAGTCTGACGTTATGGTAGTGATTACTGTGATTTTTGTGATATCCTTTGTATTGGTTTTAATAGGGGCAAGTTGGTAGTTGATTTTTTTCTTTGCATTCATGGGTGTGATGCCGTTAAGGGATCCTTGCTTTGCTAAAATGTGGGTAGGTGGGTGTTCAATTAGAACTTTACATTTGTTTTTGAGTAGTATTCCTTTAAGTTTGTTATATGTTGATTCGATATCTAGCTCTGTGATTATTTCAGGCAAAGGATGTATACCTTTTTAGCTGTTAGGTTATTTGGTAATTTAAAACCTTTTGTATTTAGTTTTAATTTGGTTCACGTGTTACATTATTTGCCTACCTGGTATTGGTTCTATAATGATTGGTGGCAAAATGGGTGCCATATAAGGAAACAGTGAAATTACAGTTTGTTAACCGTTTCATTCTTGGCCTGCATAGGTTAATTCGTTAGTTTATTCGTCCAAGTACAACTATTATGGCAATTGCTGCAACTGCTACTATCTTGCTAATGAGTATATCTGATAATAGTGAAGATTTGTTTGTTCAAAAGCGATGATGCGGGGTTATTGGTGTCTGTTGGGTGAGGCTTTTGTTTTTTTAATGCCGTTATTGATGTTGGTGAAGATGTCATGGTTCAATAATGTTTTAGTTAAAGTTACTATATTATAATTATCTGGACTTGTAAATTTTTTATTGTGTATTATTTTGTTTTTGCGTTTTTGTTGTCATTTCTGAATTAATTGATGGGCGGGTAGGTGCTAAATATGTGCAGAAATGGATTGTGCACATCCCTTTTATTAAATCTATGTTTGACCCTTATTTCTTTGGTTATTTTAAATCGTTGGGGTGGTCGTTCTTAAGGTGTTTTACTGTGGATTTCTTGTTATTTAGCTAGTTATTGATTTAAAATCTTGCTATCTTTTAGTAATTAATTCTGTTGCTGGTCAGTTTAATTTGTATTGTTTTCTATGGACTCTTATGAAGGCGAAATCAAATATTATTTTTAAAGGATATAGGTTTGTTGCGGTCAGAGGTTTGCTTAACAAGCTATTGAACGTGATTCATATTTTAGTTTGGCTTCTATGACTCTAAATATTATTATCAAAGTCTTACTAAACAATATATCGATTCTGGTAATATTGAAAAAAACAGAGAATCCGCTTTTAAGCACAGCATCTTCCATAAAATAACAAAAGAATAACTGGAGAACAAAATAAAAATGAATTCAATAAAAAAAATGTTGAAGCTTAGGTCCTTGCACAGGAACATCAAAGCGGTCAGTCCTGTCATTGCAACTATCATTATTGTAGCTATTGCCATTACTATGTCTATTGCCGTAGCATACTGGATGCTAGGACTAGGCAGCTCATTTACAAAGTATGAAAAAGTAGAATTCACAACAGCATATGTTGACTATGGCAAAAGCGATGCGGCTAACTTTACTATATCAATGCAGGTTAAGAATACTGGTTCAGCTGCTGCTACTATAGATACAACTTCTATTCTCTATAACGGAAAACCAGCAAGCGCATATATGGATAGTAATTCTAAATGTACCGTAACTGTATACTATAATGGTGCAGAGACGCCTCAGATAACATTAAGCCCTGGTGAAACATCGAAACTCTTTAAAATTGAGCTATCAACAACAAATCCACCTACAACTGGTGCTTACTGGAGCTCTGGAATGACTCTGGAAATAATGCTTCACACAACCGGTGGCAAGGACTACCCCAAAGTTGTTGTATTGCCATAAACGACTTATCAACTTTAATCCTTTTTTTTCATTCTACTATGTGCCAACAGCTAAAAACGCTATATGGTCTATAACTGTGACCCTTGGGTTTAAGGACCCGTTTGGCAACAATCACATTAGGTAACGTTATATTTGAACCAATTAATACTGCCCAATTAGTGTATACAAACGTAATTAATACCTCTACGGTCATAATCCCTACAGGAAGCGCAATTACCCTCACAACTAAAGCCACTTCTTAACAAGGGAGGCTCTCTTAAGCTAATGTATGACCCCATAGATTATGTAAGCAAAATAAGTCTATACTAACTTATTTTTGAGCTTATCCGAAAAGTCCTCCTGTGTGACATGCGATGTATGCGCAGGCTAGCTGGAACATAAATAGATAGTTGGCTTTTTCTTTTCCCACCTGAATAGTAGATATCTGAAATGGTTTAGCCAAGAATGGTGCGCTATGCAATCCAACATTTTGAACTGTAGGTGGGTAGTTGGTTTTGCTTTTGAGCTTGTTTAGCGTTGTGCGTATTGTGTGGAATGTGGGCAACATGGCCATAGTAGGCATCTAAGAAGCGCACTTCTAAGCAGTCATATCCCTTATCTACTTCAAAATGCCAAACATCAGCGCATCAAGTTTGGGCCTCTTAGCCGCCACACAAGCAAAAGTATCTTTTCAGCCAACGTCACATCCCGTACATCAACAATATCACCTACCAAGCCAACTGGCACACCCTTACCCTCAACTAGAAGGCTACTGTTTTGTGCCCCGTTTAGAGCTATCGGTCGGATTTGTGCCCCGTAGCTTTATCGCCAGGATTTGTATTTTAGTTTGACTTCTATGACTTTAAACGATATTCTAAGTCTTACTAAACAATATATCGGTTCTGGTAATATTGAAAAAAACAGAGAATCCGCTTTTAAGCACAGCATCTTCCATAAAATAACAAAAGAATAACTGGAGAACAAAATAAAAATGAATTCAATAAAAAAAATGTTGAAGCTTAGGTCCTTGCACAGGAACATCAAAGCGGTCAGTCCTGTCATTGCAACTATCATTATTGTAGCTATTGCCATTACTATGTCTATTGCCGTAGCATACTGGATGCTAGGACTAGGCAGCTCATTTACAAAGTATGAAAAAGTAGAATTCACAACAGCATATGTTGACGTTAGTGGAAAAGAATATGTAATTACAATGAATCTAAGGAATACTGGCTCGGCAGCAGCAACCATTGATCCCACACAAATACTCTACAACGGAAAACCTAGTTCAGCTTATGATGGTTGGGAACCAGTCACGAATCCTGTTGAAGCATTTACAATGGATCCGGGTCAGAGTAAAAATGGGATAACTATAACGCTTAATGGTGCAGCTATCGAAGATGAGGATAGTCCATGGCAATCAGGTATGTCTGTTGAAATTACTTTGCACACTACAGGTGGCAAAGACTATCCAAAAGTAATAACCTTGCCATAAACGACACAGCAACCCAACAATTTTTCTTTTTTGTTTGTAAAAAATTCTTTATCTGTATGAAGGGGGAGCATAACATGGGTAATAACGATAACCAGAAAGATAACCTAAGGCAACAACAGAAACCCTCAAAACTTGACGGTGTTTTTGTAAAGATAGGTAGAAAATCATCTACGCAACAGCCAAAGGCTGAAATACAATTAGTTGAACTTAAGAAGCAGCCTAAACCGGTAAAACAAGCTAGCCAGGCTTCTTTTATGCAGTCTTTGCGTGCAATATTTGAAAAGAAAGGCGCTTCAGAATCTTCCCCAGTAATATTTAAAGAACCACCGGCAAACGCGGAAATTATAGAGACTTACACTATTCAACCTTCTTACTCGCAAGTATCTATTGTGTCTTTGCCTGAACTTGGCGGAGGCAAAGCATACTTTATTAATGAAACAAAACTTACTGAAGAAGAGCGCCAGCTTCTTAGAAGACTTTCAGATATAATCAGTAAAGAGCTTGAGCCTCCAAAAACTGGCGTTAACGCCCTTATTCATATTAACAGTGAAGCCGAACGGCTTGCCAAAAAGTATGGTTTATTAAAGAAAAAGAAAGACCAAATGAACATCGCCCCTGAATCTTGGTCAAGAATCCTCTATTATTTGCATCGAGACTTTCTAGGCTTTGGGCATATTCATGTGGTTATGAATGATCCTATGATTGAAGACATATCGGTTAACGGTATGGGCTTGCCCGTGTATGTTTGGCATCGCAAATATGAAAGCATGCCAACTAATTTAACCTTCATAGATGAAACTGCCCTAGATAATTTGATTGTAAAGCTTACTCACTTAAGTAACAAGCACATTTCCACAGCGTTCCCAATTTTGGATGCTATGCTTCCAGGCAAAGACCGCTTAGCTGCTACCTTTAAGCGTGAGGTTTCGCCTAAGGGCGGCTCATTTACTATTAGGCGCTTTAGAGAAGAGCCCTTTTCGATAATTGATCTCATAAACATGGGCACTATTAATGAAGAGATTGGTGCTTATCTTTGGATGCTTATAGAAAATCGCATGACTATTGCTGTCATAGGTGGAACTGGCGCAGGCAAAACCAGCACCCTAAACGCGATAGCTAGTCTAGTTAAGCCTCAGATGAAGCTAGTTACTGTTGAAGATATTCCTGAAATGAATGTTCCTCATGAGAACTGGGTTCAACTAGTTAGCCGTGATAGCTACGGCTTAGGTGCCCTAAAGACAGGCCAAGTCACCCTCTTTGATTTAATTAGAACTTCGCTGCGATATAGGCCTGATTATATAGTTGTAGGTGAGATTCGAGGTGAAGAAGCGTTCGTTTTATTCCAGGCTTTGGCAACTGGGCACGGTGGCTTAACTACGCTTCATGCTGATAGCATCGACTATGCCATGAAGCGCCTAACAAGTCCTCCAATGAACATATCTAAAATTTACGTTCCATTGATCAATGTCACGTGTTTGGTTGAGCGCGTCCAGCTACCGACTTTGACAGGTAAGATATCTTTTGGGCGAAGAATAACTACTCTATCTGAAGTAATAGAGTATGAAGAGTATCGAACAATAGCTAAATGGAACCCAGTAGATGACACTTTTCAAACTTTTCTTAAAGATAGCGAGCAGCTTCAAAAGATTGCTGTAAAAACTGGCTTGTCTTTTAAAGGCGTACTTGAAGAGATCCAGCACAGAGCCTTGCTTATCAGAGATCTTAAAGAAAGAGGCATCACGCAGAACGCCGAGATCTCAAAGTTCATCACAAACTACTACGTCGAAGCTCAATACGCAAAAGCAGTCACCCTAAAAAATGCAAGCAGTACCACAAAAACGGGGCCTGAGTAGACTTGAAAAAACAAAACCAGCCAAAACAACAAAGCACTATTACAGGCTTTACTTATCGCTACTTTAGCTGGATAGGTAACTTACTTAACAA
>CAYRSV010000013.1:0-71400 GCA_964427115.1 uncultured Candidatus Bathyarchaeia archaeon | reverse complement strand
ATGTAGATGCTAACCTGAGATCTATCGAAGCCGCAAGGAATGAACCCTTGAAGGTGGCATCGGCAAATTGGGCTGCAACCGGCTGGATGATAGCCCAGAAGATAACGGACTGCGTAATTGTAGACATCGGAAGCACAAGCACCAGCATCATCCCCATCATGAACGGTAAGATCGCAGCAAAAGGAAAAACCGACCTCGAAAAACTCATCGCCGGAGAGCTAATCTACACCGGGAGCCTGCGCACCAACGTAGCAGCAATCGTCCAAGCAATCCCCCTAAGAAACGGCTTAGCCCGAGTCTCCTCAGAACTTTTTGCCCAATCAGGCGATGTCCACCTAGTCCTGAAACATATTGATGAGGCTGACTATTCGTCTGATACTGCTGATGGCAGAGGCAAAAGCCTACCTGAAGCACTAACACGGCTTGCACGGGTTGTCTGCGCAGACGCCGAAATGCTCAGCGAACAAGAGATTCTGGAAATCGCTCAATATGCATATGTGAAGCAAGTTGAGCAAATCGCCGATGGCATCAATCAAGTATACGCCACTTTAGGACCCAACGCCAAAGAAACAATCCCTGTTGTTGTCACTGGCTTAGGCAAGGATTTTCTTTCACGCAAAGGCGCCGAAAAAGCCGGCATAAAGCGCATATTGGATTTAGGCGAGCTTTACCCAGGATCAACAGTTGCTTCCCCAGCCGTTGGAACCGCGTTTATGGCTGCAGTTAAACTTGAAGGGGCGAGTCTAAAATGGACGCAGTAATTAAAGTCGGCGGCAGCCTAGCTGAAAATCCCGATGCCCTAAAAGCATTAGGCGCCGAGCTATGCCAAATTGCCCGCAACTATCGGATCACGGTGGTTCCTGGCGGCGGCAAATTTGCCGACGTAGTACGCGAACTTGATGAACGATACGGGCTTGCGCCTGAGTTTTCACATCGAATGGCAATTTTAGCAATGGACCAATTTGGCCTATTTCTTTCACAAATAATTCCTAAGACATGCCTATGTGCGTCTATTGAAGAGGCCAAGATACTCTCAAAGCAAGGCAAAGTGGCACTATTTTTACCCTCAAAGCTCCTGTTTGAATCTGACCCATTCGAGCCCTCCTGGGACGTTACTTCTGACTCAATTACCGCCTACATTGCAGCAAAGCTCCAAGCCCAAAAGGTCATCTTTGCCACAGACGTAGATGGCATATTTAATGAAAACCCCAAACTATTTGCCAAAGCAAAGCTACAAAAAGTGGTAACGGCTGACGAACTGCTACGATATGGCGGACGAACCAGCGTAGACAAGTTTTTGCCTAATCTTCTGCTGGAAACCAAACTCGACGCTTACGTCGTTAACGGTGCCTACCCGCAAAGGATCACGGATTTATTATCGGGACAACAGACCATCTGTACCCACATTATTTCTGTCTAATTAAGGTATAAATTGCAAGCAGAATAACTAATGTAGGTGATGTTTTGACTCAAGAAAAGCATTCGCAGGTCGCGCTCGTGAAAGGCGAGCGTGGTCATGAGCCAATTTTTAAGGCACTGGACCTTATCGATTTCAAAACAGCCTTAACTGGCAAAAGCAGGGTCCTCATCAAAGTTAACTTCATAACAGATATGACCTGGGATACAGGGGCAACAACCGACCCAATGGTAGTTGAAGCCATAATTTTGAAGCTAAAAGAATTACCAGTCCACATTAGCGTTGTTGAGTCCGATGCTACCATGACCAACGCGGATGTGGCCTTCGAGAAAACCGGCATGAAATCCATGTGCACCCGTCACGGCATTGAATGCATTAATCTGCGCCACGTCAAAGACAAAGTTAAACTTGAAGTACCCAGCTGCGAAACGCTAAAAACAATAACCGTGCCACGCATCGTAGCTGAATCCGCCATCGTCAGCGCGGCGAAGCTAAAAACACATTCCTCAACCGGCGTCACACTAGGCATGAAGAACATGTTTGGATTAATTCCAGACAAATTTAAGGCCAAGTACCATGCTAAGGGCATTAGCAGCGTTATCCTTGACATAAACAGCATCATTAGACCCGCCTTAACGGTCATTGACGGCTTCGTCGCCATGGAAGGCAAAGGCCCTATACACGACAACCCCGTACAGATGAACCTAATAATCGCCTCAAAAGACGTAGCCGCAGCAGACGCCGTAGGATGCCAAGTAATGGGCATAGACCCCCACACCTATTCCCACATCCGACGCGCACAAGAAAAAGGCATAGGCAACATAGATAACCTCGAAGTCGTAGGCGAAAAAATCGAAACTGTCATGCGCCCTTTCAAAAAGGCAAAAAACAAGCCATAATCACCACCCTTCGGGATTTTTTCTTCTTCTAGAAGGAGGAGTTAAGGCTTGCTTTAATTCGGCGCGTTTTGGTGGTTAAAATAGAAAAAGGGGTAAGGTGATTTGCGAGTTAGATTTTTTTCTTTTCTAGGACTTGACGGAACGTTTTGTCGCAGCATTCGTATAGTCCGATGGTGAGTTGTGTGCGTTTTCCTGCTTTGTCAGGTTTGCCTGCCATCTTCCAAGTTTTCTTTGCTGTTTTCACGTTTTTTCCACAATCAGGGCATTTTGCCATTACTTTCCCCACGCATTCCGTATTGTATGGACCATACATAAAACATTTTCCATACCTGCTTAAATAAAAATGAAAAGTGGCTCACGTAAAATTTTTTGCAGATACAACATCAACCCGATTTCCGCTGCAAAAAACGGTGCGTCTTCCATCAGAGCAGCATGCCTATTGCTTGCCAGAGTGCTGTGCCGAAAAAGTAGGCGCCGAAGCCGACTAGGATACCCACGCAGAAGAGCATGATGCCCTGTTTTACTCGGGCTGTCCAAAACTTGTGTGATTTGTATATCAGGAAGGCAACTACAGTGTACCAGATGAAGTCGCAGCTCCAGTGGACGCCGGCGAAGACTGAAAAGCCTGAAAGTCCGAACAACTTTGCATTCAGCACCAGCGCTGTGCCAACTGTAAGCCACCACAAAAGGAAACCCGGATTAAACGCAGTGGTACGTATCCCCGCCAGAAGACTGTCCTGTTTCGAGCTTATCTGCTGAACCTCGGCTTTGTTGCGATTGCGGTAAGTCTGTAAACCCATCAGCATCAATGTTGCGCCCCCGACTAATCCAATTGCAGACTGCACAAATAGAGACACCTCAAATTCACTTAACACAAAAAAGATCAGAAACATCACTGGAAACTCAACGACGCCATGCCCTACCGCGATAAGGGCTCCTGCATTCTTACGCTTTGCTGATTTTTCAATGGTGACTGCAAACAAGGGTCCCGGCAGTAGAACCCCAGACAGGGAAATAAATATCACTGACGTTAGGAACACGCCAAAATCAGTTATTAATGCCATGCAGCCACAAGCGCTCCCTGTTCAACCAATAAATATAAACACGCTGCTTTTCTCTTTTGCCATTCCAACATGAGTTCTATGGACAAAAACCGTTTACCAGAACCGCAGAACCTTTAGGACAGCTTCCTATCATAAGGTAATCGATTCTATTTAACAGCTGTTCATTGCATTTAGGCTATTTTTTCCGGTCAGAATGATCTGTTTTTATATGCAGTTCAAGTTCATCTTTGCTATTAAAGCTCTTGCCACATATCTTACAGCTAGAAAGTTCCGATTCTCCACCAATCGTAGGCTCCCCCGGTATAGGAATATTTGGAGGCGGACCACCAGGAAAAGAACTGAAGAAATTATGCATTTATGCTACACACCTAGTTCAGTCTTTTCAAGCAGACTTTACCGCTCTTTTTCAAAGCGATCCGCTTCAATCTGAGTAGGCTCAAAACCTAATCCCTCGAGGACTTTTTTTGCATCCTCAGTATCTGCAATTAGTTTGCCATTTTCAACATGCGCATCTTCTTTGCTGATAAGCCACGCCTGTGTATCCCAAGATCCGTCTTGCCTTTTCCCTGCAAGGCGTTGAATATGTCCGGGTTTACCTACGTCATGGTAACGGAAATCGGTAAATTCCTCTTTAGGACTCACAATAATCCGGTAATATCCACCGCCGCCCGCTCCAGGCTTTTCCCGTTCTTCACCTTCAGGTTGCGCTTTCGCACGCTCTTTTGGGGTCATACTTTGCCAGGTTTCTTGAGCTTTCTTAATATTTTCTCTGGCAGCTTGCTTTTGCTCTGACGTAGACATAATAATCACCTTACTCTTTCAATTGCCCAGTTACGCTGGCACTTCTTAAGCATATGTGGCTGTTATTTAACGCCAACAAAAACCTCCTGATAAAGGACTGATATTCGAGAAGCATCAACAAGACTATTAGCGTACTTCCCATCTAGAGCCTTATTTTCTGAAATAATTATTGCCTGAGTAGATGCCTGCTATTGTATTTGCTTTAGCAATTGGCATGCCATGCAGGTACTGGTGGTAGCTGGTTCGCCGCATTGCTCGCAAATTTTGAATTCACCTTTATCAACCATCTTACTAAGAGCAGGCCGGATTTTTTCTATGGATCTCGCCACGGTATATTTAGTTCCTGCATGTCGTTCTTCTATACGATTAAGGAGAATGCGGATATCATTGCGCATAGCTTCAGAAGCGTAAGGACAGGGGGTGCTTTGGAAATCTACATCCTTAGCGTAGGCATAAAGTGCGCTTTCTTTTTCAGGAATTTCACAAAACGGTTTAACTTTCTGGATTAAGCGTGGATGAATAAAATCAGTTTTTGGTTTTTCGGCTGCAATTTTCGGTGTATCCCCATGGAAGATATTTAAAAGCGATGTTTGTACTTCGTCGTCGAGAGTGTGTCCAGTGGCAATTTTATTAGCTTTGACCTCTATGGCGGCTATGTTAAATGCTTTCCGTCTTAGGACACCACAGTAGGCGCATGGCGTAAGTTCGCTATTGCGTTCCTTAATGCGCATGACTATTTCATCCATGGTGAAGCCGTAAAGTTGCTTGAAGCTAACCGTATGATGGGGCAGGCTCCATTTTTTACAGGCTTCTTCAGCTATCTGCAAGGCTTCGTCGCGGTAACCTTTGATGCCTTCATCCACAGTTATCGCGGTAAGCTTGGCGCGTGGGTACCTTTGCTGCATCCTTGCCAGCACAGTAAGCAGACTGATGCTGTCTTTACCGCCAGAAACCGCAATAGCCACATGATCGTTATATTCAAACATTTTATACTTGGATATCGTTGCCCGGACTTTTGATTCGATGGATTCGGCAAAGCATTTCTTGCAGAGCTGCTCGCCGCTATAGACCCTGTGGTAGAAAGGTTGCTTTCGTTTGCATGCGCTGCATAAGGTAGCTGAATTAATCAACAACGATTCACTTAGTCACATCAGATGGCAAATCACTAATAAGGCTTCCATCACAATTCAGCTAGAAGAGACATCTAATGACAGCAAAACCCGAACGACGCATAGACACAGTAGAAGTAACTTACAGCAGCGAACGCTGGGCACTGTTGGAAGAGTTAAGAAAAAAAGCAGCTTACCTTATTGAGGTGCTTCAAAGCCGCCATCTTGACGCCATCGTGCACGGTAGCATCGCACGCGGCGACATAAAACCTACTAGTGATATAGACATATTCATCCCTAACCCGCCCTCATCATTTTTTATCGAGACCGCACTTGAACAGGCACAAATCAAAATCACTGCCCGTATGGTTATCCAGGCAACCCCGCTCTATGCGATGAAAGCATACCTTGAACTTGATTCAATGACAACAATATCATTTCCATTGATGGATTTACGCAGGGTCGAACGCGAATTCTACAAATTTAGCGGCGAAGCTAACCTTGAAGATTTGCAGACGAAGACACGAGTGCCTGGGGTAGATAAGCGGTTGATGTTCATTGAACCTACGAAGACTGGACATATAGAAAGCAGCATACTGGGCAAAGAGGAATACGTTGCAAAGCGGCTAGGCATTGCTGTTGAGACAGTTAATGACCGGGTGCATGCACTTATGAAAAGGGACGCTGTAGGCAGAACAGGTGTGTTTGTAAAAAAAGAGTTAGCGCCAGAAGAGACCTTCGAGATGGCGCTTAAACGGCTTGCTGAAGTTAACCCAGCAGTACGTCGCAGGTTAAAGGGGTCCCCCTAAAAGAAAGGGTTAGCTAGAGATTATGATGGGTAGTATATGAGTTCTTTTTCTTCGAGTATGGCTTGGATTTTGTCGACTGCCTGATATACTTGTTCTTCTTTTTTGGCGCCTACACAGACGAGTTTGCCGGCACTGAAAATGAGGAAGACTACTTGGGGATCATCCATGCGGTAGACTGCACCTGGGAACTGCTCGGGCTCATACATGACTCTGCCAAGCTTATAGACAAGGCTTTCAAGGTCAATCTCGCCTCCGAGCTCAGCTGAAGCTACAATGTTTTGTATGTTAACAACAGGCTTCTCAGTAATCTGGATACCTTGCCCACGAAGTTCTTTGACGACCTTCTCTACAGCGCTGCGGGATTCTTTTTCAGATTTGGCGCCAGTGCAGACCATCTTGCCAGTTCCAAAGATAAGTGTGGCTGTTTTAGGTTTTTTAAGCCGAAAAACTAAGCCTGGAAATACGCTGGGGTTATATTCAGTTTGAGGGAATTTCTCAACTATTTTCTGCAAGTCAATTTTTTGATTTAAAGATACGGATGCAACTATATTTTGTATAGAAATTAACGGTTTGCGTTTGCTCATTTAAATCCCATGCTCAGTACAGATATATATAAAGCGGTATATAAATGGGTATATAAGCTATTCTGTCAACGGCTAAAGGCAGGCAGAGCCTGGGTCATTTTACTCAACTTTTGTACAATGGAAAGCGCAGAAGAGCCGCTATGCCGCTTAAGGCTAAAAGTTTAGCGCCTGCTTCATGTTCAGTACTGACTACAGTTACTGCACCTTGACGCTGTTCAACCTCTCGCATAATTTTCTCAAGACGCAACCTTTGCTCCTCTTCAGCATCTCGCAGCATAGTGTCTGCCAGTATCAATTTTTCTATAGCGCCAACCTGTGAGGCTAATTCGACATCATCGATACCATAAGTTATTGTAGCTTCGCCCTTGCCTAAGCGTTTCATGACTTCTTCCATGACTTCGGTCTCTTCGAGTATACGCATCTGATGGGCAGCACGCAACAGAACCCCTGAGCGTAACGCTTCATAGATACCCGAAACCCCACCATTGTTAACGTTTTTTACGTCTGCAATCGATTGCGAAACATCCTTAGCGTTGCTCTGTACGTAGGAGACGAAGTCATTTTTTATGAACCCCACCCCGACTACTACTATAGGGTTGCGTGCGGGCATCCAGAGCTGTGTAAGGCTAGCGAGGGCACGTTTGAAGTACTCGTTTGTGGCGCTGCTGCGTTTTTCAGCTTCGTGCTTTCCCGGAAGTTTGAAACGTTCTTCAATTTTCATTTCTACGCCGTACTGCTTGGTTTCAGCTATGGCGAAACCTTCATCGTCGATGGCTATGATGAGCATTGGTTTTTCGGTTTCACTTGCCCGCGTGAGTCTATCCAGCGCATGTTTGGGCCACTCTTTCTTGACTATCGTTACGGGCTGGTTCAGCGATACGCTAATTGTATGATGTGCACCGCTAGGAATTATGTCGGGGGCGTGGCAGATTATGCCGTGAACACGTAATTTCCCTAAGAATTTATCCCAAGCGACCGATTCGACTTTGACGCCCATAAATGCTGAGACCCGTTCACCGCCTTTGGGTCGGCTTGCTTCGGTGTCTGATTTTATGGCGCGGCTGCTGTAAGCGTAAACCTCGTCACCTTTGTATATGACGTTGTATAGGTGCCAGAGGTCATCTGCGGAGTCCGGAACCACTTTCACGAAACCTTGCCGCAGGTTCTTCTCAATAATTTTCACGATAGATACATCTCGATTAACCTACAGAATGTCTACGAAGTAAAAATAGACTACGGCTAAATTGACGCTTTTTGAGCCTGTTACTTTTCCAAACTTAATAAAGAAAATGGGGTTGGGTGGTTGTTTACTTTTTGATGACTATGTTTCCTGAGGATAATGTGCCTTCCATATTGTGTTGGTGCCGTCGGGTGCCGTGAGCATAACGCTGATTGAATCTTCACAAGTGCTTCGCGAACTGTCAAAAGATTCTACCCGGAAAATCCAATCTTTCTTTCAGCCAGCATTCTCCATGTTAACAGCAGCAACTCCTTCAAAGATGGCAACTAAACCGCTCTCCACCTAAAAGACCTTAAAACGCTGAATGTTATCACTTTTAACAATTATACTCGCTCCCCGTTACGTGTGCAGATTAAATAGACTTTGTCGTCTGGATCACAGTATCAGCTACCTCTTTTTACACATCCATCAGAAACGCTAAAGACAAAATAATGATTATGCACCCCATCTTCATGTTCCTCTACAAATATTCCTGCTCCAACAGCCGAGGGATTTCTACAAGAAAAGTCAGTTTCCGCATTTACCATAAAAATCATCGAAAAAGCAACCAAAACACCAACTAAGCTAAAAAGAAAATTTTTTTTCCTCAAAATGTTGTCGCAAAATTGTTACAGTAACCCCCAACCTTTATACAAAAATGCATCATCGCAGGCTGAAAACTTTTTTGAACGCGGTAGCATTTTGGGGCGATAGCCAAAGCAAAAATTTAAATCTGTTCGCTTCATAGACCTACTTGTTAGTGTTGTTTGTTTTAATTATTCAAGAGTGATTTTTATGTCTGAGCGATTTGAAAAATATCTTTGCGATTACTTCCAAGGCAGAGTAGGAACCTACAAACGCTACCTATTGGCTGCACTTGATAGCCCTGATCAATACATCTGGTACATTGAATCTAGCCGAGGTACACCTATTCCGTCAGTAGACATATGGAACTGTGACTTTTTAGTATCTGCGGGTCTTTTCAGAGAAGACTACAAAATTACCAGAGATGGACATAATAGGTACAAGCTATATTATCTAACATCTCTGGGCAAAGAAATAGCACAGCAGTTAAAAGAAGAATGCAACAGGGGCGACATGCCAGAAGGTTGCCCCTAAGGGGAACATCACAGGTTAGATAAGTATAATTATTACCTGCCGCGAAATTTTCCAAGTCAGCTACTATTTTTTTAACAACTGTCTTTTTTGGTCCAAGGGAATACTTGGTCTTTATCTCTTTGATCACCACATCACACAAAAAATCATCGTGTTTTAGATTATGGTTTAGTTGCACTGCTTTTAGGTTGCTGTTTTGCTTTGGTTTGTCGGCTTTTTAGGCAGGTAGGAATGTTGCGAACCATTCTCTGGCAAGTATGGCGGCCTCTTGCAGTGTGCCTGGCTCTTCAAAAAGGTGTGTAGCGCCTGGCACTACATCAAGCCTCTTTTCTGTGCGGAGAGCTTTTAATGCCTCTTTGTTTAATTCAAGGACCTCCAGGTCAGCACCACCTACGATTAACAGAGTTGGTGCTCTAACTTTAGGGAGGTGCTCGCCTGCAAGGTCTGGGCGTCCTCCACGCGAGACCACAGCTTTAACATCGTCTAGTAATTTTGCAGCTGCAATTAATGCAGCAGCAGCGCCTGTGCTAGCTCCAAAAAAGCCTAATCTAAGATTCATCGTGGCAGGTTTGCTTCTAAGCCATTTAGTTACCTCGACAAGTCTTTCGGCAAGCATATCAACGTCAAAACGATACTGACCTGTAGCTTCATCGATATTTTCTTCCTCCACGGTGAGTAGGTCGATGAGTAATGTGGCGATGTTTGATTCGTGAAGAATATCTGCTACATATTTGTTGCGAGGGCTGAATCTACTGCTACCGCTTCCATGAGCAAAAAGCACGATACTTTGAGCGCCCTGTGGTATTGTTAGGTCTCCCATAATCTTTTTGTCACCTATGGATATTTCCACTGCGCTTTTTTGAGCATGCATTGATTTCATGCGGTCACCTCCTTGGCTTGCAGTTCTTCCCGGTTTTTCTTAAGTAGCTCGGTCACTTCTTCATCGGTTGTCTGGTCAAAATCTTTGTAAAACTGGCCAATTGCATAGAATGGTTCAGGTGTTAGCAGGCAAATTACTCGGTCTGCCTCATTTTTAAAACTGTTAATTGTCGATGGTGGACCTACAGGAACAGCTATCGTCACTGATTTGGCACCTCGTTTGCGAAGAGAAATCAATGCAGCCCTGAGCGTTGAACCTGTAGCGACCCCATCATCAACAATTATGACATCTCGATTCTGGATTTCGGGTGCTGGCGCATCACCCCTGTATGCCTGTAATCGCCGTTTAATTTCTTGTCTTTGCCTTTTTGCCTCTGCCTCGATATATTCTTTGGAAGCAAACAATTGGTTTGCCAAATCTTCATCAAGTGTAATTGAGCCTTCTTCAGTTACAGCTCCAATAGCTAACTCTGGATTACCCGGTGCACCGATCTTTTTGGCGATGATTACATCCAAAGGAACCTGAAGCTCGTGAGCTACTTGGTAGCCGACTACTACCCCCCCTCGTGGAACCGCTAAAACAATTGCGTTTTTACCCATGTCTTTTAATGCTGACGCAAGCTGCTTTCCTGCATCAACCCTGTTCGCAAAATTTTGCATAATTTTACACCTGCTTTGTGTATAATTTTTGAGATCACTACTTAGTTATCTTGCATCGATAGTAATATTGCCTGCGAATAGGCATCAAGTTACTACTTTTAGCAAAGTCTCTAAAACTATAAAAAAGATATGGGAAGAGAAACTTCCCAGGGTTTAGTGTATTAGGCCTAGTAGGTTTATGAAGGTCGGTATGAAGACGATGGATAATGTGCTGAGCAGTTTTATTAGAACGTGTAGGCTTGGTCCAGCTGTATCTTTTAGTGGGTCTCCGAGTGTATCTCCGACTACTGCTGCTGCATGTGCTGGTGAGCGTTTGCCGCCGAGGTGACCTGCTTCGATATACTTCTTTGCATTGTCCCATGCGCCGCCGCCTGTATTCATGAATAGTGCCAGTGGTACCGCCGTTAGAGTTGCTCCGATGACTAGTGCGCCTACCGCTGCTGGACCTAAGAGGATACCGACAATAATTGGAATGACCACGACTATTAATGCTGGATAGATCATGCCTTTGAGTGCGGCTCGCGTGCTAATGTCTACTGCTCTGCCATAGTCTGGTTTGCCTGTGCCTTCCATTATGCCTGGGATTTCTTTGAATTGACGTCGGACTTCTGCGACCATTTCTTGTGCAGCTTTGCCTACTGCGCTGATTGCCTGAGCGGAGAACAGGAACGGCATCATTGCGCCGATGAATCCTGCAACGAGTACTGCTGGGTTGGCAATGTTTATTTCAGTTACTGTTCCGATTGGCAAGATGCCTTTCACGATTGCAAGGTCGACTTCTTCAATGTATGTCTGGAATAGTAATTGTGCTGCAAGTAGAGCTGAGCCTAATGCAAAGCCTTTTGTTAGCGCCTTGGTTGTGTTGCCTACTGCGTCTAGTGCTTCCATGGTTGCTTCAGCGCCGCCTTCGCCAGACATCTCTGCGATGCCTGCTGCGTTGTCAGCGATTGGTCCAAAGCCGTCAAGGGCTAAGACCATGCCCATAACTGCAAGCATACCCATAGTAGCTAAGGTTGTTCCGTAAACTCCGCCGATGAAGGGATCTAATCCTATCTGACCTGCGAATTGTGTACCAAACCAGTAGGAAGCTATGAGGGCAATTACCAGCGAAATTATTGGCAGGGCTGTTGTTTCAAGACCTACTGCAAAGCCGGTGATTATGTTGGTTGCGCTGCCTGTTTGGCTGGCGTTTGCAATTTTCTTTACTGGAGTTCTGTCTCTGCCAGTATAGTAGTCAGTAATGTAGTCTATGGCTACGCTGGCTGCAAGTCCTGCGAGCAAACATGCGTACAGGTAAACGTTGCCTAGGTAGTTGCCGCCCATATTGGGGAAGAGTACGAATGTGGCGATTAGGAACAGTATGCCTGCTACTACAGTTGTAACGGTCATGCCTTTTCGCAGAGCCTTCATTGGATGTTTTGCTTCTGCCTCATTAAGCTTCACAAAAGGCATGGCAACCAAAGTTGCAAAAATCCCCAACGCACGTGCAATGAGCGGAAAAATCAAAAATATTAAACTCCAGCTTCCAAAGGTGGAGAAAGTAGCGACGCTAATTAGACCTCCAATGATCATTCCACCGATGTTTTCACCAGTAGCTGATTCAAATAGGTCTGCACCTCTACCCGCTGAGTCGCCGACGTTGTCACCGACATTGTCTGCAATTACTGCTGGGTTGCGAGGGTCGTCTTCAGGTATTCCTGCTTCTACTTTGCCGACGAGGTCTGCGCCTACGTCTGCAGCTTTAGTATAAATTCCACCGCCAAGTTGTGCAAACAAGGCAATTAATGATGCGCCGAAGCCCATACCTACGATACCGCTTGCTGCAGTTCTGCCAAGCTCTGGGTCGACGGCTCCACCGAATAAGGCGCCATAGCCTCCGTAGAGTAAGAACAGAATACTCACGCCTAAAAGGGATAAACCGACGACAGCCATGCCCATTGTTGCTCCACCGTAAAATGCGGTTTTAAGGGCTTTTTCTGCGCCGAGTTTTGCAGCAGCCACGGTGCGCACGTTTGCTTTAGTGGCGTTATCCATGGCTATGTAGCCAGCGGCTAAAGAAGCAACTGCACCTACCAAGAAGGCAGCAGCAGTACCTATTCCAAGATAGCCAGTTGGCAAAGCAACCCATAATAAAACGAAGAGGATTGCTGTGATTATGGCAATGGTCTTATATTGTCTTTTAAGGAACGCATAGGCGCCTTCGCGGATTGCGTTGCCGACTTCTACGGTTTTCGGTCCGCCCGGGCTCATCCTTCCGATCCGGTACATTAGCAAAAGTGAAATTGCTATTGCTAGTACACCCGCAATCGGTGCAATCCAAAAGACAATTGGATCATTAATTGCTATTTGAAGAGGGTATACCATATCAGACAGCTCAATTGAAATTTTGTATCCCTTTACTTTTTAAGATGTATATATGCTTTGGCTAGCTAAGGAGTAATAATTTATGGCATTTTTACTAAGCAATTATAGGGATGTTATTTTTAAGGAGGCTGTTCTATTCTGAATTATACGCGTAGTTTGTAGTTAAGGGAATGTGGATGCCTCAAAGATTAATTGTAGTTAAAGTCGGTTCCAGCAGCTTAACCAACAAAGAAGGCAAGCTTGACGAAACGGAAATGGCACAGTTAGCCAAGCAAATCTCAATTGCCGTTAAAGGAGGCGATAAAATAGTATTTGTCACATCAGGTGCTGTGGCAGCTGGTATAGCAGAGCTGGGTACCGCAGGCAAACCCAAAGACATAGTCTTCAAGCAGGCAGCAGCGGCTACCGGTCAAAGCGTGCTAATGGCTAAATACCGAAAGTTCTTCCGAGTTCATAACATAAAGGTAGCGCAAATACTACTAACAGCTGAAGACCTTTCAAACAGAACTTCATACATTCACACCCGAAACGTCCTAGATATGCTCTTAGACCTTGGTGTAGTTCCGATAATTAACGAAAACGACGTAACCAGCGTTGATGAGCTGGAGTCAATAAACGGCTACAAACGGAACTTTAGCGATAACGATATTTTAAGCGTACTTGTCGCTAATGCAATCGAAGCAAACCTTGTAATAATTCTATCTGATATTGACGGTCTATACACTGCTGATCCCTCTCAACCTGACGCCACCATAATACGCATCGTAGAAAATATAACCGAGGACCTAAAGAAACTAGGCGGCAAAAGCAAACTAGGCAGAGGCGGCATACAAAGTAAAATACGGGCAGCCGAAATTGCTACCACCTGTGGCATACCCGTCATCATCGCAAATGCTCGTCGAGAAAACGTCCTCCTAGATATTCTTGCGGGTAAAGAAGTAGGAACTTACTTTAAGCCCCAGAGTCGCATGCCTGCAATTAAGCGCTGGATTGCTTATGGCGCAGCAGTCAAAGGACAAATTCACGTGAATGAGGGAGCAAAGAAAGCGATTTTAGAAGGTTCTAGTCTACTACCAGTAGGCGTAACTAAGGTTGTAGGGCATTTTAAAGCCTGTGATGTGGTCAGCCTCATTGATGCTGAGGGCTCTGAGTTTGCCAAGGGCAACTCGAACTTTAACAGCGAGGAGTTAAACTTAATTAAAGGGTTACAGGTAACAGAAGTTCGTAAAAAATTGAATGAAAAATGCCCCAAAGAAGTAATCGAACATCATAACATTCATCTGTTAAAAGGAGAAAAGGTGAAATGACTGTATTAGAAATCTGTAAGAAAGCCCGCGAAGCTTCATATATACTTGCAAAGCTTTCAAGCCAACAAAAAGATAGCGCACTATGCCGCATGGCTAATGCCTTGGAAGCTAATGCTGAGAAAATTCTTGCCGCCAACCAAACAGACGTTGAGGCCGCCAAATCACGTGGGCTAAAAGTTTCCCTGCTGGACCGGCTTGCTTTGGATAATAGAAAAATTACTGACATGGCAAGCCAGCTGCGTGAGGTAAGCTCGCTAGCAGATCCAGTTGGTACAATACTGAGCACCTGGACTCGCCCCAACGGTTTGCTTATTGGGCAAATGCGCGTTCCTATGGGAGTAGTCGGCGTAATTTACGAGTCACGACCCAACGTGACGTCTGATTCAGCAGGCATATGCATCAAATCCGGCAACGCAGTTGTTCTCCGAGGGGGTTCTGATGCATTAAACAGCAACATAGCTATCGTAGAAGTTCTACGTAACGCACTTACTGGAACAGGTATACCTGCTGACGCTATTCAAATAATTAGCTCCCCTGACCGAGCTGCAGCCGAAGAACTCATGGGAATGCGTCAATATGTCGACGTTCTTGTGCCTAGAGGCGGTGCAGACTTAATCAACACAGTTATCGAAAAGTCCCGCATCCCAGTCATCGAAACTGGTACTGGAAACTGCCATGTCTATGTAGATGAAGATGCTGATCAAGAGCAAGCCTACCTGATTGTGTTAAATGCAAAGGTCCAGCGCCCCGGTGTATGTAACGCTGCTGAAAAGCTGCTAGTTGACCGCAAGATCGCAGCCCAATTCTTGCCTAATATGATCCGTTTGCTTCGCGACAAAAAGGTTGAAGTCCGCGGTGACGAAGAAACCCAGCAAATAGTTCCCGACGTAAAAGCCGCAACCGAGCAAGACTGGTACACCGAATACTTAGATTTAATCTTAAGTATCAAGGTCGTAGGCGGTTTAGATGAAGCCATAGCTCATATCAATAAATACAGTAGCAAACACAGCGAAAGCATACTCACTACCAGCTTTGAGAAAGCCATGCGGTTTATCAAAGAGGTTGATTCCGCTGCAGTCTACTGGAATGCCTCCACAAGATTTACTGATGGCAACCAGTTTGGTCTAGGCGCAGAAATTGGCATATCCACTCAAAAGCTACACGCACGTGGGCCCATGAGCGTCCAACACCTAACAACCACAAAATACTTCATCCTAGGCAAAGGACAAGTTCGTCAATAACCCAATTTTGCCTTCTTCTTTCTTTGACTTTACCTCAAGTTCCTTTAGCGCTTTACTTTACCCCTCTTTGACAAAATTTTAGCATGTTTAAGGCTGAAAATCTGCCAATGGCACCTACCCTCCCTCGGTTTCTGCAATGAATTTCTAATAGGCTCCAAATATGAACTGCAAACTTAACGAGTTCTTTTGTTTCTATTTACAGGCACAAGTAGGTATCTTTGAACAATATGTTCGCTTATTCAAGTTTATTTTTTGTGGAATCTTTTCCTTCTTCTGTAAGGCGCTCTAATTCTGCTTTTTTGGTTTCGTAGCGTAATGCGGCTTCTTCAAGCATCACTTTGGCTTCTTTCTGCTTTTGCCTAATTGCTTCGGCGATGGCAGATCGACTGCAGTCAAAAATCAGCGCCAAATCCTCATAAGTGTATCCGCAGTAGGCAGGACTGGGTGTGATGCTTGGGAATAACTCCTTGCATTCAGTGCTGGTTTGTTTTTTCTTTTCTGCTTCAGAGGGTTGGCTGCCAAAATAGAACAGGGCAGCTACTAGCTTGAGGGGCTCAGTCATGTTACGTTTACACATGCTGACCGGGTACAGGGCGATTAGATTCAAAAAATAGCTTTCAGCGAATGATGCGACGCCTAAGTGAGCTTCACGGTTGAGCCGTTCATGGAAGGCATTAATCTTTTCGACAATCTGCTGAGCAGTCAAATCGCCCAAGAAGGTTTCTTTCTCTGGCAGCTTTACACCTCGCAGTTCCATGTCATACGGATCCATGCTTACCAGCTTTAACTCATCAACAAAGTCCCGCCTTTTTGGCACATAGTTAGGGTCTACAGGATGATTCAACTAGCTATCCGCCCTTGCTGTACTTGTTTCTCCACCCCATACCGTTAAACCAGCATTAAAAGATGCCCCACCGTTTACCCTAGAAATAACGGACACCTTCCGCCCCGGTAGCCAGTTCTGGCTTATCGGGTTGCGTATAGTATATAATGGAAGTATGGCGGAAAAATAAGTAACAGTTAGGCACAGGTGAAAGTGCAGGCATTTGATTATCTGTTATATGCTATCGCGTTTGTGTGTTTTGGTTCGTATTGTTTTTATAACATAACGCCAAGTATGGGGAAGGTTTCCTGTCGATGCTTGATATCCTCGCTTTCAAGTTGGTGCAGTTTGCTGTTCTGGGTGTTTTTATAATGTTTATTTCTGATTTTCGGAGGAAAAAGGGCATGGTTCCGCTTATCGGTGAAAAATGGACCCTACTGTTGAAGGCTTCGTATCTGGTTCCTTTTGCGGCTTATGCATACGTTTTGTTTACTATAAGTTGGCTTTCGCTTTTGGATCTGCTGGCTTTAGGCGTGACTTTGCTTGGCACCGGCTTGATAGTTAAGGCAAAACGAGACCTTTCAGCTCATCACACTTGGGTTGGATACTGCATAGCGTCCACAAAATTCACAACCAACGGCATATACGCATACATCCGCCACCCCATCTATACTGGCATCTATATTGTAGTCTTAGGCAGCTTATTCACCATAATCCCGCGCATAAGCTTGGTCTCATACGCAACGCTTGCAGCAGTGGCCATACTCAGCATCGCATACACTATGGGATTTCTAGCGTTCCTAGCCAACAAAGAAACTAAAAACCTACTCAAAAAACACGGTACACCCTTCCAACACTACAAAGAAAAAGTTCACCCCTTTTTGCCATTGCGAAAATACCAGCTACCTGCCCGCTGCAGATAGTCAACAAAAATTTTGTAACATAAAAAATTTTGCCTATTCCTGTCTCTGCGAAAATGAACTATCCCGCCTGTAAATGAACGTAAACCAAAACTACTCAACTTGACGTTAACTTAAGTTAAACTAATATTTATATCAGTGGATGGTTTATCCAGCCTGTATGAAGGGGATAGGATAATGCATCACCCAAACATCAACTATATGTTTAGCGTCATTGCTAGGCAAAAAACAAGGGCACCAATATTAGTGCTCAATACCCTGAACGATTCAGTTATTGCAAATTTTGTAATTTTGGGAGGTGTGCTGGGTTGAAAAGGTCTTTTACTGCTTTGGCTGCTGTTTTGATCGTCATAATCATTTCTGCCTCAGCATACGGCACCTACACACTACTCAACCCATCGCCTTCTTCTTCTCTACCTTCAGCAGCACCCTCACCGACACCCCCACATTCAGACTCTCCCATAGCAAGCACAAGCCCCACCGAACAACCCACCTCGTCACCATCCTCAACATCAACTGCAACGCCTACACCAACTTCAACTTCTACATCCACTACTCCGACCACCACGCCTGTACCAACAGACCCTAGCTCAACAAACACACCAACACCCACTACATCAGCTACCCCAATTGCACCTACACCAACGCCCACTTCTGCTACACAATCCCCCACTCCTGCACCTACACCTCAAAACAAAACCATCACCATCACTGATGCAACCGGGGCAAAAGTAACTATTAACCTACCTCTAAAACGCATTGTTTGCCTTAACGGTGGCTTAACCGAAATCCTTTACGCGTTAGGTGGTGAAAATAAAATTGTGGGGCTAGATGATTTCAGTACTTCGCCTCCTGCAACTTCAAAAAAGACTAGAGTAGGAGATAGTTCTGCTGCGCCTAACATGGAGATGATTTTCCAGTTGGAGCCTGACTTGGTTATCGCTGATACGATGCTGAAGGCAGAACATGCAGAGCAGTTCAGAAACGCTGGCATTCCTATTCTGATTGATACCGCCAGTAACAACTCCCGGATAGATGAGGTTGTGGCCAACCTTGGCACTATTGTGGATGCTGAAACGACCGCTAAAGAGCTAATTGATTGGATGAATCACTATACAAACCTTGTTAACGAACGCATAGCAAATATTCCATTAAGCGAAAAACCAACTGTCTACATTGAAATTTTATCTGGAATGTGGAGAAGCGGAAACACAAACAGCGCATACGGGTCGCTCATAGCTCTAGCTGGCGGAATAAACATCGCACCCACCAATACGTCAACAACATTCCCCACATTAAGCCCCGAATACGTCGTGGAACAGAACCCTGACATTATTATCCGAATGTTCAGCCAAAACCCACCAGGTACTTTAACAGATTTACAAGCTGCACGTGATGCAATAGCAGGACGACCAGTTTTAAGCGAAACTAATGCAGTCAAAGACGGGCATGTGTATGCTTTCAACTCCAAACTCATTTCCGGGCTACTACGCCCCATCGGGCTACTCTATACCGCCAAATGCTTACATCCCAACTTGTTCACAGACATAGATCCTACCGCAATACAGACGGCGATGTTCCAAAAATACTTCGGCATACCCCTAGATGGCGCATACACCATACCTCTGAATAGCTAGACTCTAAACTGAAAATTTCCCTTTATTTTTTTGTCTTAACGATTATCATCCATATAGCACTTTTAGTTGACCTTTAATTTGGTTCGCATTAAATATTCAACTCAGAAGACGTTAAAAACCCAATTCCACATCTTAGGCGACGAACACAAAATGCAATTGTCCCACACAAAAGACGTATAAACAAAAGATTAAATGACCTTTCAGATATTTATCCAAATCAGTAGTAACTTTTCAAACAAAAAAACCGCCTTCCCGCGCGGAAGCTACATCTTACAAGTAAAGAATCAGCTTGTTTTAATTAGGCTGCTCTGGAAAACATAGAATAGCCTTAGCATCGTCGTCCTTACCGTTTTGCCTAGAGACAATCAAAAGTTACAACGCATTAGCGTTCTCAATTAACCCTTTGACTTTGCGTTCAATTTCGTCTCTGATGTCTCGCACTTTTTCAATCGGTTTTCCTTTGGGGTTCCAAGTTTCCAATCCACTGTGGGCTTAAAGAATGGACCAGGGCATATTCCTTGGTCGTTACATCCCATGGTAACTATTAGGTCTGGTCGTTTGCCATTTGAAACGTAAGTAACTTTGGCTTGTTTTGGGAAATATCAATCCCCTTTTCTTTCATGGCTTCAACGACAATAGGATTGATTTTTTCCGCTGGTTTATTTCCAGCACTGGATACAATGAATTTGTTGGTTGCATACTTTTTAGCAAATGCCCCAGCTATTTGGCTTCTGCCAGCATTCTCAACACAGATGAACAAAATCTGCTTAATCAAATTGATACGTCCTCTCAATAACATCACATTCATAACAACTTTTAAATATTGTTATGGTCTATTGGGTGCTATGCCCAGCAAAACAGATAACAACATACGCTTCAAATCAACCGTTTTCTACGCACTCTCAGACCCAATTCGACTAGAAATAATCACCTACCTGCGAAACGGGGAGAAATGTGTATGCGAAATCGTCCCACACCTAAACCTCATTCAACCGCTGGTTTCCCGCCACCTAAAAATCCTCAAAGACACAGGCATAGTCAAGTGCCGAAAAGGCGGAACCAAACGAATGTACTCCATAGTCAGCATGAAAATTTACGATGTTACCGATGCCCTAACCCCTGACCTTGTTGAGGTGCTTATGAAAGAAGCATTCGAAAGCGTTACATGCAACTAAACGGGCTCCAAAAAATAGAAGTGACTCGTATGGACAAAAACAACAAAGAAGTAAAGAAAGTCGTAAAGAAAGCATATTCCAAAATAGCCACTAACAACTCTGGTTGCTGTTCTTGCGGTTGCGGAGGCGCGAATACAGAAACCGCTAAAAAAATCTCCAAAAACATAGGATATACTGAGGAAGAAATGAACGTTGTTCCCGAAGCTAACCTTGGCTTAGGCTGCGGCAATCCAACGGCATTTAGCAACATCAAAGAAGGCGACACAGTGCTTGACTTGGGAAGCGGCGCTGGCTTTGACTGCTTCTTAGCTTCAAAAAAAGTAGGCAAAACAGGAAAAGTCATAGGCTTAGACATGACAGAAGAAATGATAGCAAAAGCTCGAAAACTCGCTAAGGAGCATGACTACTCAAACGTGGAATTTAGGCTTGGTGACATAGAAAAAATGTCCCTAGACGATAACTCTGTAGATGTAATAATCAGCAATTGCGTTATCAATTTGGCACCGGATAAATCTAGAGTTTTCAAAGAGGCTTACCGTGTGCTCAAAAGCGGCGGCAAAATGTATGTTTCAGACATCGTTCTACTCGGGCAACTTACTGAGGAGCAGCTAAATGATGAGGCTTTGCTTTCAGGTTGCGTTGCAGGCGCGCTACAAAAAGAAGACTATTTGGACAAGATTAAGCAAGCAGGCTTTAAGGTAAACATCAGAGACGAAGACAAAGAAATAAGCAAAACCCAATACAACGGCTTAGCACTTGAAAGCATAAAAATTGAAGCGCTAAAATAAAGCACGCTTCACCTACATTTTATTTTATGTATTGCGATAGAATTGTTGATGGTTTGTCCATTGACAGCGTCATATACGGTTTTTGCGGTGTATCCATTAAAGCTCACGATATTACCCTGATTGGTTGACATTGCTGAGGTTTATATGACGAGGGTTTTAGTGTCACATTAGCGTTTTTGACTGAAAACCATAAGAAATGTTGCGTTATTTGAACTAGGTTATCAATTGGATAAATGACTCTTTAGGTTACTTATCAAAACAAAAGAAAAGTTGAGGCTACTGCTGTAGCTGCTTTTTGATGGCTTCTTCGGCTACTTTGATGGCATCTTGGATTTTGTCTGGTTGGGTTCCGCCGCCTTGTGCGAAGTTGGGTCTGCCGCCTCCTCCGCCGCCGAAAACTGGTGCTGATTGTTTGACTACTTCGTTTGCGTTGATGCCTTTGGCTGTTGCTGTGTTGCCTGCCATGATCATGATTTTAGCGGTTTTCTGGTCTGCACCGTAGAATAGCGTGACGGTTGCATCATTGCGTTTTATGATTTCAGTAGCTGTTTGCAGCATACGGTTGGTGTCGGTTTCTTGACCGAAGTCGCGTTTGACGATTTTTACTCCATTAACATCAACTTGTTCGGATGAATCTTCGGCTAGTGCTCCGCTTTCCTTGGCTGCTAGTTCTTTGAGGAGTTTGCGGTTTTCGACTTTTGTTTCTTTTAACTCGTTAACTATTTTTTCAGCGGTCTTATCGAGTTTTTCTAGTGGTGCATTGAGTATTTCGGAGACTTTCCAGAGCATGCTCTCTTGTGACTGTACAAATTTTAAGGCCTGTAGTCCAGTAGCGTAAACTAGTCGTTCAACGCCGTCTTGGACGCGTTCTGTGTAGAGAATTTTGATAAAGCCGATTTCGCTGGTGTTTTTGAGGTGGGTTCCTGCGCATGCTTCGACGTCCCAGTTACCTGTTTTTACGACACGAATATCTTTGCCGGGTACTGCGCCACCTTGATAGAGCCTAAAACCGTAGCATGCTTCTGCTTCGCTACGTGTATACCATTTGATTTCGATAGGCATGGCAGCTGCGATTGCTTCGTTGGCTAAAACCTCGATTTTGTGTGTCTCTTCAGGACTCAGCCTACGGTAATGCGTAATGTCTAAGCGTGTACTTTCAATGCCCTTTTGAGTACCTGACTGCCAAACATGGTCGCCAAGTGCACGACGTGCAGCTCCGTTAATCAAGTGTGTAGCAGTGTGAGCTTTCATGAGTGCGTAACGTCTGTCCCAGTCAAGTATACCCTTGATTATTGAGCCTTCACGTGGCATTATGGCTGATTTAATTTTGTGTACGATAACTTTGCCAACTTTCTGAACATTAAGTACTTCTGCACGCACAATACCAAAGGTTATCAAGCCGCGATCAGATGGTTGCCCGCCGCCTTCAGGGTAAAAGCAGGTTTTCTCTAATATGACGTACTCGTGGTTGATTACTTTGAGTACTTCAGCGTTAAATTCTTTCATGTATGGGTCTGTATAGTACAGTTGCTCAGTATCTGGAAGTCCCTTCACTACTTCTTCTAAAGAGAACTCAGTTTTCGCTTCTTCCTCAGTGGGCTTATTTGCGTTCATATGTCGCTTAGCAACCAAGGTATAGAAATCAGCTGGAATTTCTACGGTTACGCCTTCAGCTTCTGCAGCTTGCTTGACGATTTCAGGTGGCAACCCATGTGAATCATAAAGTTCAGATAAGGTTTCATTAGAGATTTGAGTACAACTTTTTGCTTTAAGGTCTGCTGCCAGGCGTTTGACCATGCCTTCGCCGCGTTTGAGAGTATCGTCAAATTTTTCTTGTTCGACTTTGAGCATCTCGATGATTTCTTTGCGCATATCTTTAATTTGTGGGAAATCCTCTCCCCAGTAATCAATTTGCATGTCTACGATGTTGTAAAGCTTGTCAATATCTACGTTTAAGCTGCGCATAAGTCGATAAGTGCGACGGAAAAGCAGCCTAGCTAAGTATCCTTCTTGGATGTTAGAAGGAACTACGCCTTCGGCTAGCATAAAGCATAGTGTCTTGGTGTGGTCAGTTATTGCCCAAATATTTTCAATCGGAATTAGCTCTTTTTCAAGTGTGGGTAAGTCTATGCCTGTAAGTTGTGAAACCCGTTTACGCAGAACCATGCGATTCGTGTTTTTATCTACATTCACGAGACCTGAGTAGGTTGCTACTTGGGTAAGTAGATCGTTATTGATGTTTGTTATGCCAGCTATACTGTAGACTTTGTCTAGCATATTGCCATAAATGGCCTGGAATGAGCTTGGAGTTCCTTGGCTGATCCACGCGAATCGATCTATACCATAGCCTGTGTCTACCGTACGTATAGGTAATTCAATATATTCGTCCCCTACAACCTTATACTGCATGAATACTAGTGTGCCAACTTCCAAACCACGTACAATACATTCTACGTCAGGTCCTGCATTGCCGCCGCCAGCCCAAACACCTTCCTTATAGATGACTTCTTCAGATTTTATGCCTAAGGCTTCTGTAGCAAATTGCTGGTGGTATCGAACAGTCTGGTCTTTCCAGTAAACTTCTTTATCCGGATAATTGAAGGCGTGCGCACCACCCATCTCAAATATCGTCAAGTGTCTACCAAAAGTTGGTCCCGTGTTAGGTATATCAGTAAGCCTAATACTGGGCTGCGAGATGACCAGCGGATTTGCAGGAGGCGGTGCAATTCCTTCTGTTACATACGGTTGAAAATCAATAATGCTTGCGTGTGTAAGATAGATGTCGCTGCGCCAGCGTGCGACAACCGGGTAAGGCTTAATTCTAGTGTGGCCGTTTTTTTCGAAGAATGAAAGGAATGTCTCACGCATTTCGCGCAAGCTAAATTTTTTTGTCGTTGCGGGATTGTTTATGAATGTGTAGCATCCACATTCATCGGAGCTGGATTCTCCACAGGTCTCACGGCTTGCATCTTGAGTCCAGAAGTATTCGCCACATCTTGGGCATAGTTTACGTATGAATCCTTCTTCCTTAAAAAAGGGTAAAGCATAATCTTCAGCTGGAAATCGTTTCGACATATCAATCACCATTATGTCCATTATTGTTATTATTGTGATTAGATTGCTGGGTTTATGGGAGCACGTGGATTTAAACCGTTTTGATTAATTTGCAATTTTTATAAAAAATTGTGTATTTAAACGCATTTTGCGAGAAAACTGGTTATTTCTTATCTTCCAACCAGTTGCGAGAGCTCATAATAGTTTGTCCAGCAAATTTCGCTTTCAAGGCATCTTTGTAGGGGCACATTTCTACGCATCGCATGCAAAGCATACATGTTGACACAGTAACGTCGCCGCCTTTGCGATCATAAATCTCGGTGACTTGGGTTGGACAAACACGTTTACATATCCCGCATTTGGTGCAAGCTTCTTGGTTTTTCTCGAGCTTGGTTAATGCGATATATCTAAAGGGTTTGTACGTGCTAAATAGTCCAGTTAAGGCGCCGAGAGGACAAATCCGACACCAGAAACGCCTATACGCTAAAGATAGAATCGTAACTACAATTAGCACAGTCAAATTTATTGAAGTAATGTAAAAGCCTGATATGTAAAATGGTCCATATGTTATTTGAGTCACATAGGAGAACTCCATAAATCCTGTAGCGCATTCGGCTGCTACACAAAGAGGTCTCATTGGACAAACTAGGCAAAATGGCTCATTTATGCTTCCTACAATACCTGCTTCTGTCCCTTCAGGTCCACCTGGGACCGTACCTGGGATAAGCTCCGTTCCAAAAATGGCATATGAACCGAAAATTACGCTAAGAATCATAAATATAGCTATTATTATGAAGCGGAATTGCCCAAGTTTGGTATTCGTTTTTGAAGAAAGGCTTAGGTGTCTCTTTTTGAAAAATTTGCGGATACGAGTTAGTACATCCATATACAGCCCAAAGGGGCAAAGCCAACCACAGAAAAACCGTCCAAGAACAATTGACATGGTTATGAGGGTACCGAAGACTATTAGCAACTTTTCTAAACCTGAAGTAGAATACCATACTTGATAGCCTCTTGCATAGTCCCAAAATGGGAAGATATAAGCTTGTATTTGCCAAATAGCACAAGTCACTGTTCTGCCGTTAGGATAATAACATGCTAAAACAGGGAAAGATAAGCCATCAGGGAACTGATTTCCAAACAGTTCTGTTCCAATTAATCTATCTCGTGGCGAAATGCCCAAAGGTCGCCAAAGCGGTTGATTAAATGGACCTAAAATTAACCCCATGAATATTGCGACTACGGCGATAATCTGTATAAAAGTGCGTAAATTGCTTATGCGGCGGGTTTTGTTTTTTGTAAACTTTAGAATCGCAACACTACCTGCTATTGCTATTACAAAGAACGCACTTACAATGATAACATCAGAAACTACTACGCTCATCTCCTGTTCTCCTCATTGCTAATTTTTTGATTCTTTAACCGTATCACAGTAGCTACGATGACTACTACGGCAACAATTATGCCCATGCTGATTGCAGCAGAATGACGCTGATGAAAAGGTATGTTACTATTTTTAGCTACATCACTTGGATAATCCATATAAAATATGGTTATGTTGCTCGCTGGGCGTGTTACTATTATCGTCTCATCTTCTGTACGATGCCAACCCTTTCCCTCAGAAAGAAATTCTCCGTCAAATATGACACTCCACTCCCGCTCTTTTGGTTGCAGATTGAAATTAAAGACTTGGACACCTTGGCCAGTGAGATTGTAACGTAGTGTACCAGAGTTTTGCAGCGATGAAAATCTGCTAATCGACCAAATAGTGATATTGCAATTCTGTACTGACACATGAAGCAAGGGCATAGTCACAGGGAATCCATCTAAGCGCAGGTCGCTAAAAACCCACATATTATCTTCTTGTCTTGCCTCAGAGTAGGTACCATTAACTAAAAAATTGATGCTACCATTGCTCTCTTGAATTAGAAACTGGTCTTCCGGTGTAAATTCTGTAACCGTCTGCGCCTGAGTTAAAAATAACCCTGATAGAAAACAAAGAATAACCAAGCCAAGAATTATTTTTCCTGCTGAGGCTATTTTCGGGATACTATAGTCTCCTTATTGGTTCTACAAATAATTTCAATTTGACATATTTTAATGCATGCCAAATTTTTCTAAATCAGCCAAATCTAAAAAAACAGTAGCGTTATTAAGAATGCCATTTTTCAGTCATTGTTACCGTTTTTATGACTCGTTTTTCTAATCCATATCGCCTAAGAGGCTTAGTTAAATGTCTTTGTGAACGCGTGGAAGTTATGTAAAGCCCAGGTTTCAAATTACGCTCATCAGGCACTTCAGTTTTTTTGAGATTGTTGAATCGGGTTTTGCATTTTTCGCATCTCATACCTTGGTTTTTACCCATGGATTTGAGTCGTTTGCCGCAGCTTGGACAGAGTGGGTTCTGAGTTTGGTTTTTAGCTGCAAGTTGCAGAATATTGATTTTTTCAAGATTTATCGTTAAAGGTCTATTATTAGTTGGTTTTTTTACTGCACCACAGACTTCAATCACGTCTCCGATGGTGAGATCTTTTGCAATTTTTCTTAAATCACCTGTGGGTTCATAGGCTGCACAATCGACTTCCGCCGATTCATCTTTAATGGCGAAAATGACATGGCGTAATGGAATAATTTTGGGAATTTTAGAGACTGTGCCTTTGACTGTGACTGAGCTGTAAGGCTGGATTTGGCTTAAAGTTCCCACATGCTTAAGATGGGCGTCTGTACCTTGGTTGCTTCGGAAAATCATCCAGCGTTCAACAGGTTCAAGCGGCTTAACCATATCAAAAGCTTGTTTAACGATTTCAACACTCTCGCCCCTGATGCCAAATAGAATTGGATCTGGGCCTCTTGGAGTAATTATTACGCGCTTCTTTTCAAAATCATAGTTATTATATGTATAAGGTTGCAGGTTTTGATCCATTTGTAGAATTGATGTTTCATCGACTTGGCGTTTTGTACCGCAGTTTTCTGGAGTACGATATGCAATAAGTTCATAGGTGTGGTCTTCGGTAAGAGTTTCACCTATGGCAGCTAATGCACCGACTAATCCCTGCTGTGTATTGTAACCATATGCTTCGCCATGATATTTGCAGATTAGCCTAATTGCTTGCTCAACAGTTACTATGCCTGTTAGTGCGCTTTTTGCAAATTCGGTGATTTCTTGTGGAACCTGCTTTGTTTTTAGGAAAACAATTCCCGGATCAGTACCCTTCCATTCTAAATCTGAATGTGCTTCAATCAGATCCAATGTGGTTTCTTTAATTTGCTCCTCCATAATTTCATCATATTCAATTGTTAAACAAAGAGCACCGTTTCCGCGAGTTTTCCAAGGAACATTAGGATTAAGCCTAATCAAACGGGGGTAATCCAAAAACTTCACATTTAGCTCTTCCAATTTGGCGACTAAAAGTGCAGCAACATACGTTGTGCAACCTCGCCTAGTTGAATCTGTATCATCGAACCCAATATGCATCTGCTGCTTAGGCATTGCTGACAATATTTTCCCTGTAATAAACCCAAATTAACTTATTACTCTAAAAAGATTATTCAACAAAAAAATGTTAATCATGTTCAATTATGTATATCCATGCATAATCGAGAGCTGAAAACCTCTAAACAAGATAGATTGAGAAAGCGGCCTGTACCAGTACAACAGCGAAGTTAACGTTGATTCCTGCTTAGCAGGATTAACTTAGTCTCAGCTCATTTTCCCTCTAAGTTTAGACAGAACTTCATCTTCTACCCACTTTTCGCCCTGTATAGTGAGTTTAAATTCAGGTTTAGCGGGATCAGGCTTGAATACTTGACCACGTTTGGTCATCTCATTGAGTCGTGCAGGTACCATACTTTTTATTCCACTAATCTCCAGAAGTTTTTGTACTTGAGCGGCAGTGTTCTTATGATCGTCTGAAGCATACAAAACCAAACCTACTGATTCGTAATGCGTCAGGTTATCCTTTTTAACAATAACTGGTCCTTCAGTAGTAAGTTCTATGATGCCTTTAAGCTGGGCACCTGAAGGAACAAGCCTGTTTGATACAAAATCAGAAAGTTTTTCAACGAAATTTTCTGGAATAAGTTCAAGCATATTTAGAATTTCTTGCGGAGAATCGCCTTCAATAGTAACTTCGCCGAACGGAGTTTTTATTCGTGCTTCTATACGTTTCATTCTTATTGTTCTCCTTCTGAATTAACATTTGTCTGATCAGCAATGATGTAAACAAATCCAGTGTTCGTATTCCATCTACGTACTAAACCTTTCTCAGCAAGTCCTTCAAGGACAGATTCTATAACGCGCCCAGGAAATTCCATGTTATTAGCTTTCATAGCATCGGCGATTTCTTCTACATTACGGGGTCTCCATTTGCCCCAATCGCTCTCCAATATCTGTAAAACAGCTTTCTGAGTATTATAAGTAGAAATAATCTTTGGGAACTCTACAGCTTTTATTTCTGAGGGTTTAATTTCTTGAACCGAATCAGTGGTCTTGACAGTAATTTTTGCTATAGTTTTTGGTCTCGCATTATCAAATGCTTTGCTAACATTGGTAATAAGCGTGGGTAAGCGTTCAACTGTTCTCATTACATCACGGTGAGTGCCGCAAAGCTCAACTTCATATTCGCCTAACTTTACACGAAATGAAAAATTCTCACATTTCTCGTCCGATAGCTTCTTTTGCAAACCTTACCCTCACGCTATACACGTACGCTTATGCTTTTTAGCATTTATGCAATAAAAATGTCAAAACCCACAAGCAATAAAAAACAAGAAAAAAGAATGATTACTGGTTAAGCTTCTTTTTAACCAACTCTTTGACTACTTCAGGGCTAGCTTTTCCACGAACTTCTTTCATAACTAAGCCCATGATCAAGCCGAATGCATTTTTTCCCAGTCCTTCTACTTGAGGCTTATTTGCCGCAAGAATGCGCTCAATAACTTTCTCTAATTCTTCACAAGAGAACATCTTTAATCCTAAAGCTGCTATTGCATCAAGCCCAGTCTTATTTTCATTTTTTGATAGCCAAGTAAATACATCCGGCAGAGCTTCTTTGGCGAGTTCTCCTGAACCGACTAGGCGAAAGATTTCTTTGATTTGCTCATCAGAGACCTTGTCAATTTGTATACCGTCACGCTTTAGAGCTTTAAGGTTTTCAGTCAGGAAGACTGCAACGGTAGTGGCTGATACGTCGCTTTCTTTTACGATCGCATCAAACAGCGGAGAATATTCAGAATCTATAATCTGTTTTGATAGTTTCTCATTAAGGTTATATTGCTGTATGAGTCGCTGCTGCTTTTTATCAGCAGATTCAGGCAAATTAGCTTGTATCTTTTCTATGAATTCTTTCGTAATTAAGGTTGAAGGTATGTCGGTTTCAGGGTACATTCTTGCCGCGCCTGGTCTAGGTCTCATATATCGTGTAGTTCCATCCTCTTTGGCAGTACGTGTCTCGGCAGGCACACCTATTAAGGACTCTCGTGCTCGAGCAACAACGGCTTTTAATGCATCAGTTGTATTCTCAGATGTATCAGCAACAAAAACTACCGCATCGTTTTCAGCAGCGTTAACAGCTTTTCGCAAAGCATTTACTTCTTCTATTGTTATGCCATAATTCGGCATTTCATCAGTATGGAATATACCACCTACTCTACCCCAAAATTTCGCTCGGTCTGACATTTCGGTCCCTAAGCGGAAGTTTGGCATTAACTCTCGCTTCAAAAAGCCTGCAAATCCAGGCAAACGCACCGCTTTAACATGCTGCTTTTTATCTATAGCTTTACGGATAACTTTTGATTTAGATGTCTTGAATAAATCTGTCACATCAATGATGTTTTCCTTAATGTCTTCAGTTTTAACGCCTTTGGCTGCCAACTCTTCTTTAATTGCAATTAAGCATAGTTGTCGTTGCACTTCATATTCAACTACTGTGCTTATCAGGTCAAGTGCTTGGACACCTTTAATCTCAATAAGTGCACCATTAGGTATAGATACATTCAAGTCTTGACGTATAGTACCTAGACCGCGCATTACCTTGCCTGTATCACGAAGGATTCTGCCAATTGCTAAGGCAACCTCTTGAGCCTCTTGTGGTGAATATATGACGGGCCCTGTAGTGACTTCAATTAGCGGTATACCTAGTCGATCTATGCGATAACGGATAATTTTTCCATCAGCTTCTGTACCGATTTTACGTGCTGCATCCTCTTCAAGACTAGCCGCCTGAATAGGGATGACTTTATCGTTTACCTTTATCCAGCCATCTAAAGCGATGATACTGGTTCTCTGGAAGCCTGTAGTATTAGAACCGTCTATAACAGTTTTACGCATAACGTGAACTTCATCGACAGGCTTGGCATTCATCATCAAAGCTGCCGTAAGCACTACTTCAACTGCCTCCATGTTTAATGGGTGCGGGGGCTCCTCATCCATTTCCACAAGACAAGCTGTTTTTTTATTCGCTTCATAAAGTACTTGCATGCCTTTCTTGAACTCAAAAAACGCTGAAGGATCAATCTGGCCTAGTTCGCTTTGAGTCGGTCGAAGCCTGCGCAGGAAAACCATTGTTGGAGCCTCTTTAAAGAGTTCAGGGGGACAACTGCAGAAGAGTTTAGCCTTAGTTGCGAGCTGTTGGTGAATTTCTAATCCGACTTTCAAGCCTACTTTTGAATAGTCTATATTAACCATTTATTGACCTCCTTCATGAATTTCTGCTTCCTGGGGAAGCGTTCGAGGTGAAAGTTCCCCTGCAATGTTTGTTTTGAACAATCTTTTTGCTTCTTCAACATCTTTGGTTTGTCCAAGTGACCACATAAGTTTAACCAGCGCCGTTTCAGGGAACATATCATCAGCTGGGATAACGCCAAGGTTAAGCAGGTCACGTCCTGTATCGTATACATTCATGTTAACTCGACCCCAGATGCACTGTGATGCTAAAGCGACTATTACGTCATGATTTATGGCATTTTGTATGGCACTAAAACATCGTTTGCTTATATGCCCTAAACCTGTACCTTCAAGAAGAATGCCCTTGATGTTACGTTCTATATACCAATCAATAACCGATGGATCAAAGCCTGGGAAGAATTTTATAAGCGCCACATTGTCGTTAAAGTTAGGTTTTAAAGTCAGTTTGCTTAAGGCATCACGTTTTCGATAATTATCAGTAAGCATAGTGATACCTTGCTCTGTTACGCTTCCAAGCGAAGAATCATTAACGGGTTTGAAGGTATCTCTACGGCTGGTGTGGCATTTACGAACTCTAGTGCCGCGATTTAATGCTATAGTTGTATCTGCAACGGTTTCATGCATAGCCACCACAACTTCTGCGAAGGACCCGTAGGCTGCTGCTTTGACGGCACCAATTAAATTTGTAGCTGCATCTGAGCTTGGACGATCTGAGGAACGCTGAGCACCTACTACGACTACAGGTACTGGCAAATTCTGCAACGCAAAACTCAGAGCCGCAGATGTGTAAGCCATGGTATCCGTTCCGTGAGCGATCACCACACCGTTTGAGCCTTGCTCGATATATTGTGCAGCTGTTTGTGCTATAGCCGTCCAATGTTGGGGTGTGAGGTCCTCGCTATAGATGCTAAAAAGAATTCGGGTATCCACCTGTGCAAGGTCAGCAAGTTCAGGGACTACGCCATAGAGGTCACTTGCCGAGATTGCAGAGCGGACGGCACCAGTGCGGTAGTCCACACGACTTGCAATAGTTCCACCAGTGCTCATTATTACCACTTTAGGCAAATCAGGTTTCTGTTGTGGCATAGGCGGTGAAGCGAACGTTGGTTTTATGCCGGTTCCGATTTTTTCAATTTTTGTATTTTCAGTAAGCAAGATACCAACATTATAGCCGCTTTTTAACTTGATAACTAAATGAAAATCATCGGCTGATTCAGAACGAGGGATCAGTATGCCTTCATAAGTTTGTCTTTCGTTACTTACACGGACTATATCGCCTATCGTACAGCCCGCTTTCTGGATAACGTCTAATGCTTTACCTCTGTAACCTAAATTCTGATCAGTTTGACTCATGCTGACTCTCAACTTCCCAAACGAACTTCAACGCGGCTTTAACTCAACCGCAATATAATATCATTTTGTACCGTGCAGCCTAATAATATGTCCTGAAGCGATTAATCACAGAAGGACTGTCACTTTCTTTTTCAAGGTATAACTTATGTGAAAAACCGAACTACAGAGTATCTTGTCAGATACGTCTTTTGAAGCCTTATCATAGGAATTTAGAAACGTATGGCCCGTCGTGTATGTAACCAAACTTCATATAGTATCTTTTTGTGCCTAAGGCGCTGATGATTAGTAGTTTCTTTTTACCATACTCTTTTGCGATGCGTTCAGCTTCATTTAGCAGAATTGCTCCGTAACCTTTATGCTGCCAAGCTCCCGACATACGGTTACCTACGGGCACCAATGGTCCATAAACATGAAGCTCCCGCACAATCGCGGAAGGCACTTCATTTATTTCAGGCCTATGCGCCCCTGCTGAGGGGATACGCAGGCGTAAATAGCCTATTAACACATCGTTTTCTTGATCCTCTGCTGAAATGAAAATCTCTGTACCTTCTGAAGCCTCGTAAGTCGTAGTTAAAACCTTTACTTTAGCAAGGTTAGGTTTAACGCCTTCAACCATGAACCGGTGTCCAACTTCTCTGCACCGAATACATCTACAACGTTCACCTGTTTGTGCTAGCCTTTGCTGAGCAAGCTGGCGCAGGTTACTCTTTTTCACACCATCAACTATGAGCCCCGCTGGAATGTCACGCTGAACCCTCATGATGCGTACCCATGGCGGCAGGAACTTTTTAACCTCAACAATTAGATTTGTAGCTTCCTCAGTTGAATAGGGCTTGTAAGTGCCTTCTTGGTACCATTGATAGGTCTTGGTTTTGTCAATGACTAGGCAGGGATAAAGTTTAATCATATCTGGTTTGAAAGCTGGATTAGTGAAAATTGTTTTAAAAGCTTCTATGTCTTTATCGAAGTCTGAACCAGGCATACCTGGCATAAGATGATAAACGATTTTTAGACCAGCATCTTTGAGTAGCTGTGTAGATTCTTGCACATCAGCAACTGTATGTGTCCTACCGACTTTTTGGTAAATTGCATCGTTTGGATTTTGAACACCAAGTTCTACACGGGTTACGCCCATATTCAACATGGCATCAATATGAGTTTGTTTCGCCCAGTCAGGTCGCGTTTCTACGGTTATGCCTACGTTACGAATCTTGCTTGCTTCAGCATTTGCCTTTGCTTCCTCCAGACTTGTAGACTGCTTTTGTGTGATAGCGTCAAGGCATTGCTGAATGAACCACGATTGGTACTCGGGCGGTGTGGAAGGGAAGGTTCCGCCCATAACTATTAGTTCGATTTTGTCGACTTTGTGACCTATAGCCGTCAACTGTTCGATTCTGCTTTGGACTTGCAAGTAGGGCGAATAGTTGTTTTGGCCTCCCCGCATAGCTGCAGGTTCGTGTCCAGTGTAGCTTTGTGGGCTACCTGTTTTTGTTCCGCCAGGGCAATACGCGCAAGGTTCAGGCTGCGGGCAATCATGAGGCTTAGTCATAACGGCTACAACAGTGACACCTGATATAGTACGAGTATTCTTCCGACGTAAAATAGGAATAAGCCTTGATCGTTCGTGCGGTTTGACTACGCTTATGAGTTCAGAGTTAGAAGGCACATGACTGAGATGATGCTTAGCTGTTATGTGAAGTTTAATTCGATGAGCCTCATCATGCGTAGGATTTGGCAAAAGTAAAAGTGCCTCAATGATTTCCCGTAATGCAACATCCAAAGACGGCATTGACATTCACGCTATCAAAAGTTTATAGCAATAAATAAACTAGGCTATAGAAATAAAGGAAAAATTTTGTTTGAATTTGAATAAATAAATCTGGAGAAAGTGAGTTTTACATCCAGTTTTGGCCAGGCTTTCTTTCCAGGACGACGCGTTTTTCATAGTTGCGTCTGCTTCTGGTCTTTGGGCTTGGCGCTGTCTTGGGTGTAGCCGCAATTTTTGGTGTTTGCGACCTGACTTTTCCAGCTTTTGATAGTGAACCGTGAGTTGGCATATTATTCTACCTTATCGCACATTAAAAAAGAGATGTAACACTTAAACCTTTACCCATAAAAGTGAGGTTATCGTAGGTTCCTTGCCAACTCGACTTTATTCTAAATAGGAGAGAGTTTAGGAATATTCTCTAAAGGTATGGCTGCATTTTGTACATCGCATGAATTGTGTTGATGCCTCGTCGCCGCCGCGCGTTTGGACTTGCCATACGTAGACCTGCATGTTGCCGCATTTAGGGCATTCCATTCGAAGAGTAGGCAGAGTGCTAACTTTCTGGTCCTCTTTAGCTATCACGGTTACTTGTTGTTGCGGATTGTGTTTTATGACTTTGGTATCTTTCTTTTCAGTTCTTTCAGTTAATGCCTGCTTTTTGTAGCCGCATCTATTACAGATTAAGAATACTAGCGGTTCGCCTTCATCTGTTCGGGTTTTACGTATTTCAAGCACTGAGCTACAGTTAGGACAAAATTCCATAACTAATTTACCTCATTCACCAGTAATTGTTGCAACGTCTTTTCATGAAAAGTGTTCAATCCGATATAAGCATAACTTAACATAAAGGAAAAATACACCTTGAAAACGGCTACAATAACCAGGCCTTTACAAACGTCTAAATATTTTTCCGTCACTCATTAATTACTAGAGAGTGATTTTGATGCAGTATAGGCGCTTTGGCAAGTTGAAGTGGCAGGCTTCAGCTTTAGGTTTTGGAGCTATGCGCTTACCATTAATTGGTAATGATGCAGCTAAAATTGATGAACTGCAAGCCATACAGATGATCCGATATGCTGTAGATCATGGCGTAAATTATGTAGATACAGCTTATGTATATCATCGTGGAAATAGTGAAGTCGTTGTTGGAAAAGCCTTTCAAGATGGTTATCGTGATAAAGTTAAACTTGCTACTAAATTGCCTGTATGGCAAGTCCAATCTCAAACTGATATGGACAAAATTCTAAATGAGCAGCTCTCACGGCTTCAAACTGACCATATTGATTTCTATTTACTTCATTCACTCAACCAAGATCTATGGGACAAACTAAAAAGCTTAAACGCGATAGACTGGCTTGAGAACAAAGTAGATGAAGGTAAGATTGACCATTTTGGGTTCAGCTTCCACGACGAATATCCGGTTTTTAAAAAAATTGTGGATGATTATGATAACTGGACATTTTGTCAAATCCAATATAATTATGTAGATGATGATTTTCAGGCAGGAATAAAAGGCTTAGAATACGCTTACAGTAAGGGCATTGCAGTGGTCATTATGGAGCCGATAGCAGGAGGTAAGCTTGCTTTGAATCCGCCGAAGGCAATTAGTGATCTGTGGAAAACTGCAGATGTAAGGCGATCACCTGCTGAGTGGGCTCTTCGTTGGGTATGGAATCACCCACAAGTATCAGTGGTTCTTAGCGGTATGAGTTCGATGGCGCAAGTTGTCCAAAACGTATCATTCGCTGACCATTCTTATCCGGGCAATCTATCTTCAGCTCAACTGCACTTAATATCCCAGATCAAACAGAAGTACAAAGAGCTTGGTTTCACCCAATGTACCGGTTGTCGCTACTGTATGCCTTGCCCTGAAGGCGTCAACATCCCGCAAGTGATTTCCCTTCTTAATCAATATTATATTAACGATCGATCAGCAGAAATTAAATCGAAATATTGGGAGCATATTACCCCTGAGAGCCAAGCAAAAAGATGTGCACGCTGTGGAAAATGTGAAGAACTATGTCCGCAGAAGGTAGCTGTGCGGGATATCCTCTCTGAAGCTGCCTTTTTATTTGAACAGCAACAACAATAGCTGCTAAAAAATGGGGTGTTTTACCTAAAGTTAAAAATATGTAAATTCCTATGATGCCTGTTTAGCGGTGTAATTAAGTGACCAACGCGGCTTTGGCATATGGACGTAAGCTCTTTAGCATAGCACTAGTCTTTAACTGCCTCGTAACGATTGTGTATGCTATAGGTCTTCTAACTGGTCATTATGTACATAACTGGACGATATATCAGCCATACCTCTTTGATGCAGGGTTTCTTTGGTTAATAATTATTGTTGCCATCCTGAATCTTTATCCATCTATGAAAATTGGGAGGATACGAACTGGGCGTTTTCTGTTCCATCATTACGTCTACGGATTCATCGTTTTAGCTTTGGCCGGCGCATTTCTCTTCTTGTTTACTTCAGTATCTATCATTGATTTATTTACTGAAAATAATGTAGATTTAGCAATTAATGTTGGTCGATTTTTTGTCTTAGGTGGCTTAGCCTTAATTTTAGATGATTTTGGGGATATTTCTAAAGTAACGAAAACTACTTTGGATTTTTTTAAAGCTAAAGCCCACGTTAAATCTAACATTATTCACTGGGCTCATTTTGTGCTGGGTTTCGCATCTGTATATGTGCTTGCTGCGATTACTGCTTGGGTGATAATGACCCCTGATGGTGCTACTCCCGCTAACCTAATATTCATAGGCAATTTAGCCATCACAAGCCTAACAACTTTATGGGGTACACTGCAGAAAATGTGGTTAAAATTATATCACAAACACCCCAGCGAAATAGACGATCATCATTAAATCACTAAAAAGGCTGCCTATACTATAAGCGCAGGAAGAACCGAGATCATCTTGTTATTATTCAAATTATGTCACAGAGCGACAAAAGATATTTTTAAAAAAATCTTACATAACCAAAAGAGCCTGTTACCTATTCTTGTAAAAACAATTATCCCTTAAATTAAGGGATTAAAAGAAGTCGGTTAACGTTGTGTTACTAATTGGAAATTCAGCTGTGCCAAGCATGAATTGTGGGTGTTTTTCGAGCTCGAAACTGCTGTCATACAGTGTTTGTTTTAGTGATAATACAACATTTGCTTTGTTGCATGTGTCGACCTTGAGTTTAGTGTTGCGGATGCTACTTGGGTGCTTAGGACAAGCGGCAAGTATTATAAGTTGATTTTCTCGGGCAAATTTTTGTAGGTAGGCGGTTATCTGGCTGAAGACGCGGCAAGCTTCTTCTTCAGGTACATCTTCAGAAAGGAATAATCCAGTAATATCAGATATTACTATTAGTTTAGCGTTGAATTCGGTGATTATGTTTTTTAGATGCTCCATTATGAGCGTTGTCATTTGGTAAGCGGTAAATGCTCTGTAAATATGGATTCTTGACAGGGCTTGTTTTTGGTCGAGGTGTTGTCTTTGTACAATACGGCTGATTTGATGTCGGTTAAATGTGTTTCCGCTGTCAATGAAAATGACGTCGCTGTTTAAGCCACCTACTTCGCGTGGCAATTGTGCCCTGACGCATAATATCGATGTTAGATATTCTATTGACATCGAGCCATATACAGCTGCGAAGTCGCCTGCCATAAAGCCTGGGAACAAGTCATTTATTTCTCTCATATTTAAGGAAAGCAGTGAAGTTTGCTGCGATGCATTTTTTAATATCAACGTTTGAGTCATTGCTTGTACTCTCGTTATTATTAACGGAAATTCTTTTCATGTTTTACTCCTTTTAAGCTATCCTTGAAACGACTACTACATGCAGGGGGGAGAGGTCAGTTAAAATGAAAAAGAAAATATAATTTAGATAGATTGAGGCTACTTTTTTTCGCCAAATCGCCGCTGCATCATTTGTACTATCTCAGTACTATCTTTTGCTGTTGCATATTCATCGAGGAGCTCAGCGTTTAGTTCAAAAAACGTGTGCCCCCAGACGAATATGGATAGTACCTTCTGGGCTTCTTCTTTAAACCCAGCTATATATAATGCACCTGCCAAGGCTTCTGCAGTGCTTAGCTTAGTAGCTTTAGCATAGTTTGTAGGGTTTCCCGCAATCAAAATGGGCAAGCATCGTGACGTTCCACGAATATGAGTCGAAAGAACTTTTACGGCATGCTCCCAACTGCAGTCAAGAGCTACTATGCCTGATTCTTGAATGCGTTGCCTGTCTGCAGGTGAAAATGCAATCTTACCAAACGGGTTAAGGACAATAGCGCGTTTAGGCAGAATTCGAGTTTGAGTAACTACCCTTGCTAGTCCGTGACGTTTGAGTTTTAAACCTGTGCATCTTTTTGGGTCGCATTGTTTTGCGTGATAAATAGTTATGTTAATGTTAAGCGGTTTTTCCACTGCGGTTTTGCACCTTCGAATGGCACATAGGGTCATTTAATACTGCGGGTATCCAATCAAGAAGATCAGATGCAACCATATGATTGCCGATTTCGCTTACTACGAAGTCTCCTGCTGCACCGTTAACAAATGCACCCGCAACTGCAGCTTCAAATGCATCGGCTTTTTGAGCCAATAATGCACCTATTATGCCTGAAAGTACGTCACCTGTGCCTCCAACTGACATACCAGGGTTCCCTGTGGTGTTTAACTTTACTCTTCTTCCATCTGAAATTATGTCAATTGCACCTTTAACTAGAAGTACAGCATTTAATGTAGTCGCAGTCTGTTTAATTGTTTCAATACGATCTTCCAAATCATTAAACGAGGGAAGTTTCTTTCCTGATAAAATTGCATACTCGCCAGCATGCGGCGTCAGAACCAGCGGTACTTTCAAGGGGCGTTTGAATTCAGCGAATGCTTTGAGTCCATCAGCATCAAGTAACAAAGGTTTGCCTGCTGTTTCTATCGCTTCAATAGCGGATTTCACGAAATCCTTTGTTTCAGGATTTAGACCTAACCCTGGACCTAACGCTACTGCATCAACATTATCCAAGTACTCCTTTAAGACAGCAACATTAGCAGGGTTTAGATTGTTGCCCTCTAACTTTATCATAATTAGATCAGGAGACATAGATGCTATATCATGGGCTGTTACGGCAGGTGATGCAGTCAGCGCTATATCTATGCCTGTACGTAAGGCAGCTAACGACATTAGCGCGGGAGCTCCCGAGAAAATTTCGCTTCCACCAATGATTAGTAATCGTCCAGCATCACCCTTATGTGCCGTAGAAGCACGGGCTTTTGTAACCAACTGTACATCGCCTGGACCAGTAAATATTTCAAGGTTTGATGGCAGGCCGATATCCCGAACTATAACTTCTCCAGCATACTTTTTCGCGGCTTCCAATCCTTTTTTTGCTCGATAAAATGTCACTGTAATGTCTGCTTTTACAGCATTACCCAGTATCTCACCGGTATCCGAGTCTATACCTGTGGGTACATCTATGGCAACAACTTTTGCTTTCGAACTGTTGATAGCATTGACTATAGCTGAAAGAAGCGGTTTGAGCTTGCCTTTACTGCCTGTCCCAAGTAATGCATCAATTATGACATCTGCTTCTATTTGGGGTACCGCTGAGCTGTCGGTAACCTCCTGAATTGGTATTTCACTTGTTAGGCGCTGTAAGGCTATCCAGTTATGAAGTGCCGATTGATGTGCTATGTCTTTACTTTTTCCGGCCAAAATCACTGAAACCTTATGGCCCATAGCCAGTAGGTGCCTAGCTGCGACAAAACCATCTCCACCATTACCACCTAATCCACAGACAATGGTGATTTTTTGATTTGAATTAAATCGTGAACTAACTTCTAAGGCAACATTCCGGCCTGCGTTTTCCATAAGCTGGAGCAAAGAAACGCCGAAGTATTCGGAGTTTACTTCTATAGCCCGCATCTCCCTGCTCGTAATGTACTTTAAGGACATAGCTAAACCTTGAATAATTCTATGCAACTTGATAAGAAATAAGCCTACCTCTTAATCAAGGCAAACAGCTAAGAAATTAACCTTAAAATTGGAAAGATGAACTCTGAATTCCTTTGAAATAGTTTTTTCTCTTTAGGCTTTATTCATCTTTTGATTTTTTGTCTCTCTTGCTTGCAACAAAACTTTATCCATTACCCTTCGTATTGTACTGGTGAGCCAAAGCCAACAAACCAAAGGCTGTAAGGCAATCTACTTATAGGTGAGTTCTATTTTGAAAAAAAACATAAATTTAACTATAACCGAAAAAGATGTTCTTATAATTGCTGATGTTCAAAAAGACTTCTTGCCTGGGGGCGCTCTAGGAATTGAAGGCGGAGACCAAATTATCCCCGTCCTTAATGATTATATCGACATATTCAAACAAGCTAAAGCAAAAATTATTGCATCCCGCGACTGGCATCCGCCAAACCATATTTCTTTTATAGATCAAGGTGGTCCATGGTCGCCTCATTGCGTACAAAATACTGAAGGCGCTGAGTTTAGCCCAAGTTTAAAACTGCCAAAAGATGTGACCATTGTCTCTAAAGCTACTGACCCTTCCAAAGAGGCCTATTCTGTTTTTGACGGCACAGGTTTAGCAGACCAGTTGAAGTCTCAAGGAATCATTCGGATATTCATTGGTGGCTTGGCAACGGATTATTGCATTGTTAATTCAGTTATCGATGCAAACAAGGCAGGATTTAAGTCTGTAGTGCTAGCTGATGCAACTTGCGGCATTGACGTTAATCCTGGCGACGTTGATAGAGCTTTTCAAATAATGGCTGCCAATGGTGCAGTTGAAGCTACCCTAGCTGATTTCCCAGAGCCTGAATTACCGTCAATTCAAGAGAATCAGCAAGAAGCAGCTACTGATACAAAGATCACGAATCATGACATTAAGAGAAAAGCGAGGATGAGAGCAAAAGGCTCTATAAGAGTACCAAGCGAAGGAAGGTAAAGGTGGTTTTCTATGGTTACAAAATATAAGAATTTCATCAATGGTGAATGGGTCGAATCCAGCTCGGGCGAAACTTATTCTCGTGTTAATCCTGCTAATCCTGATGAAATACTAGGAGAATTCCAAAAAAGTAACGCTGATGACATAAAGCGGGCTGTAGACGCAGCGCAAGATGCTTATGAGGTATGGTCAAAAACGCCTGCACCACAAAGGGCAGTTTACTTGTTTAAGGTCGGTCAATTGTTGGCTATGGAGAAGGAAGACCTTGCAAGGACAATGACTTGGGAGATGGGCAAGACCTTACAGGATTCAAGAGCCGATGTGCAAGAAGCCATTGAGCTGGCCTTCTATGCTGCAGGTGAAGGCAAACGACTCTTTGGGTTAACGTATCCTTCCGAAAAAGTAGATAAGTTCGCCATGACCATCCGAGTGCCCATGGGTGTCGCAGGGTTAATTACTCCTTGGAATTTTCCAATCGCGATTCCGGGGAGAAAAATCTTTTTTGCGCTCGTCGCAGGGAATACTGCAGTATTCAAGCCAGCATCTGATACACCGATATGTGCTATTCGACTTATGCAGCTATTTGAAAGAGCAGGTTTACCAAAAGGCGTACTGAACTTAGTTACAGGTCCAGGCGGAGCTACAGGGTCGGCATTAGTTAAAGACGATCGTGTTAGAGTGATTGGCTTCACAGGTAGCAAGGAAACTGGCGAGACTATACAACAGATGGCAGGCATCAAACGCGTAAATCTAGAGTTAGGAGGAAAGAACCCCCTGATTGTTATGGATGACGCTGACTTGAGGTTGGCTGTTAATGGTGCCCTATGGGGTGGATATGAGACCTCCGGTCAAAGATGCACTGCTGCATCTCGAATAATAGTCCATAAGAAAATTAAGGAAACATTCGAGCAAATGCTTCTTGAACAAATTCATAAACTAAAGCTTGGCAACGGTTTAGATGAAGGCGTTAACCTCGGTCCGCTAATCAACAAATCGGCACAGGAAAAGACTGCAGCATATGTTGAAATAGGGAAAAAAGAAGGCGCCAAACTGCTAGCTGGTGGACATGTACCAGATAACCTGAAGGGCTGGTTCTTTGAACCTACTTTATTCACGGATTGCACCCCTACGATGCGGATTGCTCAAGAGGAAATCTTTGGACCAGTTATTGCTATCTTGCCTGTAAGTAACCTTGATGAGGCAATTGATGTAGCGAACTCTACTGAATACGGCTTAAGCTCCGCTATATACACAAAAAATGTTGGGAACATTATGAGGGCAATCTATGCGCTACAAGCAGGCGTAACCTATGTCAACAACCCAACCATCGGGTCCGAGCCGCATGTGCCCTTTGGCGGAATAAAAGCCTCAGGAAACTCACGTGAAAACGGAACCGAAGGCATCATGCAATTTACAGATCTAAAAACAATATACATCAACTACTCCGATAAACTCCAAAGAGCCCACCTATAACATCATATCACCTGTATACAAAAGCATCAACAAAACACACCCAAGCTGTTGATTTGCAATATACTTTTCGCTAAAAATCATTCAAGAATCGACGATACTTTCGAACTATCTCGAAGCTTATATAATCATAAAGAAACAAAAAAGTGCAAAACTGCCAAAATGCGTTTAGCCAAGCTATTTTGCTATCCGAGCGCTATTTTCAGATAATCTTATCCATAAAAACTAACCATGCGGGGCTCTAAAAGGGTGTTATAAGTTTGCAAAGTTCTCTTCGCATAAGCCCTTATCGCAAAACTTCGCTTCTGCACATCAAAAAAGGCACTTTTCACTCTAAAAAAGGGCGCTCAAAATTTACTTTTACAGCCTTTCACAAGATACAGAAACAAATTTGACCTCCATTAGATTTACCTTTTTTAGTAAACCGATGTTAATCAATAACATCATCTAACTACGCAGCTCGAAAAAAATTCGAATGGTCACTTTTTACAATAAATAGTAAAAATTATGCCCCAAGAGCTGACATAATATACAAAAATTAGTTAATCTTCCCTTTTTCTGGCTTTAATAAAATTGTTATCCATCGAATTTGCCTAATAAAAGTTAAAATTCTTAGGTGCGTTAAATTAAAAAAAGCAGTCATATGATGGAACTCAAAAATCATTAACGCCTGCTGCCAAGGAAGTATTGTGTTTTGGAAAATTTAGCTAACTATGGAATTAACCACCATTTAGGTAACAACAAAAATGGGACTTTGCCTTCTATAAGTGCACCTAGAAGATAAGCTATCCTGCTGAGCAGAAATCAACGCAAAATTCGCCACTGTACTGGTAAAGGTCGACTTAATCAAAACGTTGTTATTTCCGAAGACAGACGAACTTTATATAATCATAAAAATAAAGCCTGATCAGGAACCTGTGTTGCACCACATCTTTAGATTAATCTAAAAGTATGTGGCATTGGAGCAATTCTTGCGCCTTTTTACTGCCCTTTTTTTGAGCTTCTTAATCACACTTAGAATCTTATCGGGTTTTGCGAGGCCTCTTTTGAAGAAATTTACGTATCAAATAAGGCAACTTGATGCATTTGACAAGCTACGCAACTGTGTTTGGCGTGCGAACAAAGGACGAAATGACACAATTTACATCATTTAGCTAAAATAACGCGTAAGCTGTTGCAATGTTTGCAGTAAAAAAGAAAAAATCAATGATAATTTGAGAAACGGCGTCTACAATTATCGAAAAAGGCTTGTATGAGCTGGTTTGGTTGATGCTTTTGTATACAAATATGTTGATTATGTTTCACCCATAGTTTGTATGGTTATGGTCCTTTTTCTAGGGTAAACGTCAGTCTCTACAAACATGAGTGATTGCCATGTTCCAAAGTTTACTCTACCATCAATTACTGGAAGAGTTCTATCCGGAGGAAATAATATGGACCTTAGATGGGCATGAGCATTAGAAGGATGATGGTAAAGGCCTTGTTCAGGAATTAGCTTCTTTAAGAAGATCTTAATGTCGCCAAGTAACGCAGGATCATTTTCGGTTAAGAGCAGAATGCCAGTTGCATGTGGAGCGAAAACATGCACTATGCCGTTTTTAAGTCCAGCTTTGGAAACAGCTTCTCGCACCCAATCAGATAAATCTGTAAATTCTATAGCGCCGGTTGTTGAGAAAGTGCGAGTTACGGTTGTAACTTTAAATGCAGACACAATATCACCTATTAACTATCAGAAAGCAGTTGCTCAAAAGGTTTTGCAACAACACGAAGAACATTATATCATTTAAATCTGAGTGCATGTTTAGATCCATATTTGTTGATGTTTTTGTATACAAAAAGAGATGTTGTGAAGCTGTTGTGTGTTATTGCAGTGGGACAATCACACACGCTTAAGATTGTCAAAACCTCATGAAGTTGTAGTTCTTGTTCTAAAGCCTGGGAGGTGAACGCGTTTCCAGCTACACTTAAGCAAAGGAAGCACGAAGGGAAGGTTCCTTTGGATGAATCGCTAGAAAATAGGAGCATCCAACGAAATGGTGGTGTGGCAACCAAAATGAAAAAGCGGTCGTACCCCATAAAGACTCGAGAGGGGCGATTTAGATGCCCGGATTGCGGTCAGCTATTTGGCAGTAAAGTGGCTCTTGATGCACACCACTTAAAAATCCATGAGCAAAAGGCATCCATATCTAACACGGGCATGCCTCTGTAAAAAACATGTAAAAAAATTGAATTATGTGCCAATTAACCCATTTTTAAAATTTTTTTGAGCATTGTGATCAATCTTTGTAGTCACAAATAGATAATAATTTTTTTAGACATAACGCTTTAGGTGTTTTCGAATGGAAAAAATCCGAAGTTCTATCGGAAGTATGCAAGAGGCGCGAATTCAAGGCGCAATGAAACCTTTCAAGCCTTTTGAAGAAAAAAGTACCCCCATAGAGCAACAATACACCAACTGGAATACTCTAGTCCAAACGCAATACGATAAAGATAACGTAGACGCCTACACTAGAACACGCGTAATCCTAATGAATGGTATAGAAAATAATAGTGTCATAACATCCCATGCGATTGCACGCATGACAAATAATGACGAAATTAAACGCATCATGGCCCAAATTAGGCGAGCCGACTCGCAGCATCAATTAACAATCAACTGGCTCAATCCTGCAAATCAGGACATACTGGAGACAACCATTGGTTATGAGCAAGTTGCAGTTGACCTCACAGCTAATTTAGCCAAAAATGAACAAAACCCATATTTTAGACAAACTCTAGATTTTGCTTTACTAGAAGACTTTGACCATCTTTATCGCTACAGCTTACTTATGCGCCATCTTCAAGGAAAAGATGCTGAATCAATCACACAAGGCAAGACGGAAATTAAACCCGGACGTCCCACGAAAATTGAACATCGACATCCAGATGATGAAATGAGGGCACATTTTGATAAAAACTCTGTGAACGCCAAGACATGGATGAATTATTTCACAATCGTTTCAGGGGAACAACAAACAATGTTATATTATCGGTCTCACGGGTTTATGTTTGAAAATGACCTTGCCCGAAAACTTTATGCTGAGATTGCCGAAATTGAAGAGCAACACGTTTCTCAGTATGAGGCAGTTGGTGATCCCACACTTTCGCCACTACAGCACGCGACGCTCGTACAGCTAAATGAAGCATACAATTACTATTCTCATGCTCATGCTGAACCTCACGAAGCAATCAAGCGCATCTGGGAACAATTCCTTTCACATGAAATCGCACACGTAAACATGTGCAATGACTTGCTTATGAAATATGAAAAAATGGACATACGCGACTTAATCCGTACCGACACAATAGAACCTCTTATAGTATTTGAATCAAACAAAGAATACGTTAATGTCGTACTTTCATCGCAAGTCGATTTAAGACCTTATAATATGGAGTACGTGACCGAAGCTCAACTTCCCAGCAACTGGGCCTCCTTCCGATATCAAGACATTGTAAACCAAGGCGGCGCCCCTTCAGAAATAGTCGAAAATCTATCAAAAGGGCGTTAACAACCATCTGATCATCTACAACCGCCCTTTTTATCTAAATCCCGTTGATGCTTTTGTATACGCCTGAGTATGCATCTACCTTTGATGTTGTAATATCGTAATCACGCATCCTTAAGACATTTGTCTACATTATACTCATGTGCAACTGCTTTTATGGAGTGTAACATATTTGAGCAAAGTTGACAAAACCGGAAAAGAAAATGCTGTATCTTCAAAAAGAATAAGGGCTAAACGGAAATCAAACGAGGTTACCAATGAAGCACATTTAAGTCATGTTGCTTCTGTGCGAAATGGGCCGTCCAAAAAACAGGCAATGGAAGCACCAATGGCGTCTGCCGCAGGTCTGGGCGGTCGCTTATCTGCGGGTGCGCGCCCTCCCGGTACAATAAACGAGGTCCCCTTAACTACAGCAACTGGTACAGTATCTGAAAGTGAACAGCTGATTGCAGCCTCTCCCTATGGCAAGGTCCTTCCACCCCAACTAACTCCCGAAGGAAAATTCAAATGTCGCTGCTGTAACCAGCTTTTTGACTCTTCTGAGGAGTACACTCGACACTACAATCAAAATCACTTGCCTGAAATGTAGTTGCCTTTCTGCGAAGTATTATGTGCCCCGTCATTGGTGAAGCATTAGTGATGAATATTTTTATTTGTAATACAAATCAGCCAATGCCACCAAATCGTTAATTTTCAACATGAAATAATTGTAAAACGGCAGGCAAGAGTGTACTTTACAGAGTAGCAAGTTGACCTCTCTGTACCCGCAAAAATTGTGCAACATGAGTGTTTAGACAACAGCTTATCAACAAAAAAGACTCTAAACATCACCAGAAAATTGGCGAAATCTTGAAATGTAAAAGAGGTCAAGGACACAAACATGCTGCCCAGGCGTATACAAAAGCATCAACAAAACAAACAAACTTAATCCTCGGGGCTTGGCTCAACGAACAAAGGCTTGCAGCAAGTGCATTCAAATTAGGGCAAACCTTGATCCAAACGGGCAATAATGGTTAAATCATCAAAGTAACTAAGGAACGAATGAAAAATTAATTCCTCGATTGTAAATACATGTGCACCGCAGAAATCAATTAAGAATGTCCTTAAATGAACAATAATTAATTGCTCAACAGCAGTAACAATAAATGATAAGATTAGTGAATACTATTTGTGCCTTATTAAGTTAACAAAATTGTGAAAAAGCAAGAAGCCATTTTTATTAAAATATTTCGAGAAATCGTAAAGCCCTGTTTTTACTTAAGGCGGCAATTTTTGCTCTTTTTATCTTAAATCCGGCTTTATTGGTTAGTTTGGCATCGAACAATGTGCTAGTGCAAATTGACCTAATTTTTTCTCATGTAATCAAAAATAAAAAAGCCGAAAAAGCAGGCAAAATGCCAAAAAGCCCCCGAATTAGGCTGTTTGATACGACTCTTAGAGGCTTTGCATGGAGATAACCAGCGCCTCATATAAGTACCTACGAAAATCTCCATGCGAAGCAAAAAGGGGTTCTCTTCGAGCAACCTTCGAACAATAATGACAAAAAATCGGGCCAAGTGAAAACTTTGACACATTTGAAAAAATGTGCGACTGAAAAAAGGCGTCAATTGACCAGCTGCAATGCTTGCGTGTAGCCCCTTTTGATAATCACGTAATCGCAGCAAGTTGTGTTCGGACCTTGCCAGATCTCGTGCAAAGCAAGAAACGCTAAACTGCATTGCCATTGGGTTGCCCAGTTAGAGATTAGTTGTGAATAGTCCGGCAGGCAATTGAGGTGCTGTTTTCTGCGCCCGCCTGACATTAGCGAATTGCTTTTTACCCACGTCATTAATTGCTCACATTAAAGCTACTTTTGGCGCTATGTCTAGATGCCCATAGTCTCTTTCTTGGCCGTAATTTCCTATTTTTTTGCGCTATTATATTTCAAAAAGTGATTGAGCTGTTGCGGTTGCTTCTGCGCAAGTCAATTTTGTCTTTGGTGGTAGCCTAAGCGATAAACATTTCTTGAGGTCCAATTATGAAAAAATCATTGCAAGTGAGCTTGGTTGTTAATGTATTACTAAGTTATTTTGTATGTCACCAGTCCATACCATCCGAAGATGAGATTTTTGGTCGTATACAGAAGCATCACCAAAACCAATTTTTTTCAGACTCTTGTGCAATATTTTTTTATCGCAGACAGCCTAAAGGCTATACTGACACACTAAAGGGGACACATGTGAAAGAAGTTGACAAAATCGCACTTCGTCGATGGCGAAAAAGAGGCTTCTACAGTGAGAACGTACTAGTCAAGCTGCTCCAAAAAAACGGCTACAACGCGGTTCGAGTACCAGTCAGCAATCCAAGCCTTAATCCCTTACCCGATATTATGGCGCGAAAAGGCGAACATTCATTCGCGTTTGAAGTAAAAAATGCAACCTACTACGCTTATTTTCCTAAGCAACAGATCGACAAGCTGTTCAGATTCCTTAACGAGTTGGTGCCTACTGAGAAAGATTACAAGCATGCAGTAGTAGCTGCACACTTAGGCAAAAAATGGACATTTAAGGAAATATGCTGGGCAGATTGGGAGAAAAACAAGTTACCTGAAAAAGTCCGTATACTCAAACGTGATCGAGGCAATTTGAATATCGCAAAAAGTTACTAAGCACAACAGAGCCAGAAAAACAAAGCGAAAAAGGCATTCAAGCTGCAAGCTAGCACAGTAAGCAGATTTGCAGCTATATAAAAATAAATGGCGTAAACTCGAAGTACAGCTGCAACATATGCTCTACACAACGCGCACTTACAAATGAAGACAAAAAAGCTAATTGATTGAAGACAGTTAACAAAAGTAGTCCAACTAAAGTAAGTAATTGTACCTCAAGGCTTATTATCTTTCTTGGTAATGTTCAAATATGCTTGTCAAGCAGGAAAAGGAAATCACGGCTGATCAAGTGATTGTTGCATCAGAGCTCTGCAAAGCTTACAAGATAGACGATACTGTAATTGACGTGCTAAAAGGAATAAACCTGACCGTAATGAAGGGACAGTTTGTTACAATTTATGGACCTTCTGGCGCAGGGAAAACCACCTTGCTCAACATAATTAGTGCCATCGATAAAGCCACAAGTGGCAATATAATTGTTTTTGGGAAAGACCTTGCGAAACAAAATGAGGACGAACTTGCTGAGTACAGGTGTAACCATGTTGGCTTTGTTTTCCAATCATACAATCTCATCTCCACATTAACCGTATCAGAAAACATAGCATTCCCCATGGAATGGAAAAAAGCAACATCTGAAGAAATCCAGAAAAGAGTAACTGAACTTATCCATAAGCTGGGCCTGGAGCATCGTGCAAACCATTTTCCCGCCCAGTTAAGTGGAGGAGAACAGCAAAGAGTAGCATTCGCACGAGCATTAGCCAATGACCCACCATTACTGCTTGCTGATGAGCCCACGGGCAACTTAGATACAAAAAGCGGTCAAAAGATAATTCAAATACTTCAAGCCCTCAAGAATGAGGGAAAAACAATCATAGTCTCAACCCATGACCCAGAAATTATGCCTTTGGCTGACTTAAAAGTATATTTGGATGAAGGAAAACTGGCGAATCCAAATGAGTGAAACGGCGTTTCCAGTTAATGACCTACTTAGACGAAAGCTTCAAACAGGCTTAACAATTGTTAGTCTTACAGCATGCGTTGCATCTACGCTTTTTTTGCTGATCTTTGGCGACCAAGTTGGCTTCGGGTTATCCTCTATTACCCAAGAAACTTTGACTAGTGGCACTTCAGTGGTTTTTTCCCAATTCTTATTTTTTGTAGGGGGTTTGATTTTTGCCGTAGGTGCAATCATAGTCTCATACATAGTTTTTCTACTCATGGCGCAACGTACAAGGGATTTTGGTCTAATGAAGGCAACCGGATGCCCTAATAGCTTAGTATTTGGGTATTTTTTCACTGAACTCCTAAGCATAACCTTCGTAGGCTGCGTATTAGGCGTAGTACTTGGAATCGCCATTGACTATCTGGTTATCAACCTAAACATTTTCCAAGTCTACAACAAAGCACCAAATTTATGGTTCATACCGTTAGTTTTTATTGTATTTTTTGCCTTTGCACTCATTTTTGGCGCCAAACCAATCTTTGATGCTGCAAAAATGTCACCAATCAAAGCAATATCTCCTGTTCAATACTTTAAATTGGGAAAAGGAAATCAGTTTAAACCTTTATCAAAAAAAGGTTTACTGATACGGATTGCTTCTAGAGGACTGTTTCGCCGAAAAACAGCAACACTAAGGATTGCGCTTTTCCTTTCAGTAGTTTTCACTTTGCTTACAGTATCAATTGCAGGAGGAATAATTGCTAAAGATACTTCGATGTCATGGATAGATCAGGCAATAGGCAAAAACATGCTCTTGATAGCACACAGCGAAATGGCAAATCAGTATATAGGGCTCCTGCAAACTTTTTCAGGGGCAAAAGTAAATCAAGATTTTGACTATTCCAGACCTGAATATGCAATAACTAGCGATATCCTCAGTGAATTGACCCAAATAGAAGGGATTAACAACGTGGATGTGCGACTGATTTGGCGCAGTGAAGTTCAAGAAATAAGCGGATATAAAATCGACCTTAGCACATTAACTACAATTAAAATTGGCGATAACCGGCAAGGTACATCTCTTATAGTTGGAATAAACCCAGATACCGCAATAAATGTGCCGTATACTACGGGCAATTTTCTAAACTCTTCATCGAGCTCAAATGCGGTTGTTGGCGACTCAATTTCTTACTCCCTTTATAGACCTTATCAAACGATATTAGCCGCTAATAAATCAACAGTAATTGGCGACCCTCTACTTGAAAGTATAAAAATACAGAATAGCACTTTCAAGATCTCAGGCATTTCTTTAGACCCTCTTAACAATGGAAATGTAACTTACATTCCTCTAGATAAACTCAAAGATATGACAGGAATCAATAACCCCAATGTTGTACTTATTAAAGTAGATGAAAATAGCTACGAATCCACCGTTTCGCAAATACTTACCACCGCAGGAAACGCAAGTCCCAATTTAATTGCAGTTGAACTCAACCCAATATTGGAAGAAAATAAGGGCTTTTTAAGTTCCCTATGGTCAGTTATAATGAGTCTGCCTGCCTTCGCCTTATCTTCCGCAGTATTATGTCTAATCAGTTTCCATTTGATAACTATTGACGAACAACGTCAAGAATTCGCCATACTCCGCGCTACAGGTGGAAAACCTAAAACTATCTTAGCAATAATTGCAATTCAAAGCCTCATCATTCTGTTTTCAAGCTTTGCTATTGGCACCTCTATCGGAACGATAATCACAATATTTATACTTACAGAAAATCCGGTACTTTCTGCTTACACTATTTTAGCAATTTCAGGATGGCTTCTTGCTGCAATAACAATTATGTTCCTGCTAAGCTTGTATCCGGCAACTAGATTCTCAAAGAAAAGCCTGGTAGAGATCATGTCATAAATGGCTAAATGTTAGATTAAAGTGCTTTAAAGATTCAATCTGAGCGGGCAATTGGCTTAAGAAATCTTGGAACTGTAACACAGGCACAATTGGGACGTCATCAATAAATTTGAAGCTACCTGGCATAAGCGAAAGGATTGCAGGCACAAACTTCGCCTTCTCCCATCTTACACATTCAATATCTACTGACGTGTTTGGCAAGGATTCAGTTAATGCCTCAACACGTTTTATTTGTAAATCAACCATTTTTTGCAGCATAGATAGGTGTAAACTATGGTGGTAATGCTTACAATCAATACAAATAACAATTGGCTTCCTGCACCCCACAACATCAATTTCCCACCTTTTCTGCACATGCTTAAATCGCAAATTTTTCTTAGTGATATAACCATTAAGATTTAATGCCATAGCCGCGATTTGTTCAAATTCTTGCCAACATAAAAGATCGCTAACACGCTCCACATCAGCACCTAAATTTATGGCTTTAATGGCCAACTTCATCCTACTGGTTGCATCTATTTCAACAGTAGACTTGTTCAAGCTGATTAATCCATCATTTTGCATCTTTTTAAGCAGAATTAATGTAACGCTTGATGGCATTTTGGAGTCGAGGTTAACAGATTCGACTTCGACTGGGCCATCTTTAGTTAATTTTAACAATGAGATTAATACAGCCCTTTCAAGTGACACTGCAATATCGCCAACAATATGAACTAAAACTCTTGATAATAAAGCAATTCGATAGTAAAGTAGAAGATGATAATATATCAGGCTAAAAAAACGAGAACGCCGTATACAAAAGCATCAACAAATTTGTTCATTTTTACTAGCACTGCTGCTGTTATTGCTTTTTGGCAATTCTTGATCTGCAGAATCTTTAGTTATTATGCAGCCTAATGAATAATTCAGGTTAGCCTGCTTTTGATTCATTTTTCGCAGTCCGTTAAAAAATTTTGTTGACAATAGCCACGAAATTTACAGATAAGCATCTATTTCTATTCTTAACACTCACCTGTTTCAACGTTTTATTGTAAAAAGTGACCATTCGACATTTTTTCGAAAGCCAATAAATCAAAACTGGGCGTGGCTCTGTAAAAATAGTGGCCTAATCCGATACAATGCCGAAGGTTTAGGTGTTGTTGCGTTATCTTTTTGACTGTAATTGAGCCAAAATCCCGTATATTTTTGGATACTGTTTCGAAAACTTAAGCAACAATGTTGTTTTTCCCGTGAAAATGGCGACAACCTACGGTCTGATGACGAAATTATGTTTCAACGAGTTGGGACACAGCGCCTTAGTTAAATTATTTTTGCAATCTGCGACCAAAATTGGGGATAACTGGGTGCCAATTCAAAAAATTCGTTGCGTTATAATCTATGATTATATAAGGTTCGGCACTATTCGAAATGTTTTTTGAAAAATTTTATTTAAACAATAAAATGCTATGTCGCTGGAAAAGGAATGAGTATGTTTTGTTGATGCTTTCGTATACAATTATTGAGGTAAAGGTGGTTTGTACATAAAATGGGAAAAAGGCCGAGCGAAGTTTTACTCATTTTTTGATTTTTTGTGGCCTAGGTCTAGCTAATACTTCGGCTTTCTTTAGGTCTATTGGTGTGTTTATGTTGAAGAATGTTTTTAGATCAGGATCTATCTCTTGGATGACCAATGTGGATATGTATCGTATGCCCTGCATGATGTCAAGCATGTCTGAGACTTTTTGTTTGCCTTCGCTAACAGCGATTTTAGCTGCTTCTAAGGCTATTCGGGTATTATAGACTGCTTGCAAGGGTTCAATATCTGTATTTGGCCAACGTGGAACAACCGCTGACCTTCCAGGACACAGATCAAAAAGTAGCTCAATAACTTCGCGAGATACAAAAGGTGCATCAGAAGGCAACAGTAATGAATATTTGCCGGTGGCTTGCTGTAGACCAGTTAATGCGCCTATAAGTGGACCTTTTGCATCATCAATATCAATAACAAATTTGACGTGCGTTCCAGTGACTTTTGCGTACTGATCAGCACGTTCTTGTGAGCTTGTTACAATTATGATTTCGTCTACAATTGGTTTGACTGCGTCAACTACGTGCTTGATTAAGGGTTTTCCATTGAGTTCGAGTAAGCTTTTATCCTGACCGATTCTGCTTGAAAAACCGCCGGCCAAAATTATTGCTGATCGATCCATGCGTTTTCCTCGGCTTACAGTGCGTTTCGGATAGATTAAGCCTTACGGTTGAGATTTGTTGATGCTTTTGTATACAGGAAAGTAATTTTGATTGATAAAAAAGTAATAAATAGACTTTGATAGCGTTTATCAGACTTCATTAGCATCAATTTTTTTGGCCATATCGTTTAGCAATGTTGAAAATGGGTGATCGGGTTTATCTTGTGGAAATATGAAGTTGCCTTCAGCTCGAAGGATATCACAGAAGCAGGGTATAATGCCTAGAAGGGGAACTTGATAGATTTCTTTTATACGATGATAGAGTTCTTCTTGACGATTTTTTGAGTTGTAGTCTAAGACTTTATTGATGACTATGCCAGTTTTCTTCTCAAAAAGGTTATAGAGTTCTTTGAGCATGCGCGTTGTGCCATTGACGTCTGACCTATCCCCCGTAGTCGCTACAGCGACCAGATCAGCCGCGACTATGGCATTTATTGATGAGTATTGGAGTCCCGGGCTGGTATCTAAGACTATATAATCGATATTTTTTTCGTTTAACAGTACACTTCTTAGTTGTAGTAATCTGCCTAGTGCGCGCATTTCCCATCTACGATCTTTGGCAGACATATCCCTTATGGCTTCTGTTGCTGGATTGGCGAGTCCGACATAGAATTTGCCTTTTCCGGGAACTCGATGACTATAGTCTATTAGAACTTTATCGATATCACAGGTGTTGTTGAGGTAATCATTGAGGTAGTAATCCGCTTTGTTAATTTTTAATATTGCAAAAAGACTTGGTGCACGAAAATCCAAATCAAAGAGACAAACCTTTTTGCCTTGTTTAACTAAAGCAGCTGCCAAGTTCGTCGATAATAGTGTCTTTCCTGTCCCTCCTTTGTAGGAGTGTACAGCCACGATTTTTCCCATATCATTCTACCTCTTTTTCTTTGTCCGCAGTAAAGTAGGCTTTCCGACCTTGGCGTTCTTTTTTGAGGTAGCCCATCAGCACTAGCTGGTTCAGATAGGCGCTTTCTACTGCTCTTGCTCTAAGAGTCTGTTGTGCAATCTCGTCTGCAGTTGCACGTCCGCATCTACATACAGTCATGGCAGTTTTTCTTAGGTGATCAGGCATGCTAAGAAGTGTCATAACGTCGAGAGTATTGTCGGGGAGTGGCTGAGAGGCTTCCTTGTAGTCATGTTTTTGTAATTCAATCATAACTTCCATTTTTTCATTAAGCCGCTCTAGATTTTCACGAATTTTTTCAAGGATCATTATGGGCTTTTTACCCAATGATTGCTCTTTACTTATTTTTAGTCCCCTCACAACATGCCTACATGTAGAACAACTAAGATAGTCGCGTTTATTAAGGTTTATGACATAAGAATACTGGTTATCAATAAGTTTTCAGAATAGAGAAATTTTTTCAATTATGAATGTTAAGAATTTTTACCCTATCAGGACAATTGACATGCGGTTGCGGTTTATCAGAGAATCTGTATGACGTTTCGGGCTTCCTCAACGATAGATAAAACTTGTTTGAACTCATGCAAGTATTTCAAGAGTGATACCACGTTGGGTTACGATAAGGATTATCCGTGTTTTTCCTAGTACATCTTCCTCGACTAATCCTGTTTTTTGATAAAATCGTATATCTTTTAAGTACGCTGCAGTTGAATCTGCACAAGTTCATGTTAAAATACATCAAAAAACGGTTCTATCTACAACATAATTTAATATATTTAGCCCATTTTGAAATGCTGTGGTCATGCCATCTATCAATATTTTTACAAATTGGGCGCGACAACTGCCCATTTCATTAATAAATTTTGTCGTCATTTTATTTTCAAGTGCTGTATTACAATCTGCTGTAGCACGCTGCTAGAGTGTTTGGTTCCAATAATAGATCTTTGGGTATTTGCCAGCTACTGGGAAGTCGGGGTCTTCATAAATTATGTCGAGTTTTAGTCGGTACTGTAATAGTAGTTGACAAGTTATGTTCCATATTTGGGCGGATTTTTTGTCGGGCGGATAGTAGCCCCAGATTTTATCAGTTGGGTCACGCATACCCCAAGCATAGTTTTCTGGTAAAACTAGAACAGCATCGGCTTCTCGTGCATCAGTCCGGGTTCGTATGGTGTAGGTGTCCATTATGTCACGGCTGAATTTTTCAACGGCGGCAAAATGGTCATCGGTCATAGTCCAGTAAGGATTGCCGGGGATTTCAGGATAGTTAAAGATGATGACGTATTTAGCGCCTGCCTGATAGGCGGTCATCATCTGGTCATACAATTCGGCTCCGCTACCAAGGTACGGATGCTCAGTATACTTCCACGTAAGAATAGCACCCCATTCCTTATTTTGCATGTTAGCTGCACCACGTACAAAATCTATATCCTTAATATAGCTACTATTCCAACCCAGTTGGGCTAAAATTACGTCATAACCAGCTTTATAATCCCACCAATAAAACGCGTAGTCACTGGTGAATGTTTTGACTCTAGCCTGAGTTAGGTTTTGGATTGCTCCATACTGTGCATAATAGTACATGAAAATTTCCATTTCAGGTCTATAATCAGCAGGCTCGGTATTATTAACTTCCCAGGCTTGAAGCTTCTGGTAAATCTGTGCATAATACCAAGTGAGTCGTGATGCATGCGTCTCATTAGTAACGGCGAAAGGGCGATCCAGAAGAGTCATATTTGGATTATTTATGATATTTTTTATCGATTCAACAACTCTTGGTGTACTAAACCATTTGGGCCAATCGTAGTCGAGTTGCATGCCGCCGGGTTCATCATCATAATAGGCACCAAGATAGTATTTACCCCAAATGGTTTTTGCATCTTGAAAAAGTTGAAACTGCCAAGGCCATGTGCTACTATTGTAGGTACCAAGGTTAAGAATAATATACATACCGTTGTCAACAGCATAGTTAGCTATTTCACGTACCGCTGTTTCGTTACGGCTAATAGGCCAGGATTGCAAAACAAAGAGATTGGTATAGTCATGGACGCGGTCAATAAGTAGTTTGGCCTCATCGACCGTATTACCGCAGAAACTTATGCCGATGTAGAAGTCAGGTTCTTTGTTTTGGTCGGCTATGTTGAGCGGAATAAGAATTGCGGCAACAAAGACAATTACGAAGAAAGCCGCTACTGCAACTAGGACTACATATCTCACTGCACCTTAGCCTCCAAACATGAGCGTCACGACATTACGAAAACAAGTCGGACACCCACTAAGCCTAGCGATAAGGACTGTTAATATGCTTTATCGTTTATTGCTTTTAGTGCGGCATACGGCAGACAGAACAACAGCTGCTATCCCGTGTCATTAATTTGTAAAAACTGCTTGATCATCCAGTTGTGGAAACATAAAATTTTACAAAAAAATGCGACATAAAAATTCGCCACTAATTCGAAGGACAAACTTAAAGTGGCAGATATTACAGAAGCCTCTTGTATGAAAATCACAACCGCACTTGGAGTAGTCGCAGTAGCCGTCCTATTCTTCTTCGGCATCATCTTTACTGTAAGTGCCGGATCTCAAGACCCTCAAGTAAGGGGAGGATTATGGGTAACTCGCATAGTAATAGGTGTTGTCATGTTAGTAGCTGCTATCGCGATCGCATATGTTACATATGTATTTAGCAAGAAACCAACGACGGTTATCCATCAAGTCGAGTTATCTGGACCGATGAAGGCAGCACCGATAAAGTGCCCAAACTGTTCGGCATCTGTAGACCCAAATCGCATCCGTGTAGTTTCAGGCGTACCGTATGTGACTTGCTCCTACTGCGGGACTACTTTCGAAGTAACTGAGGAGCCAAAATGGTAAAATGACCAAAAACCGTGTACTCGTTGTAATTCTGGCTTTGGCACTTATGTCCACAGCTTTCGCTGCGTATACTATAAGTGCCCAAACGAGGGTCTACCGATTTGATTACGAGTATGCGAAAATTTGGATTAACGACGACGGGACTATCGACTTATTTTACAATATTAGCATTACATTGCTATCAGGGCGGCAAATCAGCGAAATCGACATTGGACAGCCCAACAGAGACTTTTCTGGAGCCGAGGCTTTTGACCAATATGGTCGCCAATTGGTAACATTTGATGCAAGTAACGGCAACAACGCCTTAGTCACTGTAATATTAGAAGAACCATTGACTGAGGGCAATAGCATCTGGTTCACGCTACTTACAAACGTGGGGCGCATGATTTACCCCGATGAAACGAATCCAGGCAACTTAGGTATGCAGTTTACACCGGCTTGGCGTGTAGATGTGCCTATTGAAGAAGTACGTATCCAAATTGTAATGCCTCAGGGCGTACCAGTTGAGGAAGTGAAGACAACTGCTGACAAATTTTGGAACAGCACATCCATTGAACCCGACGGCAGATTGGCACTTTATTGGGAAACCATGAATTTAGCAGCTAATATGCAGTATACGATAGGTGTATCGTTTCCCCAGCAGTATCTGCCTGGCTACACAGCACCTCCCCAAGAAGATGATATAGATATAGTAACAATTGGTTTGGTTCTAGGCATCATTGGCTTAGTCTCAGTCATAATTGCCGCTGCGTTTTTGTCTTCACGCAAAAAGCCTTACCAGTCACCGAAAGTCAGTATGGAGTCATTGGGCATACGTCGAGGTCTAACTGCCATTGAAGCATCATACCTGCTGGAGTTCAAGCCGACCCAAATAGTCACCGAAATACTCTATAGTCTGCTGCAGAAACGCGCCGTATGGGTGGAAGCTGTCAAACCTACTCTGAAGCTACGCATCATGCCCGCATATGCAGACAAGAAAGGACCAGACGAAAACCCCTTGCGTTACTATGAGATAGACTTCTTAGAAGCAGTGAATTCTGACGGCACATTAGTTGAAGAAAAGTTGGCTAATGCAGTAATGAGCGTACGTGACACGTTAGAAGCGAAGCTTAAGGGTTACAGCCGAAAAGAGACTGAGGAGTATTACCGAAAAATTGTTGACAAAGCTTGGGCACAGGTAGAGCAAGCTGGTACACCGGATATTGCATCGAATGCGTATGACGAGCAGCTGCTTTGGCTCATGATGGATCCTAACTACAAGGCGCGGACTGAGACTACTTTTCGCACTTACGCCTTTGAGCCTAGCCCATTGTGGTTCTGGTATTGGTACGGCTATGTATATTATATGCCGCGTCCGGCTTATCAGCCAAATGTCAACACACCATCACAGTCCCCTAAGCCGCCTACCATACCAGGAGCAGAATTTGCCAACAACATCGCCACCACCTTAGAGCAAACATCAAGCAATATCGTTGCCAATATAGAACGGTTCATCGACGCCATTGTACCCCCGCCTCCCCAAGCAAAAACCAGTCATGACCCCAGCAAGCATGGGGCTAATTGCGTTTGTGCGTGTGCCGCCTGTGCTTGTGCATGTGCCTGTGTATCATGTGCATGTGCGTGTGCAGGAGGAGGAGTACGGATAAAATGAGATTTCTAAAAAATAAAAAAACAACAATTCTTACAGGGCGTTACTCATATAGGGGAAAAGACGACTTCGATAAGCTGGCTCTGCAGCTACGGGTGGAATCTGACGGTAAAGGCATCATGGTTATCAATGCAAATACTGTACTACACCTTAATGAGACCGCAACCGCATATGCGTATTACTTCATTCAGGGTATCCCCGAAATTCAGCTGCTCAAGCAGATTCGTAATACCTATAAAGTAAGCGAAGAACAGGCTCGACAGGACTATGAAAAGCTAGTTTACTCAATTACCACGTTGGCAAATACTGAAAAAGTTGACCCCATTTCATTTTTAGACGTTCAGAAGGAGGAACCATTCAGTTACCAGTACTCAGCGCCCCTACGGATGGATCTGGCTTTAACATTTAGGTGCCAAAACGACTGTATACATTGCTACACCGGTGGACCACACGAAACATCTGAGCTAAATACCCCGCAGTGGAGACAGGTAATAGATCGCTTAAGTGAGATAGGTATCTTTATTGTTACCTTTACTGGCGGCGAGCCTACTTTGCGCGAGGATTTGCCGGAGCTGCTGCTATACGCGCAGCATAAGGGTATTGTCACAGGCTTAATTACTAATGGTAGGCGCCTCAAGGAAAAAGCCTATGTGCAGGAACTTGAGAAGGCTGGGTTAGATTTTGTACAGGTGACCTTAGAGTCACATTTGCCTGAGATTCATGACCAAATGACTGCACAGAAGGGTAGCTGGCAAGAAACCGTCACAGGTATAAAAAACGCCGTTGCCTCGCAGATATACGTGACCACTAACTCTACACTAAGCAAGTATAACGCACCGCAGTATCTTGAGACTGTAAAATTTATCAAGGAGCTCAACGTGGCGGCGTTCGGGTGTAATAGTCTAATATACTCTGGCAAGGGCACCGAAATAGATGAGGAATTTGCTTTAACTTATGAAGATCTGAACCGGCTTTTACCAGCTATACGCGATAAAGCACAGCAGCTAGACCTTAAGTTCCTATGGTATACTCCTACGCAGTACTGCCGCTTCGATCCTGTACAGGCAGGCCTTGGTGTCAAAGCATGCACTGCAGCGCTAATTAACATGTGTATTGGACCTAATGGTGACGTTTATCCCTGTCAGAGCTACTTCGAAAGCTTGGGCAATATACTCACTGAAAGCTGGCAAAATATCTGGAATCACCCAGTTGCGCAAAAAATTCGAAACCGTGCATACGCTGAAGAAAAATGTAGAGATTGCGGCCAACTACAAGAATGTGGATCTGGTTGCCCACTAGAACTACAAAACAAAGATCATCTTTGTGTAGATTGATGCCATTTCCGTCACAAGTAAAAACACCATTTATTGCTTAGCATATAGGCACATTAGTCAAGTGAACTTGAGTAATTCAATCAGGTTCACCATGTCTTAGTTAAGTCTAATCAGCCTATCGTTGCATCATCTGATGGCTTTAGAAGGCAGTAGTTTATAGCAGGTTCTAAAATCAAATAATGCTAATAAAGAATACAACAAGTAGGCAGCGAATAGCAAGCTATTAGCATACTTTCAAACATACTCATGGCAGAACAGTTGGTTTAAGACTAATTCGTCGCCACATGCTATGGTACATAGAATTAAAGCGGACTTCTTTGCGGTCAACCAATCCAAATATTTTTGCACGGTGCAAATAGCGTGACATAGCATGAACAGTTAATCCTGCATCTTTAGCAATGACCTTGGTTTCTATCCAGCAGCCAAAGGGCATCTTTTCAATACAATCCCATGCTCTATTTACTAGTTTTTGCAGCCATAAACCTCACAAACAGGTTCACTTAAAGTAATTTTGCCTAAACTTTTTTGATAATCCCGTTTTTTGATCGTCAGTTACATCCAGAGTATTTGTTATAAAATATACACAGCACCATAAAAGAAATTGTGACTAATTAGATACTACAACAGGACAGTATCGTAAAATAGTACTCCTTACTAGCCATGCTGTAAATGATAATTAAAAGCGCTTAATCAGGGAAGATAAGAATCACCGAATTTGAAATGCAAAGGTAATTTCTGAGTTTAGTGGTAACAATTTTTATAACAGGGTAATAATGATTATACAATTAAATGGTGGCAGAGCTGTAGAAGGAGAATTTTTAACGGCTGATCAAATAAGAAAACCCAGACTTGCAGTATTTGACGTTGAAGGGGTACTCATACCTAAGAACCGACTCTTCTTCGAAATGGGAAAACACTTAGGCACAATACCATTTTTGAAAATTTTGATATTTGGGTTTTTGTACCAGTTTGGATTTTTACCGCTAAAGCAAGCACTGCGTCACATTTTTTGGATTATGCGAGGCGTCGAAACAGACATGCTCCTGCAGAGCCTAGAAAGAATACCTTTGATGCCAAACTCAAAATACGTTTTTTCGGAGCTAAAAGCAGACGGCTGCAAGATTGCGCTTATTAGCTCTGGATTGCCAACTCTTTTAGTCAAAAAAATTGCTGATGAAGTGGGCGCCGATTACGCCTTAGGTATTGAACTGGGAGTTAAGGATAATGTTTTGACGGGGGAAATTTGGGGAGCGGTTACGGAAAAGAATGGCAAACGATTGGTTTTTGAAGAGATCATTCAAGCTGAAAAATGCAGCGTTAAAGACTGCGTCGTAATAGCAGATGACCGCAATAATGCATCCATATTTCTAAAAAACGCACATAAAATTGCTTTCAACCCTGACTTCATACTCCGCATCAAAGCTGATACCGTAGTCACAGGCAAATTCACCAAATTACTCCCTGCAATAAGAGGCGATAAACACAATAGATCATTGCCCACAAAAAAGACCATAACCCGAGAGGTAATTCACGCTTCAGGAATTTTAGTTCCAATTCTTTCCTTATTATTCGGAAAGGCATGGGTCGCATTAGGGATATCTTCAGTGGCTGCGACATACATAATATCAGAGTATATGCGCGTGCGTGGAAAAACTATGCCCATCATTTCCTCCATAACCCGACGCGCCGCTTCACAATATGAACTTTATGAAATAGCATTAGCTCCACTGTATTTTGCATTTGGGATTTTACTCACATTACTAATCTTCCCAGCACCAGCAAGCAGCGCAGCTATAGCGATGTTTTCATTAGGTGATAGCTCAGCATCTATAATAGGCGCTACAATATCAAAAAGACCACTTCCGTTTAATCGAGCAAAAACGCTTGAAGGCAGCGTTGGTGGATTTCTATTTGCGTTTTTGGCAGGCCTAATTTTTGTCTCGCCTTGGATAGCTTTAGTGGGTGCAGCAATAGCCATGATTATTGAGTACATGCCCTTACCAGTGAACGATAATTTAATGGTCCCGCTTGTAACTGGTCTAGCATTGACATTGATAATTTAATATATAGTCTTATAATGTCGTTAGCGCCTTTGTGTAGTCAACGACAAATAGGCGTTTGCCTTTCGAGGCTATTGCGTGACCTTCACCTTCGAGCATTTGCTTTTGGAATTCGATTCCACCTGGGTACTTATCATTTAGGAAGCCATCTGCTTTTAGAGTCCGCCAGAATGGTGTAATGACGGCTTTACCATTTTGTTGCTGCTCAGCTGCAGCGTTTGCCGCCATCCGTACAAATATTCCTGTGGTTAAAGGACACCCGATAGTAGCGTCATGCTTTATTGCTAAAGCAATTCGAATATCTTTGACGGTAGTAAGCTTGCCTAAAGGGACGCTGCGCATGTACTCATCAACTTCTAAAGGCGCGGGGATAACTATGGTACCCACACCCCAGCGAGTACTCATTTTGCGTGAAATAGGCATGACTTTAGGCAAATCATGACTATTGTTCAGTTTTTCAGTCCAGCTCGACTTCTTCTTTGACTTAGCTTTTGTCTCTGTTGCTTCTTTATGTTTAAGAATTTTATAATAGTCGCTATTATTCTTCTGAGAATTAACTAAAGACTGTTTTTGACTGTGATTAAGTTTCTTAATTGCTCTTTCACGTCGCATCGCTGCAGCTCGATCGTCAAAGGTCTCGATATAGACTACTTTCTGAGGCTTATGCGTCTTTGTATACCTAGCGCCTCTGCCGTTTTGATGAAGTAAAACACGTCTGTCGATGTTTTTTGTAACCCTGTATAGAAGCTGCCATTGTTGCAAAGTAGGATGTAGACATAGTAAGGCATCAGGATTCTTCCGCGCTATTTAAGGTACATATCAAGCGTTTGGGTAGGAGGCTTGGTTTTTGGAGTTTTTGGTTCCTTGATGATCTCTTCATCATTCATAGTAAAGAGGATTCCTTGTTTTATGGCTCGGTTCAAATAAGTTTCAGGGTCGATCTCTTGTATACGTGTTCGGTCTGTGTCAATTATATAGATTCCTTGTATACGGGCATTCCAGATTTCTTCTTCTGTAATAGGAGGATTCTGATAAAAGTAATCACACAGATTCTTAATTTGCTCTATAGATTCGGGTTTCCTCTTTGCTGGTTGCAAAACAAAAATTTCAGGCAAAGGTAAAATGTAGTGAGAAGGAATGCCCATGGCAAATTTTCCGCCAAAACGACTATACCGCACAATCTTGCTCGCGATACGGGCATAAGTATACGTTAGCGGATCTAGAGCATGCTCAGGGGGAATGAAACCTGTTTCTATTTCGACGACCATGTTCCCTAAACCCTTAGTTGCATATAGATCGCAAGTTAATATCTCGTTAAGCGGATACTCAAGCTGGACATCATAACCTTTCTGGATAAGAAATTTGGCACAAACCAATTCCATTACGGAGTGGTTGATTTTAACAAGGTTTACTTTATGAAGAGCTATAAGGGAATCGCGAAGTTTATTGAGCTTATGCACTTGCTCTTTAGTAGCATCAACTACTAAACGTGAGAGCAAGACATTAATATCCTGATTAAACTTTCCTTTACTATCAGTCATTTATGCCCGTACCCTTAACAATAAATAGGCTCTAGCTAGTAAACAGTTAGAAAAGGAAAGTTAAAAGTCTTCATAGATTAATATTTTATTATAAGCCATTTTGGGGCATATACAGATGGAATATTATGTCGGCACCTCAGGGTGGGCATACGATTGGAATTCTAAAAAAAGCCTTGACTGGTTCATAGAAAACACTGGGTTAAACGCTATAGAACTCAACTCCAGCTTCTATCATTTCCCCTCGCGAACTTCAGCTCAAACATGGAGCCAAAAAAGCAAAAAATTGCGCTGGTCAATCAAAGTAAACCGTCTATTCACTCATACATACAAATTTAGTGAAAAAGCCATAGACCGGTGGGATAACTTTTTTGATATTTTTTCACCACTGGATGCTCAGATAGACTTCTATTTATTTCAAATGCCACCAAGTATAACACCTAATGCAGCTTCACATGTTGAGAGATTCATCAAAGATACAAAATTACGCCGTAGGTTTGCACTAGAATTTCGAAATGCTGAATGGTTTAAAAACGAGTGGATTAACTGGGCAATAGACCTTGGGATAACATTGGTTAGCGTTGATACGCCCAATTTGCCCCGTTATATATTTAATACATCTGATCTGGTTTATCTGCGAATGCATGGACGAACCTCATGGTACGCTCATCAATATAGTGAAAACGAACTGTACGAGATAGAGTCTAAAATTTTACTGGCAAACCCTGAAAAAGCATATGTATTCTTCAATAATGATCATGCAATGCTGAAAAACGCCAAAACTATGCTTCAAATTTTCAAAAAGAAAAAACAAAAAGAAAGACTATTGGAAGCTTAGGATTAGCTTCCGATACAGGTTCGTGCAGTTCATCTTTTAGTCAACGCTTTCGCCATAGCCAAAAGACCACCAGAATCATTGATATATCAAAGCAACAACTATGAGTATCGGTGAGTTGCCAAATTGTCTTATACCAAAAAAGTTGCTACAGCATTGACTATTTTTTACTGTCGTCGTTAAAGTTTAAGGTGCAACTCATAAATTAACCTTAATCGATAAAAGAAAAGTAACCTGTAAGGAAAAACTATGATCTACTGATGTAGGGTATTTTGTTAATGGGGTTGTGCTTCTTGGTGTAGGTCTTCTTCAGGGTAATGACTACTATCACAAAACGGTTTGTTGGTTGATTTCCCACATCTGCAAAGCGTAACCCTGTTACGGATGCGATATGTCCTGCCTGATGCTGATTCGATTGGGATCTTACCTTTAACCCAAATTGGTCCGCTTACGCCTACGGCCGGGTCCTCAAGCAAGCTAATTGAGGGCTGAAGATCGGGTTCAATAATTTTTTTATGTTTCTTATCTTCGACGTTTAAGCGTCCAGATGGACAGTCACAGGTTTCTTCGCATGCTATTTTATGAGCTTGGGGGTCATTGGATTTAGGTATAAGGTTCCAGATACCGTCCGCACGATGACAAAACCTTGCAGAAGCGCAAAGCTCTTTAATATCATTGAGTTTCAACGTTGGACCATCGATGATTTCAGGCTGGTCAAGGTAAATTTCATTGCCTGCAGTCTCGGTTCCTATAAAACCAGTTTTGGCGTGTGTCCCATCACAGTATGGTTTATTGCTGGTTCGCCCACAGCGACAAAGTACACAGACTTCACGCTCTGAGTACTGAGCACGGGTTACATACTTAACGGGGATACCTTGTTCGTCAACGGTGATGACCTGTTCTAATATTGGAACCTTGCCATAAACAATGTATGGACCATCCTTAGTTACCATTATTTTTGGCTTATTTTCTTTGTTAGAAGACATAATAATGCTGCCTCGACGCGTCACTTTAGGTTTGGCGCATATAGGTTTCTATTTTTGGAATTATTAAGTATTTTTAGAATTAGTTGGCAGGAGTCTAGAAAAATATTTTAATGGAGTTGAGACAACTGTTATTGAGGATTACTATGCCTACAGCATTTGTATTAATTAACACTGAAATCGGTTCTGAAACCGACGTTTTAAAAGAGTTAAAGAAAGTCGAAGGTGTAGAAGAGCCGTTTGCAGTTTACGGTGTTTACGACATTGTAGCCCGTGTTAAAGCTGACACGATGGAGCGACTTAAAGAAATAGTAACCTGGCGTATACGCCGTTTAGATAAAGTCCGGTCAACCCTTACCATGATTGTTGTTGAAGAAAAGCAACCGTAATTGCTTTTTTCTTTTTTATATTTTCAGCTTTTTTGCGAGGTTTAGTTAATAGACCAAGCAGGCTTGTTGTATCGTTATGAAACCGCACATGCTTAAATCCTAAAATTTCTCAGTTTATTTGGTGATAATTTGCAAAAGGAAGAGTATACTTGCCCTTGGTGCGGCACAAATTTTGAAAGTAGACAAGAATTGCACTCGCACGCACAAAAACATTATATTAACGCTTCAGTTACTCACTCGTAGGCGCAAGTTTATCGGTTTCTTAACTTAATTTAACATTTGATAATAGCTTACAATGAAGCTAAAGGATTTAATTGTTATCTTCATTATGTTGTGAGTGTTATGGAAAATTCTAAATTCCGACGAGCATTGCCATTTGTTGTTTTGATATTAATTGGAATAATGACAGTTGTGGTTGTAATTATTGCTGCCCTATCGATGCCTCGAAATCTTTACCCAGCAGAAATCCGAGAATTTGAAGGAGAAAACTTATCTTCTGTCGCAGATATCCAGAATAATGCCATTCGAGGATTACAGAGAATTAATCAAACAGAATATCGCCTTGCATTAACAGGCTTAGTCGATAGACCACTGCAGCTTAGCTATGAGGAAGTAATAAGCAGTAACCAGAAATATCAGAAGGTCATTACGCTATATTGCGTTGAAGGCTGGAATGCAAAAATCTTATGGGAAGGCATTCTTGTCGAAGACCTGCTTGAACAGGCAGGCGTTCATTCAGAAGCTAAGGTTGCCATCTTTCATGCCGCAGATGGATATACCACTATGTTGCCTTTAGATTATATTAAAGAAAGGGATATCCTCTTAGCCTATAAAATGAACAGCATAACTATTCCACCAGAAAAAGGCTTCCCATTTCAATTAGCAGCTGAAAGCCAAGCAGGCTACAAATGGATTAAGTGGATAACAGAAATTGAAGTATCTGATAATGAAGACTATCGAGGCTACTGGGAAAGCCGGGGCTACCCCAATAATGCCACATTACCAGATTAATGGTAATAAGTTTGAATCACACCACAAGTATTATTAGCTCCACATCTATAATACAGGATGTAACAGTTAACTAATAACTAGATAACAGTTAACAAATAGATCAAGGCATGAGCTTAGAGATTATTGAAACTCAAGTTCATGCGATCAAACCTAACCTAACTCAAATATCACAAATATACATAGGAGGATAACACTTACGGGAACATCACAAACCTTTACTATAAAGTATGTTATACACGCACGATTTGAGATTGAAGGCGTCGTAGAAAAGCCTGATGTTATTGGCGCAGTTTTTGGTCAAACGGAAGGACTTTTCGGGCCTGAGCTTGACTTGCGAGAGCTTCAGAAAACTGGACGCATTGGCAGAATTGAGATTGATTTACATTCTAAAAATGATCGAACTAATGGCAGCATTACTATACCTACCAGCTTAGATCGTGTATCTACAGCACTCATTGCTGCAAGCGTTGAAAGTATCAATCGTGTAGGACCATGCGGTGCCCGCGTACTTCTAGAAAAAATCGAAGATATCCGCGAAGCTCGACGAAAAATAATAATTGATAGAGCCAAAGACATCCTGCATAAATGGAATATTGAATCCATGCCTAGTGTTGACGAAATCTACAAAGAAATTAGCGAAACCATGAAAGCAGGTAAAGTCGAAAAATGGGGTCCCGAAGACCTACCCGCAGGACCAACCCTTGAAAGCAGCAAAGAAATCTTTATTGTCGAAGGGCGTGCCGATATTATCAATCTCATGAGATGTGGCATAACTAATACTGTCGCTCTTGAAGGTGCCAAAGTCCCAGAATCTATCAAACGTCTTACTAAGGATAAAGAGGCAACTGCTTTACTTGATGGCGACCGCGGAGGCGACTTAATTCTCAAAGAACTACTTCAGGTAACAAATATTAAATATGTAGGGCGTGCACCCAGAGGTAAAGAGATAGAAGAGTGCAACTGCAAAGAGATCAGTGAAGCTATCGAAAATAAGATTCCAGTCTCTGACTTATTCAAACCTGCACAAAAGAAGGCGCAACCACCCCCACCACAGCCACAACAGCCACCTCAGCCTCATGTAGAAAAGCCTAAACGTGAATACCCAACACAAATTGTAGAAGCAATAAAGACACTCCAAGGCTCATTTGAAGCAATCTTATTTAATGATAAACTCGAACAAGTTGAACGTCTACCCGTTAGTCAATTAGCCGAAAAGCTCCAGCAAGTCACAGGCATAAATACTGTAGTATTTGACGGCATTATAACTCAAAGAATCGTAGATATATCCAGCGAAAAAGGCATTAAGCAAATCGTTGCATCACGTGTTTCAGAAGCAGTCAAACCCGCATTAAATGTTGAACTTCATAAGTTCCATGAAATCATACCAAATACAGTTTAAGCGCTTACTTAGCGCTTAAGTACTCCTCTAAACTCTTTTCTTCTTTTTGTTTAGCATCTTTCTTGACAAACTTAAGTAAATCTTTTTCAGTGATACCAAAAAAACTTAACACTCTGGCAGCTGCCGTAACAATTTGCTTATTTACGTAGTAATCTAAGTCCAGCTCGGCTTGTGAAGCAAACATGTACGGTTTTACACGTTTATACAAAGGTCCTTGGCCTTTCAAGATGACGTAGCCAACCTTATCTCCGACTGTTAGTGCCCAACCTTTGCGTTGAAGCATACGTGCAGCTTCTACATGCGGAGCGCTAACAGCATATCTCATAATTGGTCGAGTAAGAGTCTTCCAGATGATGAAACTCCTATACGGAATCTTGCCCTGTCCAAGATCATGAATAAAACCATGAATGTAATCTTTAGCTTTTTCAGGCGACTTCTCCTTGAGAACGATTTCTAATATACGTTCTTGAGCTACTCTGGCAACTTCCGCCCAATCTCCTCGTATAACCTCCAAACCGACAAAATCAATTGTACCGTCTTGCAATAACCCTGCATATCTTTTCTTTGCTTCGGTGAAAAATATTCGTAAATACAGTGTACTCTGCTCAATTTCGAGCCCTAGCTTCTTTCTAATTTGTTCCATAAGTTGAGGCGTCTTTTCAATATTATAGGTAATAAAGAGGCTATCCGTGTCGCCATAAATCACTTGAATGCCTGCATCTTTAGCCATATCCACTGCCTTTTTAATTGTATAACGTCCCCAAGCAGAAGCAGCTTCTGCTACAGGTTTGCTGAACCAACGAGCTCCAACCCAGCCTGCATAACCGTAAATTGCGTTTGTGATGACTTTTACTGCTCTTTGTCGAACATCAAGAATACGATATTCTGTACTTTGATGATCAAGATTTCCCATTTTAGCGCGAACCTCACGTCGAACGTCAATAAGGTATCTTAGTGCTTCTTTGTAGAACCCGGCTGGCTCTTTGCGGAAGCGATACCCAACTTCAGGAGCTTCATACACGCCTTGTGATGGAGCTTTTTGATCCGGAGGAATATACGTATCCGGTGAAAGATTGTAATATAACATGAGATTTGGGTACATTGACTTGAAATCTAAGACAGCAACATTTTCGTGCAGTCCTGGCTGAGGTTCGAGTACTAACCCACCCGTGTACGCCTTGTAAGGTTCTTCCGTACGTTTTGGAATGAGTTCACCAATCCGTTGAGCACGCTTAATCAAAAACCAGTCTACTCGAAAGCCAACAGCAGCAGTCATTACATGATCTAAAGGTAGACTTACTAGGCTGGAAAGCTGCATGGAAAAATCCAGAAGGGCATCAACGGCGCCCTTAATACGGTAAGCATTATTCATCGAGAAGTTAAGCAGTACCGATCGCTGTTTTGGATCATCCCAGTAATCTGCAAAATCCACATCCCAGATGACCGGATATTCATCCAGCTTCAGTATTCCTAGATAATCTGCAAGGTTTTCGAGTGTCTTAACCTTAACTTCGGGAAATAAATATGCAAAATCTGCCAAATCAAGGTGGGCAATTCCAGTTAGGGAGTAGTGCCCATAGACGCTAGGGTGAGGTTCGGAACCTGCCCGATCAATTCTTAGTCTTAGATGTAGATTTCTGCACCTATCGCGTAAATAAGCCATATATTTAGCATTAGAGCCGTAGGCTGCAATTATGTCGGGGTCATAGTCTTGGATGTAGCTTATGAACTGCTGCAATAAGCCTTTATCATCGTTTCCCTCTGCAAGGAACTGTCGCTCTCTACCTTCGCTGGTTACTGTTGAAATTACACTTATAGGATTTTTGTCGGGATGAGGAGAACCGCCTCGGCTATAGCTTATCATCGAGAAGCTGAGGATTCGCAATGAAGGTGCGACGGCTTCAGGCTTATTAACAAGGTGAGGCGGGAATTCAGCAAGGTACACTTTATCGACTCGAACTTTGTAGATATTTTTTTCTTCGTGAGCCTCTACTGTATGCCAACTACACGGGACCACGTTATTGTCAATAAGGTAACGCATTGACATGCGAATGTCGTCTTCAAGGCAATCTTTCACTCCCTCGAAGCTTCGAAGTAGCTTGGCAACCCGTTCGAGGTCATCACAGTAGACTTTTAACACCTGCACATTGCTTCCGAAGAGTCGCCTCGACGTAACTTCCAGCTTCACTATTGACTCACCATGCTCGCGTCTTATTGATTCTGCAAGTTTCGATGCATCAAATCCTGGCGACACCACAGCATAAAAATAATCAATAAAGCGGCAATCAATAACGAGCACGCGATTACCCGCTGAATCAATGCCCCATAGCCACAACTGCGGCACACCTGCCTTCACTTCCGCATTAATGTCTAACAGCCAAAAATCAATCTTCACAAACAACAACCCTACAAAAGACTAACAAAAAAATAAGCTTTAAACTTTAACTATCTAGAACAAATGAACAAAACAAAGCACACAAACTGAAAACTAAACCTAAAAGTAGATGCAACGTAAGAAGCCAGCCTAGATCAAGAATTGTTTTTATTTTCCTTATTTTATTACGTAAGGCACGGAGAAATAAGTATGGAATTTAAAGGCAGCCAAACTGAAAAAAACCTACTTGCAGCCTTTGCAGGAGAAGCACAAGCTCGCAACCGATATACATTCTTCGCTAGCGTTGCCAAAAAAGAAGGCTATGAACAAATAGCAGAAATCTTCCAAGAAACTGCTGACAACGAAAAAGAGCATGCTAAACTTTTCTTTAAGCACCTTAAGGGTGGCGTTGTCGAAATTACCGCATCATATCCAGCAGGCGTAATTGCAGTTACTGCAGACAACTTGAAGGCGGCAGCTGACGGAGAAAAAGAAGAATGGTCAGTACTTTACCCAAAATTTGCAGATATCGCCGATCAAGAGGGCTTCCCAGAGATAGCCCACACGTTCCGTCAGGTAGCTGGCGTTGAAGCCTATCACGAACGTCGATACTTGAAACTACTTAGCAACGTTCAACAAGACAAAGTCTTCAAGAAAGACATGCCAATCAAATGGAAATGCAGGAACTGCGGTCAC
>CAYRSV010000012.1:0-89035 GCA_964427115.1 uncultured Candidatus Bathyarchaeia archaeon | reverse complement strand
ACGCTTTTAAACAAATTTTCCACCAGTCAGTTAATACCGAACCTTAATCTATATATGCATGTTGTTCAGAATTGCTGTAATTGATTAAATATTTGGTGAGAGCATGACCAAACCAATGGACGTTGGAGAATTACGCGTCAACGGCTACATGATGATTGACGGCGAACCATGCAGAATAGTTGATATAACAAAATCCAAACCTGGGAAGCACGGTTCTGCAAAAGCAAGAATAGTTGCTATCGGAGTTTTCGATGGTCAGAAAAGGCAATTTGTTAAACCAGTCGATGCAACCGCAGAGGTGCCAATTATAGACAAAAGACCTGGACAAATTTTTGCAATCAACCCAGCCGGTATCCAAATAATGGATCTAGAAACATACGAGTACCTAGATGCTCCTTTCCCGGCGGAAGAAGATGTTCCGAAAGATAAGCTCGTTGCGGGCGCAGAAGTCGAATACTGGAAGATACTAGGTAAAGTAAAAATTACCCGAGTAAAGTAGCCTCTTTTTAACGGCTCCTTATTTCCCTGCCTGTATTGATAGCTTTGCGAGTAAACCTCATCAACACGAATAGCTTTTAAACAATCGGTGTGCCAAAATCAGTTGCCTGCCTCTATACACGCTCAACACCGCTGTTTCTTATGAGATTTTATGCTTTTTATTGTCAAGGTTAATCTTTATGTGTGAACAATAATGGCTAGAGCCAATGATGCATGAAGAGCCGTCTGATTTGTGACGAAAACTCAAATGGGGAAACTGAGGCTTTATAATAAAACTGGTTCGTTCATGAGACCCTTTCGAGTTTGCATAGATAAGATATTTCATAACGCTGATTTTGCTGCAATATGTTTAAGAGCATTAAAGCTTTTTTTTAATGATCGGAGACATTAGATTAGATGGCTTTAGACCGCTTGGGCTCCTCTTTAACTGATGCAATTAAAAAGGTTTTCAGGTCTTCTGTGGTAGATGAGGCTACAGTTAAAGAGCTAGTCAGGGACATACAGCGTGCGTTGCTTCAAGCAGACGTGAACGTACAGTTAGTATTAGGTATATCCAAACGTATTGAAGAACGAGCATTAAAAGAAAACGTTCCCTCCGGCATATCAAGACGTGAACATGTCATAAAAGTTGTATATGAAGAACTTACCAGATTTGTCGGTGAAAAAAACGTTCCCCTTAAAATTGAAGCAGGAAAAAAATATGTGCTCATGCTTGTAGGTATTCAAGGCTCAGGTAAAACTACTCACGCAGCTAAACTTGCACGGTATTTTCAAAAAAAAGGTCTCAAGCCGGCACTGATATGTGCAGATACATTTAGACCTGGTGCATACGCCCAGCTTCAGCAGCTAGCTATGCGTGTCAATGTCCCCATTTACGGCGATCCCAAAGCAAAGGACCCTGTAAAAGTAGTAAACGAGGGTCTAAAACAGTTCTCTGATAAAGACATCGTGATTGTTGACACCTCTGGACGACATAAAGAAGAAAAAGACCTAATCAAAGAGATGAAAGACTTAGAGAAAAACATCAAGCCCACTGAAATCATGATGGTTATCGACGGAACTATCGGGCAGCAAGCACTCGCTCAGGCAAAAACATTCAATGAAGCCACGCCTATAGGTGCCATTCTTATTACCAAGCTAGATGGTTCTGCACGCGGTGGAGGGGCACTCTCAGCTGTTGCTGCCACAGGCGCCCCAATAAAGTTTATTGGCACAGGGGAAAAAGTTGAAGACCTTGAACAATTCATCCCCTCCCGCTATGTCGGACGCCTACTAGGCATGGGTGACCTAGAGACCCTTCTGGAGAAAGTCAAAGACGCCGAAATCAAAGTTCCTGAAAAGAAAGCTAAGGCCATATTGAGTGGCAAATTTACTTTAACTGACATGTATGAGCAATTCGAAGCCGTCAAAGGTATGGGGCCATTCCGGAAGGTTTTAAGCATGCTCCCGGGCATGTCTCAAAATATCCCTGAAGATATGCTTAACACTGCTGAAGATCGTCTTGAGAAATGGCGCGTAATAATCCAATCCATGCAGCCTGAAGAAAAAGATAATCCAAAAATTTTCAACTATTCACGTATAAGGCGGGTCGCACGAGGTTCAGGTACAAGCGAAAGAGAAGTCAAAGAATTGTTAAAACAATATGTCATGATGCGTCGGATGCTAAAAATGATGAAACGCAAAAAAGGGAAATTTCCCTTCATGCCTGGCATGGGTGGAATGAGTGGTAAAGGTTTTCCCAAAGATTTCAAATAAAGTAGGATAAATTTATGGATGTTCTAGAAAAAACGGTTCAGATGCTAGAAGCATATCCTCTTTGTGATCATTGCCTTGGAAGACAATTTGCCTTACTCGGTCGTGGGTTAGAAAATGATCGCCGCGGACAGGCCTTAAAGCTAAGCTTAATGCTGCAGTCTAGCGCTTCCGCGTCTGCCAAAAAAACTCAGGGCATAAAAATACTCAAACTTCTTGCAACTAACGGGTTTTTTGCCGAAGCAGAGACTACATTAGATTATCTTAAGAAGCGTCTTCGAAAAAATGCTGAAGCGCACTGTTTCTTGTGTGAGGACAGATTTAGATATGTTGACGATCTAGTACAGAAGATTCTGGATAAGATCGTTCCATATGATTTTGCTTCTTTCTTAGTGGGTATCGAGCTTCCAGCTAAGGTTAGTGAACGGGAAGATGAGTTTAAGGCAAAATTCGATATAGTGTATGGTGAAAGCATAAAACACGAATTCAGCCGAGTCTTAGGTAAAAAAATTGAAGCCAAAACTGGCAAACCCGCAGAATTCCTAAAACCTGATATTATGATAATCCTTAATCCTTTCACAAGTCATATTAAACTGCAAGTCAATCCCCTTTTTATCGCAGGTCGTTACCGGAAACTTGCTCGCGACATCTCTCAGTCCAAGTGGATTTGTTCTGATTGTCGCGGCAAAGGTTGCAAAACATGTGGTGGAACAGGTAAATTCTACGAAGAATCAGTCGAAGAACTGGTCTCCACCCCAATTCTAAAAGCAGCTGAAGGTACTGAATCATCATTTCATGCTTCGGGCAGAGAAGATGTAGATGCCTTAATGCTGGGATCTGGGCGCCCTTTTGTCGTAGAAATTTCAAAACCCAAGAAACGGACAATAGACTTGAAAAAAATAGCAGATGAAATCAATATGGGCGCTAAGGATAAAGTTGAGGTTTCTCAACTACGCTACTCTAGCCGTGATATTATGCGCAAGTTAAAGAAGGCAGAGAATGCTCAGAAAGAATATCGCGTCCTCATAGGCTTCCAGAATGAAATAACTGACGCCGATATTCAACTTATTGAGGAAAAACTCAACGGTGTAACTATCAAACAACAGACGCCCCTTCGGGTTCTACATAGACGCGCTGATTTAACCCGAGAAAGATACATATATAAGCTTAAAGTTAAGAAGGTGTCACCTAAAGAGGCTGAAGCACAAGTGCGTTGCCAAGGCGGTCTTTACGTTAAAGAGCTGGTGTCCGGCGATGAAGGAAGAACAACACCAAGTATTGCCGAACTACTTAAAAATCCAGCGAAGACTCTAAAACTTGACGTTCTAAACGTTATTATGGAAGATCCAATAAGGTGAAAAATGAATGAAACCATCAAAAGGATATTGCGCGGGAACTCGTAGCCTCATGACTAAAGAACTACGCCAAAGAGGCAAACCAAAGCTTACTAAGTTCCTATATGAATACAAGATTGGTGCAAGTGTCATCATAAAGATAGATTCTAGTCAGCAGAAAGCGTTGCCCCATAGAAGATTTCATGGTAAAATCGGTACAGTAGTTGATAAGCGCGGTCGCGGTTATGTTGTGAGAGTTGCCCAAGGTAACTCCATGCGCGAAATCATCACTCGAACTGAGCATTTAGAACCATATACGGGTACCTAAAATGGCGAAACGAGAGTTAAGCGAAAGTAAGCTCACTTTACCGCAAGTAAAGAAAATTCTAGAATCCCTCGGTGAAGAAAATCTGGATCAATTCCAACGTCGCACTTTAGATTACGTCTCTAAATTTGCAAAAGTTGATGCTGCTGACGCTGAAAAACTCTTGGATATTCTCGTTAAAGAATATGGCTTAGACGAAGATGAAGCCGTACAGGTTGTAAATGCTCTGCCTGAAAGCGTAGATGAGTTGCGTGTTTTCCTCGCTGGCGGTCGAAAAATTATTGAAACACAGAAGTTGGCTGCCATTGTTAAACTCTTGAACGAAAAACGCATTAGCAAGTAGGCAAACAATCCAAGTCTTTTTAAACCTTAACCTACATAGATAAAGGGACTACTATGGAGAAGCAATACGAAGAGTACGCCTACGTACTAGACTTTCTCTCACATGGCAAGCCTGGCTTTCGCCCTACTGGTAGGGCAGGTTATCGAGCGGGAGCTTTAATCCAATGCGTAGGCGAAGAGTTCTTCACACTTTTAGAAGCCCTTGTAAAAGAGGGACTTGTACTTAAACCCGCTGATCGTGTCTATGTTGGTAAAGACGCTCGTGAAGAAGTTACCTATATTATTGGTAGAATAGGCTTTGAAGAGTTAACAGCCTCAGCTAAAGCGGAGCTTCCCTCAACTATAAGCAAGATAGTGGCAAACCGTGAACAATGGTTTGTGCATTTCTTTAACACAGCAAGGGCAATTACCCCTCGTATGCATGCTCTTGAGTTAATCCCTGGAATCGGCAAAAAATACATGTGGCAAGTTATAAACGAACGCGATAGAAAACCATTCCAAAGCTACGAGGACATAATGAAAAGAACTGAGCTACCAAGTCCTGTTAAACTTATCACTAAACGAGTGATGGAAGAGCTTGAAGGTGAAAGCAAGTACCGCCTGTTCACTCGTTCCCATTAATACGTGGTTGCTAAGGAGATAAATGAGCCTTCAAGAAGTTAAGTTGCAGCTTCAAAAGTACCATATTACCCCGAATAAGCTTTTAGGGCAAAACTTCCTGGTTGATGATTCGCTTTTTCCTAAGCTTAGCAATTATGCTGCTTTGAATAACAATGATATTGTGCTCGACGCTGGTGCAGGATTCGGTTTCTTAGCCCGTTTCATTGCTGATAAATGTCAAACCGTAGTGGCAGTCGAAAAAGACCCCCAGATAGCAAAAGTTTTGCATGAACAAGTAAAAAGCTTGAATAATGTGGTTGTAGTTGAAGGTGATGTTCTACGCGTTGAGGTTCCTTTTTTTAATAAGGTTATTTCTTTGCCGCCTTACTATCTTTCTTCACAGCTTGTTACATGGCTTTTGGATCGTAGTTTTGATTGTGCAGTGTTAGTAGTCCAGAAAGAATTTGCTGACCGGTTAGTAGCTCCTGTAAGTAGTGAAAAATATGGTTGGCTTACTGTTATAACTTTCCCACATGCTCAATCTGAACTGCTAGATGAGGTGCCCAAACTGATGTTCTATCCTCAACCGGATGTAGATTCAGTTATCTTGCGGCTCAAGCCTTGGGCGTATCCTCCATTTATTGTAAAGGATGTTGCCTTTTTTAGAAGGCTAACAAAGTGGCTTTTTACGCAGCGTAACAAAAAGCTGGGCAATGCGGTGGCTTCATTTATTAGAAGTGAACGTAAAATCAACAAAGCAGAAGCTGAAAAGATGGCTAATGAACTTCTACTCAAAGATGAGCGCGTAAGATATTTAACACCAAAAGACTTTGGGGAATTATCAAATGCCCTTTCCAATTAAGAAGTCTTTCTTTAGGGACTACGTTTTTGTTATTTGTGAAGATGTTTATGAACCTGCAGAGGACTCTTTCCTTTTCGCTGACAATTTTAATGTACACAAAGGCGATCGTGTGTTAGATATGGGTACTGGCTCCGGAATACTGGGCATTATTGCAGCTGAACGGGCTTGTAACGTTGTAGCAATAGATTTAAACCCTCATGCTATTCGTTGTGCAAGCCAAAACGCCAAGCTCAACCATTTGGACGATAAGGTACATTTTATCCAAGGAGATTTATTTACGCCGTTAAAAGAGGATGCATGCTTTGATTTAATATTGTTTAATGCGCCTTACGTGCCTTCAGAAGAAGATGAGTTCAATTTTTGGCTGGGTCGTTCATGGGCAGGTGGTCTTACAGGGCGACAGATTATAGATAAATTCATCTTGCAAGCACCAAAGTATCTGCAAAAAACTGGGAAAATTATGATTTTGCAATCCACGCTCACCGATGTAGATGACACAATAAATAAATTTGCAGTTAGTGGCCTAAAAGCTGTGGTTGTAGCTAGCCGTCATTTGCCTTTTTTTGAAACATTGATTCTATTAGAAGCTCAATACCAATAATACCTCATTCAATATTTTTATAAAAATAATACTTTAGTTCGTCTTCCATTTTTTAATGGTTAATTTAACTATGATCGTCCTTGTGTATCATGTTGTCCACAAGATGTTATTTTATCCAGTTGTATTTACCTAAATTATTTTATGTTAGAACAACCTTGTTTGTATAATCATGTTTTATCAAACGGGTGCTTATTGCGCGCTATATGCGTGCATTATGGCTAAAATAAGTGCTAAAGTAAAGCTAGATGCCATAGAAACAGCAAATTAAACATTATAATCAATGGTAATGTTTATAACTCTAATTTCTCATTGCTAACCTTCGCGAAGCGGAAGTAAGATGGGTCACAGAAAACATCATGCTCCAAGACATGGTTCATTAGCATATTTGCCTAGGCATCGCGCTAAGAAGCCAGTTGCAAGAATACGCTACTGGCCAAAAATCGATGCGGATACACCTAGACTATTAGGATTCCTAGGTTACAAAGCAGGTATGACTTACGTATTTTCAATAGAGGACCGAAAGCGTTCCCCAAACTTTGGAAAAGAAGTCATGCGTGCAGCAACTATTGTAGAAGCTCCCCCGATTATCCTATGCGGTATACGCACATATAGCCACAGCCCATACGGTCTTCAACAGCAAACTGAGTGCTGGATGAAGAATCCGCCGGCTGAGCTTGAACGTGCTATGATTGTGCCTGAAAACTTTAACACTGAAGAGATGCTTCAGAAGATAAATGAAGGCATAAAAGAAACCACAACCATTCGTGCAATCATTGCCACACAACCCTCACAAGCAAACCTGCCTAAGAAGAAGCCTGAAATAATGGAAATAGAAGTCGGTGGCGGCACAATTCAGCAACAACTAGATTACGTCAAGGGTCTCCTAGGGAAAACAGTAACCCCTGAAGAAGTATTCAAGAGCGGTCAATACGTCGATGTGGCTGCCATAACAACCGGCAAAGGCTTCCAAGGTCCAGTAAAACGTTGGGGCGTAACTAAACTCCAAGCTAAAGGTCGCAAAACAAAGCGTGGCATCGCTACTCTCGGTCCATGGAATCCCCATCATCTTATGTACTCAATCGCCCGTGCGGGTCAAATGGGGTATCACCAAAGAATCGAGTACAATAAACGTATCCTCAAGATGGGCAAGGATCCAAAAGATGTTAACGTTAAGGGTGGCTTTATACGATATGGTAACCTTAAGAGTTCCTATATACTCATTGAAGGTAGTATTCCGGGTACTGAGAAACGTGCCATCCGACTTCGTTACCCAGCACGTCCGCCATTAGAAGCTGCTGAGGCACCACCTCAGGTAACACACGTCTCGGTTGAATCGCCTCAAGGAAAGTAAACGGTGAAAAATAATGTCAACTAGAACAGTCCAAGTTTTCAACCTCGAAGGAAAACCAACAGGAAAAACAGATTTACCCTCTGTTTTTGATACGCCTTTACGACCTGATGTCATAAAGCGAGCTGTCCTTTCAATCCAATCTCATAGACTTCAGCCTCAAGGCAGAGACTTAATGGCTGGTAAAAGAACATCTGCTGAATCACGTGGTACAGGCATGGGTATAGCCCGTGTTCCCCGTGAGAAAGGTGGCGGCGGTAAAGCTGCATTCGCCCCGGGAACAGTGGGTGGAAGACAAGCTCATCCTCCACGCTCTGAAGCACGTGTTACTAAAGAGATTCCGAAGAAAGAAAAACGCCTTGCTTTGTTCTCTGCTATTGCTGCAACCGCTCAAAAAGAAACTGTATCGGCACGTGGGCATGAAGTTGAGGCAATCACAGAATTCCCGTTAGTTGTTGAAGACTCTCTTGAAGCGCTAACAAAAGTAAAAGAAGTTGAAGATGCTCTGGCAAGCCTAGGTGTCATTTCTGACATTAGTAGAGTCCGTGATAGTAGAAAAATCCGTGCTGGCAAAGGCAAGCGCAGAGGCAGAAAGATGAAACAGGCTGTAGGTCCGCTAATTGTAATAGCAGAAAATAACGGTCTAATAGATGCCGCAAGTAACCTTCCAGGCGTTGACATAGTTACTGTAAACAATTTGAATGCAGAACTATTGGCGCCCGGTACCCACCCAGGCAGATTGACTCTGTGGACAAACGGCGCTATAGCCAGAATCGGAAAACTATATGGTGAAGGAGAAAAAGCATAATGGAAGCAAACGACGTCATCTTTTACCCTTTGATGACTGAATCAGCTAGTCTAATGGTTGAAAAAGATAACAAACTAATCTTCATCGTCAACTTAAAATCAGGCAAAAGTGATGTAAAGAAAGCAGTTGAGCAACTTTATGAAGTAAAAGTTGCTAAAATTAATATGATGATCACCCCTCAAGGTGAAAAGAAAGCATTTGTTAAGCTTACGCCTGAATTCAAAGCATCAGATGTCGCAATCAAACTAGGTATACTCTAAATTTACTGGAGACCTGAATAATGGGAAAACGAATTCGTGTACAAAGACGCGGTCGAGGCGGCTCAACTTACCAAGCATCCACGCATAAACGTGTAGCCGCAGCTCAATATCCAACTATAACTCCAAAGGAGACCTTCGAAATAGCAACTAAAGGTGTTATCGACTCTCTTGTTCATGATCCTGGTCGTGGCGCACCTTTAGCATTAGTAAAGTTCGAAAATGGTGACACTTGCTATATTGTGCCTCCTGAGGGAACATATGAAGGGCAGGAAATTCAACTTGGCGGAAGAGCTCCGGCTGAGGTAGGTAATATTTTACCTCTTGGAAAAGTTCCTGAAGGCACTCTAGTCTCTAACCTTGAACTTCGTCCTGGCGACAGAGGCAAGCTTGCCAAGTCATCTGGCGCTTATGCAACAGTAATTGCTCACACTCCACAAGGTACCATGATCCGATTGCCCTCACGACGTACAAGATATATAAACGATTACTGCATGGCAACCATCGGAGTAGTTGCTGCCGCAGGTCGCACAGATAAACCATTCCTCAAAGCAGGTGAAAAATTCCATTTAATGAAAGCCAAAGGTCACAAGTATCCACGAACCAGCGGCCGTAAAATGGTTCCCGCTGTGCACCCATTCGGTAGCAGCAAGAGAAGCGCTCGCAGGACAACCACAACCTCTCATGGTGCACCACCTGGACAGAAAGTCGGCTTGATTGCTGCTCGAGGTCCAGGACAGAAAAAGAAACGCACTATACGATAGGAGAAAATTTAAAGAGTCTAAAAATTACCAATAAGGATGAATAAATATGCCAAAAGAATTCAGTTTCAGGGGCCATTCGCTCAATAGCTTGCAAGGCATGTCTATGGACGAATTTATTACTCTACTTCCATCACGACAACGCAGAAGCTTACAAAGAGGCTTAACACCCGAACAGAGAATATTGCTTGAAAAAATGCGCGAAGCCCAAGAAGCCAGCAAAAAAGGTAAAGAAATCACAGTCAAGACCCACGTGCGTGACATGATAATTCTGCCTGAAATGGTGGGCTCCAAAGTCAGCGTTCACAATGGTAAAGAGTTCGTTGCAATAGCAATTAAAGCAGAAATGATTGGCCACTACATAGGTGAATTTGCAATAACTAACAAGCCCGTTAGACATGGTACTCCTGGTATCGGTGCATCTCGTTCATCAATGTACGTACCTCTAAAGTAAAATCTACACCTAAAGCAAGTGAAGAACATATGGAACTAAAAATAGTCTCTCAAAAAAATAACCCTCTTTTAAAACGTAAAGAGGTCCAATTTCAAATCGAGCACGATCAAGGCAGAACCCCTGTTAGGGCAGATGTTAAGCAATCTCTTGCATCTCATCTTCAGGTTGATAATAGACTTGTGTATATCAAGAAGATGAAAACTCTCACAGGCACAAATACAACATTAGGTGTAGCTAATGCCTACGAAAATGCTGAGCAAGCCAAACTCATAGAACCAGATTACATCATTAAGCGTAATAGCCTATCCGAAAAGCCATCTGAAGGAGCTAAAGCATAATGTCTAAGAAACCTGCAGCTAATGTTAAAAAAGATGCGGCGCCAAAAGCTGAAAAAAAAGGCAAAAAAGACGGCAAAGGTATAAGTGCCATATATAAGATTGAAGGCGACAAGGTTGCACGGTTGCGCCCAACTTGCGAGCGTTGTGGCCCAGGTTACTTCATGGCTGATCATCATGACCGTTTCACATGTGGTCACTGTGGCTTTACCAGATACAAACGTGCATAATCAACAACTTTGCAATCAGCAGTTTTAAATTGCTGATTATACCCCTTATCCTTTTGTTGGTCATAGATGATACGTGTCAATGTTTCGATAGCTAACATTTCAGCTGATCGTTTTTGGGATAACCGTAAACCTGCTCCAAACATCCAGATAAGTACAAATATTAACATAATTAGCATTGAAAAGAAATCCGATGGTTCACTAGAGGTTCCTTTCGTTTTAACTATAAGCTATAATCCTTCTATAGCCCAAATGAGCCTCAAAGGTATAGCGTTTGTTCAAGGCGAAAAAAATGAGCTTGATCGAATTCTTTATGATTACGAACAGAAAAAGCCTCCTGCACAAATTATCCTACAGTCAATATCTAATGTTGCCTTTACTGAGTCAATTTTGATTTCAAGAATACTAAATATTCCACCGCCGATTCCATTACCCATGATACCTGAAGCTGGAAAACAGTTACCTCAAAAGCCTGCCCCTAGAGACTATAGCGCGTAAAGCTGCCTTTTGGCGGGTCTCTTTTATACTTTCATTTTTTGTAGTGTTTTGGTAATTTTAGTTCTTTTTTCTGAGGTTACTTTGATTACCACTATACCTTCGTTAGGTTGTCCATAGATTATTAGAGCATTTTCGGGTGCATAAAGTACAGCAGCGATTGTCAGCAGATCTTCTTCACCTTCTACCATTATTTGCACTTGCTTATCACCACTTAATGCATCTTGTACTGCTGCCATAGCCTCTTTAGTTATTGTTCCCTGCGGATTTTTTACATGAACAAGTATCTTATCAGAAAAAACGATTGCTTCTATTTTTTCTCGCAAAGTATGGTTATCTGTAATCACGATTTGTGGAGTTATTTTGTAGGCGTGAAGATTGCGAGAAACTATGTCTCCAACGGCCACTATCTTAGGCGGCATTTCTTGTTTAACAATTTCCTCAAGTTTTTTCATAGTTTCTTTCGGCGTGCCTTGTATTAGTGTGCCCAAAGGTTTTTTGAATTGTGCGCGCATTTGTGCTGAGATACGGTATACAACCGTCATTATGCATCCAGACTATTGTTTTCTCTATGATAAGTCACTAATGTTCATAACTGTGTCGGTAATTGAAGAGAAATCCGTAGAAAACAGTATTCAGTTTAGAAAAAACTATCTGACTTTTAGCGCGTAACGCCCTTTATCTTTAATCTTCATAGCCTTTGCAACGGCTGAGTTGGCGGGGTCAAACACTATGACTATTCCACCAAAATCTTCGCTTAGGCTTGTTGATCTACATTTTGGACATATATTTTCTTTAGAGATAAAATGGCAGTTTGCGCATGCTCTTTCACTCATTTACTTTTACTCCTCCTTTGCTTGGCTTGTTTCTGCTTTCTTTTCGACCGCTTCTTTATCTGATATTAAGGCTTCTTTGAGCCATTCAAGTTTTCCAAGAGCGGGCTGCCTTGCTGTTACGCCAATTTTTCCTGAGCTTCCTGCCCTGCCTAGTGAAACAGCTGTGATTCTAACACGCACAGGGTCTCCTGTACCCAGCCTTCTCTTGCTTTCCTTGCCTAACAGTACGCCTTGCTTTTCATCGTATGATATAAAATCATCCATGAGTTGGGAAACGTGAAGCAGAGCATCAACTGGACCTACTCGCACGAATGCTCCAAAATCGGCGATTTCTACAACATCACCTTCAACAATTTCTTGAATAATTGGGTAGAACGATAGTAATGAGAAGTTTACTTTATGGTAAGTTGCGCCATCACCGGGAATTATTTTCCCAATGGGGCTGACTTCTACCTTAGTTACGGCTATTACGTAGCCTAGTTCCTCGTCTACTACCCCTTCATATTTTGATCTTACTTGTTCGCGACCTACTGCTTCCAGTGGGTTGCCAAAAGTTTCGGGCGGAATACGGATAGTATCCTGAAGGGTGATTAGTTTAAACATGTGTTAAATCATCCCGTCAATCTCTAGACGTGATTTTTCTCTAACGTAAATCACTGGCACACTTATATCTCTTAGCCTCTTCTTTAGGAGTTTGTCATTAGTTACAACGGGTGCGTTCCATTGCTGTGCTATGCGTGCTATTGCATCATCAGTGGACTCGTTTGTTTTTATCCTAATCCTAACATATTTGCATTTTTTTGCCAAGCCTAAAGCGAAGGTAGTGTCTTTACGTATTTTTGGCGAGCTTTGTTTAGATAACGTTTGGAGTTCTTTTTTAACCGGGGACAGTAAGATAGGTACGAAATTTTTACCTAATAGGCGTTCTAGTTCGGCGAATATATCAATTTTGAATTGCAGGGGAACAAACAGTGCATTTGTATCTATTAATACTCTCATCGGCTGTTTAGTTGCTTGTGACGTTATCATTTTAGGCTTTTACCTTCATTTTATAATAGAAAGGCAGTACTTTCAGCTATATTTTCTCAGTTGAATTTAAAGCTCTTTATACTTAAAATTATTTATTTGCTATCTGGTTCATTTTTACTTATTATGTTATTTACATATAGCCACTGTTCTATAATCTTCTGGTATTAAATGTCTCATGCTATCTACCTTTTGGGTTCGTATAACTTAAGTTGCTCTTTGGAATTGTGTTACTGTATTGTATTTCTAATGTCATTGCTGTATTTGGTTGTCTTAGCAATTTTCTGAATATGCTGAACATATTTCACTGGTGGGTTTCAGAATTACTTTTAAGTGGTGAACGCTTAGAGTTAGACAGGTATAACAAAAAATAGGTGATTGGCTATGTTGAATGAGAAATCTTGCGGAGCAGTAGTATGTTCAAGGAACAACTCTGAGCTGATGTACCTTCTCCTTCAATATGAAGCTGGTCACTGGGATTTTGTGAAAGGGAACGTCGAAAAGGGCGAAACCGAACAGGAAACAGCACTACGAGAACTAAGAGAAGAAACGGGCATAACCGACGCACGCTTTGTTAATAACTTCCGTCAATCAATATCATACTTCTACAAACGCAAAGGCTCCCTTGTACGCAAAGAAGTGATTTTTTTCCTTATAGAAACTAAAACCACAAAAATTCAGTTATCTTTTGAGCATATCGGCTTTGAATGGTTGCCTTTTGAACAGGCCATGATAAAGCTAACCTTCAAGAATGCCCGAGATGTTTTACAAAAAGCCAACGATTATTTAAAAAGTTATAGTAAAATAAATCCTGTTTAGAGTTTACCACTTGGTTTTTCAATTATGAGCCCATAACCTATTAGACGCCATCGGGCAGTGATTTTCCTGCTTATGGCGACTCTTGAGCCTGGCAGAACACATACAGGGCGAGTTAACTTTACTTTAATTAAGTTGGCTTTAGCCGCTATCACTTTTCCTACATTTACGGCTGCACCTACGTGAAGAAGTAGTTGCTCATCAAGATTTATCCTCTCAACCTTGAGCAGTTCTTTTGTTCCCACTGCACGTTCGAGTACATGAGTTTCAAGAATAAGTTCTGTTACTGTTGGTGGAAGCATGCCCATTTTACCCGCTATGTTCCCTGTTAATCCATCTGCTTTAGAGTAGGATGGGTCTAAAAGTGTCCCCACTCCGACTAGTCCTCCGCATGTTGCTTCTTTAACGTTTCTTTCCCCTGCTTGAAGACTTACTATTTCGCTTATGAGCGGGTCATGAACTGTTTTACCTTCTCTTTCACTCATGATGCCTGGTCTAATTTCTAAAGTATCCCCAACAGTAAATTTACCTTGGGCGATTGTACCTCCGATAATTCCGCCTTCCATCTGCTCAATGGGTGTTCCTGGTTTGTTAACGTCAAAGGAGCGAATTATGTACATGAACGGCGGTTTATTTTCATCTCTTTTCGGAGTAGGAATAATTTCTTCTATGGCATTAATTAGTACGTCAATGTTAATGCCCCGCTGAGCTGAGACCGGGATTATGGGTGCGTTCTCGGCGATTGTTCCTTTGACGAAATTTTTGATTTCTTGGTAGCTTTGACGTGCTCTTCTTTCATCAACGATGTCAATCTTGTTTTGAACAATAATTATTTTTTTTATGCCTATTACTTCGGCGGCTGCTAAATGTTCACGAGTTTGTGGTTGTGGACATGGTTCGTCTGCCGCAATTACAAGTATCGCTCCATCCATAATGGCGGCGCCTGAAAGCATAGTTGCCATCAGAGCTTCATGTCCTGGAGCGTCAACAAAACTGATGGCTCGAAGAAATTCTGATTCTCCTCCGCAACTAGGGCACTCTGGTCTAGTTGAATATCCTTTAGGAGCTTCACATTTGGGGCACTTGTAGATTGGCAAGTCAGCGTAGCCCAGCTTTATAGTGATGCCTCTTTTGAGTTCTTCGCTGTGGCGTGATGCCCATACTCCTGTTAGGGATTGGACTAAGGTTGTTTTTCCATGGTCTACATGACCTATGGTACCAATATTAACTTCTGGCTGCTTAGGCAGGGCTTTAGTTCCGCTACTCATGTCAATTTCCACAAGTACTTATGAATTAAAAGGATTAAATGATAACGGGGAGTTAATAAGTTTGCCCATCTATTGGGCAGTTGTTGTTGGGGCCTCTGATTTTGGCTTACCTACTTGCTCAATAATTTTGACGTTAATTTGAACGATTTCGTCAGTTATAGTGTTGCCGCGGACTGCTTTGCGTCTTCTTTCTCCGCCTCTCTTGGCGTTGAAACCTATTCCGTCACTTAAAACGACTTTTCTCCTGACACCACCGTGGACATTTGGCTTCATAGGTACACCATCTTTGTCTGATCCGCCCATAATTTGCAGCTTGGTTGCTGGCAAATCAACCACCGCTCCGTCTATTGTTTCACCGATTTTCCTCCCTATGAATGGGACTGCACGGGCTTCTTCAACTTCAACTACTTTGGAAGTCCCAGCCTGAGGGTCAGATACTATTACCTTGAACTTTGCCATTTAAATTCAACTCTTTAGCGCACTATCAAGGAGAAACACTCTCTATTAAGCGTTTATCCCATAGTAATTCAATTTGATAGAGCTTTTTTAAAATACAGGTTTCATTTTTATGTAAAAGTGTGTCTGTTTTATGTTCAAAAATTGTAATGATTCTTCTTCTGCTGTCAAGCTTAATTAGTCCAATTGTAAGAACAACAGCCTTAAAGATCATTGTTGTTCTTTTAACTTATCTGTAGTTGGTCAATTTTTTTGTTCTAAAGCTATATTTTATGTAGTCAAAGAAGTATGTGTTCCTGTCAGAATTTTTCTTTTTTCAATCTTTGAACTAAACATTTTAATTTGCCTTTGAATTGTGCTTGTGGCTATGTGGCGGCTAGGATTTTTCTTCCACGAAATAGCGTTTGGTTTACTTTCGGTATTCATTCCTCTATATGTGGTTACCTTTCAAGATACAAGCCTATTGGGGGGTCCTTTGGTTGCCCTTGGCGTAATGACTTCAATTGCGCTGTTTTGTACTATCCCTGCCTCATTCTTCTGGGGTTATATATGTGATAAATTAAGGCGGTACAAGCTGTTTATTCTCTTATCTTTTCTCTCATCAGCGATTATTCTTTTTCTTTTCACATTGCCATTTGCTCAAAACATACTCATATTCGTCTTCCTGTATGTATTAATGCAAGTTCTTCATGTTGCCCATGAAGCCCCAAAAAACATACTTATCGCTGAGCACTACAGCAGAGAAGAATGGGAAGGTTCATTCGCGTTCTACGAGGGTTTTACTGAAATCGGCTCTCTGATTGGGTTAGGTATAGGTTTATTTGCTTTCGCTTCTGCCCTTAGCTTCAACGTTATCGCTATTTACACGCTATACCTATGTAGTGGCTTAAGTGTAGTGGCCTTTGTTCTTGCAGTGTTCATGATAGCCGATCCATTGCTAATTTTTGAAAGACGTTTAGTAAGTATAGAAAAAAGAATAGATTTTTGCTGTCGTGGAGTTGCAATAGCTGATAGGCTTTTGTCCGGGCTCAGATGCAATGAGTGCCTTAAAAGAGATAACTTCGGGGCATTTGCTTTAGCAATTATTCTTTTTTCATTGGCCACTAGCATATTCTTTACGCCTTTGCCTGTTTTTTTATCACAGCAATTAGGAATGTCAACAAGCATGGTGTACGTAGCTTACTTGCTTAATTCTATGGGTGCAATGGTAGGCTACTTTTTTATTGGAAGACATGCAAGGTCCATTGATGTTAGAACACAAATGCGTCGATCTGTGCTTGCACGCAGTTTGCTTATATTTCTGCTTGTTGGTGTTGCATATTTCTCCTTCTTCCCAACAATCTTAACTACGATAATATTAATCGCAATAGGCTTTGCATATTCTTTGTATTTTATACTTATGCTCTCACTTTCAATGGAGCTCATACCACAAGGAAAAAGCGGCATATTTGACGTGCTAGTCGGTTCAGGTGCAGCTATTGGCTCTTTCTTAGGTCCTTTCTTAGCTAACTCGATGGCGTATCTACCAACTTTCATCATTGCAGCTGTACTTCTATTTTTGGCGTTTTTAGTGCTGAAGATTTCTTCTTAATCTATTTTCAATAATAGAAAGATAAAAGAAGAGAAGGGCTGAGCTTCCGCTCAGGTTTATGTTGCCTATTCTGTGTGGACTCTGTAGAGATCTATGTCCTCGCGCATGCTTGGTGTCAGTTCGAGGAATTCTCTGACTGAACGTTCTATGTCTTTAGATTGTGTCACGTATCTGCCGACAATGAGTATATCTGCGCCTTTTTCTAGTGCTTCTTTGGCTGTCTCAGGTACTATGCCGCCTGCTACTGCAATTAAGAATTTCTTGTTAGGGAATGCTTTACGGATTATTTGTATGCGCTCTAGGCCACTACTTCTGCCTGTTTCTTGGTCAATACCTCTGTGCAAAATGACAATGTCTGGAAATTCTTTGAGTGATTTAAGCTTGGCTATTACATCATCAACGTTTAGCATATCGATAACGGCATAAATTCCTAGCCGTCGGGCTTCTTGTACAGTTGCATCAAGGGTCTCTGCTGGGGCTAAGCCTGCCGCGACTACTGCATCCGCAGTGTCTTCGTATGCGATATCTGCTTCAACTTTGCCTACGTCAAGGGTTTTGAGATCTGCAATTATGAATTTGTCTTTAGCTGCTTGTCGTAGCTCGCCGATTACACGTGTACCATAGCGCTTAATGAGTGGGGTCCCGACTTCAAGGATAATTCTATCGCTTCCTGGCAGCTGTGAGATTACTCTCTTAGTGCCTTCAAGGTCTGGTGCATCTAGCGCAATTTGTAGATAAGGTGGTCTCCATAGACGTGGAACTTTAAAGCCCATGATTGGATGCTTTGCTCGATCTTTGTCGTAGTTGATTTTATCAATGGATGGATACTTGTTTAGTGCTCTTTGTATGGCCATCTTCGTTGCGCCATAGTTATACTGATAGATTCTTCGTGCATCTTCTGCTTGTGGATGAATAAATACGCTGCATATAATTACCCAATCATCCACTTTGTCAGATGGAATAATGCCTTCCTCAACAGAATCTGCGACTGCTTTAGCTACTGCAGCTTGAGCTGGACCAAATATTTTCGCAGTGTCTTCCATGTTTTTAACTGTGACTTTGGGTACTAGTAAGGTGAATGGCTTAGGTGGCAGGTTAGGCCTTATGACTGCTAGCAACGGAGTATGACCGGCTGAGAGTTGGGTTAAGCCTGTAGCGAAAGCTTGCCCTACTGGACCGTTTTTGTCGCCTATCATAAGATCTACATGAGCGACTTCATTTCCTTCTCCAACAAGAGATTCGCCAATCAAGTATGTACTACCTGGGTCTTCGAATTCGTCTGCAGCAATTGTCGGTATCTGGTCAAGGATTTCCTTAAAGTCGACGCTTAATTCTTTCATCCAAGTGTAAAGTGTGTCTCTGTGGATGTTTAGGACCTTGGCTGTTCCAGAAATTGTCGGTTTTGTCGGCTTGCCTTTTGTAGTTGACTCTTTTTTCGCAGCTTCTGTCAGCATTTTTATTAAATCTTCACGGGTTTCTGGTTTTTTAACGTCAATACCCGACATTTTATTGTTGTCCCCGTGTTGAGGATGCTGGGTCCTATATATAAGACTGTCGGATGAGAATGGCTGTAACATGTCTTTAGTTTGAAGTTTGTGGATATGTGTCGGGCGAATGAAGTGGTAGCCTGTGGCGAGAGCCTGATTGCTACACTCGTTTTATAGGTAACTATATATTGTGACGAAGTTTCCAGTTATCTATTTACAGGAGCGATCAAGCGTGTCGCGTATAGATTGGATACTTGTGGGCATTATTCTTTTAGGTGTATTTCTGTTCTTGTATGGTGCAAACTATTATAATGAAGTTGCCGGGTGGGCGGGCTTTGCCCTCTTTGTCAGCGGTATTGCGGCTTTAATTATTCTGTATATTTATCATTGGATAATAAAACAGAATAATGTTCAGAAACCGTAGATGTCTTTGAATTTTTCTTGTAGATAATGTAGGTATGGTTTAACGGTCAATTCTCTTCCTGTTACCTTTTTGATAAGACCCATAGGATCATAGAGATTCCCTTTGCAATAGATGTTGTTAATAAGCCAAGTGTGTATGCTGCTCAGGTTACCTTGGGCAAGTTCGCTGCGCCAGTTGGGGTTGCTTTGTTCCATGGCGTTTAGCATTTGGCCAGTATATATGTTGCCCAGTGCATAGCTTGGGAAATACCCGTATAAGCCACTTGCCCAATGTGTGTCTTGCATTACACCCTCTGTATCATTCTCCACAGTCACACCTAAAATTTCTTGATACTTCTGGTTCCATACCGTCGGTAGTTCGCTGACGTTAATTTTGCCCTCGAACAGGTCCTTTTCTATTTGGAAGCGTATAATTATGTGCAGATTGTAGGTGACTTCGTCCGATTCTATGCGTATCTTAGATGGCTTAACTGCATTAATAGCATGGATGAATTTGTCCAAATCTAAGTCAACAAAACTCGGTGCGATAATGGCTTTTACCTTGGACCAAAGGGGAATCCAGAACTGAGTACTACGACCAATTAGATTCTCATATAATCTTGATTGGGATTCATGGAGTCCCATGCTGGCTGGGGCACCGACGGGTTGGTATTTCCATTCCTGCGGTAATCCCTGTTCGTATAGTGCATGCCCCGTTTCATGTAGTACGCTAAATATTGAGCTAACTATGTTCTCGGAATAGTAATGTGTGGTTATACGTACGTCATCATAATAACCTGTTGTGAAGGGGTGTTCCGATTCATCTATTCGCCCGGCAGCTTCAGAGCTGATGGTATCGTAGCCAAGAGTTTGGACTAGAAGTCTGGAGATTTCTCGTTGCTTATCTACAGGAACTTGCTGATAGATCACGTTGATATCGGGCTGGTTAGGTGATGATTCAATTTTAGCTAACAGCGCTTTTAGGCCCTGCTCAAGTTCAGTAAAGACTTTGACGATGGTTTTACTGTTCATTTTTGGTTCAAAAATATCCACCAACGCATCATATGGAGTTTTAGTCTGTTTGGCTTTCATAAGGATGTCGGCAGCTTCCACGTTTAAGGCAACAAGTTTTTCCAGTTCAGGCTTAAATAAGCTAAAGTTTTTTGCGGCTTTGGCTTTTTTCCAAATGTTTACGGTTATAGCCTGCTGTTTGGAGATTTGAGCGACAAGTCTGGTGGGTAGTTTGGTTTGCTCGTCGTAATTCTTCTTGATAAGATAAACATTGCGTTTTTCAATTTCACTTAGAGTGTCATATTGTGGATTTTGCGTTATTTCGTTTATGAGCCTGCCTATTTGGGGGGAAGTACTCATTTTATGCTGGATCTGGCTCAGTAGCGAAAGCTGTTCACTGCGCATATTGATTGCTTTGGGCGGCATCATAGTCTCCATATCCCAGCTGATGATGGCTTGTGCCGTACTCAAAACTATAAGATTCTTGTTTTTTTCGATAAGTTTTCTGTAAGCTGACTGTATGTTAGTTGCCATAAACAGCACCTTCTATTCCGAATTATCGGGAAGGCAGTACATTATATGCTTTTGCGTTATGTTCAGCGTCAAAGGTAGCTTTAAGCTACCCATTTCTCTCTTAAGAGCTGGCCACTCGGTTTTTACATAGGTCTGCAATTGATCTTATATGTTTGCTGCTTAGAATTTGGATGCTAATTTTTTAGAATTTTTATTATTGTAAATTAGCTGTTTTGTCGTAGGCTAAACTGCTAGTTTTGTGTCCTTTTAATGTCAGTTAAATTACAGTAGCTATGGTTGCAGCTTCTTTTAATAGGCGTATGATTTCTGATTCACAATTTTCAAGTTCTTTTAAATTTATAATTTCTATGTGCCTAGGGTCGCCTTTGTCTCCTGTGCCTTTTAAAAGTGATGAAGACATTCGTGTACCTTGAAAGAAGAGTAGATCAACATGTGCCTTAGCAATTCTGATTGCTGCGAAATCTTTACTGCCAAACTTATAAGTTAACCTACCACGCTTTACTAATTCATCTGCCTTGGGCAATGTCGAATTGATAAGGAAGCGAAATCGCTGTGCAACATCCCTGTGCTCCCCCTCAACTTTACTGAAAATTTCATCTACCGTCTTAGGTTTATTCTTTGCCATAAAGACACCGCTTAAAATACAAACTGCTATTAAACCCTAGCCTATGCGTTTTAATTAATTTTTCCTATACCACTATTGAGGCTTAATAATAAACGGGTAAGCCAGGTTAAAATAAAAATAATAAGGTACACCAAATGGTGCTTCTTATTTTATGTTTATTTTAGGCTATTTTAGAGGACGCCTTGGTCGACCATTGCGTCTGCGACTTTGACAAAGCCGCCGATGTTAGCCCCTTTGACGTAGTTAACGAAATCGTCCTCTTGACCGTATTTAACACATGTAGCATGGATTGCTTTCATAATGTTGTGTAATCTTTCGTCAACTTCCTCTCTGGTCCATGATAGTCTTAGGCTGTTTTGCGACATCTCTAGTCCTGAGGTGGCTACTCCTCCTGCGTTTGCTGCTTTACCTGGTGCATACAAGATTTTGGCTTTAAGGAAAACATCAACTCCTTCTGGTGTGGTTGGCATGTTGGCTCCTTCAGAGACGCAGATACAGCCGTTCTTTACTAAGGTCTTGGCGTCGTCACCGCTGATTTCGTTCTGTGTTGCACTTGGGAATGCGACGTCACATTTTATGCCCCACGGTCGTTTGCCTGGCATGTACTCGGCGCTTTTGTACTTCTTTACGTATTCGCTGATGCGACCGCGTTTGTTGTTCTTAAGGTCCATAACATAAGCAAGTTTTGCATCAGTGATGCCATCTTTGTCGTAGACTGTTCCGTCACTGTCAGATAGTGTGACTACTTTACCACCTAGCTGGTTGACTTTCTCAACTGTGTACTGAGCGACGTTGCCTGAGCCTGAGACTGTTACAATTTTGCCCTTGAGAGCTTCTTTGCGGGTTTTAAGCATTTCATTAGCTAAGTAGGCTGCGCCGTAACCTGTAGCTTCAGGTCTAATCAAGCTACCACCCCAGTTGAGGCCTTTGCCTGTTAGTACGCCTGTGAATTCGTTGCGTAACTTCTTGTACATGCCGAACATGTAGCCAATTTCTCTTCCACCGACGCCAATGTCTCCAGCCGGGACGTCCGTGTTAGGACCTACAATGCGGTTTAATTCTATCATAAAGTTCTGGCAGAAGCGCATAACTTCGGCGTCGCTTTTACCTTTAGGGTCAAAGTCAGAGCCACCTTTGCCGCCGCCCATTGGTAGGGTTGTTAATGAATTCTTGAATACTTGCTCGAATGCAAGGAATTTGAGTATGCTCAGGTTGACTGTTGGGTGGAAGCGTAAGCCGCCTTTATATGGACCAATGGCGCTATTCATTTGAATACGGTAGCCTTTGTTGACTTGGACTTCACCTTTATCGTCAGTCCAGGTTACTCTGAACATGAGAACACGTTCGGGCTCAACAATGCGTTCAAGGATTTTTGCCTTTTGGTATCGTGGGTTTTTCTCAACTACAGGCCAAACGGATTCAACAACCTCGGTAACTGCCTGGAGGAATTCAGGTTGATTAGGGTTTTTTTCTTTGACGTAATTTATGAATTCTTTAGGTGAGCTGTACATTTTTAGTGTCTCCTTATTGCAAGGTTAGTTTCATTAAATAGAAAGCATGTTTATCTTTTTATTTATTTATATGTACAGTTATTTGTATGCATGAAAATGAATAAGATGGTTGATAAATGAAATATATGTAAGATGTGGTAAATGCTTAAGAAACATTTATCGCTGTTTACTATGTAACTTTAGAGTTAATTGTAAAATCTGCTGATGCACAGAATACTGAGCAGGTTTTACAAAAGCTAATAATTCACTTTCTATTTTAGCATTTTTCCTTCTCGTAGACATTGGGTACAGACGCAGTGAAATGGCAGATCTTTAGTTTCGCATAACTCGTAGTATTTACATTCTGTGCATGCAAAATCTTTATTGCAGGTTAAACAGGTTTGCGTGAAATTTACCTTATCTGTATTTAGTATACTGGCCAGGACGTCAGTGAGCTTTTCAATATTGTTATAGTTGCTTATACTGTAAGTTCCTTGCTCGCGGTTATAACTTAATCCTAGCCTAAGCAAAAGAATAAATTTGTCTTTTTCTACACGGGGTAACTTGAAAGCTTTTTTATTAAGAATCACCACGATTTTTTTCTCCTACATCCTGTTCATTTTCCTAAGGAACTCTACTTCTTCAGGCGAAAGCTTAAGCCATTCAATTATTGGACTTGCTTTTTGCCGGGCTAAGATGACTCTAAGGAAGGGCACAAAGTCAGTTTTTGCCGTCACACGGCTAACATGGCATTGTTGTCCAATTTTAGTGCATATGCCCTCGAGCATGTTTCTTTTACTCTTTGTCCAGAAAAGCGTAATTATGCGAATAGGCGGTGAGATGAACTCAAATGGCTTATATGATGCGGGCGCAACTGCCGCGGTTTCTGCCATATAATTAAAGAAGTATCTGAGCAGGTGCCATTCTTCTGTGCCGATTCTGCCCCTATAGATGTCTGCTTGTGAAACCAAGTCGTATGCCTTGGCAAGGTCATTGACGTTAGTGTATCTGCGGGGCAGATTATCTCCTACGGCCATTAAGAATTCGTCGTAGTCTACGCTGGAATAACTTAGTAAAGAAGCGGCTTCGGAAAGCGATTTTGCTGAGAAGTAGCTTTTGAGAGTTTCATCCATGCTGATGTCTTTATTTCTAGAGCTTAGCGTCAGGGTATCTTGCAGGGTAAGCACTTTATCTACTTCAGCTATGCTTTGAAGGTCGTTAATGGCTGATCTTACGTCTCCGCGGCTTTTCTGTGCGATTCTTTCTATGGCCTCGAATTCTGCTTTTATGCCTTCTTTTTTGCAAATACCTTGTAGCATGGTAATTATGAGTGGCAAGCGTACTTGATGGAATCTTATTAATGTGCAGACTTTTTTGAGTGGGCGTAGTTTTTCTATATCTGGGTTGTTTGCCGCCATTATTACTGGTATACGGGATGTTTCTACAATTTTTATTATGGCACTTACGCCGCCTCGGTCTTCGTTTCCTGCTATGCCATCAACTTCATCTAGAAATAATATGTTGCCTCTGCTTTTCGAAGAGAAAGTATCTAGTGCGACAAACGAAGTTGCAGGTCCAGCTACTTTATTGATGGCTTTTTCTGTACGGGTATCACTTGCGTTCATCTCGATGACTCTGAAGCCGAACTCGTTTGCAGCGGCATTAACTAATGTGGTTTTTCCTACGCCTGGTGGACCAAAAAGCAGCACTGCCTTTTTAGTGTGCCGCTTGCTTTTTAGCCAATCAACAAAGGCAGTTTTAGCTTCTTCGTTTCCTATAACATCAGCTATCTTTTGTGGTCGATATTTTTCGACCCATAAGAGGTCATTTTTCAACTATTTTCCCCTTGTGATATATTGCCTACTTTTGCGAATTGGGCAAGCAATGCGCTTAGTTGGATATCGCTGTTTGCACCTTGAGTGAGACGATAATCATATTCACCGATAAGGTTTGCCAGCTCAGCTTTCTGTTCAGGAGTAACAAACGACATCTTAAACAGTTCACGTTGAATCTGGCGGATGATTTCTGAACCCGAGAAACCATATTCTCCCATGAGCTCATACATTTTCTTTCTAGCTTCAATAAAGTTGCCACTTAAAGCCTTGTTAATCATTATTTGGACTTGTACGCCGCTGACTTCACCGATTACGTTTTCTACAGTTTTTTCATCTACTATGCCCTCTTTATAGACTGAGGCCGTCTGCAACGCGTTTATGGCTTGTCGCAGATCGCCTTCCGCGTAATCAACAATGCGTTCTGCCGCTTTAGGATCCAAGGTAACCTTTTCTTTCTTGGCAATATAGTGCAGGTGTTCTATCATGGCTTTGCGGTCCAGCTTTGAGAATCTGAATATGGCGCAGCGGCTCTGTATGGGTTCAATAATTTTACCTGATTGATTGCAGATAAGTATGAACCTGCTTGTCCGTGAGCTGGTTTCCATGATTCTTCTTAGCGCGGTCTGTGCGGCGCCTGTCATCTGGTCGCTTTCATCAAGAATAATAAGTGCAAAGGGTATGTTGCCGAATGCAGCTCTGCTGTAACGTGAGAAATCTTTGACTCTATCGCGTACGGTGTCAATGCCTCTTTCATCAGAAGCATTAAGCTCAAGCGTGAAAGATTTCCAGTTCTCGCCGAATAGTTCCCTCGCGATGCACAGTGCTATGGTTGTTTTTCCTGTGCCCGGTATACCCGCAAACATGAGGTGCGGCATAACTTTTGGATTTTTCATAAACGACTTCAGGCTTTCCACAATGTCCTTCAAATCTACAACTTCATTAAGGGTTTTTGGTCGGTACTTCTCGACCCACATAAGTGCTTCTTCATTAGCTGTCATAAATGACTCCTCAGTAAAGGCACAGTTAACGTATCCTGTTGCCCATATTTAGCTTTCCTAATAGAGTACTTAAAAACTAGCAGAGAAAAAACATAAAGTTAATGTTGAATTTGCACCTTTTACGGCTATACTAAGAAGTTAGCCGATTTTAGCGCCTTCGATAACATCTTTTTCGGGTTGCAGCACTGAGATTTTGCCTTCTGTGTCCTCCGCAGTTAGTATCATGCATTGTGATTCTACGCCTGCTAGCATGCGCTTTTTCAAATTGAGTAGAAACACACATTTTTTGCCCACTAGTTCTTCGGGCTTATAGTATTGTAAAAGCCCCGCTACCGCCTGTCTTTTTTCTTCACCGAAATCAACTATGATCTTCATGAGCTTCTTTGATCTATGAACTGGTGTTACTTCAAGTATCTTGCCTACCCGCAGATCTATTTTTTCGAAATCCTCGAACGTGATTTCTTTCTGTTCGGGGATTGCTTCTGCTTCAGGTGCTTGAGATTCAGCTTTTGTTCCTGTTTCTGGTACTGTTCCGATTGATTCCATCTATTTCGCCTTGTGCATCTCTCTGTCTATGCGGTATTAAGTTTTCTGTGACATCCTTTGTTGCTTAAGCTTTTGCATTATTTTTTGCACGCCATCCCAGCCTTGCGCGGCTTTTGCGTGTACGATTTCAAAGGCTTCCTTGGAAGTTAATTTAGGCAACTGTTCGCCAGTTGCTCTTTGAGAAAGTGAGGCTGCGGCATTGAGCACTTGTCCGTTAAGTGATGAGTCCACGTTGTCAGCCAAGTGAACAATAAGGGCTTCTACTGTCCGAGGTTTGACTACCCCGTGAGCACCGTAATGGGCTGCAACAATATGCACCAGCTCCTTAGGAAAATCTCTGCGCACCAACTCAGAAGTAACTATCGAAATATGATCTAAATAATCAGCCAGCGGAGACGAGGCGAAATCTCCCTTTTCATTTAACTCATATGTAGCCGGTTTAAAAATATCATGCAGCAGAATACCCGCGATAACAAGATCACGGTCTACCTTGCCCTGATAAACCTGCTCAACAACATCACATAACGTTAAGGCTATCATTGCTGAACCTAAAACATGCTCAATATAGCCGCCCTCATACTTGTGATGAAACGCCAAGCCACCAGGTGAAACATCAAACGAAGGACCATAGTAGATCTTGCCGTCTAGCATAAATGTAGGATTCTCCAGGAGATCGACTACCTTCTTCTGTAGTTTAGGATTCTGAATTTTTTCAGCTAGCTTTATGAATTTAGGATCCAACATGGTGTCCCCTCATAATCACAATATTCTCTATAATTTTGTTTTTCCTTTCTTTCGATGCAGCCATATGTGCGGTATTGATAGGTTCTGGTATGCGACTGCTTCGAAGACAATGCTTCACAACTTCCACAGCAGTCTTTAACGAAACCATATGCCCAATGCTCACGTAAACAGGTTTTACACTTCCAAAGGAGGGAATAACCGCACCAACAGTTTCGCCTTCATCTATTAAGAATGTCTCTTGTCCTACCTGTTTGACTTCGCCGATAAGTATGTTTTTTGCAACACCAATTGTGGGCTTGCCCAGAGTTACTCCAAGATGACTCGCTAATCCGCATCTATATGGATGAGCTATGCCATGCCCGTCAATAAGTACCACATCAGGCTGCAAATTGAGTTTTCGGATGGCTGAAATTATGACTGGAAGCTCTCTAAACGAGAATAAAGTGGGTATATAAGGAAATCTTGCCTGTTGGGTAACAGTTTGCGTTTCTAAAACTTCAAGTGAGCTATAGTCTAATACGGTGGCAGCGCCTATTGCCAAGTCTCCGGTATATGTAACGTCGACACCTGCTATTCGTATGATTTGCTTGGGTAGTTGGTCCTGGGTGACGACTTTTTGGGCTATGCAATTTTGGACTTTACGCGCCTTTATAATTGAAAACTCCATAATCCTGCCCATAGTTTTATCCTTTAACGACCTCTTGCTTTTCAAGCAGTTTTTCTAATCGCTTGATGTGGTCTTCAAGGGCTTTTCTACGCACTTCCTGCGTTATATCGCCCCTGGTGGCTTCTATTATCCTGCGTGAAACATCATTTTTCCTTCTAAGCCCCGACACAAGCATATATGCTTCGTCCATAGCTTCCAATTCAACGTAGATTTCGTCCATTATGTGCAAACTTTGCTCACCTTTTTCTACGTTTCCTTCGCGCAGAGCATCAAGTGCAAGACGTCGAAGTTCTCCGACAACATCAGCTAAGCCCAGCACGTAATCAACTGGAGGTACGTCAATTTCTCTAGGAGTGACAAATTTTGCTTGTTCGATTAGATTTACAAAGATGCAAGCTTCCGAGTATTCCTGTAAGGCAGCGCTGAACATGCCACCATAAATTATGGCGGGGTAGTCTTTAGCTGTCGCTTTTAAACTGCTGATTAGCTCTTTAGCTTTTTCTAGTTGCACATTGGCTTCATCGAGCCTTTTTTGATGACTAAGCAATATTGCCTGCTTGGAGAGGCTGGTGGCCTTGCGCATCTTATCATGTACTTCTTCACGTATCTCCTCTTTTGTGGTGAGCTCACGCTTAACTTCTTCTAATAAAGCTTTTAAAGACGACAAAATCTCAAATCCATATATTGTTTATACTTAAAAAATAGAAGGGGATTCCCTAATAGACTTTTATTAGAGTTTTATTCTTCTGACTCAGTCCATTTCTCAACGACTAGCTTGGAATCGCCCAACTTGAAGCCAACTTTGACAAATATTGAGTCAGCTCCCTTGAAGGGAAACATACTATCTTCTGCTAGATCCTTGGGCAAATAGACAAGGTACTTTCCGTCTTTTCTTTTAAAAAGACGGCCTCTGCCATCACTTACCATATATTCATCCTCTTCCAATTCAATTCTTAGTTCAATGGTAGGGCACTATATTTTTAGTATTTAAGGCTACCATTCATGTTTTAAACTACTATCTTTACATCTTAACGAAGCACATATGGAGATGAATCATTTGCCAAGGGTTATTCATGTTCGGATACTGAACTGAGTTGGCTTACCTTTTTTGCTCAACAGAACTACTCGGCTTTCAGTTGATTCATCTACTACGCTATAGCCTGTCTTCTCAGCCAGCTTCTGAGCAAAGCCAACTACATCCATATGTGTAGGCATGTTATCAAAGCCTAACCGCAGATTCGAAAAACCAACATGCATGTAAGCTTTGACCTCAACATAGGTTGGTTCAGCTTTTTCCAAAAGTTTTGCATAGCCATCAAGGTCTTGCATGTTCTGGTCTTTTACAAGTGTCATACGCACTACGGTGGGGCATTTAAAGCTAGGTAGAACCATTAACGTTTCATTTAGTTTGCTCCACGCATTGGCTATCTGGGGACGGCACACTTGCATAAATGTTTTCTCATTTGGGGCACATACTGAAACATACAACTGGGTTGGTTCCTCACTTAAACTAGAGAGCCTATCGGGTAACGTGCCGTTAGTTACCAGAAAGGTGGTAAAGTCTTTATTATGAAGAGTACGAATCAGTTCACTTAATGGTGCATATAAAGTAGGTTCGCCCGTTAGACTGATTGCTACATGCCTTGGCTTATGGGCTTCCCTTAATTTCTGAAGGTCCGTTTTTGGGTTACCTTTGTAGCCTCCCAGAAGTCTTTGTTGGGCTCTCAAAATGCCTTGTACTATCTCTTCAGGTGGATCCCATTCTGGCAGCTTAAGTTCATTCCATGTGATTTGCAAATCGCGATTCTGGGCTCTCCAACAGAACAGGCATTGTTGGGTGCAATAGAATGCTGCAGGCGACATCTGGATGCACTGATGGGTCTTGATGCCGTAAAATTTTTCCTTGTAGCATGGTCTGTTTTGAACCATCGTTCTGTAGAACCACCCACACCTTTTCACTGCTGAGTGCCTGCCAACCAAATGGTATTTTTGCTTTCCAAGTATTTGCATAAGCTGCGTGGGAACAAGGTTCTCCATGACTTCTCAGACCAAGATTATTGTTTTAGGCATACATGGTAAATGCATTTTATAAAACCCCTCCTAGAAAAGTCTCCTTTACCATGATACTTTGCTGTTAATTTAATCTAATTATGCCTCCATTTGCTATTGCTGTTGCAATTTAAGGTTGCTCAAGAGTTTACTTGTACCTGCAGGGTCGTATTGAATGGCAAGGTTTAAAATGTTCTTAGTTAGTTAGTCTTCAAACTAATTAGAAACTTGTTGTATGAAGGGGATGTTAGGTTTGAATCGAAAAGTTATCACAATCGCTCTTATAATGTTGATGAGCGCTGCTCTCATATTCGCGTCTGCCTACTCTGTTCAAGGGCAGTCCTTAGGTTTGTATATATATCAAGTTGTGCCGCAAGATGGCGTATATCCAATAACTTCAGGAAATGTTAGTCAAGCAATCACTGTCCAAGGAACTATATACGTATCAAATGGTCCATACTTGGTGTATTTTGGCGAAAAACTTGTCGATAATGGGACATCATCGGGCTTTTATGTAGCTTCGAACTTTACTATACCTGAAGTTACCGCAGGAATTTATACAATAACCTTGGTTGATGTTACGGCATCTATGAATGCCACTAAAGACTTCACGGTTAATGCTGCATACAAAGTTCAGCCAGTCCTTCCGGAAGCTCCTGAGCAGCTACAAGTGGGTGCAAATGTGGTTTTGAATGTTTCAATAACAGGTGGAATACCTAACACAACTCATACTGCAAACATTACAATCGTTCCACCTGCAGCTCTTAACAGTGCATACTCTCAGTTGGTTTCACTAACAACTTCTGCTTCGGGAACCGCATATGCTCAAATAACTTATCCTAGTTCTAACTTTACCCCTTCAGGTTCCACGACAATCTATACGGGTACATATATAGCGTATTTTAACCAGACCGCAAATCTAGGTCAATCCACTTTCAATTTAGGCATAACAGACAAAACTGAGTATCACCGACAAGAAACAATCACTATAACCTCTGTGGGCTACCAGGCAGGACAAACAGCAACACTAACAATTAAAAATGAGGCCAACGTCACCCTACTTACTCAAACTGTAACAGCCACGAGTCAAGGCGTCATACATGAAACATGGACTATTCCATCTACAGCAGCATTAGGAACATATAATGTAACCATTACACCCCAAGGTACAGCTAAAACAATTGTCGACTCTCAAACATTCACCCTTTTAGGTTATCCTGTAACTTTTCGAGCCTTGAACTTAGCTGGTGATGTTGTATCAGATATAGTCATTGAAGTCTATGATGCTGAAAATAACCTATATTACAATGCAACGACTCACCCCTTTGGACCTGCCGTAATCAATCTTGAAGCAGGAACCTACACCGTATCTGCATACTGGAACGATATTAAAGTTGGTGAACGCCAAATTTCACTTACTGGCACCGACAGTTTTGATATAACATGCAAACTTACAAATCTTAAAGTATCAGTGAAGGCTATGCAGGGCAATCAACAAGTTGCTGTACCATACGTTAATTTAGCTATAACAATTAAATTTGGTACAGGAGCAACACAAATAAGTACTATTACAGGTCAAACCGACCTTTCAGGTGCGTTTATTCTGAACTCAACTTTACCGAATGCACAATATGTTATCGAGGCATCCAAATACAATACAGTGTTTAATGCTGGTAACGACACAGTTAACAATTTATCTGAACAAGCACACAACCAAGTAAATATAATTTGCCCCATTCAAACGCTGTCATTGAAAACAGTTGACTCTAACTACACTGCACTTCCAAATACTCGTGTCGAATTAGTTGAACAAGGAAGCGGCGTATTCTACAGTGTTACAACCGACAATTCCGGATCAGCTCAACTTCAAGTAATCTTTGGTCAATACCGCGCAAAAGTATACTCCTCAGATAATTTCTTACTAAATGAAACTACAATCAATGTATTTAGCAACACCCAAAGCCAGATCCGCTGCGTCTTATATGACCTTAAACTTACAGTGAAAGTCGTTGATTACTTTGGAAACCCCCTATCTGGTGTAAATGTGCAAATCAGCCGTATAGGTACAGCTACAAGAACAGCTATTACTCAAAGCGATGGCACCGCAACCTTTGAAGGTATAGTTGGCGGTGACTACACAGTAACTGCATACCTGCCTAATAATGACAATTCTTATGTCTCTACAACCATACAAGTAACATCACCCGTCGAAGCACGACTCTCTATGGCAAACTTTGTCTCCTTAGGCAGCTTAACAGTGGGCATAAGCGTATTTGCAACAATAATAATACTTGCTCTTGTAGCCGTATTGATTGCAGTAATAGTACTCTACAGAAAAGCAAGACGTAAACTACTCAAATGAACCATAACACCTTTTTCTTTATTGATGCCATCAAGTTACGGTGTTGACGGCTGGTGATGTTTTAAGGGTTGATGGCTTTTATGAAGTTGTAATATGAGATGAATAATTTTAGGAAGAACGTTATACTTTGTATCTGGTTGTTTTTGGCTTTGAAGTTGTTGTAGACGCATTTAGTGTGTTCTTTGATAATTCTAAATTAGTATTCAACGTAAGTGTGTTAGCTAAAATTTTGATGAATCTACAATTGGAATGTTTCAAATGCTTAAAGATACCATGGACCTTTATCTGTCAAGATGGTTGCTTACTGGTACATAGTGATAAGCATCTTGCAGGAACTTCTCTGAGTCTATGCTGCTTTGTTGCCAGCTAACGTAAGTGGCTAAAAGCTTACGGCTATCTAATCAATCGCAGCCCAAACGAAGTAGCACAAATCGTTGACGTTATTTTTGTTTTCAATAACTGTCACAAGATACAAATCCTTTGCTTATATTTAGGTTAAAGAGTTCAACTTTTTTACCTACAGCCACGCAGCCTTGTGAATAGCAGACACAGCACCCAAAACGAAATAATATCCCGTAGCTTAGATTATCTATAGCAAAACAGTTTTCAATTTATTTTAAGCAAAAACCTAACGAACAAATAACATTATCCTTATACTTTGAGAAGCCATTTATAGAACGGCTTCACCTTCTTTAAAACGCTTTATCCACTAAAGATGACTTTTTAATGTCTCCAACTAAAACCTTGACTTGGCAGTATCTCCTTTATTTGGAAAAAAGTTTATATTCGTTTTACTTAATATCCATTAAATAATGCAACGTTAAATTCTCTTATATTGAGGTATGTCTATTGGCTCAAGCAAAAAAAGCTTGTTCTCCAACGTGTTCAGCCTTTAAGTGTGCCAAGAACGCTGTCTTTTATCGTCGTGACGGAGTTTGGTGCAGAGATACTGAAGAGCTATGCAACGTAGCGAAATGTACCTATTCTATGTGCATGAAAAGACGCTTACTTCCACAAGGAATCTGTGGCGAGACTGTAAGACGTCAGACGGTAGAGAGGGACTTTGAAGATATTGATGCTATTCCATCAGTAAAACTTAAGGGAAAAGCACTCCGTAAATTCGGAGACAAAGACTTCTACTAACACAATACTAACAAAAAAATAAAAACAGTACATCGCGCAATTTTTTCAGGCGCGTCATACCCATTTTATTTAGCTTGAATTCTTTTCACTACTGGTGGCTTAACTTTCTTCAAAATTCTATAACCGCAGATGATACATTTTGTTTCTCCGCCGCGAAGTTCAAGTTCATCAGCTGGAACTCTTGATCCGCAACGCATACATTCATAAATAATTCCTGATTTTTCCATGAAATCATCCTCTGCTACAAAGGAAAAGTATTTTGCTTTTAAACATTTCCAATGGAGTAATAATTAATGAAGGGTAAAACGTGCGTAAGAGGTTAAGGCAGACTTTTCAAAGTGTCTTTACATCAGATAGTTCATTAGGCGTCTACAACTCTTTTGATATTGTTGGCGACATTGCAATTATTAAGTTGCCTAACTCGTATAGAACGTATGCTCCTCTGGTTGCAGCAGCAATAATGAGTAAGCACAAAAACGTGAAAACTGTATTGGCTCAATTAGGTGGCATTGCTGGCGACCATCGAACTCGTAGGCTTGTGTATGTTGCAGGCGAAAACAGGTTTCGCACCATACATAAAGAGTCTGGCTGTATGTTTGTAGTCGACTTAGAATCCTGCTATTTTTCTCCAAGGCTTTCCTATGAGCGCAGACGGATTGCGCAGCTGGTAAATGCCGCAGAAATAGTTGTAAATATGTTTGCAGGGGTCGGTTGCTTCTCAATATTAATTGCAAAACAGGTACCTATCACAAAAATCTACTCTATTGACATAAATCCCGCTGCAACTCAATTCATGGAAGAAAACATAAAGCTTAACGGTGTCTACGGAAAAGTAATCTCAATGCTGGGCGATTCAAAATTAATAATTGAAACTCAGCTTCAAGGGGTTGCTGATCGCGTTCTTATGCCTTTACCTGAGAAAGCTCTCGAATACTTGCCTGTTGCCATCTCCGCCCTTAACCCTACAGGCGGGTGGATACACTATCATAGCTTTGAGCATGCTGCCAAAGGCGAGAGCCCAATAGAAAAAGCTAAGCAAAAAATAGTTGAAAAGCTCTCAATCATTGATGTGGACTTCGAAGTTTCTTTACTTCGTGTAGCTCGTAGAGTTGGACCAAACTGGCATCAAATAGTAGCCGACATACACATTAATCGATACTAAGTTTTAATAGGTTGTCCATTGATACTCTGTTTAAGTGAAGTAGCCATGAAAAGAAAACTGATGGAAATTCTTGCCTGTCCGATTGACAAACATCATCCACTTGAGCTTTATGTCTTTGAAGAAAAAGACGAGATTGTTGAAGGCTTAATCGTTTGCCCAAAATGTCTGCGTTGGTATCCTATCAGAGAAGAAATCCCTGAAATGCTGCCTGATGAGTTGAGAAAGCAAAACGAGGACCTGCCATTTTTAAAAAAGTGGAAAGAGAGAGCGCCTCAGCATATAGTAACTGAAGGTAAACCTTTCAACTTGAAGGGCTAAAACCTACTTTATATAGGCTTTAATTTTATTGCTATGTTTTTGGCTGAAGATTGAAGCGCTGCAGTTGCGATTTGAAGTGCTTTTATGCCATCTTCGCCTGTTATTAACGGCTTTTTCTTCTCAACAATACATTCTATGAAGTGCTGAAGCTCACTTTTCAATGGCTCTTGAAAAGGCATTCGTGGTTGCAAAGTTTGTTTTGCATCCTCGACCCATAGCTCCTGTGTTATGTAGTCTAGGCGCATTATTGCATCGCTTCCTGTAACGCTAAGATTTCGTATTTTATACGGTGTAAGCCAGTTAGATTCAATAAATGCGCTTTTGCCGCTTTCGTAGGTGAGCATTATTTGAGCATAATCCTCGAACTGCCTGTGCCGCATGTTTCCAGTTTTGGCATATACACTTACTGGGTCCTCATTTAAAATGTAACGCATAATATCAATATCGTGAATGGCTGTGTCTTTAACTACGCCCACATCGCCTATTCTCTCAGGCCATTGTGAAACTCTCTTAGCCGTAGCTGAAACTATATCCCCAATTTTCTTGTTTACAACCGCTTCTCGAATACATTGGATACCTGGGATGAACCGCATAAGGAAGCCAACCGTAAAGTGCAACCCGTTTAATTGTGCGGTCCTTAGCAGAGTGCGTGCCTGTTTGGTAGTAGTTGCCATAGGTTTCTCTACAAGAACATGTTTTTCTGCATGAAGCGCTTTGAGAGCTTCCTGTGCAAGCATAGTTGACCAAGTACAGACGCTTACTGCTTCCACTTCTTTGTCCTTAAGCATTTGAGCGCTATCGGTATATGCTTTTACACCGAACTGGTCCGCTACAGTCTTGGCTCTTTCAGCATTAACATCGCATATTGCTACAAGATTTGCTGATGGTAGCTCTTTATACACTCGTGCATGGTTTTTTCCCCAAAACCCGGTCCCAATTACGGCTATTCCCAATTTCTTCATTTTTTCCAAGTTCCTCTTCCTAGTCCTCTGTATATAAAACCTTCATCTTGAGCTCTATTTGGCTCGACGGTCCCAGTTAGGTCCACTATTGCTGCTGGTGATTTCATTATGGCTTTTAGCTTCTTAAGGTTTAATCGTTTAAGCTGCTCTTGTTCTGAAAGCAATACAAGGCAGTCTGCGCCTTCTACTGTTTCATTTATAGTTTTTTTTATAATTCGTCCTGTATCTGTTGTTGAGTTTTGAAAATAAATGGGGTCATATTGATTTATCTTTGCCCCTTTTGATTCAAGCAATTCTATAAATTTAATGTTGGCTGTTCCTGTGTTGGCAGTTCCTATTATAGCAATTTTTGCTCTTCGTATAGTTTTATCGCCCTTTCTTAATGCTTCTTGCGTTAGGTTCACCGCATGCTTAATCATGTACTCATTTATCTGTTTAGCAAGAAGGGGCAACCGAAGTTTTGTATTTAAACTTTCAGCACTATCCTCTAGCAAACCTGCAGTACTTTGATTAGCGTCCTGTGAAATTGAAGGTCTAACCAATCCTGCTTCATAATCATCCCATGACAGCTTCATGGTTTCAAGGTAATCTACACCTACATTTTCGCAAAATATCGCTAGCTCGTTAGCTAATGCTAAATTAATATCACGTTTAGCTGCTTTAAACAGAGTCGCTAATTCTGCCGCCTCTATGTTCATTGTTGCCTTGATATTCTTTTTTCCTAAAGTGCTAAAAATTGCAATTGCTGAATTCAAACTAGCCTTATCTAAAGCTGCAATTACTAAACAAGCTTCTGGAGCTTCCCATTGTTGTGTGGGATTTTGTAATGGGCTATAGACTAAGCCGAAGTCTTTGCCTACTTTAAGCCCTGATGTATCTTCTATGGTCTCTTTAACTGTGCTTTTAATGAAACCTAAGCCAACAACTTCGCTATAAACAACTAAACTTTCTTTTTGAAGAGCTGCGCCAATTTGTTTGCAGCAACTTGCAATCTCTGTGTGATTAATGTTTTTGTGTTCTCCTCTTAGGTTGGCTGTAATTATGATTATGTCACTTTTGGCTACTGCATTTTTTATTTCATTTGTAGTTGACATTTGCTCCTTCTTTATGAGTATTTTGAGCTTGGCTTCAACTTCGCGTCCAACAAATGGTACGTTCCCTTTGGATAACTTTTTAACGATGCTTTGGTCCGTATCAACGCATATTACTTTGAAGCCTGCTTCGGCAAACGATAAGGCATAAAAAATGCCGTGTAGCCCGCATCCAATAATGCTTACAGTGACTTTTGCACGTTTTTCTGATGTATCTATCTCTTCAGGTTTTAAATGTAGGACTGCGGGCAAGGAGGTCGCCAACCTTCGTAAATACGCAGCTTCCCTTAAATGGTTTCAAGGATTTTTTCAAGTTTCGCTTTATATTCCTGAATTAACTTTACAGCTCTTTCGTGTGTTTTTGCTTCTGCATACATTCTGAAAGTAGGTTCTGTTCCGCTGGGTCTTAAAAGGATGGCACTTTTGTCATCAAACCAAATTTTTGCTCCGTCAAGAGTATTAACATTCATACCTTGAATTTGCTCTAGTAGTTTGCTTAAGAGTATCGGCTTTTTTTCATCGGGGCAATCAATTTTTCCTTTCTCGATAAAGTACTGCGGCTGTTCTGCGATGAGCTGTGAAAGCGTTTTTCCGGTTTTAGCCATAATATTGAGAAGCAAAGCGGTAGTCATGGCACCATCACGTACTGCCTGATGAGGTCCAAAAAAGACTCCGCCGTTTTCTTCCCCACCAAGTTTTGCGCCAATTTCTTTCATCTTCTGAGAAACTGTAACACTTCCAACTTTAGTCCAGATAACCTCGCCCTTTGTTGCGTCTGCTGTATCTTTGATTAATGTAGATGAACTTACTGGAGTTACTATTTGTGAGTTCGGGTTTTCAATTAGGAACTGTTTTAGAACTACGGCAAAAGTCTTGTCGCCCATGTTGATTTGTCCTGTTTCGTCAACAAAAATCGAGCGATCTGCATCGCCGTCGAAAGCTACGCCTAAGTCCGCACCTAACGCCTTGACAGTTTGAGATAATTCGGCAAGGTTTTCTGGTCGTGGTTCGGGCATTCTGCCTGGAAAGGTTCCATCGATGTTTGCGTTTATGCTTGTGATTTTACAGCCTAGATCGCGAATAAGCACGGGTGCTGTTAATCCACCGACGCTGTTAGCCGCATCAACCACTACATGAAAGTTCTTTTGGGCAATTTTAGGAACATCTACGTGCTTCTTAATCGCTTCAACGTATTCATCATTGATGCCGGATAACTCGTGGACGATACCTAACATGTTCCACGCGGCAAATTGAATTTTGTTTTCGAAATATATTTTTTCTATTTCAGTTTCTTGTTCATGGCTGATTTCTATGCCGTCATTCCAGATAACTTTGATGCCATTATATTCTGGGGGATTATGGGATGCCGTTATGATTACTCCGCCGTCCATTTTATGGTTCTTGACCGCAAACTGCAGCGAAGGCGTGGGTGCCATGCCCGCGAAGAATACGTTACAGCCTGTGGCTGTTAGGCCCGAAATGACTGCTCTAGAAAACATTGTACCGCTGGTTCGTGCATCATGCCCAACTAGCAGGTTCTTATTTTTTCCAAAAAAAGTCCCAATAGCCAATCCTACCTTAACTGCTATTTCAGGCGTTAATTCTTTGTTAACTAATCCTCTAATTCCATTTGTACCAAAAAGTTTTTGCTGAATCATTTCCCAATCTCCCATTACTTAACATGTATTATTGGTTTTTATTATGCTTTCAGATACCTCTTTCGCTGGACAAACAAAAAATCCTTCTGGCAAGGTGACACCGCCGTTGACTTTAGCTTGGTCTGCAACTATGCAGCCTTTTGTAATTTTTGTGCCTTTTCCAATGTGTGCATCTTCGCCTATGAGGGCGCCACTTATGCATGCACCATCATCAATTTTTGTATCCTGAAAAATCACTGCATTCTCTATATGGACATTATTTCCCAAGGATACATTCTCTCCAAGTACAACATATGGTCCGATGGTGCAGTTTTCGCCCATCGTTACGCCTTTGCCTATTACAACTGGTTTTTTTAGTTCTGCCTTGTACTTTTTCCAAGTTACTTCTGCATCTGTTAATGTATCCATTATAATCATGTTTGTCTTCAGATAATCTTCTGGTTTACCAATATCAATCCATAATCCGCTGGTCACATGTCCGTATAGCTTGCCTTCTTCACATAACTTTGGAAAAACTTCCCTTTCCATTGACACTGCTCTTTCGGCTGGAATATATTCAAAAATCTTTGGGCTGACTACGTAAACACCTGCGTTAATTAGCTTGGTTGGTTCAGTTCCCTTGGCGGGTTTTTCTATAAAGCGCTTTATACAGTTATTTTCTGCTAATTCTACAACACCGTACCTACTTGGATCCACAACTTCATGAAGCGCAATCGTGACTACGGCGTTGCCTTCTTTGTGGTGCTTAATTAGCTCCTTATATTTTATGTCCGTTAGTAAATCTCCGTTTAAAACTAAGAACGGTTCATCATGTCCAATGAGTTTTTCAGCTTTCTTTACTGGACCTGCTGTACCTAGGGGTGTCTTTGGGGGATCACGTGAATACCTAACTGTGAGACCACATTTTGGAAGGCGGTACTGTTTTAGATAGAATTCTGTTTGCTTATTAACTGCAAGTATAACTTCAGTTATCCCGCTTTGGACAAGTTGTTCAAAAGTCCACTGTAGCAAAGGTTTATTGATTATGGGAAAGAGGGTTTTTGGCCTTGTACAGGTTAAAGGTCTTAGCCTTGTGCCAAATCCGCCTATAAGAATTAAAGCTTTCAGCAGACGTCACATCCAACATCTAGTAAACATACTACGTTGGATTTTAAATATAAACCGTTTGAATAGTGGGGTGTTACTCCCATTCTATAGTTGCTGGTGGCTTGTGTGTTATATCGTAAACGACACGGGTAACTTGTGGGATTTCGTTGGTTATTCTTGTTGAAATCTTTTCCAGCACCTGGTAAGGTACCTGTGCAAAGTTAGCAGTCATGGCTTCACGGCTCTCAGCAGCTCTAACTGCGACTACGTATCCATAGGCTCTTGCGTCGCCCTTGACGCCAGTGGCTTTAGTATCAGTCAAGATGGCAAAGTATTGCCACAATTTTTCTTGCAGATTTGCCTTCTCAATTTCTTCTCTCACTATGGCATCTGCTCTTTTTGTAATCTTGACTTTTTCCTCTGTTAAATCACCAATAATCCTAACTGCTAACCCTGGACCAGGGAACGGCTGTCTGTTAACGAGCTCATTAGGTAAACCTAACATGACGGCAATTTTACGTACTTCGTCTTTGTATAAGTCACGTAAAGGTTCAATAATTTTTTTGAATTTAATGTGTGTTGGTAATCCGGCGACGTTATGGTGAGATTTGATTACGTCTGAGTTCTTTCTAAATCCTGATTCGATCCTGTCTGGATAAATCGTTCCTTGAAGTAGGTGCTGGGCGCCTGATTTTTCAGCAATTTCCTCGAAAACACGTATGAATTCTTCCCCTATTATTTTACGTTTTTTCTCGGGCTCAGTTATTCCCTTTAGTTTTTCCATGAAGCGGGCTTGTGCATCTGCCACTATGAAGTTGATGTTAAATTTCTTGAATATACTGCGGATGGCTTCGGGTTCACCTTCCCTCATTAAGCCGTGGTCAACAAAAACCGCAGTTAACCTATCTCCGAGAGCTTGGGCGGCTAAGACGGTTGCAACGCTTGAATCTATGCCTCCGCTTAATCCGATTATAGCTGTAGATTCGCCTACATCTGCTTTAATCTCGTTAATCATCTTGGGTATAACATCTTCCATTTTCCAGTCAGCATTGCATTTACAGACTGCAAAAATGAAGTTATTGAGCATGAGTTCTCCGTTTTTTGTATGAATGACTTCAGGGTGCCATTGTAGACCGTAGATTGGTTTAGTTTTGTGTCTATATGCGGCGACAGGGCAGCTTGGTGTGTGTGCTAACTGTTCAAATTCGGATGGAAGTTGCAAAACGGTATCGCTATGGCTCATCCAGACCGTTTCCTTTATACCTAACCCCTTAAGTACACCTGCAGGTTTGTCAATGCTGACTTCTGCTGTTCCGTATTCTTTGCAGAGTGCGGGTTCGACTTTTCCCTTAACTATCTGAGCGATAAGCTGGTGACCATAACACAAACCTAGCACTGGCAAACCCATTTCCAGAATTTTTGGATTAATTCGAGGCGCGTTCAGTTCATAAACACTTGAGGGTCCACCAGAAAGAATTAATCCTTTAATGTTAAGCGTCTCGTTAAGTGCTTTAATTTCATCTGGTGTAATGTCTGGAGGGACAATTTCAGAGTAGACACCGCGTTCTCTAATTCTTCTGCCTATTAGGTGGCAGTATTGCCCCCCGAAGTCTAAAACCAGTATGGTGTTATATTTGGTTTGCATTTTGCTAAGGTCCACGGTTACTATTTGGGACTTAGTCTACTAATTTAATATTGCTATGTTACATTGGTTAATTCCATGGGTTTTTGTTTTTTCTTGCCAAAGCCGATGATGTTTAGTTTGACTTTTTTGGTACGTCTGTGAGCTAAACTTTTATAAATATAACCTCATGATAAATAAAAGAATGTTTCAAAAAACGTGATCTTGCTGGAAAAACGTGCAAGAGGTTGGCGATTATGGAGCTAAGTGATGTTGATTTAAAGATTCTTAAAGCCCTTCTAGAGGATGCTCGATTCTCAAGTAGGCAAATAGCTAAGAATGTTGGCGTATCAGTCGGTACAGTCCTTTCAAGGATTAAAAAAATGGAGGATGAAGGGCTAATCAAGGGGTACTCAGTTATTTTAGACCATGAGAAGCTTGGGTATGAGTTAACAGTAGTTACCGAGATTACTGTAGCAAAAGGCAGGCTTGTCGAAACAGAAAACGAAGTATCTAAGATTCCAAATGTATGCAGCGTTTACGATGTCACAGGTTTGACCGATGCGGTGATCATAGCCAAATTTAAGACTCGCGAAGACTTAGGCGTGTTTACTAAGCGTTTATTAGCCTTGCCTTATGTTGAACGTACTAACACACACGTAGTGATATCTACAGTCAAAGAAAACTTTCGTCTTCTCTAAGTAGATTTCATTTCTATGCGTGATTTTTCTCTCTTTTATATCGCTGCTCTGGTGGAGCTATTGTTATTTTTGTTCCTGAAGGTACAGGTGAAGTTATCCATACATTTCCACCTATGACTACGTTATCGCCTATTACTGCGTCGGCGCCAAGCAGCGTAGCTCCTGAGTATATAACGACGTTGTTGCCAATTGTTGGGTGGCGTTTTTGCCCTTTAATTATATTGCCTTTCTCGTCTTTAGGAAAGCTCAGAGCACCTAAAGTGACGCCTTGGTAAATTTTTACATTGTCTCCGATTTCGGTGGTTTCTCCAATGACTACGCCTGTTCCGTGGTCTATGAAGAAGTTTTTACCTATTTTTGCCCCTGGGTGGATGTCGATGCCTGTTAATGTGTGGACATGTTCGCTCATTATCCTAGGAATCAGTGGTACGCAGCGCAAATAAAGTTCGTGGGCTATTCGGTATGTGGTTATAGCTAAAACGTAGGGGTAGCTTAGGATTACTTCTTCTGTGCTTACTGCTGCGGGGTCGCCTCTGTAGGCGGCTTCTATGTCTCCGCTGAGAAGTTCACGTATTTCCGGAATCTTTTCAAGAATCTCTTTGACTACGATTTCTGCGCGTCGACGACAGACGTCTTCTGGGCATAGCTTGTTTTTCCTGCATATGTGCTTAAGGCTTTTTTCTACCTCAGCAGTTAGCTTAACATATACCTCGTTTAGGGTGTTACCTAAGTTGTATTTGATGTTTGATTTTGTGATTTCAGCTTTACCTAAAAATCCTGGGAAAATTATTGTTAACATATCCTCGAGAACTTCTATGACAACCTTTTTTGAGGGTAGGTCCTTGCCTGTAAGGTGGTCCATACCTCCATAGGTCTCATAGTTCTCCATTATCTTGTCAACTAGTACAGGTAGTCCCTTTTCGACCCAGTTATTTTCCAGCTTCTCTTGCCCAGACATTAGGGCTTTAAGCATCTTCTCTGGACTCCAAGCATAGATATTGTCATTCGCGCATTGGGCTTGCTTTTTAGGCTGCGATCCACTAGGGTTATCACTCATCTTGGGTTCCTTCTCTGTTTAATTAGAACAAGACTAATATAAGAAAAGCGTCAATTCGCCTCGCAAATGTGATTGCATGTTACAGACTTGGCTACAGCTGTTAACTTTTAGTTCTTATTTAGGCCGATTTAGCTTATAAAAAACGTTCTGCATATTTTCTAAAACGTAACTGTAACATTCTCTCCTGTAATTCATTAGCTTTTAGATAACTGCCATTCTTTTACTATGCTGAATAAATAACAGGCTCCCAAAGGTGTCAGGGCTTCTCAATCCAATATGCTTTACGACAGGTTCTGGGTGCTGTGCTGCTATCGAATTATGTCTAAATCGTTCAATACAACGGTAAAGCCTTTTAATATCCACATAATTGTATTATCTGCCCTTGCTGGTTTAGAATATACCTTTATGCGGAGGTCGCCCAGCATGGTCAAAGGCGTAGGACTGAGGCTCCTATCCTCTAGAGGTTCGTGGGTTCAAATCCCATCCTCCGCACCAAAAAATGTAATTTAAATTATTTGTAGCTAGTTAAAATATGCTCATCCAAAGGTGGCTTGAATATTTTCGACTTCTCCTGTATCCGCCCAGACACCAGCTTTTATTTGATTAACATTTCCAAGATACGTTTGATCAAGAGGTAAAGTTACAAGCCAATAGGGAATCAGGGTTAGCGGATCAGATCTGGTTTTTGTTTTAAACTCTGCAGATACTTGGTTATCTACGATGTTGAAGTCAGTGATTGGTAATCCGTTAACAGTCCATGAGAAGGTTCTTACTGCATCCTTTGCAGCTAAAATTGCTTCTTCTCTAGAAACATTGATTTGGGTGCTACCAACCTTGTATAGGAACCAGTCATCGGTAAATTTTGTAATTATTCCGTTTTGAAGTTCCACATACAAGTTTTTGTAATCAAAATCGATTCCGTTTGATGTATACATCAACCTTGCTACAGCACCTGTTCCATAGGTAGAAAGTCTGAGCTTGGTATTTCCTAATGTTTGTTCACTGTCCGAGTTAACGGTTGAAAGTAATGTAAAGATTTCATTCAAGTACGTATCATTCTCAACGGTTCTATATCTTTGAATAAGGTCTTTGGTTGCCTGTAAGACGTCGGTTGATTGTGGCTGTGTGAATATTAATGGGTAATTTGGGTAACCTTCAAATTGAGTTAACACAAATTGTGAAAAGTGACCATCCCTTAGCCTTAATTTTAGCTCAAAGCTGCTTTGGCTATTCACAAAATTATATATGAAGGTCTCTTCAATAACGCCGCCCAAATCTTCTCTGACCTGAGCTTTAGGGCTGGTTCCTGTTGTTTGGTATTTTGAGGTGTCAATTTGGATTACATTGTTGACAATATCCATCGCTTTTGTGGTGGAGGGTGTCCATGAGAGCAACTGGTCGTTTTGAGCTTTAAGTTTGTCAAAATCTGCTTTCAAAGTATAATAGTTGCTCGATAAGCTATCAAAAGACGTATACTGAATGAATGAAAAGCTCGCCAAAAGTATTACTGCGATAGCTAATACCGCCAGGATTGACTTCCATCTAAACGGCAAAGCTGAAAAATGCTTTACACTTCCATTCGGAACTTCTTCGGCATTTTTCATCATGCAAACAGATGCTTTACCGAAGCTGGATAAGCTATATTTACCAGATTTGTCTTTGCTTATGAGTTCACCTAAATTTTCAAGATGATAAGTAAGGTGAGAACTCGGGATCGCAAGTTCTTCTAACATCTGGGAGAAAGTCATATTTTTGTCTGAGAGCATGCGTAGAATTTTGCGGCGTGCAGGGTGCCTGAGCGAACTAAACATAACTGAATATACTTCTTCTTCCGTGTCAGACATCCACGTTCACCTTACATTATTGAACTCGCATGCATTATAATTTATCTGTAAAAATACTGCTTTTTTGGTAAAGAAATATTGTGCAGGTACGTATTTCTTTTGACAAGAAATCTTTACAAGAACCATTTTATCGGAAAAGTGCTCATAGATAAGTATCGGAGGGCTTGAGATAAAAAAAGCGGTCTCTCAAAAAAGATGCACTCTAGCAGAGACAACTGTTCCACTATCAAATCTAGAGATGAAATGCGTTACTATGATGGTATTTGAAGAAGCAGGAAAAACAATTCTTCAGCCACTGGTAACTGGTCAAGATGCCCCCAGTGTTCAAAAGCTTTTTGAAAATGGGACGCTTGAAGTCTGGCTGCCTAATGGCAAATTTGATCACGCACAGTTCGATGTAACCATCCTCAAGTACAAGCAGCAAATGCAGGGTAAGAAAAAATGTAGTATAGCAAAAAACCTGATATGCCTAAAGAATCACTTCGAGACAATCGTTTCATGTGAACAATGCCCAATTAGTAACAACAAACTTCACAAATAGTATGGCAAGGACACTAGCCCAGCTTCCGACTTCTCTCCGGTTGGGGCTGGGCTAGGGTGCCGGTTTGAATGTTTGGTTGGTGAGTAAATGAAGAATAAACCTCCTCTACATATGGTGACTTGGCGCTGTACACGCAGGTGTGTAGGTAACTGTCTCTACTGCAGTTATTCCCCTCCTGTTAAGCCAGAGGAAGCGGAGGTCAATACTCGGCTGGGATACAAAATAGTTGACGAAGTCTACGATTTTGGCTCCCCCTGGTTTGGTATAAGCGGTGGTGAGCCACTAGTTCGGGAAGATATTTTTGACGTAATCGAATATGCTCGACGTACCGGCTTTGAAGTTAGCCTAATAACCAGCGGGTTTGCTTTTGACAAGGAGCGCCTTAACAACTTAACTAGAAACGAAGTGCACACCGCTGTTAGTATAGACGGTAACCGAGAAGCTAATGATGCAATCCGCGGAAAAGGCAGCTATGATAAAGCGTTTTTTGCTATAAAGAAGCTTTCAGAAAACGGCATATTGGACTGTATTGTCACTACCATGACCAAGTATAATATCAAAGATTTGGAACATTCAGCGCAGCTAGCTATTGAGTATGGTGCGCGTATGCTTGTTTACCATAATCTTGTGCCAGTGGGAAGAGCTGGAACAAATATGCTCAATTTAGCCCCCACTGCAGAAGAATACGAAGTTGCTCTAAACCATCTTTACGATTTGCAATTAAAATATAATGGAAAAGTTAACCTCAATGTGTACGCCCCACACTACGCTAGGATAGTACGTCAAAGAAATCCCACTAATTTCTGGGATTGGTTCGATAAAGGCTTCTTAGGTAAGTGCAGCATAGGTTCAAATTATATAGGCATTACAGAAAATGGTGACTATCGTGCCTGCGGATTTCACGAAGGCCACCGCATTGGGAATGTCAAAGAAAAAACGCTAACCACCGCATGGAACGAGCTGCAATGTTCTGGGTTCTTCCAAAAGCTGCGCGATAGAGGTAACCTTAAAGGCAAATGCGGGGTCTGCGAATACCGCGAAATCTGTGGCGGCTGCCGAACACGCGCCGAGTACTATACAGGCGACCTCTTCGAATCCGACCCTGCATGCGCATATATACCTAAACTGCTGCAAAAAAACTAAACTAACCTGCATACTTCTCTTTTTGGCAATTCATCAAAAGGACAAATCGGTCTTTTGATACCAAACCTTTACGACTACTCTAAATCAAGCATTTTTATTAAGTTGGACTGAAGCATATTGTTCGCGTTTTTGTGTTAGTTCATGAAATCAGCATATGGGACTTTCAATCATAATTCAATTGTTGTTTTCGTTTAAACAAGTTTAAACGGTTTATACGCAATTTTTATGAAGACGCAAAGCTTCCAAGAGGGCAGGCTTACAGGATAGCGATGTATATGGCTGTAGATGCTCGTAAACCCTGGCGTCAACCTTACTCCCTTATAATTATAGCTACAGCGATTAACGCGGCGCTTTACGCTGTAGGCTCTTTTGCTACCGCCTATATTCCTTCACCTTGGGGCATCGGTCAATTCCGGCCTGCCGTGGTGGTTCCTGCTTTCTTTTCGGTAATTTTTGGTCCTTGGGCTGGCGGGGTGGGTGCGGCGTTGGGCACTTTGATTGCTGATTCTGTTAAGCACGGTGGGCTATACTTTGGTAGTTTAATCGCCTCGGTTCCAGGTAACTTCATCGGCTTTTTCTTATTCGGTTATGTGTTGCGAAAGAAGTTCAACTGGGCACGGTTCATAACAGTGACTAATGTGTCGCTGCTTGTATCTAACTTGGTGGTTGCTTTCTTGTACGTGTTTGCCTACAAGCTGCTTTACACGCAGGCTGCGGCGTATAGCGCTCTAACCGGAGATGCTTTGACGGTTCTTTCTGCCGGTCTTACGATATTCTGGTTTGTGACGATGCTTCCTTTTGTACTGCTGCTGGTTCCACCGATGATAGCGGTTACTGCCTACGCTTTCCCATCCATAGTCTCCGATGATCTGCGCTCAAGCAACCTAAAACAGCTCCCCAAACGCCTCCTAGGCGCATCAATGCTGATTCCAGGCATAGGCATGCTCATAGTAGGGTTAACTGTAACTTACGCATCCTTTGGCACCTACCTTTCGACAAACTTTGCAGCCAACTTCCCAGCTACCGTAATGACCCTGCTCCAGATCCTGCTATACGCCGGCGGAGCTGTCCTTTCCACTTTAGGCGCCTTCTTTGCCCTCAAAAAAGACCAAGCACCCACTAGCCCATAGACAGCTAATCGTAGGTGATAAAAATCCTATACATGGTACTAGACTAGTTTCCGCCTGCAGTGGTGCATTTACATTGTCTGTTCAGCTGTTTTTGTCTATTCCTGTAAAATCCTGCTTAAGTACTGTGTTTATTTACTGTTTATATACTTTGAGTAACTCTTTTCTGTTATAGCACATGGTTTTTAATTCGGTGGTAATCAGAGTGAGACTTGGCGCTAGGAGAGATCTGTTTTGTTGAAGGATGATAGTCGTCGGATGATGCTTGAGAAGGTACTCAAAGAGTATAATTATTTGGGAAGTAATCTTTTGGAAATTTTACATCGCGCCCAAGAAATCTACGGCTACCTCGATACCAATCTACTTGCGTATGTTGCAAACAGCCTTAATCTGCCGCCTAGCCGCGTCTTTGGCGTTGCCACTTTTTACAGCTTTTTTAAACTCAAAGCTCCAAGTGAACATGTAGTTACTACTTGCCTTGGGACTGCTTGTTACGTTAAGCGTTCAGAGGAGATCCTTTCCGCTATCGAACGCGAGTTCAAGCTAAAGCGGGGCGGGTCTACTGCTGATGGCAAATTATCTTTGTTTACCACTCGCTGCATAGGCGCATGTGCTATGGCACCAACAATTATCGTGGACGATGAGGTTATCGGCAAAGCAACCAAAGAAGTGGTCATAAAAAAAATATATGAAGTTCTAGGAGGCACAGTCACTTGAAGCCCTATGAGATTCAGAGGATTGCTGAACATGAGATTGATTTTCAGCAATCCTACAAGTACCGGATAAATGTATGCTGCTCAAGTGGTTGTGTTCCTTTTGGCGCTTTCAAGCTGCTGAAGGCTTTTGAAGACGCAGTTAAAGAGTTTGGATTAGAAAAAGAGGTCAAAGTTGCACGCACAGGCTGCGTTGGCACATGCTCTGCAGGTCCCGTAGTAGTCTTTGAACCTGGCTATCACCTCTACCAGACTGTCCGCCTCGACAAGGTCCGCGAATTGGTCCGCGATCATATAATCCTAGGTCTACCTGTAAAAGACCAACTCTATCATAGCGAAGCTTTTTTCAAGAAACAACAACGCGTAGTTCTCAAAAACGCTGGCAAAATCGACCCCTACCGAATAGAAGACTACATCGCAGCCAACGGCTACTCTGCCTTAGTTAAATGCTTAACTACCATGAGTCGCCAAGAAGTCATCAATGAGGTCGTCGCCAGCGGTCTACGCGGGCGTGGAGGCGCAGGATTTCCAACAGGTCAGAAATGGAACCTAGTCGCAAGGGCCTACGGCGCAACAAAATACATAATAGCTAACCTAGATGAGGGCGATCCGGGTGTTTTTGCAAATCGTACTTTAGCTGAGGCTGATCCACATGCCATACTGGAAGGCCTGTTAATAGCAGGCTATGCTATCGGTGCCCAAAAAGGCTACCTCTACATCAGGGCTGAGTACCCTTTGGCTATTCAGTCTTTAAAGAACGCAATTAATCAGGCAAAAAAACTCACCTTAATAGGTGAAAGGGTACTTGACACAGATTTCAAGTTTGACGTCGAGCTCAGACTTGGCGCAGGCTCTTTTGTGGCAGGCGAAGAAACAGCAATACTGGCGTCAATAGAGGGTCGCAGAGCCATGCCTCGCCCGCGTCCACCTTACCCCGCCAACTCGGGCCTGTGGGGTGCACCTACGTTAATACAAAATGTAGAGACGTTAGCTAACATTGCTGGCATAATCTGCAACGGCAGCTCCTGGTTCAGTAAAATTGGCATACCTAGCTGCACCGGCACAAAATGTTTCTCGCTTACAGGCAAAATCAACAACCCTGGACTCATCGAGGTTCCAATGGGCATATCCCTAAGAGAGGTTGTGCTTGAGATAGGCGGCGGCATACCTGATGGTAGAAAATTTAAAGCCGTTCTTATAGGCGGGCCATCAGGAGGCTGTATTCCTGAAGCCCTTACAGGAGTGCCTATTGACTATGATTCTTTGATAAGGGTAGGTGCCATAATGGGGTCCGGCGGCATAGTAGTTATAGATGATCAATCATGCATGGTTGATACTGCAAAATTCTTCACCGAGTTCTGTGTAGACGAATCCTGCGGCACCTGTGTCCCTTGCCGGGCAGGTCTGCCGAAGATCAAACAAATATTCGACAATATTACGAGCGGAAATAGCAAAATCGAAGACATCACTGCATTAAACAAGTACTGCGCCTACATCAAAGACGTTAGCCTCTGCGGTCTAGGACAAACAGCGCCTAACCCGGTCTTAACGACTTTGCGTTACTTCAAAGACGAGTACATTGAGCACATTGTTGAAAAGAAGTGTCGCGCGGGAAAATGCTTCAAAGTCAAGGAGGGCGAATAACCATGGTTATAACGACTGTTACTTTAAAAATAAATGGTACCGAAGTCACCGTGCCTGAAGGAACAACTATTCTAAAAGCCGCTAAAGACAACGGCATCATAATCCCCACGTTATGCGAGCTGGAAGGTTTAACTCCCTACGGCGGCTGCCGTGTGTGCATCGTAGAAATCTCGGGTTCACCAAAAATATTCGTGTCCTGCGCAACGCCAGTTAGCAATGGCATGGAAGTTATCACTGAATCAGAAAAAATTAAAGAATACCGCAAAATGGCAGTACAAAATATTCTTGCTGAGCGAACCCACATTTGCTCTGTATGCGTAGCTAATAACAGCTGTGAACTGCAAAAGTTAGCCAACGAAATGGGCATTGACCACGTAGAATTCGAGCGCGAATGGACAAGCAATCTAGTAGATTCCACCCATAACTTTTTGGTCATGGACCGAAACCGCTGCATATTATGCACACGCTGCGTCAGGGTATGCGACCAAATCGAAGGTGTACACACTCTGGATCAGAAGATGCGAAGTAAAGACACTCAGATTATAATGGATATGGATAATCTTTGGGGCGAATCCACTTCCTGCACATCATGCCGCAAATGTGCTAAGGTCTGCCCTGTAGGCGCCATCTACGTTGAAGGCGAACCCCTCTCGTTCACCAAGGATAGAACTATAGCCAAATTTGTGTTGTCACGGAGGCGTCGATAAATGGCTTCTCAAAAGGCACGTGTTGCAACCATGTGGCTTGGCGGATGCTCAGGCTGTCATATGTCCTTTCTTGATCAAGATGAGTTGCTCATAGACCTATCAGAGAAGATGACTCTGGTTCATAGCCCAATTATGGACGTTAAGACCTTTCCAGAGAACGTCGCTGTGACCTTAGTTGAGGGTGCTGTAAATACAGAGGACCAGTTAGCTATGCTCAAGAAAGCCCGAAAACGTACAAAGCTGCTTGTTTCACTTGGTGACTGTGCCGTCACAGGAAACGTCACCGCCCTACGTAATGCGGAGACTGTTAGAGCTGAAGGCGTCCTTAAAAGATCATACGTTGAGACCGCCGATATCAAACCCCAAATACCTATTGAGGTTCCAAAGCTTGTCCCAAAAGCCCGTCCGCTGCATGAAATTGTCAAAGTAGACTATTTTATTCCCGGCTGTCCACCTAATGCTGGCTTAATTTATTATGTACTTACAGAGTTGTTGGCTGGGCGAGCTCCACAGATGGAAAATAAATCAAAATACGGCTAAAAAGAGGCTTTTAAAATGACTGACAAGATTATGATAGACCCTGTTACTCGCATTGAAGGCCACGCTAAAGTAACAATTCTGCTAAACGAGGATTCGTCTGTACGCGAGGCAAGGTTTAATGTCGTTGACTTCAGGGGATTTGAAAAATTCATGGAAGGTCGACCGTACTACGAAATGCCTATTATAACCGCCAGATCCTGCGGCATTTGCTCAGTTAGCCACCTGATAGCTGCAGGGAAAGCATGTGACGAAATTGTAAGCATGAAACCACCTGAAACAGTTATACTGCTACGCCGATTAATTCACATGGGCCAAATTATCCAGTCGCATGCACTGAACTTTTTCCACCTTTCCAGTCCCGACTTCCTCTTAGGTATGGACTACGACCCAGAAAAGCGAAACATTTTCGGTCTAATCGAGAAGGAACCTGATTTAGCCCGAAAGGGCATTAGGCTACGCAAGTTTGGTCAAGAAATAATTGAGCGAGTTGCAGGTAAAAGGATACATGCAGGCGACTGGATTGTGCCAGGTGGCGCAAAATGGCCCCTTACAGCAGAGAACGCCCATTATCTGCTCTCATTTGTGCCTGAAGCCCTAGAAACCACCGTCAACACCCTTGAAATGTTCACAAGCTGGTTCGAAAGCTGCACCGAAGAAATAGAAACCTACGGCGACTTTCCCTCCTACTACATGGGTCTAGTTACCCCAGACGGCGGCCTAGAACATTATGATGGCAAAATTCGTGTAATGGATAACGATGGCAAAATTGTAGCTGATCAGCTAGATCCAGACAAATACAGTCAGTACATAGGTGAAGCCGTAGAGCCTTGGTCTTACATGAAGTTCCCTTACTATAAGCCACTAGGGTACCCTGAAGGCATCTACCGCGTAGGTCCGCTGGCACGGCTCAACATCTCCTCACATTGCGGCACACCACTAGCAGATGAAGCATTCAAGGCATTCAAGAAACTGGGTAAAAATGGCATCGTACAAAGCACCTTCCATTATCACCTCGCGAGGTTAATTGAGGTTCTTTTCTGTATCGAAACCACCAAAGCCATACTGGAGAACCCAAAGACGCTCTCTCAGCATGTCTTTAGTCGAGCTGCTCAAATCAATAGTGAAGGTATCGGTGTCGCAGAAGCCCCACGCGGAACACTAATACATCACTATCAAGTGGATGACCAAGGCATGGTAAACAAAGTCAATATGATCATTGCCACCGAACATAACAACATAGCATACAACAGAGCAATCACACAAGTCGCCAAAAAATATGTCAAAGCTGATCGCATAGAAGAAGGCATGCTCAACCGAGTCGAATCCGTCATACGCTCCTTTGACCCCTGTCTAAGCTGCGCCACCCACGCGGTAGGGCAAATGCCTCTCGAAATCCAGCTCACAGATGCACAAGGCAAACTTATAGACAGAAAAACCCGCTAAGTTTTGTTCTCCTTTTCTGTTTTAAATAAGGGAGAGGGTTGGCTGCAGAGTAAAAAGTAGCAGCTGACACTCAAACAGGACTGGCTTATACAAATCTATATGGAGGTTAGTTGCTCTTTGAAATAGGTGTCCAAAGCTGTGGAGCTATGGTGGATTGTTGAGATTTTTAAGGAAATATTTAGATACGCGCAGCGTGTTTTTATTTGTTACATGCCAAAGTTTAGTCAGAGACGGTTTGTTACGGTTGACCCGGCGAAGTGCACAGGCTGTGGTATTTGTGAGTATGCTTGTAGCCAAGAGAAAGGTGACGCTTGGAGTCCGCTGCGCTCACGTATACGTGTCGTGCGAATGAGGCCGCTTCTAAACTTCTCTCTAGCTTGTCGGTCCTGCGAAGACGCCAAATGCGTAACTGCCTGTCCTGAGAAGGCGCTCAAGCAGTCAGAGCACACGGGCGTACTGGTAGTAGATGAAAAGAAGTGTGAAGGCTGTGACTGGTGTGTCCAAGCCTGCCCTCATGGCGGGATCACCTTGCACCCTGATACACGTGTGGCAGTAACCTGTGACCTTTGTGGTGGCGACCCTCAATGCGTAAAGTTCTGCCCTGAAGAGGCCCTCGTCATCGTCAGCAGCGATGAGGAAGCTGAAAAGCTATTCAGTCAAGCCATAGAAAAACTCCCCGCTGAAACCGAACGCCTAACAAGCATAGTTAAAAACAAAAATTGGCAGTCTTTGCTTACTGATGCTGAAGAACGCTCCCTGCATATAACTAATAAACTTGAGGCTCTCAACAAGAAAAGCCAAGATAAAAAGAAAAAGTAGTTTTCGGATTTAGGCGTAGGCTTTTTCTTCAAAGCCCTTAAGTAGTTGGTCTATGCTTAACCCGTTTTTTTCGCCTAAATAACCACCTTCTAGAACAAAGAAAGTCGGCAATTTTAAAGAACCGATGCGTTTACCTATTTCATAAAAGCTGTGTTCAGTTAAGCCTAGTGATGCAAGGTCGTCTTGGTAGGTATCGAAGCCTGCAGAGACTGCCAGAATCTCGTACATGCCTGTATCTATCATACTAAGTGCGCGATCGAACGTTTCTAGATAGGCTTTCTCGCCGCAATCGACGGGTAAATGGTAGTTAATACAATTCTGCTCAGAGTTATAGCCTGTACCGGGGTAAAGTGGCGCACGATGTACTGACAAATATGTGACTTTGGGGTCACCTAGGAAGACCTCTTGGGTGCCGTTACCGTGGTGTCCATCAAAATCCAGTATTAGAGTCTGTTTATCTAAGACCTTGACAGCAATGGCGATATTGTTAGTGTAGCAGAAACCGCGGGTGTATACGCCTAAAGCTGCACCATATCTTCCAACGTGATGACCGGGCGGCCGGCTAAGTGAAAATCCGTTGGTTTTAGCTGCTAAGATGGCTGCTCCTGCACTTAAGCTTGCGTAATCAAAAATCTTATCATAGGCAGGTGTATCATGATCTTCGACCATGCCTTTTTTGAGGTTCCAGAGATAGTCGTAGTCATGTACTAACATCAATTCATCTTCAGTTGCAGGTTGAGGTTCTATGAAGCTGTAGCCTTTTTCTTTTAGTATCTCCTGTGCGACTCTGACTCGTTGCGGCCCCTCAATATGCCAAGTGCCGTAATGTAAACATTTCTCGGAGAAGACTATATTTGTCTTCATAGCTGTTTTTCATCCAGTACATAGATAAATAAGGTTTCAATCTAAAATATTATACTCTTAACTAAGACGCCGTAGGTACTTGGAGATAAAGTATGGTCTGTGCTAATCCGTTTGCCGAGTTTCGACGTGAATGCGAAGACGTCCTGGCCCAAGCAGTCAAGATTGTGTTTCCAAACTGCAAAGTGGATACTTACTCTCTAGGAAAGCCCGCTAATCCAAACTTTGGTCAGTTGGCATCCTCAATATGCTTTGAGTTAGCCAAGAGACTTAGACAAAAACCCGCTGAGCTTGCAACGCAGATAGCTAACGCCGTAGATACATCACGGTTTGTGCTAGTTGAGAAGGTTGAGCCGTCAGGTGGATTTGTTAACTTTCACGCAAACTTTACTCAGCTCTCGAAACTGACCCTTGAATCCATTCGTGCCCTCGGGCAAGATTACGGCTTCATCAAAACCGAAACGCCCCTTAAAGTCATCGTGGAACATACCAGTGTCAATCCGCTGCATCCAATTCACATAGGTCAAGCACGTAACCCCATGCTCGGCGATGCCATAGCTCGCATCCTTAAATGCAGAGGTCATGATGTCTCAACTCATTACTATGTCGACGATGTAGGACGCCAAAGTAGCGTCATTGCCTACGGCTACAGAAAACTCGGCTGCCTAGCACCAACAGAAAAAGTAGATCATTTCATAGGCAAAATCTACACCCTAACTAGCTGTATTGTTGAAATTAATAGGCTAAAACGAAACCTAAATCTACAGGCAGGTCAACCAGAAGCAGTTAAAACTGCCAAAGCCCTCGAAGAATGGTTAACTATAGAAGCAGAATTAAAGACAAAACATCCAGGACTTTATGAGCAACTGTCCGCAAAGATTAACGAAGACGCTAATCCGGAAGAGGAGATTAATAAGCTTAATCGTGCCTACGAAGCTGGTCAGTCTCCAGCTAAAGAATTTGTACGCCATGTAAGTGAATTGTGCCTTGAGGGGTTCCGCCAAACCGCTGCGCGTATAAATGTCTTTTACGATTCATGGGACTGGGAAAGCGACTTGGTATGGAGCAGCCAAGTCACCGATGTGCTAAAGCGGCTTGAAGCGTCAGGTTATGTTTTTGTTGAGAATGATGTACAGGAATTTGACGCAGAAAAGGTAGTGCAGACTCAGAATCTTAAGCCTAAGTTAGGTTTAAGCTCACAGAATAAGGTTCCTCCACTAACGTTGATACGTGCCGATGGCACCACGCTTTATACTACTCGTGACATAGCTTATACTCTCTGGAAGTTCAAAAATGCCGACCGTGTCATTAACGTTATTGGCATGGAGCAATCATTGGCACAACTGCACCTTAAAATTGCCCTGTATGCATTGGGCTGTGGCAAAGACGCGGAGAATTTTGTGCATTTCGCCTACAACTTGGTCACGTTACCAGGCTATAAGATGAGCAGCCGACGCGGACACTACATCAGCCTCGATCAAGTACTCGACGAGGCAATTCAGCGTGCCCTTGAAGAAGTCAAAAAGCGCTCCCCGCAGCTAACCGATGAAGAAAAACTCAACATCGCAACTTTTGTAGGCATCGGTGCTGTTCGTTATGCGCTAGTGGATGTGGACCCAACTAAACAAGTTGTGTTCACTTGGGATCGCGTGCTTAATTTTGAAACTAACAGTGCGCCTTACGTGCAGTACACTCATGCTCGTGCATGCAGCATTCTGAGAAAAGCCGCTAAACCCCCGCAACAACCAGACTATGCACAACTCAAAGAACAAGTTGAACATGACCTCATCTTGGCTCTATCCAGTTTCCCAGATATGTTTATCGAAGCTGCCGAGTATCTAAAACCCAACATGTTCGCTGACTACTCCAATGCGCTATCAGACAAATTCAACACTTTTTATAATGCCTTACCCGTAATTAAAGCCGAAACCGCAGAATTAAGTGAAGCCCGACTTGCCCTAACCGACGCTATACGCATTGTACTAAGCAACGCACTTAGCATCATAGGTATAGTGGCACCTCAAAAAATGTAGCCTTGATTAAATAGTTATATCTAATGCATTTTAATTTTTTTTTCTTAATAATTTGTTAAAATTTTCAATTGACCCAAACCATTTAATATTCCTGCTATTAATAGAGTGCTCTAATTTAAAAGGAGATACAAAGTATGAATAACCAAGTTCAAAACAAACCAACAGCAGCATATATACTCTCCTTGCTTGGTGGAATTATTGGGTTACTAGCCGCTTTAGCCTTCATAGCTTTTGGTGCAATGACCTCCATTACATATAATGATTGGATAAGCTCTTACAGCGGATACTATTATGCTAGTGACATACTGTTTGGGTTGTCATGGACAATTCTTCTGGGTTTCGGTATCTGGATGTTAATAGCCTCGATACTGGTAATTATCTTTGCAAGAAAACTTAATTCAAATCCGATGGAGCATACAAAATGGAGCGCATTAATCCTTGTCTTTTCGCTTCTTGGTGGTGGTACAATATTAGGTTTTATCGGTGGTATCCTCGGCTTAATTTACAAACCAGTTCCTTACGGAACTGCACCTCAATACCAGCAGCCTTATGTTAAACCCCAGCAGGACTATGCTCCTCCACCAACTTATGCACAGCCAGTCCCGCAGCAAACCAATCGAATCTGCTCACAATGTGGACGCTTCATTAATGAAAACATAAAATTCTGCCCCTACTGTGGTAAACAATTATCTTAACAAGAATCAATGTAAGTATGTTCTTGTTAGTCCCTTTTCTCTTCAATTTTTTGTTGATTATTAGTACTTGCTTTTAGGTACGTGTTGTTAGTTTTTTAACTAATCGCTTTAGGCAGTTGATTTGTTAGTTTTCAGTGATATTTATATAAAACATTTTACTTGGAGCCTTTTGTTTAAGTTTAATTGTTTTTGGGGCTTCTTAAAAAGAAAATTTGCGTAACTATTTCTTCTCCTTCTTTTTTCTGTGAAGATGCTTTTTCACGGTTCTTTAATAGACGCCTACATCAAAAGTTTTATTTTACGCTACCTGTTTGCTTTACTTTTGTTGCTTAAGAGAACTATGCCAGCGTTTTTGGGATTTTTTTGCTTAGCTGCTTGAGCAATTAAACTAGTGGTAGCTGTTAGGGTAATTTTGAGTTGGTTAATAGCAACTAATTTTTACTATTGTGCTGCTTAGCAATATTGTTTAATCAAGTAACCGATGGCTTACTGTTCTTGATTGCTTTACTATGTTATTATTGTAAACGTTTACTTGTTTGCGAAAAAGTTACGCTGTCACAAAGTTATTTTCAGATTTTTATCTATTATTTTTCAATCCTTCTTCCTTTTAGTACTAGCTATCTTGATTTATTTTACAAGGTTACTATGCGAGTAGTTAGTCAATTAGAAATTAATTGCTTTTGACTGTGCTCTTTTTCCAGTTCTAACATTATCATCCAATATTGTAATGATTGGCAGTCTTCCTTTCTAAGCGCTTTAGCGATTGAATTAGCAGATACATGAGCATGCACTTTCCTGAACTATTCTTATTTTGCGTATGTTTTTATTCTATTTGGATTTTCTTTTCTTTGCCTGGCGCTTTAAGTGGTATCTCTATGCTTAGTAGACCATTGTCGTAGACGGCGACTGCTTCTTCAGTATTTGCTGGGTGTGCCAGCGCGAAGCATCCAAAGAACTCGCTTTCTTCCCGCGTTCCTCGCACGCAAAAGCTCTGATCGGCAACTGTTAATTCCACATCCTCTTTATGGACTCCAGGTAACTCTACTTGAATGTAGTAGAACTTGTTATCATGGTCCACATATGTTGTGGGCGCAATAGACGGCTTTCTTTTTTCACCGAAACCTTTACGATTAATCTTCTTAACCGACATAACTAAAAACCAACCTAAAACAAAATTGCTCTAATCTATATTACTTTAGTTTTACTATTAAACCTCACTTTATCAAATTCATGGCATATGCCATAGGAGTTTGGTAGCTTCTTTATAGATGATGCGGAAGAAAACCTAGCAGGTCTGTGTCGATTCTCTAGTGCATTTATTGTTGATATTGTATTTTGTTCTCTGATTATACTTATGGCTGGTTTTTATGGATAATAAATTTCAAATATGAGGATCTTTTATCACGTCATACAAATAGGTGCATATTAATGAGTGAGTATTTCAAGAAAAAGTTAGAGCCAATTAAGATTCAGCCAAAAAGTGTTTCACAGTTACTCAACGATATGTCTAAGACTGCTTATCAGGGCAGAAAGCTCGGTGAAGCTGTTAATATCTGGGAAAATATGATTAAAGATAAAGATGTCACTATCGCGTTAGGCTATGCTGGCAGTATGAGCACTGCGGGCCAATGGACTATCATTAATTGGCTTATCGAAAACCGATTTATCGATGTGCTAGTTAGCACAGGCGCAAACGTCTCCGAAGACATAGTGGATGCAATGGGTTTTGGCTACTGGCAAGGCAGCCACATGGTAAACGACGAGCAGCTACTGCAAGATGACATCAACCGCTACTACGACGTCTTTGGCAAAGAAACCGATTATCGTAAAATGGAAGAACTTGTCACCGACTTTGTCATGACCCTTAAAGCAGATACACCATACAGCTCAGCTGAATTCCTCTACTTACTAGGCAAATTCCTAAGCGAAAAGAAAATTCCCGCCATTGCAGCTAAAGCGTACGAGAATGGTGTACCAATCTTCAGTCCAGCCATGATAGACTCAGCCTATGGCGAAACTGTCCTCATGGCAAAAAATAAAGGTCACAACATCATACTCGACTCAGTTAAAGAATTCGACCAATTCGTAACTATAGGAACCAAAACCAAAGATATCGGCGTAGTCTACATTGGTGGCGGTGTTCCAAAAGACCTAACACAGCTTATAGCAATTTCAGTTTCACCTAAAACCAACGACCAAGGCATCGAAGGCAGAGACGGACACCTACGCAAAGGTCTACAAGAATACTACTATCCGCACAAATACGCTATACAAATCACTACAGATTCGCCGCAATGGGGTGGTTTGTCTGGATGTACACTAGAAGAGGCAATTAGCTGGGGCAAAATCAACAGTGCACCCAACACTAGAGCAGTATGCTACTGCGACGCAACAATCGCGCTACCACTAATAACTCAGGCATTGAGCGAACGCGTCACAGAAAAACGGAAAGGTCCAGATATGTCTTGGCTCTTCCAAGGTCTCTAAAAAAATAGAAAGAGCCTTTCTCTTCTCTTTTTACTTACTTTTCTTACTCAGTCTATCCAAAAGCGAGCTTACCATTATTGGCATAACCATTGTGGCGTCGCCTTCAATCATTACGCGTTTAGCTTTTTCACTTATTTTTCCCCATGAAACTGCTTCCCGTGGTCGTGCGCCACTAAGGCTACCATCCCATTCATCTGCAGTGCTGATATATACAACGTAGTCTAGACCGTCTCTGAACTGGTTCCACCATATAGTGTGGTGCTTGCTGATACCACCGCCAATAATGAGCGCTCCACTTTTTTTGGCATCAAAAATAATGTTGTTAAGGTCTCCTTCATCTTTGAGCAAGTTAATTCTAAAATCTTTATGGTCTTGACTAAAGAACCATAGTTGGTATCCAACTGAACCATCAGTTATTCCTGGGATAAAGACTGGAATGTCGTTTTTAGCTGCCCAATAAAGAATCGAAGTTTCATTACAGCAACGTAAGCCGATTTCACGTGCAAGTTCGCTTGTTGAAAGCTCCTTTTTGCCTTCCTTGTACAGTTCTTCAAGCAGGCTTATGATTTTCTTTTCTATAATTTCGCCATAACTATCGTTTGGTATAAGTACATTGCCAAGGCGGTTTACGCCTTCCTGATGAAGCTTTGAGTCATTCATGATAAAGCTGCCCTTGTAGTAATCTTTGAAGCAGCGAGCAACGTCATGATCTAATGTTCCACATGTGGTGATAATGACATCGATAAGTTTGCGTTTAACTAGTTCACAGATTATGCCTCTTGTGCCTGTAGCTACTATGTCTGCTGTGAATGAAAGAAATTTTGTACATCCCTTCGCGTTAACCATGTCTTCCATGATGCTAACACCTGTGGCAAGTTTACCAGCTGTGAAGCCCCATGCAGCATCCATCTGTAAGACTAGTTCATCTACAGTCATATTTTTAGTGAAATGGTAATCTTTCACTGGAATCTTATGTTCAACTTTAGGCATTCGAAGTGCTCCTAATACAGTTTGTTAAAAGTGGCATCAAAATAAATAGGTGTCGAAGTCTAACAGGACTAAATGGATCTTAAAAATTAGTGGATTGATTAATCACTAAGGTAATTAATAATTTTTGAGTATATATCTGTGGCTTTAGAATCTTCGTAGCCTGCGTATATGCTTGGATTGTCATTGACTTCTACGATGACAAAGTCGCCATTGACCTCTTTAATATCTACTCCATAGAGCCCTTTTCCGACTATACTGCAGGCTTCAAGGGCAACTTCGCGAAGTCGCTGCGGCATATCATCTTTACTGAGTGCGATAGTTCTGCCCCAGATGACGGTTGGTTTACCTCTAAGCTTTGCGCCATGTTTCCATTTACCCTTAGGGATCATATATTTGCATACATATAATATATCGTTGCCCAGTACACCAACTCTCCAGTCAAAAGCTGTGGGCGTAAACTTTTGTATCGCCAAAACATCACTTTTCTTAAAGAATCGCTTCGCTACTTCACGGAAGCTTGTTTCGCAAGCAACTTTTTCTACATACTTCGAAAAGCTCGTATAAGGTGCTTTAATAACTACTGGTTTACCAAGCTTTTCAAAGATATTTGTGATTATCTTATGATGTAATTCCTCTCGGTTAAGGAAAATTGTGGGTATATGTGGTACGTTATATTTTTCAAATAGTGCGTACTGGTGGATTTTGTTGCCGCAGATGGTTATTGATTCTGGGTCATCAATGACTTTTAAGCCTAGTTCCCATGCTGTCTTGGAAACTACGTATGCCGTATTTAATGGATCTGTGGTTGCGCGGATGAAAACAGAATCATATTTTGGTACATCCGATATGTTTCCACGGAACAGATAATGAAACTCTTTGCCTGCTTTCTCTGCAGCAAGCTTAAAGTTTTCAAGAGCAGCTTCTTCCCGTGGATCAGAAAAATTATACTTCTCAACATAGCAGGCGATTCTAGACACCGATTGGTTCTCCTTGCTCCAAAAGGAGCGAAACCTCATTTGATATCATCTGTAAGTCTTGCTCTGTGAGTTCTTTTTTGCTAACGGGTTGAAGCCCACACAAATAAGCTTTGCTGTCTGTTTTCTGTACATGCAGCTTGCAGATGGGAATTCTGAAAATCTTGTAAACTTTATGACATAATCTTTTGGTTTCATCGTCTTGTTCTGAGCATTTGCCAAAGAATGATTTGACTGCTACCATTGTGCCTTTAAGCGGTTGCGCACAAACCGCGAATTTGTAGTTCATACCTAAACTTTTCATAGCTCGATACAGGGCACTTTTATTATTGGCAGTTTTATAGCCATCATAAATGAACGGGTTAACCGCAAAAATGACTACTGGAAAACCTAACTCAGAAGTAATCTTCTTCACTGAATCTGTTACCATCGAGGGTAATGTGGGAACTCCCGCTCTAGATGCACGCAGGAGCAGAATGGGGGTTCTGCTTGAATCAATAATGTCCTCACATGACGGAATAACTTTGTTGCCCAAAATTTCTGCATGCAAAGATACATAGTAACCTGTTTTGAGGTAACGATAATCATTGCTAATATTTAGTGTTGTATCTTTGATTTTGGACTCTAAAAACGCTGAAGGCTTCATCACCTGAATTCTTGTTGTTAGGTCGATATTAGAAACGACCAGCACTCATAGGACACCAGATAATCAAGAGGCGTATTCTTAATGGTGTATTTAAGATTAACTATGCGTTTACCCATCATTTAAAGAGACCTTTCGACTTATAACTGCCATAACAGCATTATAATACTTTGAAAATTGCCTGTCCTTGATAATGTTAGAAATTTCTTAATGCATGGTTATGTTTAAAACTGACTTTTATATTTTAATCGCATTTGATGCTTTAACTTTGTATAAAAGAAGGGACATTTACGTACAAACCGCTTGAAGTGATGGGGCCAGAACATGAATTTTCTATAGTTAACGAAGAGTTAGAACCTTTACCCATAACAGATAAAATCATAAAAGATTATTGTGGAAAAATAGTTAACTTTGTAGAGCTTCCTAAGTTCACTTTTGGAAAAGAACTCCAGCTACACGTTATAGAAATAAAAGCCAACAAGCCCTTCAAAAATCCTGAGCTTTTTGAAGAAACCATGCATGAAGCGGTAACAACCCTTTCAAATTTCATTGCTAAAAAATATCATGCCAACCTGCTTGGTACAGGCATGCATCCTCTTATGCAGCTTAAAGATACCAGCATCTGGCCTCATCGTCACCGTAAAATTTACCACGAATATGGCAAAATCTTTGACTTAAACCAGCATGGGTGGCTTAACATACAGAGCTTCCACCTCAATCTACCTTATCTTAAAGAAGCCAACGGCGTCCTTCTACATAATTTGTTGGCTAATCTGTGTACGTATTTGCCTGCCATATCTGCCTCTTCTCCGATTTACGAAGGTAAACTGAGCAAAAACATTGATAATAGGTTAGCTTTTTATAAGATTAACCAGAAAGAAGTGCCCTCGATAACTGGCGAAGTAATACCAGCGCCTGTTTCTTCTTTTAGCATGTACAAACGTGATGTAATAGGTAACTATTCGCGTGATTTGGCTCATATGGGTGCATCAAAGGCAATTTTGTTTAAAGAGTGGGTGAATTCTCGAGGAGTGATTTTCCGCTTTGATCGTTCTGCACTTGAAGTACGCGTAATGGATGAACAGGAATGCGTTAAGTCTGATGTTGCATTAAGCTGCTTCGTTCGCTCTACCCTAAGAGGCTTAGTTGCCGACCAAACAAAGCTTATGCCGCACTCGATGTTAGTAAGCGATTTCAATGTAGTCTTAGCAGACGGTCTTGATGCAACAGTTAAGAATCCTGCTGGTAAAACCGCACGTGAAGTCTGCAGACATCTATTTGATGTGGCTTGGGCACATGCTGAGCCTGAAGAGAAAAAATATCTGCCATTAATCCAAAAAAGAATCGAAAACGGCAATTTATCGGACCTTATTCGTCGAGACGTCAGAAAGAGGGCCCAGCGAACAGATTTGATGGACGCAATTGTCTCTGTATATTCAACCCTTATTAAGTGCCTAAAGGCTAATCAACCCTACTTTTAAACGTGGAGAGCCTAAAATGTCTAATGATCGGAATGGTGAAACATATGCACTTGACGTCTGTGCATCCTGCAAATCTGTATGCTGCCAAGACGCAAACCCCCCAACAACTCAAAAGCGGAAAAAAATCATAATCGATTATCTGAAGATGCATAATTTGCCTGTTGAAAACGTTTTTGTACAAAATGGTCATCTGCATCCGGTAACGGATTCAAAAGGGTTCTGCGTGTTTTACAACAAAGACACATACAGATGTGTTGTGCATCCTGTTAAGCCAGAGACCTGTAAAGCGGGCCCTATAACATTTGACATTAACCTATGCACTCGTAAAGTCGAGTTTTACCTTAAAAAAAGTGAAATCTGTGCCTTCGCTGGTATTATCTACGAAGATAAAGCGCAACTCAAGACTCACTTTGAGGTAGCTAAAGAAGTAATAATGCAGTTAATCTATGATCTTGAACCCGAAGATTTGAAGGACCTTTTAACTATAGCTGAACCTCAAACTTTCAAGTTGGATGAAATTAATTTGCCTAAAGAAATAGCCAAAAAGCTTTCACTTATGTAGCCTATCAATTTTTACAGCAACTTAATAAGCTCAGCTTTAGAGCTATTCTTAAGAGGGGCTTACCTTGAAAGATCTAGAGATAAAGATGCTCTCTGAGCTTATGAAGAATTCTAGACGAAGCGACAGAGAATTAGCAAAAGCAGTTGGGACTTCTCAACCTACCGCGACAAGAATCCGGACAAAACTCGAAAAGGAAGGGTACGTTAAAGAATACACTGCGATTCCTGACTTTATTAAAATCGGCTACACCATTATGGCTTTAACGTTCCTAAAGTTTGATCAGAAGTCTGTGGTTGCTCAAAGTGATTATAACTTCAAAAAAGTGCACTTTGAGGCGATAGAGCAATATCCAATGTCTGCAGTATTCTTAGCTAAACAAGGTATTGGCCTAGGTCATGACAAAGTAATTCTTTCGTTCCATCCAAGTTATGGTGCCTTTGATAAATTTCAGCTCTATGTAAAAGAAAAAATGAGCGCACAAATACATAGCATGAGCGCTTTCCTAGTTAACCTTGAGGATGAAAAGAACAATTTACCTTTCACATTTAAAATATTCGCTAGCCAGATACTTTCCTCTGAACGAGAAAAACCTGCACAGTCGATTCAAATGAAAAGGTAACCGTAAAGGCTAAAGAAATCCTGCTTCCTTCAACTTTAGAGCTAGCGCAATGTTTCCCTTGAACTGGATTTTTCCCGTAAAGAAAGCTTTTTCTGCACTTATTTTACCGTTAACTAAGTCCAGAAAATCTTTTTCAGTCATCTTTAAAGATAAGTTAGGTGAAGGGTGGATTCCTTCTTTGGTTTCTATTTTTTGATCTTTAATTATGACGATCCAGTTGCCTTGGTTGGTTCCCGTCAAAGTTACTTGTACAATGACGTCTACATTTTCTGCTTTGCTTGGGTTAAACCGTTCAGGTAATTTTTTCTCAAAAAACTCTTTAGACGTTGTCGCTTCCATACTTAACTCTCATGTAGTTTTATCTAAACATATCTTTCTCTTTTGGTCTTGTGAGATCTTTGGCTGTCACGTTTTCTGAGATGTTGTATTTATATCCTCTGATGATTGCTGCTGGTATTCCTTCACTTGCTTGTCCCATCACCAGCTCTGCAGATGAAGCCAATTCGTCTGCTATGCATGTTTGTTTGATTTTTAGGGTATATCCAAAGAGGTCTTTTTCTCCACGTCTGTCTCTTATGGGTTTGATTCCGGCTATGCCGATGGCTACGTTGATTTCTCCCATGCGTAGCGGGCGACCATGCGTGTCAGATATGATGACGGCGACGTTGCAGCCTGTGTGATTTTTGATTTCTTTTCGTATGTTTTGGGCTGAAGCGTCTGGGTTAATGGGTAATAGTGCTACCATTCGGTCTCCTTTTATGTTGGATCTGTCTACTCCTGCGTTTGCTGAGACTATGCCATGTTTGGTTTCGGTTATTAGGCTGTTGGGTCCTATGCGTACGAATTCTTTGGTTTCTCGCATTATGACTTCTACCATAGCTGGGTCTTTGTCGACTTTTTTTGCTAATTCTATTGCGCGTTCGGAGGGTACAATGCTATCAAGGTTTACTATGGCTCCTTCAGCTTTTGAGACTGCTACGTGGGTGACTACTATTATATCATTTTCTTGGATTGGTGTGCCCTGTTTTTTTGCTGCTTCAGTGATGAGTTTGCCTATGTTGTCGCCTTTTGTGAATAGAGGTAAGTTTTCGACTGCGATCACTTTAATTGGGTCCATTTTTGCCTGTCTCTTTGTGTTTTTAGAAAATCTTGAGGTTACGCTTATGTAAACCTTCCTCAGAGATTTGTTATTTTGTTGGTTTTGTTTTGTGTGTAGTTGTGGTTTTTTTGTGTGCTGGTGTTTGTTCTTCGAATTGGCGTCCAGTGTTACGCTTCTTTAGTGGGGGTAGTTTTGCTGGGTGATTTTGTTTGTCGACAGCTTTTTAAGGTTACATATGTTAACTATGTTCTTTAAGGAGTAAACTATCATGGATTACCCCAAACTCGTTGAAATGATTCCCGCTGAGAAGTGGGTACCTTTGTCGGATAAATTAATTGGAGTTATTTTGAACTCAAAAAACGATGCGATGCCCGTTACGCTGGCAAATAGCATGCTGCTTAAGATGAAGGAAGGTCAAGCAGGCACCAGGGATGGGTTAGCTGTTATCCTTCAGGCAGCTGTGACTTTAGATGCAGAAAAAACTGTCACCGCATTAGGCGACATGCAGCTCTTGAAGGTCGCTGAACAAATAGTCTCAGGAATGTAAGGAGGAAAAAGAGATGGCACTTAAATTTGGTATAGAATTCGTCCCAAAAGACCCCTACTGGAAAATAGCCGCATACGGCATTCTAGCCGAGAACAACGGCTTTAGAAACATGTGGATAACCGACCACTACAGCAACCGCAACGTATACACCACCCTAGCCGCCGCAGCGCTCTACACAAACAAAATCATCTTCGGCACAGGCGTAACCAACCCCTGGATGGTCAACCCCGTCATAACCGCCGAAGCCATTGCTAGCCTCGATGAAATTGCCCCGGGCCGAATCGTGCTAGGCATGGGCGCAGGCGACAAAACTACCCTCGAACAAGTCGGCATCGAAATGGGCAAACCCCTAGCAGCGGTCAAAGAGTCCATCGAAATATTCCGCAAACTAACCGCCGGCGAATCAGTTGAAATGCAAGGCCAAGTCTTCAAAACCGCCAAAGCCCAATTTAAATTCAAAGTAAAGAACAAAATCCCAGTCTATATTGGCGCTCAGGGTCCAAAGATGCTTGAGCTAGCAGGCAAAATCGGCGACGGTGTCCTTGTGAATGCAAGCCACCCAAGCGACATAGGTTACGCGGTTAAGCTTGCAAACGAAGGCGCAAAACAAGCAGGCAAGAGCCCAAGTGATATAGATGTAGCCGCATACACTTCATTTAGCGTCCATGAAGACGCAAAGAAAGCCATCAAAGCAGCATCTTCAGTTGTAGCGTTCATCGTTGCTGGCAGCCCTGAAGAAGTACTACAAAGACATGGCATCGAAATGTCTAAGGCAAACGAAATCCGACAAGCCCTCAAAGTCGGTGACTTCGGCAAAGCCTTCGGTTCAGTCACCCCGCAAATGATTGATGTCTTTGCAGTTGCAGGTACACCTGACATGTGCATTGAACGCATTGCTGAACTAAAGAAAATCGGCATCGGTCAATTTGTCGTCGGTTCCCCAATCGGACCCAACGTCAAAGCCGCCATCGACCTAGTAGGCAGCAAGATCATCCCCCACTTCAAAGAATAAAAACCCAAAAAAGGCGCCTTTTTCCTGCGCCTACCCTCAATATTTTTAGGCAACCGTGCTGATTTTTCTGAAAAGGCGGCTGCTGTGAACGAACTCTACTTCAAACGTAAAAGCGTAATAATAGCAGGCACTGCCCTGTTAGGTACACTAGTATTTGTTCTCGACTGGCTCTTTAAAATGTCGGGATTAAAAATCATTTTCCCGTATATGCCCGCCCTCAGGTTCGATATATTAGGTATTATCGTGTTAGTGGCGCTTTTCCTCTTTGGGTTTTATTCAGCAACTACAACAAGCCTGATTTTAATGTTTAGTATCGGAATGCGTGACCCCTTTAGCGGCATCATGAGATTTGCAGCCGAGTTCGCTACCATCCTAGGCGTTTACCTTGTTTTGCGTGCAAGACGACCTGCAAGTAACCGCTGGAAAATAGCCTCTATAGGCTCAGGAATTGCGATGCGTGTTGGAGTCACATCAATAACAAATGTCTTGCTATTGCCCATCTTTACCCTTTATTATGCTTCATCTTTTGCCGTAATATCCGTGCTTCCTTTTATCGCAACATTTAATGTTATTCAAGGTACACTTAGCATTATGGGCGGATTTTTATTATATGAAGCTATAGTGCTCAGGTTCAGAAACAGCAAGGGCGCCGAGCCTGATGATTTAACACCAAAAAATAACTTTTCTTAGTTTCTTATAACGTAATGTTAGGTATTTGTAGCCCTTTTTTATACCTTAATATTTTTAGGTTACTTGCAATTCCTTTTTGTGAGAATAGCATATGCCTGTAGTGCTTGGGTGGTTGATGACGTGACCGTGTTTGCTGTCGTTCCAATGAAGGGCATTGAGGTTTCGAAGCGACGGCTTTCTGAAGTTTTTAGCCCTAAAGAGCGTAGCCTGTTGACGCTAGCTATGCTTGAAGATGTCTTGCGGTCGTTGCAGGCATCAGCTGTAGACGAAATAGTAGTTATCGGTGGTGACGATATAGTTCAGCGTATGGCAGACCGCTTCGGCGTTCTCTACCTTACAGCCAGCCAAGACGGGTTAAACCCTGCAATAAAGGAAGCAGTGGCTTGGTGCACAAAAGAGCAGGCAGATTGGGTCTTAATTTTACCCGCTGATGTGCCACTGTTACGACCTGTAGATGTAAATCGCATTATTGAGTTTGGCGTGGATGCATCTTCGGTAGTTTTATCACCTTCCCATGATGGAGGTACGAATGCGCTTTTTCAAAGCATCCCTGCATTAGTTGATCCACATTTTGGCCCAAGTAGCTTTGCAGTGCACGCCCAAGAGGCGCAGAATAAATGCTTAAAAGTACGGTTTTACGGGTCTCTCAACATTTTACATGATGTTGATTCAGCAGCAGACCTTAAAAAAGTCATAGGGATCGAAAACAACACCCTATGTCGCGAAGCTTTGGAGCAAATCATGATCAGCAATAAAACAGCAAAAAAATACCTTAGCTCTGGAAAAAAACCTGAAGTCAAAGCTGGACTGCAGGCTTCTGAGCCACAGGAAGAACAAACTAAGAGAATAATTCCTTGAGATACAAAGAGAAAAAAGTTTTGTTAAGTGCGAGGTATGCCGACTACGCGTATGCCTGCGCCGTGAACTTTGTTTTTTATGTTGATGTAAATTAGTACTGCTGTCAGTGTTTCTACTACTACTGCGTTTGCAAGTACACCTGCATCAATGGCTTCAATGCCCGTCTTCTTGATCATGGCGATGACTGCTTCTCTTGCTTCCTTATCTCCGCCACAGACCAGCACATCTGTTTCGATTTTTGAGTCGAACTTTTCGAGCTGTTCAGGTGAGATGTTCTGGAATGCAGCTACAACTTTAGTGCCTGGACCAAAGAACTCTTGAACTTCAGCGGTTATGGAGCCTTTTGGGTTTAATTTGGCGCGGCTTTTCCTTTCAGGATCTAGTGATGAGGCAATGTTGATGACTATCTTACCTTGCACGGCGGTTTTAAGGTCTTCTAGAATAGGCGGCATGCCTGAGTACGGAATAGATAGTAGGACTACGTCGGCTTTGGAGGCTGCATCTCTGTTGGTGTAGCCTTCAACTAGGTTTATTCCGAATTTTGCGTTGATCGAATTCGCAGTATTTTGGGCTTTTGCTGCGTCACGTGAGCCGATAAGTACACGCACGCCTGCTTTGGCGAATCGAGCGGCAATTGCGCTTCCTTCGCTGCCAGTTCCGCCGATTACGGCAAGTGAAAGGTTAGGGGCTGACATTTTTTAGTTCTCCTGTTTCGAATTTAGGGCGCCTATGCGTTATTATCTGTTTCTATTGTTAGCTTCATTCAGTTTGGCTTTGATCGCTAAAAGTTGTTTATTCATTTGACCTTGTATTGTAGTTATAGATGGTGAACCAACTGGTTAATACTTCAATATCAGCCCATGAAGGTGAGAATTAGAAATACGAAGGTTCGCTACGCCATGATCGATTAATCGCTTTTAGACTAATTATGTCACTGTGATTTGGTTGAATGAATAAAACATTCATCCTCAACTTTCAAGCCATACCATTGTGCGTTAACCTTTTTAGGCACATAAATCTGCGTTGCTACAGAAGGCTCAGTTAAAGTATCATCGGTCAAATTAACAATGAATGGAACCCTTATCCAAGCCGTAAATTATTGTGTAAGTAGCATTGATAAGGCAGGACAGGTAAAAGTGAATCTATTTGCGGTCTTTTTTAGTCTAGGCATTAGTGATACCTAGTGAGATCGATTTGATTTGAATTCACCATGAAGAAGCAGTAGTAAAGCAGGTCTTAGTTTTAGCGGGCAAAGGACAGTTATAGATTCTACAGGCGCTATGGGGCGCGTGTGTAAAACTAAATGGGCTGAGCTCAAAGTCAATAGCGCGAAATTAATATGTATTGTTGATGCTTTTGTATACGAGAGAATGTTTTGTATCCGTCTATCGGCTGAAGATAATCAGATGTATAGTAATGTGCGTTGAAAGCGCTTTTATAGTATCGATATAAGTCCAATCATAAGAGAGCGTGTCCACATAACAGTGCAAACATATAGAGAAATAATCAGTGCCTTACAGTTCGGGGGCAATGAAAGCTCATAGCCCAAAATGCCGTTATTAAATATTCTGGATTATCTGAAGATTAGCAATTATTGATGATAGTAGTTGCATTCTTTTTGCAGCCACAAACCCCTATATGTACTATATGTGTTGGTTTTATATGGAAAACGATGCTTACTGATGCCCTCCTTCATATTGTGAATAACAATTCTCAATCAGGAGCGTTTCGGATATGGATTGGTTAAATACAAACTAGTCTTGCGAAGTACACTTATTGCCTAAAAGCTGGCTGCCTTGTGCTTTTACAGTTGTCTAGTAAAATTATGGGCGGAAAATTTATGGAACGGTCTGAAGCACTTAGTTTGTTAAAGCAAGTTTCAGTAGTGTGCAAGGATTTAGATGGCTCGTCAGTATCTTTAGTTAATCCAGAGGTACAGGCAGGCGCTTCAACCGGCTATATGATACATATTACTAACCCGATAGATGCGCATGAACTGGAATGCCTAAAGGCAATATTAGAAAAGAATCACTTAGCCATGAAGAGCGAAGTAAACACCATATTAATTTATAAACCTACTATATAGCTAAGTTTTCTACTTTAGTTTTTGTTAAGGGTAAGTAGCAGTCACATACCAAGATTGGCTTCAACAAAAAAGCGTATGGTGGACTTTTTTATGAGTAAACCTGATAGACAAATTAGGAAATACGTGGATGAAACTACTGCGAAAACCAGCGTGCTGCCTATACTTAACATAGCCTTGCATAATGCTGCAATCTCTTCATTAATGAATCATAATCAGGGGGCATTCAGGTGACCAATCAAGCCTTAATATGTTCAGTATACAAGATGTTTTTCTTTAATATCGATCCAACTTCAAACAAACATTAGTTTATATTTGGCATAACGTCAGTAAGTCTGTGCAGTTATATTTGTTGGTGCTATGTTTATGGATAAGAGGGAAGCATTAGCTGTTTTAGAAGAAATCCATAGTTTTTGCCCTAAAGATTGGGTAATAAATTGTATTACTATGGATCGCCCTAGCTCTCAGATCTCTAAAGCTGATGCGGAAGAATATCAGATAACAATGGAATGCGAATTAGATAAGCACTCGCGGCGCTGCCTTGAACCTATTATAGAAAAGTATAAGCTTACTATGCAAGAAGAAAAGGGGGGCATAAAATTGCAATCAAAATAGCCTGTATTTAACGTGACATTTAGTGAGATGGCTGTTAAATTAAACAGCTTGTTAAACTATGTAAACTACTGTTGTACTCTTGATGTAATCACATATGCTTAAGAACGTTAGATCATATTGAAGGCTACTTATGTTGACTTTTGCATAGGGGGTGAAATTTTGGCCAATGAATCTAAATATGAAATACCTGAGCCTAAAATAACTCCTGAAGGCAGATACAAATGCCCAGAAGACAACACAGTATATGCACGCAGAAAAGACTATGAAAAACACTGCAAAAAGGAACATCAAAGATAATCTTTAGGCCTACACTAAATATTGTCGGCATCTTTACTTTTTTTACCTTTTACATGCGTATTGGAGCTAATGGTCCAAAACGTTGATATTATGATTAATTTGTTGGAGAAAATGGTAATCATATGGGTTCATAAAAATCGCCTGGCTTTGAGTGGTATATTGCTTTATAGCTGAATTTATTGTGCTATATAAGAAGCATCCGATAAAATACAAAGATGTCAAGACGCCACCTTCGTCTGGTGGTCCAGCTTCTATGTGAGGAGCCATCGCCCGTTTTGCCTCGTGCAGGGTTAACCTTCTCCCGTTGGGCAAATGTAAGTGTTTGTAAGTATGGTATGTGGTGTGACTTTTAATAAGACGTCCAATTGCCTGTTGCAAATGACTATTCAGGTGAGGCAGATCAAACCTAACAAAAAATTTTGCAGAATTATTGCGATAGCGTGCTTACAATCACAATATTATAAATACTTGATAACGGGTAACCTTTTATTAATTGGATTTCTTGGGGCAGTATAGTTGGATCGGGCAAAAGCTTGTATTTTGCTTAGATAACTGTCTGATTTGTGTATAATTAGCCTTTATCGTGATTCTTTTATGCTTATGCAAACAACTTCTAAGGGTACCATAAAAGGCTATGAGTTGCACGTAAGAACACAACTAGATGAATTCAGCAAAATTAGGGTTCTAAAACTAGCAAAAGAGCAGAAACTAAAAGTCGCCGAGAAAGCTCAAGAAATAGTAATCTACTAGCCAAAAAATAAGCCTCATCAGATAAGGTATTGGTTGACCTATGCAGGCAAGTAGACGAATCTAAATAAGCGAAATTTTGCCATATATTTATCGTAGGCGATCGCAATGGGGTTTATATTGGGTTTTAAGTCCCGATCGCTTAAGGCTTTACTCTGCAGAGCAACGGTGGAGCGGTTGCTTTACGGAGTTATTCTTTTGGTAGTTGGATTTGGATTAATTGTGGCAACAACTTCAAATCAACCATTTTTACCTCTATCTGATGGCGTAGGTAATTTGCTGAATCATGCAGTTTCGAGGATAGTCCGGTTTTTTATTGGTGCGTTTTTCATTATCGCCGCCATGGTAATATTCGCATTGGTTAACGAAACGGAAGGTTCAGAATCAGATGCAGCGGCCAGTTCCTACAGCGGCTATAGCTGGAATACATAAACCACAAGTCCTTCATGCAAATATAACAAACTTGCCAAAAGTGTCTGCTTTCAATTACGTAAAAACATCCTACATTATTGTATGCTTGATTGATTGCTTGCAAATTCTAATACTTTATTACGGAAACGTAAATTAAGTTATACAAGAAATTGTTTTTGAGTTGTATTTGTATGAAGGTTGCTGTTGCTGGTAAAGGTGGCGTTGGCAAAACTTTGATTGCTGGAGGTTTAGCATCGGGTTTTTCGCAGCGCGGTTTTAAGACTATTGCAATTGATGCTGATTCTTCGCCAAACCTAGCTTTGACGTTAGGGCTTTCGGCAGAGGAGACTCGCAAAATTGTTCCGATTTCCGAAAATAAGCCTCTGGTAGAATCTAAAACGAAGACCGAGTATTCAGGCGTCTATAAGCTATCATTTAGTGTAGATGATATTGTGCGTGATTATTCGGTGAAGACGCCAATAGGCCCTAATTTGATTGTTATGGGTACGGTGCAGTCCATGGGTTCAGGATGTATGTGTGCACCTACGGCGGTCGTGCGCGAACTGCTACGCCATTTAGTTGTTGATCGCGGTGAAGCCGTAGTACTGGATCTTGAAGCCGGTGTAGAGCACATCGGGCGTGGTACCGCAAGAGCTATGGATATCCTGCTCATTATTGCCGATTCCAATCTTAAATCGCTAGAGATTGCTAAAAAAATCCACGATTTTGCAGCCGCCGCGGGCATGAAACAACTCTATTTGGTGGGCAATCGTGTCATGAATCAGGCACAGGAAGACGCTATACGCGGCTTTGCATCGAAAAATGGATTAGAGGTACTAGCGCTCATACCTTTTGATACTAAAATTACAGAGGCAGATATGCAAGGCGAAACTCCGCTCAAGAATAAGGAGTTTCCTTCGGTGAAGACCATAGACAATATATGCGACTTGCTGCTAAAGAAAGTATCAAACCCTAGTTGAGGCTAATTTGTATGAAAACTATTGTTACTATCGGGCGTGGTGGAACTGGAAAGTCTAGTTTTACTGCCTTGACTGCAAAAGCCTTCATAGAAGCAGGCAAATCTCCTTTGTTATTAGTGGATGCGGACCCTGATCAGAACTTAGCAGAAATGCTAGGTGTGGACCTTAAAGCACAAGGTAAAGCCACCATGGCAGAGCTTATAGTTGATACATTCATCCAAAAGGGTGGAACTACCGTCGGCATACCACCCGCACAGCGCATAGAAAGCCGTCTGCTCAGCGAAGGTATGTATGAAAGTGAACACTTTGACTTTATGTCTGTGGGCACAAAATGGGTTGAAGGCTGCTATTGTATGCCCAACACTGCACTCAAAGCCGCGCTTGAAGGACTTACTAAAAACTATGCCTACGTTATAATCGACTCGCCAGCCGGACTTGAGCATCTTAACAGGCGTATTGCCTCTAAAGTTAACGACATATTTGAAATGCTTGACCACTCCAAAAAATCAATTGATCACGCTAAACGCGCTTTCCGCATAGCGAAAGAGGTCGAGATGGAATTCGACAACTTCTACCTTATAGGCGGCTACCGATTTCCAGAAGAACGTGCAGGTCAAGCTGAAGCTGAGCTTAATTCCAAATACATGGGAAAAATTGTGGCTGACGAAACAATCGACGAATACGTTTTAGACGGTAAATCGCTTCTGGATTTACCTCTGGATAATGCTGGCTACCAATCGGTGAAGCAGATACTAATAAATGCAGGGTACCTTTAATCATGTTTAGTAATTAAACCAAGGTAACACGATGTTTAATATACGTGTTACTTGACTTGTTTTCTTTTTTAAACGCCACTTTATTGCTTACTTATTACATTATTTTTGCAATCTTATGCTGGAAAGGTTTAAAACAGCGGAAAGGCGGTATTATCTAAACCTTTACTGAGGTTAACTAACTTGACAACTAAAAACCTGCGTGTAAAGATTGACGAAATGAAGACCAACACGGGTCTAATTAAGAATCTTGATATTTCTATAGGTAAAGTTGTTGATGATTCATGGACTGAACCTATGGGGCCAACTCCGATGCCGTCTTTGACGACTCTAAGGGATTGGGACTTGAAACTCCTTAACAAGTACAAGCCTTTCTACATGCCTGATTGCGATTTGTGCTGCTTATGCACCTATGGTAAATGTGACTTGACGGCAGGAAAACGTGGGGCATGCGGACTAGATATTGGCGCCCAATCATCTCGTATAGTACTTCTAGCCTGCAGCATAGGTGCTGCAACTCACAACGCACACGCTCGACACGTTGTTGATCATCTAATCGGGAAATATGGCAGGCGCTCTCCTATTGACGTAGGTGGTTTAAATGTTAAAATTGAAGCCCCAGTCACAAGACTTATTACTGGTATAAGACCCCAAACACTAGGCGACTTAGCAGATGTTTTAGATTATACTGAATCACAAATTACTCACTGTCTTTCTGCAGCCCACACTGGTCAAGAAGGCAACAATCTAGACTTTGAATCAAAGGCATTCCATGCTGGCAGGATGGACCAAGTGGGTATGGAAATAGCGGATATTGCTCAAATTTCAACTCTAAACCTGCCAAAAGCCGATCCCGAAGCACCGCTCGTTGAAATGGGTATTGGAACAGTAGACACCTCAAAACCAGTTATCTTGGTCATTGGTCATAACGTTGTGCCATCCGTAGGCATAATTGAATACATGAAACAAACTAAAGTTGACGATAAAATGGAAGTCGTTGGCTTATGCTGTACCGCAATTGATAATACACGGTATTACAATCGCGCAAAAATTGTCGGGCCAATCTCTTGGGAAAGACGGTTCATACGAGCTGGTAACGCTGACTTACTCGTTATAGATGAGCAATGTATTCTTACAGACATTGCAGAAGAAGCTAGACGCGTAAAAACCCCTGTAATTGCAGCATCAGAGAAAAACTGTATGGGCTACAAAGACCGTACAAATGACCCTGTAGATGAAATAGTTGCGGACCTAGTAAGCGGTAAAGTTCCCGGCGTATTGCTCCTTGATCCTGATAAAGTTGGCGAAGTAGCTGTCAAAGTTGTTCAAAAAGTTGCTCCAGTTCGTAAACACTTTAATGTTCTTCCTACAACTGAAGAAATCCAAGAACTCGCAAAAACCTGCAGACACTGCAACTTATGCAGACGTGCTTGCCCACAAGACCTAGAAATTTCAGAAGCATTAACTGCTGCTGCTGAAGGCAATATGTCCAAGCTGGCTGACCTATATGAAGCCTGTATAGGCTGTGGTCGCTGCGAACAAGCATGCCCTGTCAACCTCAAAATTCATAGCTACATACTCAGAGCTGGTCAACGATATATGACTGAAGAAAAGAACTTCTGCCGTGTAGGTAGAGGCGCAGTGCAAGATTTAGAAATTCGCAAAGTCGGTGGTCCATTAGTCCTTGGAGAAATTCCGGGTATTCTCGCCGCAGTAGGTTGTGCAAACTATCCAAAAGGCGGAAAAGATGTCTACGACATATGTAGAGAATTCGCCAAGAGGCGCTACATCGTAGTTACCACTGGCTGCTCAGCAATGTCTGCCGGCGCATATAAAAACGAAGAAGGAAAAACGCTATACGAAGAGTTTTCGGGCGGATTTGAAGCAGGCGGCGTAGCCAACATAGGCTCATGCGTATCAAACTCTCACATTGCAGGTGCAGCAATTAAAGTAGCAAACATCTTCGCAAAACGAAACCTGCGAGGCAACTACGAAGAAATTGCAGACTACATCCACAATCGTATCGGCGCAGTTGGTCTCGCTTGGGGTGCATACTCGCAGAAAGCAGCCTCAATTGCTTCAGGCTTCTGGAGCTTAGGCGTCCCAGTAATCGTTGGTCCGCATGGCAGCAAATACCGACGCATGCTCTTGGGCAGAGAAGACCAAGACGAAAACTGGTATAGCATAGATGCACGCACAGGCGAAAAAGTCTACACAGGTCCAGCACCAGAACACCTCTTCCAGTGCGTTGAAACAAAAGAAGAAGCTATGGTCACGATTGCAAAATTTACAATGCGGCCAAATGATACAACAAAGGGACGTTCAGGCAAGCTCTCTCACTACATCGACTTACACAAAAGACTATACGGCATTATGCCAAAAGATATCGACAAATTCGTCAGAACAGCAGCCGATATCCCCATCACCATGAAAGAAGAAGTAACAAGTATCTTGGAAGCAAAAGGATGGAAAGAGCGAGAAATTCCTGACCCAACAATGCTTCCTAGAATGATCCGTAAATCTAAGGAGTGATAAGATATGTCATGTGAACCTTGGCAATGTGCAGAAATAGCAGCAACAAAAAAAGCAACCCCTATACAAAAACCCGAAATAGCAGTGGCTCTGATAAAGAAAGCCGCCCGCCCCATTCTTGTGGTGGGAAGCTACGCAATTGAGCGCACTTTAGGTGATAAACTGCTCATTGAATACCTCATAGACTTCGCTAATGCATCAAAAATCCCTGTGGTAGCAACCGCCAACATGGTTGGTGAATTCATCAAACGCGGATACGAACCAGCAGGCTTCATGTCTGCTATGGACATCGGTAACAGATTAGTCGATCCCAAGTGGCAAGGTATAGATGGCAAAGGTCCCCACGATGTGGCTGTCTTTGTTGGTATGCCTTACTACATGGAAGCCCTCATCTTATCTGGACTCAAACATTTCGCACCACAGCTTAAAACTATCACCATAGATAATCTCCACCACCCCCACGCAAGCTGGTCCTTCCCCAACTCTTCTTTGGATGTATGGGCAGAAAATCTCAAAGTCATGACTTTAAAATTTAAAGAAGGAGGAAACTAAGAAAATGTCCATGTTTAAAGACATACCTGTAGACGTAGGCGTCATCTACGAAGGTGAACGCATACGCAAAAACGATATGCAAGTTGAACTCGGCGGTCCAACAGTCAAAGAAAAATTCGAACTAGCAAAAGTTAAACCACTTGAAGAAGTCGAAGACGGCAAAGTTACCATTGTCGGTCCAGATCTAAAGGATCTCAAAGAAGGCGCTTCTCACCCGCTAGCAATTCTAATCGAAGCCGCAGGAGCAACCTTGGATGCAGGCCTTGAAGGCGTAATTGAAAGGCGCCTCCACGGTTATCTAAACTACATCGAAGGATTCATGCACCTCAACCAGCGCTATGACATCTGGATGCGTGTTGGCAAAAAATCCTTCGCAAAAGGTCTCAATAGCTTCGAGATCATTGGCAAAATCCTCTACCGACTTTACAAAAGTGAATTGCCCATAATTGAGAAACTGCAAATAACCTTCATCACTGATCCCGCAAAACTACATGAACTCTACGCCGGCGCCATTGCAGATTACGAAGCACGTGACGCAAAGGCTAGGGGTCTTAAAGATGAAGAAGTCGATAAATTCTATGGCTGCACCCTATGTCAATCATTCGCTCCAACCCACGTCTGTGTTATCACACCACAACGCTACAGCAACTGTGGTGCCATCAGTTGGTTCGACGGCAAAGCCTCAGCAAGTATTGACCCCAAGGGTCCAGTTTTCGCTATCGACAAGGGTCAACTAATTAATGCAGAAAAAGGCGAATATACAGGCATTAATGAAGTAGCCAAGAAACGCACTATGGGCGAAATCAATCAAATCTGGCTCTACACCGCATTTGACCACCCACACACTTCATGTGGATGCTTCGAAGCAGTAGCTTTCTACATACCAGAAGTTGATGGCTTAGGTATAGTTGACAGAAACTTCAAAGGTGCAACCGTAAGCGGCTTACCCTTCTCTACAATTGCTGACTCCACCTCAGGCGGCAGACAAGTTGATGGGTTCCATGGTCTCTCAATCGAATACATGCGTTCAAACAAGTTCCTATCGGCAGATGGTGGCTGGAACCGCATAGTATGGATGCCTAAGGAAGTCAAAGAACGTGTCGCAGAGTACATACCCAAAGATGTAATCGGTAAAATTGCAACAGAAGAAACCGCCCAGAACGTTGATGCACTTAAAGAGTATCTAAAGAAAGAGAACCACCCAGTAGTAGCAAGATGGGCTCAAGAAGAAGCACCTGCACCAGTAGAAGAAGCGCCAGCAGCAGAAGAAGCGACACCAACAGAAGGCGCAATGATGCCCGTAATGACCGCATCCTCACTGCCAGTAATGGCTGGTGGCTTTAAGATCATCCTCAAAGACGCAAAGATCTACGCCAACAAAGTCATCATTAAAACAGTCAAAAACGAGAAAGCCAAATAAACGGTGAGCACCTTGCCACACCAAGAAGACAAAGACAATCCCTTGAAGCTCAATTCTGAGCTTCTCGATCTTCTCGCAAAGTTTGAGGAGATTGAGCTGGAAGACTTCCAGATGGACGTGGGGGACATGGAGCTGTCATTTGAGCCTGGAATGGGCGGACAGTTCATGCCCAAACTCAAATTGCCCCAAGCAGTAAAGACTGGCAAACCAATATCTCTACTGCAGTCAACCTTTACACCCCCAATTGAAACGTACCCCGGCAAAGTTGTTGAGGTAAAACTTGGCGCAACAAAATCTGAAGGTGGCACACGCGGCAAAACCATAATCATAGGCGGCGAGACAACTCCCGCTTTCTACACTTTCGAAAGACCAACCATACATCCACCAATCGTAACTATGGACGTTTTTGATATGGAAGTGCCACTGAGCAAAGCTGTCAAGATGCACGTTAAAGACGTTGTCGGCGACCCCGCAGAATGGGCAAAACTCGCAGTTAACAAATTCGGTGCAGACATGATCACAATCCACTTAATCAGTGTCGACCCACTTTTGAAGGATGCACAACCAAAAGACGCAGTGAAAACTATTGAAAAAGTTCTGCAAGCAGTTGACGTTCCGCTTGTGATCGGTGGATGCGGTGACCCAGTCAAAGACACTGCACTGTTCGAAGAAGTAACACAGGCATTTCCAGGTGAAAGGTTTCTACTAAACTCTTTTACCCGTGACATGCAAATTGAAAACATTGCAAAACTAGCAAAGAAGAACAACCACGCAGTACTATCTTTCACTCCAATGGATCTAAACATGGCCCGAGAGTTAAACCGCAAACTCTACGACTATCTAGCCCCAGAAGACATAGTTATGGACTTATCTACAGCCGCATTAGGGTATGGTCTAGATTACGCCTTCACAAATATGGAACGCGCCAGACTCGCAGCCTTAATGGGCGACAATGAACTTGCACACCCAATGTCTTCAGGCACGACCAACGCTTGGGCTGCACGTGAAGCTTGGCTGAAAATGGATGCCAAATACGAACCACGTGAACTCAGAGGTCCACTTTGGGAAGCAACAACCGCGTTAACTTTGTTACTTGCAGGAGTAGACATGTTCATGATGATACACCCAGCTGCAGTAAAGACCCTTAAAGACGTTATTAGCCGATTATCCAACGGACAAAAAGTAGACCCAAGCAAATACCTAGATTGGGTAACCGCTAAACCATAAACTGGATGGTACTCTATATGAGCAAAAAAGCTGCTAAGAAAGAAATAAGCCCAATAGATATTTACAAGCTCCTCCCAAAAATTAACTGCAAAGAATGCGGTTATGAAAACTGCATGGCTTTTGCAACAAAGATTGTGAACCGCGAAGCAAACATAGACCAATGTAAGCCGCTACTAAAGAAAGAGCACGAGAAAAACTATAAACAACTCAAAGAAATGCTAAAGCCCGCTGTTAAAGAAGTTGTTATCGGCGTCGGTGATAAAGCCCGCAAAATCGGCGGAAAATTAGTCATGTACCGCCACGAATTTACTTACTTCAACCCCACTGCTATAGCTATAGATGTAACCGATGAAATGCCTGAGAATGAACTAGTCAGCCGTGTAAAAGATACTGAAGACTTTAGCTACGAATATATCGGCAACAATCTAAAGCTGGATATGATTGCGGTTCGCTCAACTTCCGGTGATGCAGAAAAATTCAAAGCCTGCGTTAAAAAGGTCTCTGAAACAACAACCCTGCCCCTAATCCTTTGTGCACTAAACCCGACAGTGCTTGAAGCCGGTGTAATGGCTATACCCAAAGCGAGACCACTGCTCTATGCTGCAACTATGGAAAACTGGAAAGACATGGCTGAACTCGCCTTAATGTACAATTGCCCACTAGTTGCCGCTGCACCAAACGACATGAATAACCTCATGACCCTAGCAAAGACCCTACAAAACTACGGCGTGCAAGACATAGTTTTAGACCCCGGAACGTTCTACAACGAGGGTCTAGCAGACACATTAAATAACTTTACAATGCTACGCAGAGCCGCAACCAAAAACGGTGACGAATTGGCAGGATTCCCACTTATGGGTGTTCCAGCAACCGCTTGGGTTAACAAAGGCGATACAGCAGATGAAGTTATCGAATGGCGAGAGGCCCAGATGACTGGAATGCTAATCGTCCGCTATGCAGATATAGTAATCCTCCATGGTAACAAAGGCTGGGAACAGCTACCCGCAGTAATCTTGCGTCAGAACATCTACACTGATCCAAGAAAACCAGTTGCAGTCGCACCAGGTCTTAAGGTCTTTGGTACACCTGATGAGAATTCACCAGTATTCTTCACCTCAAACTTTGCACTAACATACTATACTGTCGCTTCAGATATCGAAAGCTCCAAGACAAGTGCCTATCTAGTAGTTGTAGAATCAGAAGGCTCAGCTATAGACAGCGGAGTTGCAGGACGCAAACTCACCGCAGAAAAAGTCGCAGAAGCACTGAAAACCAGCGGCGTAGAAAACAAAGTCAAGCATCGCACACTTATTATCCCCGGTAAAGCCTCACGCATCAGCGGCGAAATCGAAGAACTCAGCGGCTGGAAAGTTCAAGTCGGACCAAGAGATAGCAGCGAGATACCCAAATATCTCGTTGACAAATGGCAACCTTAAACCCACCCTTTTCCTTTTTTAAAATAAACTGTTTCAATTTAAATTGCCTCTTTTCTAAGACAAGTTGTGAGATTCTTTAGTTTACTTATCAAAAACGATGTAAGTGTTAAGCCAGCACTAATTTAGCGTTTTATTGATTTTTCTGCTGAATAGATACATACATGCTAGGGCTTCTATAACAGAACTCAATAGCTTTATACTAGTAAAAACCTATGGGTAACAAAAAAGCTGCGCTCTGATGCACTTATGTTTTGGTGGCTGTAAGGACCATTTTGGCGCTGTTTACATCTACCTCGGTAATAGCGCAGTTGGGAATTTGTTTTATTTCACCTAGAACATTTTTCAAGATAACGTTACCATTTTCATTTTTGGCATAGTATACGTCTTTAAAGACTGATTTTCCGTTTAGGAGAACGTTAAATTCACACATGATTTTTTCCCACAACAAATTTCTTTTCCGCTGTTATAAGCACTTTGCAATACATTTCATATTCAGATGATGTTTTCAGCTTTTTACCAGAACCTATCCGAAAAATGTTCCAATTGTTTTTTCTAGCTATTCTTAATGAGGTATTTTCCTTGTTGATAAGAAACGGTTTTTATAGATAACTTGAAGCGTCGAATTTTCGGATAGGCTCCCAATTAACGAATTTTGTCAGTATGTCATCAAGCAAATCTTTCAAAATTGAATCCTTCTTAATAAAAGGTAATTGTTGGGTCGAAAAATAGGTTAACTACTTTTTTGATAAATTTTAAATATATTTAGTGTTAAATAGGGCTCATATTAAAAAAGAAGAGACTATGTTAAAAAGTTCCTTAAAAAAGGGAAAAATATTAAGAAACAATGCATTGTACTCGCAGCCTAGCCGTGATGACTATCGCGGTCTTGCCCTCTTCGGTACCTTTCGCCAATACTAAGGAAGTAGACACTTATCTTAACATCGCTGTTTCGCCTAACCCAGTTGGAGTAGGTCAAACTGCATACGTTTTTGCTTGGCTATCAGTGTATCCTCCGACGGCAGCTGGCGCTGGCGGTGACAGGTGGCGTGAATTATCAATAACGATGTGGAAACCTGATGGAACTACAGAAACCCAAGACCACTTAACTTCTGACCCTGTAGGTGGAGTATATGTTATTTATACGCCAACTCAAGAAGGCAAATGCTCTTTCCAAGAATTAATTCAATCTCGGTTTTTATGTTTAATATTTTACTTATATGATACGGCAAAATTGAAATCGTTTGATATTGAGTGTAGGTATCGGTACGACCTGCAAGATGTTAAATATTACTTGTTTTTAACTTCTGCTTATTCGTTCTGAGGCTATCCGAAAAGTTGGATAACTTCATGGCCAATAAAGGATAGCTTGTGCAGACATAACGCCAAGCTATAGCGGGAATTTTTCGGATTAGCTAAGATCGAAAAAACAGACCGAAGGAGGAAAAAAATGTTTGAAAATTTGAAACCAAAAAGAGCTTCAGTAGTTGCAATTGTTTTGACCATAATTATGGCTGCATCTACAATCATGTCAGGCATATCAGTAGTTAATGCGCATACTCCCCCATGGGATATTCCCACCTACTGTTATGTCAATGCTTCTCCAAATCCAATAGGTTCTGGTCAGCAGTTGGTTATCGTCTACTGGATCAACTCATACCCACCAACAGCACAAGGTGCTTATGGTGACAGATGGACTTTTGAAATAGATATTACAAAGCCGGACTCAACCAAAGTAACTATGGGTCCATACAATTCAGATCCAGTAGGTGGCGGCTATCTTTTATATACGCCTGATCAAATAGGTACATACACTATTGTAGCTCGATTCCTAGGTCATAAGCTGACAGGTCTTCCATTATACCCTGGCCAAACAATTGACCAAATTAGCGGTGCCGCTTATGTCAACGATACTTTTCTGCCCAGTACAAGCTCCCCATATGAAGTCACTGTACAAGAGAAGCAAATAGAAAATTGGCCTGAGGCTCCTTTACCAACGGGATTTTGGACTCGACCAATCAACAATCTGAATCGAGACTGGTGGCCGCTTGCAGGTAACTGGCTTGCTGGAGCAGCGCAACAAAATGGTCCTACTACTAGATTTGCTTATGGTAAAGGACCGGAAAGTGCACATATAATGTGGGCAAAGCCGTTACTTGATGGAGGAACTATGGATGCTAGGTTTGGCAATGTAGGCTATTATACAGGGTTATCGTACGAATCATATTGGTCTCCTCCAATAATTCTTAACGGAAGAATCTACTACAATGTAAGAACACCCCCGAGATATGGCTGGTACGCAACAGACTTATACACTGGCGAAACGCTATTCTTCCAGAATACCACTGGTCCGATAGTACTTGGAGGAGCAACATATAATTCTACGCTAGGTGATGACTATGTTCAAAGATCAGATGCTCTTCGTACAGACACATCAGGAGCCATACAAGTAGGGCAATTATCATTTGGTCAAATACTTAACTATGATTCGCCAAACCAGCACGGAGGCTTCCCATACTTGTGGAGCACTAGTGGACCTGATACTAATACTTGGATGATGTTTGACGCATTCACTGGCAACTATATCTGCAGCATAGCAAACGTTTCCAGCGGTACAGAAGTTTACGGTAAAGACGGCAGTATACTACTTTACAATCTTGTAGGACCTACCTCTGCTCGAACGCGCTTGACTATCTGGAACTCAACACATGCTATCCAAGAAGGCATTCCTTGGCTAAGGAATTGGTATTGGTGCTGGAGACCCATCCTAAATCACACATATGACGGACGAAACGGCTTCTCATTAAATGTAACTATTCCTCCTGTAGCAGGATCAATTTATGCTATTAGAGAAGGCGAGTATATTATTGGTGGAACTTCTGGCAAAAACAATGGTACATACACAGAGAAGGGTCACTTGTGGGCTTTAAGCTTAGAAAAAGGCAAAGAAGGAACCTTGCTATGGAACATAACCTTTACACCACCAGAAGGAGCATCCGACCTCGTTTATCCTGCTGGTGCAGGCGTTAGTGGACCATATGTGTATCCTGAAGATGACGTTTTCCTCTTTTCACAACGAGTAACAATGGAATGGTGGGGCTACAGTCTAAAAACAGGAGAGCAAATATGGGGACCAACTGAACCTGAAGTATCATTTAACTACTATGGTATGAGCCGCAACGTCTATCAGGGAAAACTCATAACTTGGGGTTATGGCGGAGAATTAAGAGCATATAACATATCAACTGGTAAAATTTTGTGGAAATACGTGGCGGAAGGCATCGGTTATGAATCTGCTTATGGCAATTATCCGATCTCTGGCGCTGTCATTGCTGACGGAAAAATCTACATTCACTCTACTGAACACTCACCTTCTATGCCTCTGTATCGTGGTCCGAACTTACGCTGCATTGACCTTAATACCGGTGAGGAATTATGGAAAATTTCTCATTGGGGAAGCAGTCCCGCAATAGCAGACGGTTTCCTTGTGGACTTAAACTTGTATGACAATAGAATATACGTCTATGGAAAAGGGCCGAGTGCAACTACAGTCACAGCGCCTGATGCTGCCCAACCACTAGGTACCCCTATACTGCTAAAAGGCACAGTTACTGATCAATCTTCTGGAGCAAAAGGCACACCTGCTATCTCTGACGAAAGCATGCAAGCATGGATGGAATACTTATACATGCAACAAGCAATACCCGAAAATGCCACAGGTGTAAGTGTAACTTTAGATGCTATTAATCCTAACGGCGAATTTATCCACATAGGAACAACCACTACTAACATGGATGGCAAGTACGGTTTTCTATGGGAACCAACGCTTGAAGGCGTATACGAGATTATCGCCACCTTCGAAGGCTCAAAATCTTATTATAGCTCATACTCAACGACCCACGTTGCAGTAGGCCCCGCGCACGCAAGTGGCAGCCCGCAACCAACAACCTCGCCAACAAGCCCAACAACTTCTCCAGTAACTTCGCCAACAGCTCCAGCAGTCACCTCGTCAGTTCCTGCTTCTCCAACTGCTGCTCCAGAGCCTGGCAGTGATTCATCGTTAGCAACTTATATTGCAGTTGCAGCCGTAGCCATCATCGTCGCAGTCATCGTAGTAGCATTGCTGCTAAAAAGACGTGCGCACTAAACAAAAAAAATAACACCCTTTTTTTTATTACCAAAAACATTATAGGAAAATAGTAAGTCTTTTGACGGTTATTAAACAATAGTAGCAACAAAGGGTTAACATTTTAGCATTTCTCTTATGTTGTGGTTGAAAACTACTAAATTAAGTTAATGCCAAAAATAGGCCAGACAATACACCTTTTTGAATTTATTCTTTTATCTGTATTGCTTCTATGATAAATTTTCTATGTTGGTCGGACTCCGACCTACAATACAATAAGTAGTTGCTGGCTACTTGTTTTATTTATAAACGGAGGGAATAACATAATGCTCTTTAAACTAAGGAATAAAACATTATCTAAAATACATACAAACAGATTACCTTTCGCAGCTGTTCTAGTTCTGATGCTGGTTAGCTCTGCTTTCTTGGCTATTTCAACAGCTAATGCCCGAACGCCTCCAATAGACGTTCCAACATATGCATACATGCAAGCATATCCAAATCCTATAGGTGTTAATCAACCAATGTATCTATTTGGCTGGTTAGACAAAGTACCGCCGACTGCCAGTGGTATCTACGGTGATCGTTGGGAAAATCTATCAATAGAAATTACAAAGCCTGATGGATCAACAGAAAAGCTCACATCAATAACATCTGACCCTGTAGGCACAGTATTCCAAATATACACTCCCAATCAAGTTGGTACATATACCTTCCAAATGAGTTTCCCAGGACAAACCTTAGCCGGATCTAATCCCGCCCCAAGTCAAACTGACATCTCAAGAACAAGCGTCTTTATCGGTGATTACTTTATGCCAAGCATAAGTAATAAAATTTCAGTTACTGTACAAAATGAACCTATACAATCAACCTACACTCCAGTTCCAACTGATTACTGGACACGTCCAATTAATAACATAAACAAGGGTTGGGGTAACATAGCAGGGAACTGGCTAGGGACTGGAAGTATAATAAACCTATACTCTACCGCACCTGAAACAGCCCATATCATGTGGACAAAGCCCATAACCTTTGGCGGCACCGTTGGAGGCAACTTCGCTGATAATGCATACTACACAGGAAACTCATATGAAAGCTACTGGTCACCTCCAATAATCATGAATGGTGTACTTTACTACAACAAAGCTACGCCACCAATATATGGTTTTACTGCAGTTGATCTAAGAACAGGAAAAGAACTATGGTACCAAAACGGTAGTGGACCGATGCAAGTCTCTGGCGGCTTCCTTAAACAAAATTATCCACAGCTATCCTTCGGTCAATTGCTCAACTATAATTCGCCAAATCAACACGGTGTAATACCCTACCTGTGGTCAACATACACCGATGCAGGGCAAAGTGTTTGGGCGCTATATGATGCATTTACCGGCAACTGGATATGTGATATAAGCGGTGTTCCTACTGCTTCAGTTATGTTCGGTGCCTCAAGTCGAATGGATGCACCTGACGGAAGTATAATAATTTATACTCCTAACTTACGAGGCGGTTATATGACCGTATGGAACAGTACAGCCTGCATACAAAACTCGTACCCATCAAATTCACCTTTAGCTAACAATGGCTACTGGCTATGGCGACCTACACTAGCTGGAACAATCAATGCTTCTCTTGGATATACAGCAAACGTAACCCTATCCTCACAAATTCCCACAACAGCTTCAAACGCAGGAATTGATTCGGACAACCAAATCATGATACTTTCAACAGACATGGCTAGGTTAGGCTCAGGTACATTTCCATCACCTACAAGTTACACGCAGGCAGGCATTAGTCTAAAGCCTGGCGAAGAAGGAAAGCTTCTATGGATTAAAACCAATCCTTGGCCCAGCGGCAATGTAACCTTAAGTGTTGGCGCAATAGGTGACGGCGCATATGCAATATTCGCAAAAGAAACGCGACAGTGGTACGTCTATAGCACTCTCACGGGTGATTTAATGTGGGGCCCATCTCAACCCGAAACAGAACTACACATGTATGGTGTAACAGCAGCTATCGCATATGGCAAACTTTTTTCAGCTGACAGCATTGGCGCAGGAGGCATGATATATGCATATGACCTAAAATCAGGCGAACTATTATGGAACCATGCGACACCTTCAATGGGTTTTGATGGCTACTGGCCTACAAGTCCAGCTTCAATAGGTTGCATAGCAGATAACAAACTTTACCTATATGGCTTTGAACACTCTCCAGGTCCAGACTTAGAACGTGGATTTGAAGTACGCTGTCTAGATGCTGATACAGGCGATGAATTATGGGTATTACCTTTCTGGGCAAACGGCTTAGCAGTAGCAGATGGCTACCTAGTAGGTCTTAACAGTTATGATAATCAAATTTACGCTATCGGCAAAGGTCCAAGCGCTACGACCATTACGACACCACAAACAGCAATTCCAAAGGGCACTAGTGTGCTACTAACTGGTACCGTAACTGATCAATCAGCAGGAGCAAAGCAGCTAGTACAAGATGGTAAATTTTCTGTTGTTCCAGCTGTATCAGACCAAAGCATGACGCCCTGGATGGAGTACCTCTATATGCAAATGCCAAAACCAGAGAGCGCTACAGGTGTAACTGTGAAACTAACTGGTTATGACCCTGCTGGAAACCCAATTGACATCGGTACAACTACTACAGACATTAATGGAAAATACGGCCTAACCTGGACACCTACACTTGAGGGTACCTACCACATAACGGCAACATTTGATGGCACGAACTCATACGGAGGTTCCCAAGATAGTGCTTACTTAGCCGTTGGTCCAGCAGTAGCAGCTCAGCCTACTTCATCTCCTGCTCCAACTTCTACTGCAACCTCACCTTCACAAACCTCACAACCTACCCAAACCATAGCACCCACAACAACAGCCTCACCTACCCCTGCACCTGATCCAACAACAGGCACTACTGATTCCACATTATACGTTGCAATTGCTGCCACCGTCATTATCGTCGCTGTCATCGCGGCCGCAATCGCCCTAAGGCGACGCAAATAAACAAATCTAATCAATCAAAACAGTCTCTTTCCTTCTTTTTTGAATTAAGATTAAATAAAAGATAGAGAGACAGTAGCTAAGTGGATTTTAGCGACAAGCTTAAGATAGTGTTGGTAGCAAAGGGGTTAACACTTAACTTTGCCATCAAAAATATATTTTAATAGACCTTAGTTTCAATTAGTGTTTTAGGGCTAAATCGAAGGTTTTATTAG
>CAYRSV010000011.1:87824-90049 GCA_964427115.1 uncultured Candidatus Bathyarchaeia archaeon | reverse complement strand
GTGTTGGTGTGTCTGTTGGAGCTGGCGTCGGGGTGGGAGTTGGTGTGGGGTTGGCGGTTGGGCTGGGTTCTGGTGAGGGGCTATCGTCAGGGCTTGTTGGTTGGGGTGAGGTTGATGGTGATGGCTTGAGCGAGGGGGAAGGAGTCGGTGTTGGCTGCGATGTATTTCCTGGTGTCGGACTCGGGGTAGTGGGCTCTGGAGTGGGCGACGGTGTCATGGTTGGCGTTGGTGTTGGCGTTGGTGTTGGCGCCGGAGTAGGTGATGGTGTGGGAGTAGGTATGAGGAATATGATTGTAGCTGTATACTGTTCTGAAACTAGACCTGCGTTATCCTTGTACTGTACATACACGGTGTGTTCTCCTTGCTGGTCAGAAATGTTCCAGGGCTTGGTGGCGGTGTAAGGTTCCCAGGGCGTGGTGTCCGTCAGGGGATCGTTTGATAGTCGCATCTGGGCTACGCCTGAAGTCTGGTCTGTGGCGGTCAGGGTCAGGTATACTGCGGTTGTTTGTGTTTGGGCTGCGCCGCCGTTAATCTCTAACGACCCCTCGGGGGCTTTTGTATCTAGTACTATTGTCGCCGATGCGGTATTCGAAAGCGCTCCGGACGCTGCTGATACCTGATAGTACACGGTCTTGGTCCCGTCACCAGGCTCTAAGGTCCAGAGCTTGGTTGGTGAGGGAGCTTCCCAAGGTTCGGTGTCCCAGGTGTCGTCGTTGCTATATCTTACGTACTTTGCTCCAAATTTGCCCTGGTCGGTGTAGTTCAGCTCGAGAACAACCGATGTAGACGTCGTAAACTTGGCTTCACCGTTGATTATAATTGAGCACGTCAAGTCCGTCTGGGCACTTACGTTATTAAATGTGAAAATAAACAGAAGCAGAAAACACACTAAAGGCACGGCTATCCGGTACGTTCTCACTATTCCTTCTCCTCCAATAAGCGTTCTACCTATTATTTTGGGGCTCAAGCCAAATAAATGTATGCAACTATAAGCCTCCAGCAACATAGTGATATGTCAGAAGTTAGCTATTCCAGTTGAGGAAACTGGTTTGGGCGGCTATCTTTAGCGTATACAGGATTAACGGCACTATCTACCTTTTTCATCGCATGCTGGTTTGACCCAAAATTGCTCTTTACCTCTCTTTAATAAGCCTAAAGCATAGGGTGGCACAAATGCCACTGGATTTAATATCGCTAAAACATCAACTAAAATAGTGTACTAACTTGCTGGATTTTAGATTTTGAGTCACTGGGATAGTTGCATTGGAGTCGTCATATTCTTGGGGATAGCTTACGTTTGTGACTTATACAGGCAGTTATTAATGTTTAAATTTCTTGCATTACTTATCTTTATGGTAGATCATGGTTTTAATTCCGCTTTTGCTAATCATTGTAGGCTTAGTTATTGTTGTTGTTAGTGCAGATGAAGCAATAAAGCGGCTTTTGAATCTAGCGCAATTATTTAGGCTTCCAGAGTTTGTCATCAGCGTTATAATAGCAGGCATAATAGCGGTGCTTCCTGAGCTGTCGATTGGTGTAATAGCTGCTTTTGAGGGCAACTCTGCACTTGGCTTTGGCGTTATTTTGGGCGCTAACGTTGCGGATCTAACTTTGGCAATTGGTGTTGTGGCGCTGTTTTCAGGAAAACTATACCTAAATCCTGATACAGTTAAGCACATTAAGAGGGCTTTTTTAGCAATATTGTTGCCTGTATTGTTATTTGTTGACGGAGACATCTCACAAGTTGATGGCATAATCTTGCTGTTTGCCTTCGGAGTCTATTTATATACCTTGCTTAAAAATGGAAGCGAAGATCAAGAGTATCTGCAAAAAAGAGGCAGAATCAGCCTTATTATCCAAGGCGTAATTTTTACCGTAAGTGTAACGTTTTTGTTTATTGGCGGAAGCCTAGTTTCTGAAAATGCCCAACAGCTAAGTTTACTGCTTGGCTTGCCTTTGTTTCTTATAGGAGTCATTGTGGCCATTGGTACTTGTTTGCCTGAGATGGTCTTTGCAGTTCGCGCGTCTAAAAAAGAGCATGGCGAGCTTGGGCTGGGCAACATTTTGGGCAACGTGCTTGCAGATTCAATGCTAACTATTGGCGTAATTGCATTAATACAACCCATCAGACCTGATCAGCCTATTGCGCCTTTATTCACGGGAATATTTATGGTCATTTCAGCAGTAATTGTATACATAATAACTAAAGACGGCGTATTAGACAG
>CAYRSV010000011.1:55819-87724 GCA_964427115.1 uncultured Candidatus Bathyarchaeia archaeon | reverse complement strand
TGGTCATTTCAGCAGTAATTGTATACATAATAACTAAAGACGGCGTATTAGACAGGAAAGATGGCGCACTGCTAACTGCTGTTTATAGTGTTTTTTTAGTGACGCAATATATGTTTGAAGGCTTTGGAATATAAGCACATAAAAGTATTTTGACTTTAATTTCGTCAGCAATCAATAAAAAGAAAGCATTTTTAGATTATTTGTGAACGCTACGTGCCAAAGATGTAGTAACTCTTAGAAAACAAGACGAAACATGAATGCAATAGTGTGCGCTATCTTTTAGCATGTTTTACTGTCGTTAGGGTTTGTTTTTTCTCTTTTTTCTTTTGCTCTTTTTCTCTCATAAGCTGCTTATGATGTTCAAGACCTTCAATTTTTTCTTTCTTACTTTTAGGCATATCAACCACCAAAAACCACATATAATTATAGCATCTAAAGTTAAAAAATTAGCTTAAATTAACATGCAAATAGATAGCTAGATAACACTACCAAAAAAAGCAAAGATTATAGTCACAATTACTTAGATGCATGTATAATTTTTATTTTTTCAAATCAGCATATACAGGAATATAGGGAGATTTAATAACACGAATAAGTCCGTCAACCTTACAAGGTTGATTTTAATAAATCAACCAGTCCACAACCAAAGAAAATAAAAGCAGATATAGACGACAAAAAGGCAAAAGCGGGGTAATTGTTCTTCTAATTTGCAGAGAAAAAGTCGCTTATTCTTTTTTGAAAAAGCGCCTTACGCAGCAGCTTGCCCTGGATTATCCATTGCTGCATAGGAATTTCAAAACGGCTGTTGATGAACTTGAGCGAATCGCCGAGGGTTTTGAACTGGCGGGGTTTTTGGCGCATGGCATTGCGCACGTTTTCGCGAACTTGCCAGACTCCAATAGGCATGATATAGCCAGGGCGGGCTTCACGTAAAACAATGACAGTTGCTTGACGGCGCTCTTTGACAAGTTGCTCGCAAACAGCCAGCCGCGCAGAATAGTAGCAGCCACCGATTTGCGCATAAGTGGTTCTGCCATTGTTGCCCTCCGCATCAGAGTAAATGACTACTTTTTCGCCGTTAGGGTTCCAGGTTGTGCCCGGATACCAGGCTTCCATAGATTCGTAGCTCCACTGCGCAGGAATCATTAAAATTTCGAATACGTTATCGAGATAGATGGATTCGTAAACGCGATACTCGTTTATTTCTGGAAAAGTTTTCACTTGCGCCATAAGGTCTTTGCTTATGATGTCGTCTACGGCTGTGATGCTCCAGCGTGTGGGAACAAGGCGGCGGTTCTTTTCTACGCCGAAGGCTCCTACACTGAAGGCTTTCTGGATTTTGCTGACCATGACGCCGCGTTTGTAGAGTTCGCGCACAGCTTGAGTGGCTTTTAAGTCTGTGTCATAGTAGGCTTTCTCTACATGCTGATTGAAACGGGAATTGCCAGCGCGCAGATCGCGGATAGGTGCAGATGGCCCAAACGGCTGGATGTCATCATCCATGAACAGGCTGCCATGAGGCTTCTTTGTCAAGTTCAGTTCTATATCAACGCAATCGTCTGCAAGGGCTAACTCGATAGTTTGATCCACGATTTTGCCCGCCTGCGAGAACTGGTAAGCATTCACACGGTGCTTACCTCGCACCAGCAGGCTACGAAAGCCCACAATTTCGTCTATGGATTTCCCAAACCAATGCTCAGGTAAATCATAGAGACTAGTGTTTTCATGAACCGGCGGAACAAGGGGACCAACGTAGACATTTGGGTAACCAACCCTGCCGACAAAAATACTGGGCGGAGAGGCACCAGCAATGTCCTCGCTAGACAACAGCGGCATACTTCTAAGGAAAGTGTTGACTTTAACCATTATGGGACAGCGGGTTTTACCGCAAAGATTCCTTGAGCCCTTACATAGCACACATTGGCTGCTTTGACGCATACGAGTAGAAAACTGATTCTCAGCCAAAACATTATGGTTAACGTGTTTTATAACATCCACTAACCAATTATCAGAGCCAGCCTTACTGCTGCTATTTTGAACAAACGTCATACTTAACAACTAATAACAGCACTATTCTCATATGCATTTTGCATCTAAAAAGCTCAAAAACACATAACACTCCTAGAAAAACTAAGCTAAAAACATTCAAGCATCCCCAAATACCTCCATACTCAGGGCTCACAAAACAAGAACACCAAAAAGAAGCAAAACTTTCAGACGTCAAACCAACAACCCTCAAAACCCAAATAGAAATCAGCACCTATGACCCCTTACAACAAAAACATGCTAAAAATAACAGATAAGAGAAAAGTGGCGCCCAGGCCGGGATTCGGACCCGGATCAGGCCACGAACTTGTTCGTGATGTCCTGCGGGCGACAGCCGCATATACTAGACCGAACTATACTACCTGGGCTTTCTATTGAAGTGGCCTAAGCGCCGCAACAATACTAACGTCTTTCACTAATTAACTTTTCTCGAAAAAATGTTTGCTCTTAAAGGTAACGGGCTATTTTTACTGAAGGAAGTGAACTGCAGAGTTGTTTTATTTCTGGTGAGGCAATGTAAATTGCGTAACGGGGTAGTTTTGAGAAGCTGCTTTTGGGAGCTTCATAAACGGTTGTTGTTATAGGGATATTTAAGTCGTTGAACAAGGTTGTAAGGTCGTCAAGAATTTGTTTTGACACGGTTTTTATTTCTGTACCTAGATGCTTGTGAACATGACCGTCACTGTCAATAATTCCTGCTATAATGCCATACTTAAAATCAGCTGGCCAATCGCTATGTACCAAAAGATGCTTTTCCCGTTTACTGTTTAAACCTTTAATGTATTTTATATTCTGCTGGATGTAAATTACTAGCTCTTTTGAGCACACCTTTACTATGGTGTTATTTTTCCAAGGAAAAACGCTTACTTTTTTTCCTGCTTTCCCAAGAATATGAGTTAAACGAGAAATGACGTCCTGATCTCTTTTTGCATCAAAGGCAAATCGAACAAAGAATCGAGGATTGCTATGTCCTTTATTAAATGATCCATCTCCAAGAAAAAGACCAATAACATAACCCTTCTCAGCATCATTCAAAAAATCTACATTAAACAGGGACATTTTGCGGCAATATCTTTTCGCATGATAATAAACCGTAGACTTACTAAGATTAAGATGTCTAGAAATATTATAAAGGGAAACACCTGTGGCGGATAATCGATTTATCTTATCAATTTGATTAATTGTAAGACGCTTTTTCAAGCAAGGTCAATTTTATTGTTATAATCAAGTTTTACATAACTTTTTGGTCTAAACAAAATATATTCAGAAGAAAAAAAGCCGAAATTGTCAGGAAGTTGAGGCTGCTTTGGGGTTTTGGTGTTTTTTGCAGGTCATGCAGGTTATGTTGATTCGAGCCATGGTGGTTTTGGCGAGTTTTTCTGGGCTGATTTTTGCCAGTTTAGCTTCAGGGGTTGCAGATAGCTGTCGTACCAAGATCTCCATGGCGTGCTGCTTTTCCGTTAAGTTGTCGATTATGTATAGTTTGCCTTGGAAATGGACTGAAGTGTAGGCGTAGTCGCATTCGTCGGTGACGCCGTAGTCAAGCATGGCTTGTCCCCAGACGTTGTTGTTAGCTTTGGCGTAGGTAATTTTTCTGCCTTCTGGAGCACAGTGGAAGTAGAGGCAGTTTTTGGCTTCATCATAACCGTGGCTTAACGACACCAGATAGGGGTCGTTATTCATGCAAAGCGCAATAGTGACGTACTTAGTAGATTTGAGGACGAATTTTAAGGCATCAGGGTCTGTTATTTCGCGGTCTTTTCGACGAACATGAAACGACATAGTCAACTTTCAATTCAAATAGGGAATATTAACTTTTAGAAAAAGAATCATTTAGAAATCTACGGTTCATTTACCAATCTCTGTGATATGTAGTATAGATTTGCCATTTGAATCCAAATAGGTTGAGGTATTTCTTTGCTTAAAGACAGGTTAATGCTTTTGTACGTTTAACAAGTATGATAAAAATTATAAGCAAGCAGATGAGTATTACGACATACGATATAGGATGAGCATATATAATGAATAGCAAGAAAAATAATAGCAGTCAGCATGGTTATTTTATTGTGTATTTCGTTAATGCTTGCAGTTTTTCCTGCGTTAGGTCAACAGACTAGCACATATACAGCTTATGGACCTATAGGGACTGGCCCCTACGCCTACATGGGAACTGATAGTGAAACAGGCGCTGTTAGATTGGTTCGAAACGAGAACTATTGGAACAAAACTGCCTTGCAAAGCTCAGGAGCTTTTGGCGGTCAGGAGTTTAATTTGCAGTACATAAACGGTGGTCATGCAGCACTTGAAGCTTTATCGGCAGGCATTGTTTCAATTATAAGCCCATTCTACCGCATTGGCGATGTCGATGCAGTAAAGAAGTTGGGATTTGGTTACGTCACTAAATACGTAGGTGAAGTTGCTCATTTAGAGTTGAATATGCAGCATCCAGTATTCGGTACCGGTATAGATACACCGCTAGGTCAAATAGATGCGTCTAAAGCTTCAGAAGCCGCACGATATGTCCGTCAGGCGCTAAGTCATCTAGTTCCAAGACAAGAAATTGTTGATACTGTCTATGCTGGAGAGGTAACGCAAGCCGTTATGTCTGGAATAAGCCCTCTGGCTATTGGCCACGATACATCACTTGAGCCCTACTCACATAATGTCACTTTAGCTAAGCAACTGCTTGCGCAAGCTGGCTATAACGTAGAATCAAGCGATATTCTGTTCCACATTACCTTGTTAGTTGCAGCTGGAACCGAACAAGGCTTCGCGATAGTTAATATGATAAAAAGTAGTTTTGAATCAGTTGGAATAGACACAGATGTAGTTGTTACACATTTTGATAGCTCCGACGCTGACAGCATTATAGGCAGACTATTCCCAAGCTCTGCAGATGATGTGGGCAAGACTTATGATCAAGGTGGCTTCGACGCAGCATGGATAATATACGAGTATCGCGATTACGTCTCTCCATACTCCTATTATCATAGCAGTCAATTTCCACCTGAAGGAGAAAACAGTAACCTCTGGAATAACACTGAAAGTGATCGACTCTGTAAACTAATCGCAGAAACCGAAAACGAGACTGAACGCTTAGAGTACCTAAAGCAATGGCAGCAGCTGTTTTACGTTGAACAACCAACAATCGTTATCGTATGTCCTAAAAGAATTATCGTATTTAACTCCACAGTCTTTGAAGAAGCACCCTTTGATAAATGCTTTGACGCATGGCCTGCAGCCGAAAAGTGGGTGCTAAAGCAGCCAACGTCGCAGACTAAAATCACTGTAGCTGTCCCACAAGATGTGCCATTGAATGGTTACAATCCTTATTGGTGTTATAGCAGATATGACTATGATGTAATCTATGAAGTTTTTGAAAGTCTGACAGACAAAAATGATGGCACCATAGTTCCAGTTTTGGCAACAAGCTGGGAATCTTCTGATTTGATGAACTGGACTGTACACCTACGAGAGGGAGTAACTTGGCATGATGGTGTAAAATTCAATGCAACAGACGTAAAATTCACCTACGACGCAATAAGGGATTACGAAAGCGAGGATGAATCGCTTGTAGAGGTTGTAATAGTCGATGAATATACTGTAAAATTCGTTTTATCCGAGCCTCTAGAAAATTTCCCAGCAACTCTAACCGGTGCAATGCTACCTGCACATATTCTTCAAGGCGTAGCCTTCGAGGACTGGAAAACACATCCATTCCATACAGCCGCTCAAAGCTATACGATAACCATACAAGAGGCTACAACCGCTACACCCACTAATAGCTTCTTTGATCAGTATGGCATCCACATAATAATTGTGGCGATAGCCATAGTGATAATCATTATAGCGACATTAATAGTTAGACAACGTAGCAAGCACAAATAGCATCAACTATCAAACAATCATCTTTTTCTTTTTCCTAAAAAAGAGACTGCCCCTAAAAATTAGTTTTTTCGGATAACGTGTAGAGCTTTTTCTGCTGTGGAAGCATTTTCAAGCAAATCGTCGATGGTAGCAATGAAGGTGGCGAGTTTGCCATTTAAGGATATGTCGGTTACTACGGTGTTGCCGTCTAGCACGGTCTTAATAGCTAGTCCGGTGGGGGCATCAAGGTTATCAGGTGAGACTGCTTTAGCTATGGCTGCAGCAGTTTTTGAATCATCGTATTCAAGGATTATTGTTGCCTGCAACTTTTTCGCCTTTCAATTGTCTACCTACTAATTCGTTAGCTATTTTTACAAATTCATCGACTTTATCGAGGGCTACTTGGCCGCCTGCAGCTATGTTGTGGCCACCCCCTTTACCGCCGAATTTTTCGCTGGCTACCTTCATGACATCGCCAAGGTTCACACCTTTGTGTACGGCCATATCGGTAGTACGTGAGGAAATCTTTGCTAGGCCTTCGCCGGGCACTTGTGCATAAGCAATAAGTGGTTTTTCGATGTTGGGAAGGCTGGAGATGAGTATAGAGGATATGGTGCCGATGATTTTTTCGTTGACAAAGTCTTCACCATTTACCACATAAATGTTGTCGAGTTCTTTAAGGCGTTCAGGTTTTTCCATTACCCAGAAAAGGTACTTATTGATGCTCTTGCGGTATTCTTCGAGAACTTTATTCGCTTCTTCTAGTGCGGAGGTTCGATCGCCCATACATACTGCAATGCCTAGGCTGGGTCGGTCCATGCGTCCTGTAGAGTTGAGGACAACGGCGAATTCGCGTGCGTCCCGAAGAGCAGTTCCAGGCGATTCGGCTGTCAGCACATAGATGTTGCCGATGAGGTTAGCTATACCATAATGCATGCCCTTAGAGAGTAAGTATTCTGCCAACGCGCTGCACAGGCGCCTGCGTTCATCTTCCGTCAAATCCCTCAAAGCACGGAATTTATCGCCTTCCTTGAGCGGAATGTTGAGGTTGGAGAGGAACTCGAGGCTTTTGTCTTCTTCACCGCTTATGCCTGGCAGAAAAGGGTTTGTTGTGCTTGCCAATGTACGGTGGATAGGTCGAGTTTCTCTGCCAAAAAACATCAAATCTTTCTCTACAACTAGAAGTTTAGCATTTAATGCATCTTCTACAATTAGCGCGTTCAGTCCGCCTAGTTTACGCTGGTCATAACGGTCCTGCATGTCACCTAAGGCGCCAACTAATGCTATTGGCGAGAGGTCAATATTATGTGGGTCGATTGCACGTGCAGCGAAGTAGGCTACGCCAGAACCGCTGACATCAGTTGCTCCATCTATGCCATGCAGGTGCGGGTTAACTTGAACATGGTTAGGGTTTTGTGCAGTTCCTGAAATCTGATGGTGGTCAAGAATGACTACTTTGAACGTTGGAATCTTTTCGTTGAGCAAGTCTATATAACCGCTTCCAAAATCCGTCATAATAACTAGGTCGGGTTTATCCGCGGTGATTTCGCCGATAATTTTTTCATCTACCCACTGGGTAATTCTTATGCGAAATCGTGTATCAAGACGAGAAAGAGCTTTACCAATTATTCCTGCGGCGGATATGCCATCGGCGTCCAAATGGGAGAAGACATGGATGAAGCCGTCTTTTTCTGCTACTTCACGAATAACTTTAGCGGCTTGCTCAGCTGAGGCTAGGAAAGTAGCGATTTGAGTGTTCTCCAACGTCATAGTGTTCACACTGAAATTGTTGATTCTAAAAGTGTACTGTAACGTAAGCAATATGCTTTACGTGTAAGCTGCGCCTAAAAAGAGACTGATTACAAAAGTTTAGGTTATGGAAGCGATTTTTGGTTCGTACTTCCAGTTCTTCTGCAACTTGCCAGTCTTCTTGTAGTATCGAGACAGCTTATGGATTTTAGCCTCGATAATTTGCATGTTGCGTTTATTGTGACTGTCTTTCTTGAATTTTTCTAAGTGAACAGCCATACCCTGCGCTTTCTTCATCAAATTAGCAAGATCCTCAGGCAATGCGGGTGCTAAGTTTGCTGCGCGGAGGGTTTCACTTATGCTTTTACCTGTAATCGGTTTAACTAGTGGAATGGCATATTGGTCCCTTAGAATAGTGCCTATGCTGCTTAAAGAGTGACCTTCCTTTGCGAGCTTAATTATGAAGGCTTCTACTTCTTCTGGCTCGTATTTACACCAGCTTGGTGGGCGCCTGCTGACTGGGCGAATCGAATGTGATTTTCCTTTTTCCTGTTTCGGCATCTCTACACCTTAACTCTGCACCTATCACCCACGGTACACAAATATTTAAAACTAGCTGAACTAAAAGCAAAATTTGCGTCTCTTTACAGCTTATTTAAAATCCAGTCATTAAGTTAAACTTGAAGATTGCTACAATAACGGGAATTTGTTTCCAAACACAGTTAATTAATAGAAAGACGGCTTCAGCTCAAAATTTGATGAAACTGTTGGAGTTAAAATAATCAAGATGCGCATCATTTTTTGAACTTGTTATCCCCCACTAAGGCTTTGCATATTTATTTTTTCCACAAGTATAAAACAGGATACCAGCGCCAACTATGTAATCAACTGGTTTTTGTACCATAAGGCAAATTTGTTTACTGCTTTGGCACGATGTGAGAAGAGATTTTTTTCGTCAAGGGTCATTTGGGCAAAAGTCTTCTTACTTCCATCTGGTATGAAGATAGGATCGAAACCAAATGCAGAGTCTGTGTTTTCTGTTTTTTCCTGAAGGGCTATTTTTCCAACAGCTTGCCCCTCGAAACAGACAACTTTACCTGATTCGTCATCACAGTAGGCTATGGAAGATTTGAATGTGGCCTTTCGGTTTACTACATTTTCTAAAAGCTTTATGATCCCGGAGTTGCCTAAGGTCTTGAATGCATAAGCAGCATAAGGTCCAGGAAAACCGTTTAGTGAGTCAATAAAAAGCCCTGCATCTTCCACTATTACAGGCAAGCGGCATCGTTTGAAAGCGTTTATTGCGCTTGTAGCTGCAATTTCGTTAAGTTGGTCACTTTGGATTTCAACACCCTTGATTTTTAGCATACCTATGGTTATTCCATGCTGAGATATCGCTGAGCGTACTTCATTAAATTTATGAATGTTTCCCGTTGCAAAGAAAACTACCTTGCCTTTTAGCTTAAAGCGCACATTGTCCACCTTATACATCTTGTTTTCTCTCTGCAACGTAACGCCCTCTTTTTTCTATTTCTCTTATCTTCATCAAAATACTCTCTGCAACGCTTTGCCCCGCAATACCGGCATAGCCCTTTAGTATAGCTGCAAAGCAGGTATCAGCGAATTTAAAATGCGTACTCTGCAAAGCTTGTCTAAGCAAATGTAAGTCTACACCCTGCGCTTCAAGCTCAAAAGTCTTGTCACCCAACCCGAAATCCACCAAAAAGAGCTGCCCGTCAGCGTTCATCAACATATTCGATGTTGTTAAGTCGCCATGCACCAAGCCATATTGGTGTAGTTTAGCTACTGATTCACCGATTTTTATGCATAACCCATTACGCTGCGACTCTGAAAGGTGATCTATCAACTGTTTGACCTGTCTGCCTTCAATATACTCCATAATTATTGTAGAATTCTCTACATCTACCATGAATATAGTTGGAGTGGATACGCCCGCCCGTTTTGCCTCGTGCATAAGCTGTGGCTCATGTATTGTACGGTAGCGCCTGATCATCACATCTAGCGTAGCAGGACGATATACCTTTGGCAGCCGAGTCTTGATAATCACGCGCCGACCATGCCAGTTATCTAGATACAGGCTCGCTTCGGCGCCTTTCTTGAGCAACATTGGCGCTATTGACGTATCCATGGAACCTCCACCTTATCTACCCGCCACTTCAGCTTCACAAAACTCTCTTCCACGGGAGTAACTATGCCATGCGTGTAGGCTAGTACACCTGTCCAGGCGATCATGGCACCATTATCAGTCGCGTACGATCGGGGTACTACGCGAAACTGTGCATCATGTTCTTCAGAGATTATTTTCAGCATCTCTTGCAGCCTCGTATTTGCTGCCACCCCACCTGTAAATAAGACCTCTTTTTTTTCAGTATGTGCCAGAGCACGCTCAGTTACTTCGGTCACCATAGAGAAAGCATGTTCTTGTAGGCTATAGCATATATCTTCAAGTCGAACGCCCCTTCGAAGTGCACTAATAGCTGCCGTTAAAAGTCCACTTAGCGAGAAGTCCATGCCCTTCACCACATAAGGCAATGCAATCAACTCTCTGCCTTCTGCTGCTAATCGCTCCAATGCTGCGCCTAAAGGCAGTCCCTTCTTTGGCTTAAGTCCTGCTTCTCGAGCGAACACATCTAAACAGTTGCCTACCGCAATGTCGAGGGTTTCACCGAAGACGCGATACCTGCCTGAGGTGTAAGCGGTGACCATGGTGTTGCCTCCTGAAGCGTAAAGTGTGACAGGATCAACAAGACCCGTTGTGAGTTTGCCAATCTCGATATGTCCAACTGAATGGTTTACACCTACCAGTGGCACATCTAAATAGGAGGCTAATGCACGGGCAACTGTTGCACCTGTTCTTAAGCACGGTCCTAATCCTGGACCCTGTGCAAAAGAGATAACAGATAGGTCCTTAGGTTTTAGGAGGGCTTTTGTGAATGCTTCTTCAAGGACGCTGTTGGCAACTTCGGCGTGGTGCCTTGCGGCTTCACGTGGATGTATGCCTCCTTCTTCAGGAACGTAGCTGTCTGAAACGTTAGCCAGAATTTGCCCGCTGAAAGTGACGATTCCTATGCTAAAGTCGTCTGCTGTAGATTCAATACCAAGGCAGTAACGCTCGTCAGGTTTATTAGTTGCCATACACGTCATTTTCTCCAAGGGGATTCGCTGTTTTTAAAGGATACATATTTTTATGTGCCACTGTAGCTTATATTTACTGTTAACTTGGAACTGATCGAAGATGCCAAAACGAAACGACCTCGAACAGAAGGCACTCCATTTTGTCGTTAATACAGGTTATCAAGGTGTACTTCAATCTGAGTTATGGCGTGAATTAGGAGCGAGTAGCCGTGAAGGCTCTAGGGTCGCACTAAAGCTTGAAGAGAAAGGACTCATACGTAGAGAAAAAGAGCTAGAAGGAGGAAGGTGGACCTACAGGCTTTTCCCTAAACGCATGCCCGCTAGCATAGAAAGCATAGTTGACTGCCCCTGCCTCATGTGCCAAGATAGCTCTCGATGCGACCCCACCACAGCAATTTCGCCAAAAAACTGCGAAAAGCTAACCACGTGGATAATCTCCTTAGACAAGGATGAATCAGGTCCAACAGCCCCTACCAAATAGGAGAACTTTGTAGTGCCCACTGGTAAGGGATGGATTAAAGAAAGGAAAAACGAGTTCTACTACAAAAAAGCTAAAGAAGAAAACTACCGCTCTAGAGCTACTTATAAACTCACACAGTCCATAAATAAGTATCATTTCATCAAGTATGGCGATATAGTCGTAGATTTGGGTGCAGCACCTGGCGGATGGATACAGTCAGCCCGAAAAGTTGCAGGTAAAAAAGGCTTCGTCCTAGGCGTGGACCTTAAGCCGATTGAGCCATTTGTCCAGCCCTACATACGCACCATAGTCGGCGATTTAACTGAACCGGAGACCATCGAGCAAATAAAGAGTTTTCTGCCTCAAGGACGAAAAGCAGACGTTGTGCTATCTGACATGGCACCTAACATTTCAGGCGTCTGGGAAGTAGACCACGCCAAACAAATAGATCTAGCCACCAAGGCATTTGAAACTGCCAAAAAAATCCTATGCCCCGGAGGAAACTTTTTTGTCAAGGTCTTCGAAGGCGATTTACTAAAAGACTATATTGACATGCTTAAGCAGAACTTTGAAGAAGTTAAACTGGTAAAGCCACCAGCCAGTCGCGCTAAAAGCAGCGAAATGTACCTATTATGTCTAGATTTTAAAGGCGCTGAAAGCGCATAAGGTAGCAAACCTAATTTTTCTTTAGCAACCTAAGCAATGGTAGGTGCCAATTTGAAGATCATAGCCGCAGATTCAGCAGCCGCCTTACTGGATGAGAACTTTATCCCGCTGATCCACATTGCTACGGCGGCAGTACTAGTTGAACCGCCTTATAAAGAGACCCACATAAGTGTGGTTGAACCGATTTTTAGAGATGTCGAAGATGGGTTGGGCGTAGTTGCTCATGAGGCAGAGCTTTGCCTAAGACTGCTGGGGCAATTCAAGGCAGATGTGGTGCATTTGGACGCAACACTGGGCGGCATCTCGGTTGAGGAGCTCTCGCCCGTACAACTTACGAACATGAGATGCTCAGTCAGGGCACGCCAGAACCTGCTCACAATATTGCCCAAGCTGCGAAAAATCGCTGGGGAAGCAAGACGACTGTATAACGTGGATATGCTTGCGATCGGTAAAGAGAGCATGCCGGTGAGAATAGCCGAGCTGACTGCAGGTGCACAAGCTATTGTCTATGCATCAGCTAAGGTGGTGCAGGAACAAAAACCACTACTGCTGGGTTTGCCAATCAAGTGTCAGCATCGTTTAGCGGGCGATAAAATCTACCTGCACTCGCTTATGGAAGCTGAACACGACATACGAGGCTACGCTACCGATCTTCAAGGTATTCTAAGCCACGTAGCCTTAACTGAGATTCAGAACCCGGTTGTAAGGGGCTTTCGGACGCTTAGAATAACACCTAAGCCTTAGAGTAGCATACTTTTAACCAAAAAACTGCCAATAATGTCTACATCCTCATCAATTCTGCATATAGATCATTCTATAGAAACGAGTAGGTCTGGATCGCTATAGCATGATTTTTGTTTGCTTAGCGAATAGTTTTTGTCTCTCTAGGCGCTTAGGCTTGTTGGTGGTCTACTTGCCTTTGATTTCCAACTTTGACCCTTGGCGCTCTACTCTTTGCACGTGTCCATCCAAATTGACACTTAACCCGTATAGTGGATGCGACCACCAATGCATTTACTGCTATGCATCAAGCTATGTGCCTAATTTTCAGGATTGCCGTCCCAAAAAGGATTTGCTGCAAATCATAAAGCGTGAAGCTGCAAAGCTTAAAGGCGAAACCGTATCTGTAGCTAACTCTTCTGATCCGTATCCGCGTATAGAAGCCACATTAGGGTTAACCCGTAAATGTCTTGAGATTTTATCGGAAAGCAACTGTAAAATCCAAATCATCACAAAATCAAACATCGTCACCAGAGATGATGATCTTCTGTGCAAGGTGCCCTCAACGGTGGCGTTGACCATAACTACCGAGGATGATTTTCTTGCGACGCAGCTTGAACCCCGCGCACCCGCCCCAACTGAACGCATCCGAGCCGCCCAGGACCTTATACGTAAAGGCATACCCACCTCGGTACGCATAGACCCCATCATTCCAAACATAAATGATTATCCAGAAAAACTCATCGCTACGCTTGCAGCCATAGGCGTTAGACATATAACCAGCTCAACTTATAAGCCCAAGCCAGATAATTGGAGTCGCCTAACCAAAGCCTTCCCGGATATTGCAGAAAAGTTGAAACCGTTTTATTTCCGCGACGGTGAAAGAATAGGTGGAAACATCTTGCTGCCCAAAAACTACAGGTTTAATCTGCTCAAAGGTGTGAGGGATTTGGCTATAGCGAACGGAATGAAGTTTGGCGTCTGCCGAGAGGGTTTAGCTCAGCTAAATACAGCATCATGCGATGGTTCATGGATGCTAGGAGCTACAGTAAGGTGACCTGAGGTGCCCTCGCAAACTCGTGTTATCATGCTAGTTGATCTGGATTATTTTTATGCACAGTGTGAAGAGCTACGGCACCCCGAATTGAAGGATAAACCTGTCGTGGTAGGCATGTACTCAGGACGCACTTCCGACAGTGGCGCAGTAGCCACATCAAATTATTTGGCCCGTAAGAACGGCGTAAAGTCAGGTATGCCGCTCTACTTAGCGCTGAGGCGACTAGAGAACAAGGGAGCGGTGTTTTTGCCAGTCGATTATGATTATTATCAAGGTATTTCCGACAGGATAATGTCGATTCTACGTAACTATGCGGATGCTTTTGAGCAGGTTAGCATAGATGAAGCCTACATGGATGTCACGCAGAAGGTGCACGGCAGCTTCGAAGAGGCCTTCAGACTGGCACAGGACATGAAAGCCGCCGTTAGACAGCAGATCGGTGTAACCTGCTCAATCGGCATAGGACCAAACAAGCTTGTGGCAAAAATCGCAAGTGACCAACATAAACCAGACGGCATAACTATTGTCAAACCTGACCAAGTTAAAACCTTCCTCTCGCCTATGCCCGTTGATAAGCTCCTCGGGGTAGGCAAAAAAACAGCCGAGAAAATGGAAGCCATAGGCATCAATACCATTGAAGACCTCGCCAAATACAACATCCAAAAACTTATTGCACTCTTTGGCAAAACCCTAGGAATCTATTTCCATAACGCAGCTAACGGCATTGACAACGAACCTGTACAGGAAACCGGCGAAGCAGAGTCAATTAGTCGCATTGGCACCTTAAAAGAAAACACCCGCGACCTAAACGTTATTTTGCAAAAAATCGACCAACTCATCGAAGAAATCCATAAAGAACTCACCCAAAAAAACCTAAGCTACAAACAAGTAGCCATAACAGCAGTCATGACTGATTTAACTACTAAAAGCCGCTCACAAACTATAGACAAGCCCACTAAAGACGTCCAAACCATACGAAAAATCACCCGCGACCTGTTCGAAAAATTCCTAAGTGAACCCAATCAACACGAAATCCGCCGCGTCGGAGTCAAAATCGCCCACTTCAGCAAAGAAGAACGCCAACAAAAACTTATAACAAGCTTCTTTGACGGTTCACGTTGATTAGGTAAACTTTATTTTTGTGTCAAATTCTAGTTCAATGGAGGATTTTATGTGTTTTCTGGAGTTAAAAAAGAAAAGAAACTGCCGCCTAGCCAGCGTGCTATAAGTCGCATTTTGCGTTGGGGCATTGATCATCCGGGAATAACTTCGGATACACCGCATATTCATCTTGATGTGTACAGGTTGACCATCGACGGAGAGGTGGATAACCCCATGGTACTGGATTGGTCGCAAGTTCTAGCTTTACCTAAAGTGGTGTCAGTAAGCGATTTTCACTGTGTAGAGGGCTGGAGCGTGCTAAACTGCAAATGGGAAGGCATACGCTTCAAAGATATTGAAAAATTAGTCAAGCCCAAAGCTGTCGCCAAAGCCGTGACCTTTGAGTCTGCCGACACATATAATACCTCACTTTATCGCGAAGAACTTACAGGCGATGATGTACTTTTAGCCTTCAGGCTCAATGATGAACCGCTGGAGGAAGGCTACGGGTTTCCGCTTCGCCTAGTGGTACCTAGTAAGTACGCCTATAAAAGCGCTCTATGGGTAGTACGGATACGCTTTACCCGCGCAAAAGAATTAGGTTTCTGGGAACGCCGAGGTTATAGCGACTCAGCCGACGTGTGGAAAAATGACCGTTTCACTTGAAACGCATTTATAGCACTTTTTCGTGTTCAAGTTTAATTTTTGCACATAATATTTATTAACGTGCAGGTATACCCACATCATTCGCATTAAATAAAGTGGAGGAGAAAAAACTGAAGCAAAACGCAAAGCAGGCTAGCTTCGCTGCTACGCTTACTGAAGACGGTGTCTCCAAAGTGAAAGCACTCGAAAAAAGTAAAAAAGAAGCAGCTGAACCTATCTATTTGAACAGATACTAAACAACCTAAAAGTCAAAAACAGCTTGATTTTTGATTTTAATTTAATCTTTCCTATCGGAGATGCTACAACTGTTTTTATATTCAGTTGGCATTGTTAGCAGCAGTTGAGGTCGATATATGCAGTTTACGGAAGCAAAGATAGGCAGAGTCTTCGTGTTGAGGCTTCATGATGGAGACCACCTTCCAGACGCACTAGAAATATTTGCAGCACAAAATAAGCTAAAAAGCGCCCTGTGCTTCTTCATAGGTGGCGCCAAAAAAGACAGCCGCGTAGTTGTAGGGCCAAAAGGCGATGGCTCGCTACCTGTTGAACCCGCTTTGACGTTACTGTCGGGAGTAAGTGAAGTCTGTGGTGTAGGCACCATATTTACTAACGAAAATGGCAAGCCTACCTTGCATATGCATGCTAGCTTTGGTAGGGGAGAAAAAGCCATAACCGGCTGCCTACGCAAAGGCGTCGATGTCTGGCTTATTGGCGAGGTAATAATGCTTGAGTTAACTAGTGCTTCTGTGCGACGCGTTATCGACAAAGAAACCGGCTTTGAGCTGCTAGAAACGGGCAATTAGCTGCAAAAATATCACGCAAACTCACGCAGATTAGCGCCAAAAGGAGTCCCCTCAGATAGAATAAGCCGAACTTTTATCAAATTCTACACATACTTGTTCCGAATAACTATCTAAACAGATAAGTCTCAAACTTATTCAATAGACCCTTTCGAAATAAAAAGGACGAGTTTCTGGATAACCGATAAAACAGATGAGTTTCTTATTGCCTAACTCTTTTTACCAGGACTGAAAGCAGCAGCACAACAAGCACCAAAGCTACAAACACCCCACCAACTATTGACATAGGCAACCTAATAGCTGGCTCAGAGTGGTAAACCACATTCCCAGGCAGATTGCTTAACCCTGCAAGGTAAACAACTATAAAAATACCTACAAAAGCTGCACCCACACCCTCAACGGCGTACAAGAATCTATTAATCTGCTTACTTGTTAACCGCAACAAAGATTTCTCCTTACAACAATGTAAGTCAACTTAATTTATAAGAATAACTTTCTGCTGCGAAACGTGATTCTAAAACGCAAGGCATTGACTTAAAAAATCAGCATCATAACTGCGTCAACGGCAAACATAATATACTAATTTACCTGAAGATGATAGTTAATGTGGAGAGAGGTTCATTGGGTGAGGCAAATAATACTTCAGCTTTAAGAATCGGCTTACTTCTTGTAGCCATTACTTGGTTTATGTTTACAGGTTTCCAATTTATCAAAGGCGCATTCAACATCTTTCGAGACCCTGCGCGTCTTTTCTGGGTCTCTTTGACTGACACCGCTGGTACCTTCGGCTTGGGTTTTCGCACAATGGCAGCGCTTATTGCAGTCTTGACCATCTTATTCTTTGTAGTAAGAAAGGACCTCTCTAAGCCTGAGCTAACTATGTCTGTACGCTGGATTATTCTGGGTGAAGCGGTTGCAATGCTTGCCCTTTTCCCAGTAGTAATCTGGAGTATAGCGTTAGCAACTGGAACTGCAATCTCTAACGTAGGCTTGGGTTCATTTATCGAAAGCACACTACCAGTATTCATTGAATCAGTCATAATTCCGATAGCGCTAATCAAACTATTTTTAGAGTTGAACCCGAAAAAGACCTCAAACGGCATCATAAAATGGAGTTTAATCACTGGCACAATCTACGTCTTTATGTTCTGGATAAACAACACTGGCAACTGGATAGGCGCCATCGAGGAGAGAGGAGCTGCAATAGCCAGAGACCTATACCCTAATCAAGTTTTAACATCAGGGCAAATATTTAGCACAGGCATCGAAAGATATGTCCTAGCTTACCCCGACCATATTATTAGTTTAGTTTTAACTGTCGGCGGGTTACTTGCATTAGCAATTTATATGGCATACTTTACCAAGAAGAACATTGGTGCCAAATCTATATATCAAATAGACCTACGCAAAATCGGCGCAATAATCACCGCACTGGGCTTGTACTTCCTGATCATCTACGTAATGTGGCTGTTTGTTGGCACCGTTGATAAATGGAGTTCGTGGTACGCCTGGTTCCTTGGCCATAACATGGATCTTTGGATACTGTCGCTCCCGTTAGCTGGTATACCGTTACTCTTTAGCGCGCCACCCTCAAAGAAAGCTCAAGAATAGCGCTTTAAAAGCCATTTTTTCTTTATTCTACTGGCTAACTCAGCGATGGCTACGCCTAAAAACGAGAAAATTAAGCCACCCATCACTAATTGGGGCAATCCAATGGCGAAAATTGAATATTTAGAACTCGACCAAGAGACAATTGCGCCGTCAGAGCTAGGTATATCTCCTGAGTGGAAGGTTGGACCAACCTGAATCTGCACCTGTGCACCTATGTTTAAGCCCAATACTAACATCGGAACTAAAATTATAATTAGCATTAGAAACATGAACAGCGGACCTTTGTACAAATTATATGGATCATGCGAGTTTGCTCGTCTTGTAGCTAGCAGCCACATCAAAGCGCCAGGCCCAACCATGGCAAAAATGCTTGTCAAAAGCTGTAGTATAGAAAAGAAAAGCACAGACTGAACACCAAAAAATGCTGCTAGCATAAACACCCAGAAACCAGGATTAGCAAGGGTCAACGTAAAGCCTGCAAAGCCAATAAGCAAAGCATCAGCCATAGATAGATGTGTAGATTGGACATTCTTATCAGGGAACTTATAGAAGAATTCGGCTGTCAATTTTCCCTTCTCGGTCAGATTGTATCTGCCGTTTGAGTCTTTCTCGATCAGGTCGCCTAACACTTTTAGGTGATAGTTAAATTTACCTGTGTTTGTGACTTCAGCAGCAGCCATAAGTTCGCTATAGGATAAGTTCTTGCCCTCGTTCAGTGTCAGGATGATTTTACGCCGTATTGGATGCTTCAGAATGTCACTGAAGGATTCAAGGTCTACGCCCACTTTAGTTTGCCTCTTTTGACACCTAAACATGCAGGCTGGATTTGTTATAAGCGTATTTGATTAAAACATTTATCAATAATTAATCAAACTAAAGCGGAAACAAAAAAGTAAAGGAGCCTACTCGAGCGCTATGTTTCCTGCTACGCGGAGTTTACCGCCTTCAAGGTACATAAGGACTGCTTTATCTCCTGGGCGGTAGACGAGTTCTTTTTCTAGGCTTAGTGTTAGGTTGGGTTTGTGCCAGTCGCCTTCGTCGCTTATTGCATCAATTTTGCTGTTTAGAAACTGCATCCAGTGACCTACATGAATAACCATGCCCTCTTTAAGCGGAGTCTGCCAATACTTTACCAGTGATGCTTTTGCTTTAAGCAATTTGGAAGTCTTCACGACAGGGTCGTTTGTGAGCACTACACCACGATCTACATCTGCAACGTCAATATTCTTAACAGCTAGCCCGACGCGGTCACCTTCAACTGACGTGTCATATTCTTCATCATGTTTTTGTATAGAACGAACCTGAGCGGTCTTTGTGCCTGGCAGAACTTTTAGCTGCGCATGTTTTGCTATACCCCCACTAATAACTACTCCTAAAACGACTACACCGACACCTTTGACGTTAAATGCGTGATCCACCGGCACGGTACCAATCGTAGCTTCGGCAGATTTTTGCTGGGCTGCAACAGCAAATAGTTTTTCACGGATAAAGTTGGGATCATCCGCTACGAACTCGTACTTTTCTAGTATGGTACCTTTTATTAGAGGTTCGATTTTTTCTTTAGGAATGTAGTTTCGCAGAATGAAGTAGCCATTGCTTATGCCGCAGCATTGAAGCATAACTAGGCTTTCACCCAGTGTGGCGCTAAGTTCGTCTACGACAACAATTGCTGCCTTGGCTTCGGATGCGGAAAAGAACAGCGGGGCTAGCCGTTCGGGGTAACGATTGGGTTCAATAAGCGTTAGGGTATCTTCACCCTTTTTTAAGTTATAAAGCGTGATGTCTGTGGACGTCCCTTTTTTTGCTATAGTGCTACTGTAACCCTGCGCGCCGACAACGGCAACCGTCAAATTACCCATAACTATTAGACCTCAAAGTGAAAGCACGAAAACACACATAAACAGATAAGCCTTATGGCAACCCTTACCTAAAAAATCAACTAAAAAGCCCAGCGAAAACAAAACGTGTAAAAAAGGAAAACTGCTAAACTTTTACTACTTTAGCAATCTCTCTGAGTACATCGTCAAAGTCGGATTTGCCAGGTTTGATGCCTCTTTTACCGACACCTAAAATGGTTCGGTAATTCTTTACAGAGAGCTGATTTTCCATGGTTTTAAGGATGCTACCTTTAGCAAAAGCATAGGTACAAAATATGATAACTGATTTTCCGTTCCCATTAGGAAGCTGTTTAATGAAGTTCGATACTTCGGGTGCGGGTCCCATTCCCATAACAGGAGTGCCGATAATTAGAAGGTCATAGTTGTTGGCAACTGCCGGATCGATTGTGGTTATCTCAAAGACGGGAGCTTTGAGTTGATCAGCTATGGCTTCTGCTAGCCGTTTAGTATTGCCAGTGCGAGAAATGTAAAGCACACAGGGTTTCATAGCTTCAGATAGACATACCGTTTATTAAGCTTCAACAGGAAAAGCGAACCATCAAGTTTAGCACTACATGCGAGGCTATCTTTTTCCTTGCTTAGGTTTAGTTTCAGGCTGAGGTTCTGGCTCGGGTTCGGGTTCAGGCTCAGGTTCAGGGGTTGGTTCAGGGTAAGGGATAGGAGGCTCACGTCGAATCGGCAACTGAGCAAACCAACCTAAAAACGAAAACAAATCCACATTAAATGCGCTTTTCAAAAGACCACCATTAAGATTCTGCGAAACCAACCATATAAAAGTTAACAGTAGTAATAACAAGTGCACGCTTGAAATAGCTAACTAATTTAGATGCGTTTATTTCTAAAAGGCCGGTTTCCTTCTATAGCGTTATGCATGGTACATTTTTAAACGAATTTTCCGCAATGGGCAAAACTTTATTATCAATGTGAAAAATTACATTCGGTTGAAATAAAATATCAAGGTTCTGCAGTTAGTGCCGAGGTGGGGTCGATGGTAAATTTGACGGAGTTAGGGTTCTCAAAGGGCATAATTGTAGAAACCATAGTTTCCACCTACAACCCAGATAATCAACCAAACGCTGCACCCATGGGCGCAAAAATGATAGATGAGCAGAATATTGTTATCAAACCCTACAACTCATCATCGACCCTTAGGAACCTCAAATCAAAAACATGCGCCGTAGTAAACTTGACCTCTGATATAGAACTATTTCACAAGACCGCTCTCAAAGAAGCGAACCTGCCAGCAATATCTTCAGGATTGTTTGAAAAAGCAGAAACTATAAATGCGCCACGACTACGCATGACAGACGCCACAATCGAGGTCACAGTAACAAACCTGACACCGATAGATGCCAAAAGGACCTCCGTAACATGTAAAGTAAACCTCATAAAAGCCACACCAGCGCCTCCTAAAGCATATTGCCGCGCTTTTTCAGCAACCCTTGAGGCCATAATACATGCAACTCGTGTTAAGGCGCTTGCAGGCGACAAAACCGAACAAGGAAACGTTAGCAGACTTATAGAGTTAATCAAAAACTGCAACGATGTAGTAAATAAGGTGGCTCCAAAGTCGCGTTATTCTGAAATAATGGCTGATTTAATAGACAAAGTTGATTTATGGAGGACAAAAAGTGAAGGTTTACGTTAAGACTCCTGCTAGGCTTCACTTAGGCTTGATAGACCTGAACGGCGATTTAGGGCGAATGTTTGGTGGTTTAGGCGTCGGTATTGACCGCCCTAATATCATTGTAGAAGCTAAGCAAGCTAAAGAAACAGTTGTCACCGGAGAAGAAAACGCGCTAGCTACAGATCTAGTTAAGCGATTCTTCAGTACATACCCAGTAAAAGCCAATGTGCACATCGACATCAAACAAACGATCCCCTCACACGTAGGGCTAGGCTCCGGAACACAATTGACCCTCGCCATCGCCACGGCTCTGGCAAAAATCCTCAAGGTAAAAGCATCGACACAAGACCTCGCCCTTGCGATGGGCAGAGTCCAAAGAACGGGAGTCGGCACGGCAATATTTGAAAAAGGCGGATTTGTAGTTGACGGCGGAAAAACAACAAAATGTGACACTGATTGCAAGTTTCCGCCCTTAATTTTCCGTCAGCCATTCCCCAGAGATTGGCGGTTTATAATAGTAATACCTAATTCAAACAAGGGTTTATCTGGCAAAGAAGAAATGTCAGCAATCACCCAATTGCCTCCAATGCCCGCTACCGAAGTTGGTAAAATGTGCCGATTAACAATGATGAAGCTTCTCCCGGCTTTAGCAGAACAGGACATCGAAAGCTTCGGAGAAGCCCTGACTAATATACAGATAGTTACCGGACAATATTTTGCACAAGCTCAAGGAGGAGTATACAGCAGCTCAACTGCAGAAGAATATATTGAACTCATGCAAAAACTAGGGGCATACGGTGCAGGGCAAAGTTCTTGGGGGCCAACAATTTATGGCGTAGTCAGAAAAGAACAAGCAAAACAAATATGCACAAAAGTCCAAGCTCATCTCAGAAAAGGCATTGGCGGACAAGTTTTCGTGGCAAAAGCAAACAACAAAGGAGTCTATGTTAAGCTCACTAAATAGTTGAGGAACACAGCTTGAAAGTACTATTAGTTACAGGTTTACTTGCAGAAGAAATAGTTAAAGGTTATATTAAAGAAAGCCCAATTGACGCCGAAGTATTAGCTCTAAAGGTCCCAGTTGCCGCGTTTTTGACCCCTGAAATCATAGCTGATGCTCTTAAAGAGCAAAAAATTAACCGCTATGATATGATTTTTGTTCCAGGCTTAATCAGAGGTGATACCGCGCTCATATCTAAAGCGGTTGGCATTTCAGCGTTTAAAGGTCCAAGGTATGCTGCGGATTTACCCGTTGTGCTGGACTCTATAGGCGAGGTTGAATTCTCAACTGTTGTTCCCGCCTGTGATTTGCTTGGAGAAAAGCTACGTCAAAAAGCCCTGCAAGAATTAGAAAAAGTTGAAAAAGACCGAGACGATCTGCTAAAGAAGCCAGGCAACATGCTTATCAAGAATTTGGCTGTTGGCAAAGATTTTCCTATGCGCGTCATGGCAGAGATTGTTGATGCTGCCCTGATGGAAACCGAAGAGGTTCAGCGATTAGCTAAGCAGTTTGTGCAGCAAGGAGCAGATATCATTGATATAGGCATGGTTGCGGGCGAAAGCAGACCAGCCGATGCAAAACGTCTTGTTGAAGCAATCAAGAAAGTCGTAGCTGCCCCTGTAAGTATAGACACACTTAATCCTGATGAAATTAAGGCTGCAGTCTTGGCTGGTGTGGACATAATAATGAGCGCTGATGCCGGAAACATTAAGGAAATAGCACCGTTCGCCAAGGATGTTACTGTGGTTGCTATTCCGACGAATCAGCGCGAAGGATATTTTCCTAAGAAGGCTCAAGAACGCGTAATCCTGCTTGAACAGATAATCCAGACAGCAAAAAAGGCAGGTGTAACCAAAATTTTAGGCGATTTGATTCTTGAGCCCTCAAATATTTTAGAGTCATTTATTGCTTTTCGCGAATTTGCAGAAAGAAACCCAGAGGTTCCGTTGTTTGTAGGCGTTTCTAATGTTACCGAACTGTTTGATGCAGATTCGATTGGAATAAACGCTTTGCTCGCACGCCTTTCCTCTGAAGTGGACGCAAGCGTAATGCTAGCGACCGAAAAGAGTGACAAAGCAAAAGGCACCGTAAAAGAAGAAATCGTTGCAGCTAAGATGATGTTTCTAGCTAAAAGAAGAGGCTCAGTACCAAAAGACCTTGGCATAAACCTTCTTGTGCTCAAGGATAAACGGAACCGAGAAGAACCCTACAACCGAGAACTAGAAAAAAACACCCAGGTAATAACTGCAAACGAAAAAGCCGAGCCACAATTGCTTGATAATGCAGGCTCTTTTAGAATCACAATAGATAGAACCGAAGAAGCTATCGCTGCAGCACACTACAGTACATCGACGCCGGATAAACCTACGACAATAATTAAAGGCAAAACCGCAGAAGATATCTACATAAAAATCATAGAAAAAGGCCTATTATCACAAAACGACCACGCAGGTTATCTCGGGAAAGAACTAGCAAAAGCCGAAATCGCACTACGAACAGGCAAGGAATACATCCAAGACAAAACAATGTTCTAAAAAAGTAGTCTCAGCGTTTATTTTATCTCTAATTTTTACTATTAATGGTCAGATACCTTTTTGATAGGTGGCTTGTTTGAACTAAAAAATGATTTCTGAAGTACTCTAAATAGTGGCACCCCTATTATTACTGCCAGAACAATTAAAATTAAACGTTCCCAAGGATAAACGAAAAAGACAATAGCCCAATTTGCGGGATACGCAGCTGACGCTATTATCGGAGACTGCCCCAGCACAACGTACAATTGATTGAGCACAACTTCAAATAATATATTACCCATTAGATGTTGCGCCATCGTCCCTATGAATACAGAGATAGCTATCCCTGCAGTGAGCTTTTTTGGCTCAAATGTTTCAATCCATGAACCTAATTTACGACCGATAGGTGAAAGAAGTATAATGAAGGCTATCGTATGAAGCCAAAGAAATGGAACTGCTACATCACCAACGGTGATAAAAATACTTGTTAACGGGTTCAGTAAGAAGCCGAAGAATAGGGCAGCATAAATTACAACTGCTGGCCACCATTTACGTCTAACTAGAAAACCTATTGCAACAGTATTTACTAAAGCAGGGAGGAAATCTAAAAACATGAATGAAACAGGTCGCCCCATAGCCATTGCCAAAAACGTACCTAAGATAACGCTAAGACCTCCAACATAAGGTCCCAACACAATGCCATAAACTGGTGCCATTACATCGGATACTGAAAAACTTGCACCTGTAACACCTATCATTGGTATTGTTTGGACTAGTCTCAAGACAGCGTACAGGGCGGCAAATATTGCGATTAAAGCAATTATCTTAGTTCGTTTATTGATATTTCTTGCTTTATCCATATGGGAACCCGCGTTGGAAATTTTATCCACTGCAATGTAATTTTTTACACAAGGTAATAAAAGTTTCCATATCACCTACTTGAGGAGGTCACCTCAAAGCCGTAAGCAGCGGATTAAACTACTTTTGGGATAAAAGTCTCACTATCGTATAAACAGCGTACAAAATTAACTGTGAATTAAGAAGCGCAAAAAAATACCGCTTTTTAGAGTCAAAATAGTGCTCAGACGCTCTGAATAATTGACTTTAGACCCTTATCATTCAATCAGAGTTTAAAGCGTATCCGATTTTAGTGAGCAAGCATTTTTCAAAGGGGTTCTTGCAGAGCAGGCTCGAAGCGTTGGCTTTAGCAAATTTTAAATACGAATTGCGGACAATAGTAAAATCCCGAGGGTAACACAGTGGCAAAGAAAGCAGCCAAGAAAACAACTAAAAAAGCCCCAGCAAAAAAAGCAGCCGCAAAGAAAAAATAAACTGAGCAGCCTCGGTTAAGGCGCGCGCAGTAACCTCTCATTTTTTCTTTTTCATTGCTAAGACTGATTTCCTATGCTAATGCTTACTTGTAATAATTGTGGGAAACGTCTTCAGCAGGCAAGCGCAAGTTTACATAAAACAACACTATAACAAATCTTTTATACGCTCATAGTTATTTTTTCTAGCAGAGTTGTGATTTATTATGGCAGCTAAAACTACGCCAGAGTACATTAATTTATTGAACCAAGCTGTTTCTAGAGAAATTCAAGTATCTATCCAGTACATGCTTCAGCATGCAAAAATGGAAAAACTTAGCCGGAAAAGCATTCCTGAAAACATACTTCTAAATAAAACAACGTATGAGACAATAGGCAAGTTTTTGCAGGAAATCTCTGTTCATGAAATGAAACACGCTGCGGACATCATGGAACGTATCTATTATCTTGGAGGAGAAGCCACCACAAAATCTGACAAAGTCGAAGTAGGCAATAGCCTTAGCGAATTTGCTAAACTTGGACTTAGAGCTGAAGGAGAAGCATTAGAGCTTTATCGAAAAATCATTGTTGAAGCTGAAAAGCTCGGCGATAGGGAAACTAAACTGTTGTTCGAAAGAATCTATAGTGATGAAGAAAAGCACTTGTTCAAGTTCCAAGAGTACATAAACTTCCAAGACGAAAAAGAAAGTCCACAGCAAGGGCCAGTCTCAGAGTGGCGACAAATCTTCACTGATGACTACTTTGACTTGCTCAACAAGGCAGTGGCCGCAGAAATTTCTGCAATTATCCAGTACACTAACCAGCATGAAAAAGCCAGCTACTTAGCACTACGTGAAAGAAAAACCCCACTAGAAGTTATACAAGACAGCAACAAAGCAAAAGTCGTTAGCGACCTGCTTAAGCCCATCTTTATGGTGGAAATGGAGCACATGGAAAAAATCGCTGAACGTATATACCTGCTTGAAGGTGAAGCAACATGGGTCCCAGATCCGCTTCCACAAGTTGGCAACAATGCAGACGACTTTCTAAGGCTAGACCATGAAGCAGAAAATTATGCCCTTGTGCTTTACCGCAAAATTATCAACGAAGCGCTCAAACGCGGAGATAGCAAAACACGCAACCTATTTGAAGACATAGTCAAACAAGAAGAAGACCACTACTGGACATTCGACGACTACCTCAGATAAGATATTCTTTTTTTTCTTAACTCTTAAAAAGCAAATAGGCTTCTAAGCCTAAATTTTATTTTTTATCTAATCAACACTTGCGCTTCTGATTGTATTCTATAAAGGGACAACTGTAGGCGACCAAGGTGCTAGTCTCTACTGTATATAGGGATTAGTGGCGAATACGTTGGGAAACTTCTTTTGAAGCTTTGAAAATACGGTTTCAGCGGGAAATAGCTGTAGTTTTTGACCATTTATATGGATAGTTTTGGGTTCACTGTAGCCTTTGCATTCTCGTTTTAGGAACTCAAATTTGACTGCCAATCCGCTCCCGTAGCCACCTAAACGAAAATCTGAAGTGACTACACGATGACAAGGAACTATAGGGGCAAATGGATTAGACGCCATAACGTTGCCGACTGCGCGTGCACCGCCACCAGCAGCCTTTGCGACTAGCCCGTATGAGGAAACGTAGCCAGCTGGAATTGCGAAAACCGTTTTGAGCACTTTGCTAGTATAGGCAGGCAGCCTTTCGTAAGCTAAAGGAAGATCATGTGCAAGATTTTTGCCCTCGTAGGCATCTTTGACAATTTCTATAGCTTTTTTCGCAAACGCCGAACTCACGGTAACGACTTCGAATGCCTCATTATAAGGAATTATTTCCAGCAGGTTAGCTAAAGCCGTCTGCTGTTGCTTTGCAAACGTAGTAGCTAAAATCCACTCATCTTGAAACGCAACACCCAGCCATATATCGCCGACATTTTTAGCGTAAATTTCAATCAATTAAACTGACAACCTCACGGAACGTTATACCCGTTTAACGTTAACCTACATTCCGACACCCATTTTAGGGTTTTGTAGGATCTGGCTGATTCCGTTTTTATAAACATGCAAGATTAGACTTAATAGTTTGTCTTGTGTAATCCAACAGGAAAAGGTGGAAAAAATCATGCAAGGATATGGACCACAAACATCGACATCGGCTCAGGATCAGGCTCCAGGCGGAATTCCATGGATTCCAGGCGCCACAACCATCGGCATAGTTTGCCAAGACGGAGTCATCTTAGCCGCTGAGAAGCGAGTCTCTTACGGTTACTTAATCACCAGCAAAACAGGAAAAAAAGTCTTCAAAATAACTGACCACATAGGAGTAGCATGTGCAGGGTTGGTCTCCGACATGCAAGTATTAGCCCGTGATGTTGCAGCCAATGCGACGCTGTTTAATATGGATGTAGGCAGGAAAATCAGCGTTCGTGCCGCCGCAAAACTTATGTCGAATATTCTTTTTAACAGACGCATGGCACCGCTTATCACTCAGACAATTGTTGCAGGGGTAGATGAACAGGGACCAGCAATGTACGTGCTAGACGTGTTGGGCTCAGTATTACCTGATGATTATGCAGTAGTAGGTTCAGGAACTGAAATCGCCATAGCTGTCATAGAAGAAGGCTGGCGTAAAGACATCAAAGTCGCTGAAGCAAAAGACCTCGTGACACGTGCAATCAAGTCGGCCATAAGCAGGGACGCCATGAGCGGTGACGGCGTAGACTTCTTAATAATAACCAAAGACGGCACAACCGAAGAATCAGTTAAATTCTAAATCCACATTTTAAATCCCTAATCCTACATAGTAGCCACTCTCACGTGGCTTTTCTTTGAGGCAAAAACATGTTTGAACTAAGCGACGATGAAGGAAAATTTCTAATAAACCTCGCACGCAACACCGTAAAAACCTACCTTCAAACAGGAGAAACCCTAAAGCCGCCGCACGATACACCTCAGAAGCTTTTTGAGAAATGCGGCGTATTCGTTACCATAAGCACTCTGCGACACGGCATAAAAGAGTTGCGAGGCTGCATTGGCTACCCTTATCCGACAACACCACTAGTAGAAGCAGTCATTGACGCAGCGATTAACTCGTCCACGCAGGATCCAAGGTTTCCATCTATGACAGCGGACGAACTTGATAGGGTAGTTTTTGAAGTTAGTGTACTTACACCACCTGAGCCGGTGGAAGTCGAGAAACCTGAAGAATACATCAACAAAATTAAAGTTGGCCAAGACGGCTTGATTGTCGAGAAGGGCTTCTATAAGGGGCTACTGTTACCACAGGTTCCTGTAGAGTGGGGCTGGTGTGAAGAAGAGTTCTTGTGCCAATGCAGCGTTAAAGCAGGACTACCACCTGATAGCTGGCTAACTAAAGGAGCCAAAGTCTACAAGTTCACTGCCATAATCTTTGAAGAAGAAAGCCCACGTGGTCAAGTGAAACGTAAAAACCTTAACAACCCCTAGCGATTTAATTCTATGCGCAGGGTTTTATGCTTTCAATAATTTCCGTTGCACGCTTGATACCGTCGAATTTGTTAGTGAAGCGGTTTAGTTCTTTGACGTTCTCCTTGTAATAATCGTAGTTTGATTCTATTTTTCTGATAGCAGCTGCTATCTGTTCCTGGTTGCGTGCTATTAGTGAGCACTGCAGATCTTGAAGTTTTGCGGCGTTGGCGCATTGTTCTGGCTGTGTAGGGATGCAGATGCTGGGTTTGACGTACTTGATAGTCTCAAAGCATGTTATGTGTCCGCCACTAAAAACAACGATCGAAGCATTACGCATACATTCTTGACGTTCCTGCTCAGTTAACCAAGAATGCACAATGCAACCATTACGCTTACCTGTCTTGCGCTCACCTGGAATTCCTAAACTGATTACGCCTTTTTCGCCAAGTTTTTCAAATGCAGGAACAAGCATCTGTAGAAGTTTAGCGCGAGTTCCAAATGGACCACTTACTGGGGCAAAAATATATTTTTCTTGCCCTGATACAGGTGTGGTATTAAAAAAGCTGCCTACGAATTCAACTTTATCCTTAACTCCGACACTCGCCAAATCACCCATATTATAATCACAAATAGTGTATGGAGAGGGATTATCAGGAATAATTATTTTAGCACATTTATTGGTGTATATTTCAGTTAGCCTTTCGCCTGGTCCAAGCAAGGGGGAGAAGCCGTGGCTTGGTCGGATAAGATTGGTAATATATATAGAGGGAATTTTCCATTTGTGCGCAAGCCTTAACGCAAGTATATCGCCGTCTGCAATTAGTGCATCGGGACGGATTTGTCTTATACGATCACGCAGGTCATAATAGCGGTGAACAATTTCTGAAGCTATGAAGGGTTTGGTTTTGAAGCTATTACTATCGTAATCAAAATAAAATAATGGGACAAAGATGTTGATTAGTGAGGCTGTAGTGTTTATTCCATTGCCATTCTCATACCAAGCAATGGGCGTTATAGGGTAAACGTGTTTGAATTCTTTTTTGAGAAGCAGGTACGCTTTTCCGCCGGTGAAGTAGAACACTTCGTGCCCACGCGCTTCTAGGCGTTTGCCTAGCGCGATAGTACGCGATGCATGTCCTAATCCTAGCTCGGAGCAGCTATACAACAGTCTCATAAACAACAGATGCACAAGGGGTTTTATAAGAGGTTATCCCTAAAACAGGCATTTAAACACGAAAAACATGTAGCTGTAGCAATCAGAAAATCAGCAAAACACAGTAAACCAGGGTACTCCCCCTATTGCACGCTTACAACCTCCAAACCTCAAGCCTACCAGCATAAGTTTTACGTACAATTACCAGATGCCTAACAAGATTTGTAAACTTAATGAGTTTTCTGATAGCGCCTATACCTCAAAAGTTACCCATTCTTGCCCTATGTATAGCGCCAATACTTATGCCCAAACCAACAGAACTGTTTCAGTTGAAGGTAGGAAAACGTTTAAGCACCAAATACGCAAAATAGAAGTATGTTTGTTCCGCGCAAACTCCTCGAACAGAAGTTAATTGCCTTGCTTGCCGAAGATGTCGGTCAAGGCGACATAACTGCAGCAGCTATAGCCCCAGCAAATCTGGCAACCCAAGCCGAAGTTGTAGCGAAAGCCGACGGTACAGTAGCTGGGTTAGAAGAAACCATCGCCCTTGCCGAATTGCTAGGGCTTAAAGTAGAATGTGAATGCGCCGACGGCCAAGAGGTCAAATCAGGTCAACGCATTATGCTTCTTTCAGGCGACGCACAAACTATACTTACTGCGGAACGAACCATGCTTAACCTGCTTTCACGCATGAGCGGCATAGCTACGACCACCAAAAACCTCACTGCAAAAATCAAGAAAGCCAACCTTAAAACCCGCATAGCCGCCACCCGTAAAACCGCATTAGGCTTTATGTACTTTGACAAAAAAGCTGTTATCATCGGGGGAGGAGATCCACACAGGCTACACCTTGATGATATGGTGCTCATTAAAGATAACCATTTGGTGCTAGCTGGAAGCTTGGAAAATGCGTTAAAACTTGCTAAAGAGAATGCTTCTTTTAGCAAGAAAATCGAGGTTGAAGTAACTAAACCTGCGGATGCATTAAAGGCTGCACAACTTGGCGCAGACATCATTATGCTTGATAACTTTTCACCCATGCAAGCCAAAGAGGCCGTTGCACTGCTTAAAAAAGAAGGCTTTTATGGTAAAGTGCTTGTTGAAGCCAGCGGCGGAATTACCGAAGACAACCTACTCGACTACGCTAAAGCTGAAGTAGATTTGATTAGCCTTGGCGCCCTAACTCACAGCGTCAAAGCCTTGGACATTAGCCTAGAAATTATAATCTCAAGATAGGTTCGCCTTTTGCACTTATCTTTGGCTATATCCCATAAATCAGGAAAAGGAGAACAATTATGTTCATAACTGAGTGGGCAGTTGCGGAGGCAGCGTACCCCCAGCGATAATAGATAGCGCCTAAGGCTAAACCGCTAACGAAAGACGCGATTATGTAAACCAATTGTGGGTCAAAGTGGAACAAGCCAAAGAATGCTGCAGAAACCAAAACTGCAGGTATAAAGGAGAATCTACGGGTCAGGGTATTTTGTAGAAAACCCCGCAGAGCAAACTCTTCGCATATACCGGCTAAGGTTAGCGACAATGTAACTGCAGTAAGCCCTAATGGGGAAGCACTTAATTCCACAATTCTTGCATTTGTATCTTCGATCGCTTCACTGACTCCAAATATTTCTGTTAGTACCGCCGAAGAGACAATATTTAGCAGTAACAGCAAAAAGGCGCATCCTAAACCGATTAGAATGTATTTAGGTTTTAAATTAAGCCTGATATAACTTTTAACATCAAGACTTTTGGACAGCAAATACACCAAGGGCACGGCAAGTATTACCAGTTCACCTACAACTAAAGCAGTTCCAAGATCTGCCACAAAAAGCGCTATGCCACCAACAATACCAGTTAAAAAAAACGCAACAATAACTACCAAAATTGCTTCCCACCACGAAATAGAACTGCGGGCAGGAACATTATTAGGAATCGAATCTGGGCTTTCCACAGAACTTAACCTTGCCTAAGAGTCTGCAGGCAAACAAACTAAAAGCCTTTACTGTGACTACTACTCAATAATTCACTGGCTATCACACAAATGCA
>CAYRSV010000011.1:0-55719 GCA_964427115.1 uncultured Candidatus Bathyarchaeia archaeon | reverse complement strand
AAAAGCCTTTACTGTGACTACTACTCAATAATTCACTGGCTATCACACAAATGCAAGGTGAAGATAAGCTGGCAGGCAAGACTGCAAGAGAGGAGATTAAAAGTAGAAGTGTAATATGGTATGACATTCGCTCCACGTATAATGAGGTCTTGTAATGAGTGAAAGTAAAGGAAAAATTTACGAAGATATTAATCGCCTTCCAAAAGTAAGTTTTGAAGCAGCATCAGAAATCCTGCTGATTATACAGGAAGCAGCTAAAGAGTTCCCAGACATAGCCAAATATTACGTTGAATCAAAATATGCCTCAGATGACCGCATAAGCAGCGGCGGCTTCAGATACCAACAATTTGTTCAAGATGTACAAAAATGGCAGAAAAAGTGGCTAGGCACAACCAAACGCTAGAGTGAGCTTTGATTGTTTAGTCACACCGTTGCTTATTGTCTACTCCTCAAGATCATTGCTTGCTTCAACAATAACGGTATCACAATTCAATGATTAGGCGGTAAAATGCTTTATAGAATATGCCGGCTATTGTTTTTTGAAGTATTATGCGTATCGGCTTTATTGTTAATCCCGTGGCGGGAATGGGCGGAAAGGTCGGCTTAAAAGGTACAGATGGCGTCTTGAAAGAGGCTTTAGCAAGAGGCGCACAGCCAGTTGCACCGCAAAGAGCCGTTGAGTTTCTCCGTGAGCTTAAGCAGCGGCTTGGAGGCTACAAAATCGAGGTTCTTTGTGGTCCAGACGGTATGGGTGCAGATGAAGCAAAAATCGCAGATTTCTCAGCCGAGGTCTTGCCTCTGAAAGTCGATACGGATACAAACGCGCAAGACACAGAAAACGCGATCAAACAGTTGGTTGATGCAAAGGTTGAATTGATTGTTTTTGTGGGCGGCGATGGCACAGCCCGTGACATACTTAATGCAATGAAAGCCAAGGACGCACAAACGCCTGTTCTGGGTGTGCCTTCGGGCGTGAAGATGTACAGTGGCATTTTTGCTGTTAACCCGTACGATGCAGTGTCGGCAGTTTTGGCGTTCTTGCAGGGACGTGCTAACGTTGGAGATGCGGAGGTTATGGATGCTAATGAAGATGCGATTCGCCAAGATATTTTTGACGTGAAGCTGTACGGATATCTAAAAGGGCTTTCGGTGCCATCGCTAATCCAAGGCAGTAAAGAGGTTTCTCCTGAGACAGTAAGTGAGAAGGATCAGCAGGTAGCTATCGCACGGTTTGTAGTCGAGGAACTGCCTCCTAATGCGACACTTATCCTTGGACCAGGTACAACGGTTGAACGCATATCAGAAGAATTGGGCGTCAAAAAGACACTGTTGGGCGTAGATATTTATCATAACGGTAAAGTGCAGCTAGATGTGGACGAGAAGACACTATTGGACAGTATTAAGGATTGGAAGAACACTTGGCTTATTCTTTCGCCGATTGGGCATCAAGGCATTTTGCTTGGTAGAGGCAACCAGCAGATTAGCGCCGAAGTGCTACGGCGATTGCAGAAGAAGCATATAACTATCGTGGCGACCATGCATAAGCTGCGCAGCATAAAAACTGGAGCATTACGCGTTGATACAGGCGACCCCGAAGTCGACCAGATGCTAAGAGGCCCCGTTATGGTGGTGGTCGACTATCAGATGGGCGTTCAGGTCAACGTTCAGTAGTAGAATAGAGCTCTGTTTCCATTTTATTCAGCCAAATAGGCATGATTTCTGCGTTATGGTTATATTTAGCCGGAGTGAAACAGAGTGAGAGATAGTGGATAGTTATGTCGGATACTGGGGTAACAGTCAAGAAAAACGTTGACTTCTCCGGCTGGTACACTGAAGTCATACTTAAATCAGGACTGGCAGATTACGCGCCCGTCAAAGGCTGCATGATTATACGAGAAGACGCCATAGCAATGTGGGAAAAAATCCAAGAAATTCTTAACAAGAAAATTAAAGCCACAGGGCATAAGAACGTCTATTTCCCAATGTTCATACCCGAAGGCTTTCTCAAAAAAGAAGCCGAACACTTCGAAGGTTTCACCCCCGAAGTTGCCTGGATTACCCAAGGTGGAAGCACTCCACTGGAAGAGAAGCTTGCGGTGCGTCCAACTTCTGAAACAATCATGTATGCTACTTTCTCTAAGTGGATACGCAGCTGGCGAGATTTACCGCTTAAAATTAATCAATGGTGCAATATCGTGCGTTGGGAAACCAAAGCCACCAAGCTGTTCTTGAGAACGCGCGAGTTCCTTTGGCAAGAAGGCCACACCGCCCATGCAACCAAAGAAGAAGCCGAAGCCGAAGTACTCTACGCACTAGAAGAATATCGTGACATAATGGAAAACTACCTCGCTATACCCGTTATTGTCGGTGTTAAAAGCGAGAGTGAAAAATTCGCCGGAGCCGACTACACCACTGCTCTGGAAGCTATGATGCCTGACGGCAAAGCCTTACAGATGGGAACCAGCCACAACCTTGGTCAGCACTTCGCCAAAGTCTTTGACATCAAATACGTTGGCGAAGACAAACAGGACCACATGGTCTGGCAGACCAGCTGGGGTATTACCACCCGCACCATAGGCGCACTGGTCATGATCCATGGAGACGACAAAGGCTTAGTCTTGCCACCCAAAATTGCACCCACACACGTGGTTATCGTGCCCATACCCTTTAAGGGCGCCGACCCCGTAGCCATCACAGATAAAGCTAAAGAATACGCCGAAAAACTCAGACAAAAATGTCTTGTAGTCATACTTGACGACCGACAAGAATACACACCGGGCTGGAAATTTAACCAGTGGGAACTTAAAGGCATACCCATACGCATAGAAATTGGGCCTCGCGACCTCAAAAACCAGCAAGTAGTCATGGTCCGTCGCGATACAGGCCAGAAATTGTTCGTAAAAGAAGCCGATGTTGAAGCCACCGTTGAAAAACTCCTTGAGGATATACAAAGTAGCATGTTCGCTAAGGCTAAAAAAGCCCTTGAGGAAAGCATCACCACAGTACAAAACTACGAAGAATTCAAGAAGGTCCTATGCGACAAAGGCGGATTCATAAAAGCAGCTTGGTGCGAAAACGCAGCCTGCGAAGCAAAAATCAAAGAAGAAACCACAGCCACCGTCAGAATCCGACCCTTCAAGAAGGAGAAACCAACCTCAAATTGTGTCTATTGCGGCAAAGAAGCCACCGAAATGGCCTACTTCGCCAAATCCTACTAAATCTCCACACGAGCTTTTCACGCTCGATCTTTCTATTTTCAATTAATTTTTCCCTCAAAGAGAAAACCGGAGTTAGCGGGCATCTATGGATTGGCAGAACGCTAGTGCCTATGCTCATCTTCTACTCTTTCTTTTTTATGGGCATCTTAATAGTAGAAGCAGGCCTAATCGCTTTACCCTTAATTACGCAAGGCAACGCTCCTGATGTGTATCTTTATTACTTGATTTCGCCTACTATAATAGTTACCATTTTGTTTCTTGCAGAGGGTATATGGTTACGTAAAAAAACCCGCACTGAAAATTGCAGAAAAAAAATCCCACGCAACCAAATAACGCCTGTCCTCCTTTTTTAATAAATAAAGAACTTTTTCACCCTCAACGTCATTTATTTTTCAAGAATTTTAAGCAGCACCTCTAAATATTGAAACAAGGCCAATTTTTACCTAACTTTAAATTAAGCATATATTTTCGACCAAATACGCCTAAAAGGCTTAGTTTTTTTCGCAAACTTTATTTCTAAAGGAGCGCAAGTGTGCCTCCATTAAGGGACCTAACTTTGGCGCACATTAAAGTGACTAACAGAGCCAGAAACATTGAGTATGCTATACGAGATGTTATCCCCCATACTCAGCAGCTTGTGAAAGACGGAAAAAAAATCTACTATTTAAACATCGGAGATCCAGCAGCATTCGACTTTACCGTGCCACCACACGTAAAGCAGGCTCTTTGCAAAGCTGCCGCAGAAGAAAGCAACTATTACTCGCCTTCTGAAGGACTGCTTGAGCTAAGAGAAGCCATAGTGCGTAAAGAAAAACGCGTCAACAACGTAGACATCACTCCTGATAAGGTCTTAATCACTGAAGGCATATCCGAAGGCATCCAGATGGCTCTAGCTGCTCTAGTAGAAAAAGGCGACGAAATTCTATTCCCGGGACCTACATATCCACCATACATTTCGTATACAAGATTCTTCGACGGCACTCCGGTCGCCTATGAGACTGATGAAAAAGAAGGCTGGCTGCCTAATGTAGATGATCTGCGAAAGAAAATTTCGCCTAAAACTCGCGCCATTGTCATCACCAACCCTAATAACCCAACTGGTGCTGTTTACGGTAGAAAGATGGTTCAAGAAATGCTCGATGTAGCTGCTGAGTATGATTTGCTGGTGTTATCTGATGAGATCTATGATCAAATAACTTATGATAAAGAATTCGTCAGCACTGCTTATCTGGCCAAAGATATGTCCGTAATTGGCTTTAATGGGTTCTCTAAAGCGTATAATATGACTGGTTGGAGACTCGGCTACATGTACTTTAAAGGTCACAACGGTGAGCTAGAGGAGCTGCGAGAGAGCATTGAAAAGCAGTGTCGTATTCGCTTATGTGCCAATACGCCCGTGCAGAAAGCAGGCGCCGCCGCCTTAGACGGCCCGCAAGACCACATCAAAGGCTATGTTGAAAAGCTTAAACAACGCCGAGACTACGCCTACAAGCGCCTCAACGAAATTGAAGACGTGAGTACTACCAAACCTGACGGCGCCTTCTACATCTTCCCTAAAATTGAAGGCATAGGCACACGATGGAAAACTGATTTCGAGTTCGTCATCGAACTACTCAAAGCAACTGGTGTCCTAGTTGTTAACGGTTCAGGCTTTGATCCTATCTATGGCGCAGGGCACGTCCGCATAGTCTTCCTACCGCCCATAGAAATCCTCACCGAAGCATTTGACAAAATCGAGCAATTCATCAAGAAAAGAAACTAAAACAAGAAGGGGTAGATGCCGTTTTTGGCATCATTATTTTTAGGTTTCCTGTTTGAAGGCTTGACTATTTAGATTTGTACGCCTTCGTTTGGATCTTGGACTACTTTCTTGAATTCAGCGGCTAGCCTTAGTGTTATTGGACCAGCAGTCCCATTGCCTATTTTGCGCCAATTTACTTCACGTATGGGCACGATTTCTGCTGCAGTTCCCGTAAAGAAGAGCTCATCAGCATTGAACAACTGGAACATGGTTAAACTTGCGATAGTCACGCTGTATCCTAGTTTTTCAGCGAGCTTAATTACTGCTTTGGAAGTTATGCCAGATAACGCGCCAGTTGAAGAGGGTGGAGTATAGATTTTACCGTCTTTGACTAAGAATATGTTTTCACCTACACCTTCAGCTACGGTACCGTCACTGCTTAAGCATAAAGCTTCATCAGCGCCACACATGTTAGCTTCAATTTTAGCCATGATACTATTCAAATAGTTGAGCGTTTTAGCTTCATGCGAGGAGCCATCAACTGGGTTGCGTTTTACCCAGGAAACAACTGTAGTGATGCCTTCGGTTTTAGCAACACCTTCATGTAGCTTGATTGTATCGGTGATAATTATTATTGTGGGTTTGGAGCATTTGCGCGGGTCTAAACCTAGATCGCCTGTTCCACGTGTGACCACAAGGCGGATGTAGGAGTCTTTCATGTCATTTTTGCGCAGAGTCTCAACTACTGCCTGTACCATCTGTTCTTCTGTTAATGGAATATCAAGCATTATGGAGTGAGCTGACTCATAGAGTCTTGCTACATGCTCTCTGAGTTTGAAAACTGATCCATTGTAGGCGCGGATACCTTCAAAGACACCGTCGCCATATAGTAAGCCATGATCATAGACACTTACTTTAGCCTGTGATTTAGGGTAATATTGTCCGTCAATGTAGATTAGCAGTTCCTTGTTATTATCCACTAAACTTCCCTCTAGTAGTAACGACCATATTGCTTGCTCATTTGATATAGCTTGCGGAAATGAAATATACGAATCACATACTTAGCCATGGAACTGTGGCCTCTTACTTATATTTCGTGGTAACGGTAAAGGCTTGAATGGTTTGCCCTCAATTTTAGCTTTAACCTTTGCTATCAAAGCATCCACAGTCAGATTCTGCTGGGCACCTTTAGCTTCACGCTCACGCACCGAAAGCATGCCGGATTCGATTTCTTTTTCACCTATAACGATTATATAGGGGACCCATTCCTGTTCAGCTTCACGGATCTTTTTCTGTAATGTTGAGGCACTATCATCGATATCTACCCGGATGCAGCATGCTTCAATCTTCTGGGCAAGCTCTTCAACTTTATCCATGAACTTATCTGATATTGGGATCAGCCGCACCTGCGTAGGTGAGAGCCAGACTGGAAGCATGGGGGCTTTGCCAGCCATCTGTTCACGGTAAGCCTTCTCCAGCAGCGCGTAAATGTCGCGTTCTATAGCGCCGCTTGGTGAACAGTGCAGAATGAGTGGATACTGTTTTTCGCCTTTCTCGTCTACGTAGGTTATGCCGTAGCGTTTGGCGTTTTCTACGTCTATCTGGTCAGTTGCAAGCGCTGCGGCCTTATCTTGGTTATCAACGAAGTTGAGGTCCCATTTAAGTGCGAAATAGAAGAAGCGTTCGTTCCAGACTTCTGCCAGTATAGGCTTGCCAAATTGTTCCGCTATCTCGGTTATGAAGTCTTTATGTTCAGCGTAGAAGTCTTTAGTGAAGCGCATGGCAATTTCATAGTCATCCTTGTCAAAGCCGATGTTGGCTAGTACGTCTATGCACAGATTAAAGCGTACTAGGAATTCTTTTTTTGCCTGCTCGAGGTTAGTGCAGAAGGCATGGCAGTCGGGCATAGTGAAGGCACGTAGGCGTTTGAGTCCGACGACTTCGCCGCTTTTTTCCCGGCGGAAGCTATAACGGGTGAGTTCATAGAGTTTGACGGGCATCTGCTTGTAACTGAACTGGGCATCGTGTGCCATAAGGAACTGCCCAAAGCATGCTGCAAAGCGTAGGAAGAGGTCCTTATCTTCAGATTTGAGTACATACTGTCGGGCTGGGAAACGGTTTAGGTAGCTTGATAGGCTAGGGTGGTTGAAGTCATACATGAGTGGAGTTTCAACTTCCATTCCGCCGTAGGCTGCGACGCGGGCGCTGACGTACTGTTCAAGGAGTGATTTTATCATGCGGCCTTTAGGGTACCAGCGTACATTGCCTGGGTCGCTGCCTGGCTCGTAATCGGCGATTTCCAGCCGCTTCATTAATGGCACATGCGGGGGCATTGCTGTGATTGCACGGGTTTTCTTAATCTCATACTGGGAGAATTTCTGCAAGTTAGCATGGCCCTTAAATTTGAATTCTTCAACTGGCACCAAAGACCCATCGGTTTGCAGGATGTGCCAGTACGATTTGAGGGTGTCTTCGGCTTTGAGTGCTGCAGAAACGGGTTCTTCTTCTTTGGCGCAGACCTCGGCAGTTTTGGCATCTGTTTTGGGCACTGTTGCAGTTGGGGCATAGGCTCTTGCTTGCTCAGCTAGCGGGTGACCTTTTATTGAAACCGTGAATTGTTTGTTCCAGCCAAAGGGAGCACGATAGGTTTCTATGCCTTTCTCTTTGGCGTAAGCTTCCATGGCTCTGATGATTTTTAGCGCTTCTCCGGGATTGCTCAGGCTGCTGCTCAGGTGGGCAAAGGGGTAAATCATAATACGGTTGGTCTTCTGTTTACCTAAAAAGGCGCGGACATCATTGATAGCTTTCTGAGCTAATTCGGTACTGTCGCCTTCTTCGATTGCGGTAAAAAGGACCACGACTTCATCAACGCGGACTTCTTTCTTTTCTGCTTCTTCAGCTATGTTAATTTCTTTCTCAACAGGGGTATAAGCAATAAAATTAGAATGCAACTGGAGTATTCGCATGCTTGTTTCACTTCTTATATAAGTTATTTTTGATTATGCACCGTAGCGCCATTTTTCGAGTGTCTTGTCTTTTTTGGACTTCTTTTTGTATTCTTTGTAATGCTCTTTGCAGAGGTAGGCGCGTTTTTCGCCGCCGACATTTAAACCTGCTGATTTTGCTTTATCAAGTGGAACTGAGCGTTCTGCTTCTTTGCCGCAGCCAGAAACGGTGCATTTTTCGCCTTTATCTATACGACCCAAATTGTAACACCTTGTTTAGTTTTAAATTTCCTTTTTGTTAGTTAGTGAGGTTGATGCATCATGTAGGTGTGTTCTCACTTACACATCCGAGCGATGGTTACCAATATAAGTGTACACTTAATAGGCTTTACGAATCCATTGAATAACAAATATGCATCAAAATGAAAGATGATCACTGGTATATAAAATAAGGCATGGCAGTAAAACACAGAAAAAAAAGAAGTGGTTGTTGGTTGGTTTTGTTTATTGGTTTATGCTCGTTTGCGTAGTAGTAATGCTGCGACTGCAACGACTACAATGATGACTACAGCTGCACCTACTATGAGCAAGGTTTCAGCGCCACTGCCAGCATCAGGATTGTCAACGATTGGTGAAGGTGAAGGTGAAGATGAAGATGTTGGTGCATCTGTTGGAGCAACTGTTGTGGTTGGTGCTATGGTTGTTGTTGGGGATGGTGTTTGTGTTGCTGAGGAGGCTGCTGGACCTACTGCTAGGTAGGTTGTGGCGTATGAGCTTCCGTATGATTTGCTTCCTTCGAAAGTGGCTATGATTTGGTATGTGCCTTCTGCGGGTGGTGTCCAAGTTATGCCATATGAGCCGCCTATGTCACTTGTAGCTGTACCTATATCATAGTATTTGCCTTCCTCATCGATTGCTGTTAAGAGGACTGGTACTCCTTTTGCATTGGCTGGTTGTGGACGCTGGTGATATATGTGCTCCATCCATTCTTTTTGGTCAGCATCTGATATTGCTGGAGTGCCTTTTGCACCTGGTGATTGATCGGTTACTGTGCCTTTAATTAGAACAGATGATCCGAGTGGAGCTACAAATTCTTGCGTGCTAACTGTAGTTTGGCTTGGACCAATTCCGTAGCAGTATATTTGGTTGTCGTTTAAGTCAAGAGTGACAAGGTAGCCATCGCCAATTGAAATTCCAGCTGCCCAGCAAGTTATCTTCCAGAGCAATTCGCCGTTTTCTGCATTAACGCACCAAATCATTGAGTCACGTCTTAGAGGTGTGCTAGGTGAGTGCTCAGTTGAGTATAGATAGATTTTTCCGTCTGCTATAGCGCCGATGCTAAGGGGGGCGTTTCCACCGTAGTAGCCTTCAAAGCCTACTGTTCCGCTGGACCAGTTCCATAGTAATTCGCCTGTCTTTATATCGTATGCATTTAATTCGCCGCCGTATCCAGTTGATAAGAGTTTGCCTTGGTAGAAGTTGCTGTTCATGCCGTAGAAGTTCCATTGTGGTTCAGGTGCTGTTGGGCCCCAGATTTGCTCTCCAGTTGCAAGGCTATAGCCCCAATATCGGCGTGTGAATGACTCTGTAAAGATGAAAACGCCGTCTTCAGAGTTTACTCTGGGTCCAGTCATAAGTCCGTATGGGTATGAGGCTAGAATGTTTGCAGCGGTGTAGTCATTGTATGATGTTTGTGGTGGAGTGAATGTTATGTTCCATAGTAATGAGCCCATTTCACCTTTATTAGGATCAAGGTTCAAAGCCCATAGTTGTCCTTTCTCGATGTAGGTGCCGTTGTTCTTTCCTGATGTTCCACCGATTACATATTGACCTTCGCGGACTTCTAGGATTCTACCTGCGTCATTTAAGTTTGGAATTGAGACATTAAGTGAGAATCCATTTTCGCCATTGAATGTCTGGTTAAGGTTAGGTCTCCAGAACCAGTATGAGTTTCCTGAGAACACAGGCTGGTACCATATCGCGTAGGTGTTGTTCCAAACTTGTAGGTAATATTTCGGTGCATCTGTAGTTCCCATGTTTACAATGTTGTAATAGAGAACGCTTCCATCTTTACCGTAGACTTGAGTGCCAGTAGCGCCAATAGTTACTGTAGTGCCAGCTTCAGTTCTTACACGTTGTGTTACGTTAGCTATACTGCAAATGTAGTCGCCAGAGAATTGGTCAAACATGTCCCATGTACCAGATCCTTGGTATCCATTTGTGCTCCAAAGATATGCGAAGCCTCCGTGCTGGTTAGGTGAATCATATGCATATATCTGACCGAATGAAAGCGCTTGACCAGGTACTGATCCGGTGCCACTAAAACTTCCGCCAGGCACTACTGGACCGGTAGTATTTCTGAAGTAATCTACTTTACCTGAGCGTAAATCAACACAATACCAGCCATACCTGGGGTTTGTTTGGTCGTTGAAGTATAGTTTTCCATTCATAATTATTGTGCTACTGCTTGACCAGTAAGTTTCGTATGAGAGACCTGTATAGTAGGTGTTGCTGCCAAAGCGAGCATCCATAGTTCCTCCCGTATAGTAGGGTAGTGTCCATAGTATGTGTGCGCTTTCTGGACCTTTACCGTAGGCAAAGTTGGTTGTTGGACCGTTGCGTTGGAAGGCACCAGGACCAAGCCAGCTTGCGGTAACTTCATACCAGAGGTGGTTTGAGCCATGTACTGGGCGTGTCCAGTATCCAGTTGGAACTGGAGTGTTCTGATAGGCCTCAATAGGTTGCTGCTGTACAGTTAGAAATACTGGATCGCTTGTACTACCTAAGTATGTATCATTAACTGTGGCTGCACCAGAAATGCGGTCTATTGTTTGCCCTGGTGGAATTGGCAGACCGGTGATTTTTTGTCCTGGCCAACTAAAGACAAATTTGTAAGTGCCTACTTGGTCAGGTGTGTATGTTGTGTAGCGTGAGCCTACTGGGTCAGAAGTAAATGGTCCTAAGGTTTCTTTTGAATTATCTGGTTTTGTGACTTCAACTTGGAATCCTTGCCATCTATCTCCATACTGCCCGTTAGCAGTAGGAGGGAAACAGTTTAGCCACATGACGATACCTACAGGCTGGTTAACACCTGATGGGTTGGGGTTAACACTGACATAAGCAAATGTTGGAACGTCCCATCCTGGATCATGAGCAACTACAGTTGACGCTGAAGCAATGATAGCAACGATAAAAGACAACACTAGAATGGCAGACATCGTGGCTCGAGCTTTTTGGGTTAACATATTTTTGAATTTATCCTCCTTCGTAAGCTGCCTCGTTGTAGCTTTGATAATATAAGACTTTCCAAGAAAAGTACCACCCAATCAGGGATAGTTTAAATATGGCATTTATGATGTGGCGTAGGTTTTGATGGTTGTTTGAGGCTTTGGATTGTTGAAACGTTGAGAAAACATTGTAGAAACTTGGCAGCAAATAAACATCAGGCTATTTCGCATTAAATGGACATCTACCAGCACAAGTGAATCTGTTCTAAGTTTTAGAACACCAAAAATTACCATCAATAGTTAAGCGGCTTGTTAATGCATACTGATTTTTCTTAAGAACGTTTCAGATCCAGTTCTCATATGGTCTAACATTTGCCTCAAACCTCATCTATAAATAAGCAACAGGGCTCACCCGTACTCAAGCAAAACTACAGCATTTCAACGTAGGCGTTACGATAAAGTTTTCTTTTCGAAAATTTTGCGAGCTCTATCATAAATTTCAGGTATGCTTCCAAAAAAAGTTGTTCCTATACCTTCAACAACTATCGAAGCAGCAGCCGAACCTACACAAGCGCACCAGAATGGGTCTTGCCAGCCATGAACATACTCAATTAAGAAAGCGCCTATAAAGGCATCCCCTGCGCCAGTCGGATCAACAACTTTTTTAGAAGGATACACGGGAACATGAATGGTTTTGCCTTGGGCTGAAAGCACTGCCCCTTCAGCGCCCTTAGTCACGATAACAATTTTTGGTCCCAAAGCATGAACATCCTTTATGGCACCTTCAAGGTCAGAATTCCCCGTTAAAACCATAATCTCATCAAGTGAGGACTTGTAGACGTCGATTAATCCGATAAGCCGCTTATCCACTTCATCGCTAGATAGTACATATCCACAGGCATTAAATCGACGCGTCATCCCCTGTGGGTCAATAGACAGGCAGTTACTATATTTTCTTATGTGTTTGACTACTTCGTAAGAGATTTCCCCAGCAATGGGTGCAACGTGCATAACTTTAGCGTGGAATGTAGAAGGCAAATCAGCGATAGTAATAGATGAACCGCGGCTTCTTAGCCTAAGTACTCGAGAGGATAAATCATGGTTATAGGCTAACTCGAAGCTAGTTGTCTGCTCGCCACTAATTTTAATGATGTCTGAAATATCTACTCCTTCATTTACTAATCGCTCCATGTAAGCATCTGGAAAGTCTGAGCCAACTTTAGAAATAGCCTTCACAGAACCACCTAGTAATCTAGTAATTAGCGAAACATAAGCAACAGAACCGCCCATAATAGCATAGGGCTCAGCCCTGCTGGGCAATTTTAAATAATCATTAGAAAAATGACCGACTACGGCGATATCAAACTCCTGAATAGCCATCTAAGCCACGGAGCATGAATGGCATGCGGGTATTTAGAAATAGAGGTTAGGATGTAAGTAGCAGGATGGCTTTTGCAAGGTCGCCTTCGGATTCTATAAGCGCGTTTTTGGCTTCTTCGAGGCTTTTACCTGTTTGTTGGGCTACTAGAGCTGCGTCTTCTTCAGATATTGCCGGCGCCGCTGTTGTAGCTGCACGTTGAGGTGCACGTTCACTGACTTTACCGCCTGCAACTTGGAATATTTTCTGCCCTTGCATGTTGACTATGGCCACTTCAGGCCCGGTTATGACTATTTCTTTAACAGGGGTTCTAATGATAACTTCTTGGACATCATCAACCCCTTCCATGTTCATGCCCAATCGCTGCATCATGCGTCTTGTATCTCGGGGGTTCATTCGTCTTTGCATAATTTTTGCACTCACCAAGTATTTCTATAGTAGAATCAAATATACTTAACTAACTTTCGGCTTTGCTTCCATGGCGAACCTTTACGGCAACGCCTGTCTTAAATGCCTGCATCTCAGCACTTGATAGAAAGGCGCGCCCGACTGCTATAACTTCACCTGCTTCATCTAAGACTACAACTTCATCTTTGGCGCAGATGTCACTATCAACGCTAACTACATGCGCTGCAAATACGTCCCCACCATCAGCTACAAACTTTGCAATATCAGAACGTACGGTAACAAAGCAGCGCGCCCAAGGAGCATTCTGTTTAAGGAGCCTCGCAGCGTCAACACTCAAAGATAGCATACCATCAGTGGGGCGAAGCGTTGCAACACGCTTGCCATTCAAGTTAATATAGCGGATTCTGCCTGTTGCAGCAGAATATTGAATTTCTACAGTATCAGGGAAAAGCACGTTGCCTACGCCTGCGCCGTACTGGTAATCAGCGATGCTTCGGATACGTCTAAGGTCACTTTCCACTTAACTTTCACCGTAAATATTGCCTTTTTTATTCGACAACTATAAACATGCGGATACAATAAAAACAATCTGGATGATTATCCTTGCGATGTGAAGTTTGCGGACGCAAAATTCGGGAAACCCCTATGCGCGTTGTAATCGAAGGCGCTAAACTTACTGTATGCATCGAATGCTCAAAACATGGTAAAGTAAGTTGGGAAGACACACCTAAACCCAAGCCGAATCCATTCATATCAACTTCCACTGCGCCAAGTTATACGCCTATTCAAGGACCAATCCATATAAAGAAAAGAAACCCACAAGCTCGAGTGGATACTAGTCAAGAGCTAGTTGAAGACTATGCAGACATAATTAAGCAGGCTAGGGAAAAGCGCGGTCTTAGTACTGAAGAACTTGGTCTTAAGATTAGCGAGAAAGAATCTTTCCTTAAAAAAATTGAAGCTGGAAAAACAGCGCCTACAGAACTGCTCATTTCAAAATTGGAGCATTTTCTAAAAATTAAGCTTCTGGTCCCTGCCCCTGATGAAAAAACTGCACACACTACAGCTAAGGCGCCAAGCCGCGAGTTAACACTTGGAGACCTTATACCGATTACCAAGAAGGGTAAGGGAGAGGAACCTGCACAACGAAAGCAATCATAGTACAGCGTCGTCTTAACCGTGAAGAGTCAAGCTTACCAGAACTCAAACGGCTAGCTCAGGCCGCAGGATACACTGTAGTTGCCCAGATGGAGCAGATTCGAAGAGCAGACCCCCGCTACCAGATAGGTGCAGGTAAAGTTGAAGAACTCGCTAGGCTTGTAAAAGATAAGGGCATTGAAAAAGTAATTTTTGATAACCCGTTAAGACCTATCCAAGCATATAACTTGGCAAAAGCAACTAAGGTCGAAAACATAGACCGTTTCCAATTAATCTTAGAAATCTTCACTAAACGCGCTACTACAACTGAAGCAAATCTGCAAATTCAGCTAGCTACGCTCAAAAATGAGCTTAAGCACGCCAGAGAAAAAGTTCGACTCACTAAACGCGGAGAACAACCCGGCTTCATGGGCATAGGTGTCTACGAAGCTGACGTCTACGTAGATACCATAAAAAGACAACTCCACAATATACAAAAGAAGCTTAGAGCTATAAGGGAAAAACGTGTTCTACATCGCGACCGTAGGACCGAACTGGGCTTCTTTTCCGTATCACTTGCTGGCTACACTAACGCTGGAAAAAGTTCACTGTTCAATGCTTTGGCAGGAGAAACCACTCAAGTTGACAATGCCCTGTTCACAACGCTTTCCACTACAACTAGGCTAATTGAGTTCAATAAAAGGAAATTCCTGCTCACCGATACCGTAGGATTTGTCGAACGCCTACCACTTCCACTTATAGAAGCATTTCACTCTACACTAGAAGAGACAATATATTCTGACCTCATCATATTGGTCTTAGATATAAGCGAACCGCTCGATAAGGTGGAAAAGAAAAACAAGACCTGTCAAGAAACTATACAACACATAGGTGCCTCAGGGGTACCAATAATTACTGCACTTAACAAAATTGACCAGTTAACTGAAGCTGAAGCAAAAGAAAAACTTGAAGCTTTGAAGGACAAAACTAAAAACCCTATACTTATATCTGCCTTGAAAGGAACTAACCTTGACGCATTAAGACGTGAGATTTTAAAGAAGCTAGAGGGCTATGTTCAAGCATCCTTCACCGTCCCATTAGTCAAAGATACAATGTCGCTTATTTCGTGGGTTCACGCAAAAACTGACCTTAAAAAGATAAAATATACGCAGGACTCAGTGGAAGCTACTTTTGAAGCTGATCCTGAAGTAGCTGAAAAAGTCAAAAGCCGCGTGGAAGAACTCAATGGAAAATTCGAAAAACAGCAAACAGCAAATAACAAACAACAGCAAATCTCAAGCCCCATCTGATATTACACAACGAAAAGTTGTCATCCTTAGATGGGGTCATAGACCGCATCGGGATGCGAGACTAACTACTCATGTTGCATTATCAGCCCGAGCATTGGGTGCATCAGGCTTTGTGCTCTCAGATATTCAAGACGAAAGCATCAAACAGACGGTACAGAAGATAAATGAAAACTTTGGCGGCGACTTCACCTTCGAGATGGGCACCCCATGGAGAACCGTAGTACGCAACTGGAAACATGGCGGTGGAGCAGTAGTCCACCTGACCGCTTACGGCGAAAACATACAGACCAGCGACGTGCTTGATAGGCTACGAAAACTCAACAAAGACTTGCTCATAATAGTTGGCAGCCAAAAAGTACCTGCTGAATTTTACTTTGAGGAAGTTTCAGATTATAACGTCGCAGTTGGCAATCAGCCACACTCTGAATGCGCAGCACTTGCAATATTTTTAGACCGATTCTTCCAAGGGCTTACGCTGGGATTACCCTTTGAACATGCTAAAAAGAAGATTATTCCGCAGAAAAGGGGAAAGAAAGTGGAATAATCATGGGTTTTTGGTGTTATTTTTGGGAAGAGTTTTATGCAAGGAGAGCATAATAATATAGGTACTAAGGAACAGATTATGTTATCAACAATTGACGATGCAACTTTGATGAAGGTGGCTACTTCTCTAGGCGAGGAAGAAGCTGTTAAACTTATTGAATACTTAAAAAACTCTGACGAAATTACAGACGATGAAATAGCTAATAAAACAGGCATACGCCTAAACTCGGTACGCAAAATCCTCTACAAGCTCTACGACCACTCCCTAGTAAGCTTGAGAAGGACCCGTGACCCTAAAACAGGCTGGTTTATCTTCCACTGGAAACTTCAACCGGATCAGCTTGAGGGCTTCATTTTAAGCCAGAAACGTAGAGTCCTTGAAAAGCTCAATGTTAGGCTTGAATACGAAACCACTCATGACTTCTATTATTGCAATACTCCCGGATGTAGACGAGTTACTTTTGAAGAAGCAGTAGAAGCAGTTTTCCACTGTGGTGCCTGCGGTAAACCCCTTTCGCATTTTGCAAATGAAAAAATGGCCAAGAAATTATCATCGAAAGTTGAGCAATTAAGGAAGGAACTGGGTGAATAAGCAGCTTCCGTCTAGGGAGCAAGCACTTCAGCTTCTTCACGAGGCCCATTGTCCACTTCAGGTCATAGCACACTGCGAAGGCGTAGCAAAACTCGCCCGAGAAACTGCAAAGACCTGCCAAAAAAAAGGCTATAAAGTCGACGTAGACCTTGTTGAGGTAGGTGCACTTTTGCATGATATTGGACGTTCAAAAACGCACACGGTAGATCATGCGATTGTAGGGGCCAAAATTGCTAAAGCCCAAGACTTGCCAGAAGCAGTAATTGCCATCATTAAGCGGCATGTTGGCGGCGGCATAACTGATGCCGAGGCAAAAAAGCTGGGCTGGCCAAAAGACAACTATACCCCCGTAACTTTAGAGGAAAAGATTGTCTCATACGCAGATAAACTAGTTGAGACTTTTGAACGCGCCCCTATTGAGGACACGGTTAATAAGCTGAAAGAAAAGAAAATGTTCGACGCTGCTGAAAGAGTTATCAAGCTGCATAAAGAAATAACAAACATTATAGGCGCATCACCGTGACCACCCTTACATTACTTATCCGGATTTATAACAGCTACCAGCTAAAACAAATTGATAAGACCTTAGGCGACCTAATAGGGGATCTAGATGTAGATGCCACTGTTACGGGCACGCAAGCAGGTAGATGGGTACAATTAGAACTTTCAGGCGAAGACGAAAATATCGCCACAAACCTCTTAGCCCGAGAAATTGGTTTCTGCCCAACAACTATGGAAGGCATAAAAAAATTTGCCACCTTAAAAGGATATGTTGTTGAACCTGCAAAAGGTGAAGAATTAGCTATAGATATCGGGGTTTTTAAGCCAAAACCTATCTACTCAACAGTATCGTTGAGCCATCTGCAGAATCAGCTTGTGTACGGAAAAAAGCTAACGTTAAAAAGAATTAGTGAACTTTGGGGCATTAGTGAAAATTTGCCTTTAAATATCAAAGTACTCGACATAAAGTCCGATGAGAACCGCATAGAAGCAGAGCTGCAGCCAGCACAGGTTAAACGATTTATTTCTTGGCGGGACTCGCTACTTGATAGGCTACTAATTCTTGGCGCCTCACTTTACGAAATAAACCTTGCCATAGAGCAAGAGCGGCTAAATAGGGATATTATAGATATAGAGCAACTAGGCATGTTCGAATATGCGCTGGTATGCAAACTCGGCACCGACGGAGCAGGTCTAATCTCAAGAATTGGCAGAAGGCTACGCAAAGCCAGATTCACCGTCTTCAACCCCAAAAGGATACTAACACTTGCTGAAACTATCTAAACTCAAGCCAGTAGCCCGAACCAAACCCACCTGAAAGCATCAAAAACAGAACCATTTTGGAAAGCTCCGTTATTCAAAAACTAAATTAATTTCTAATTACTATCTTAAAGTATAGTTCTTGTAACCTAAAAATAAATAAAGACTAAACTGGTTATGTCTTTTGAAATTATATCACTTTATTTTAAAACTAAAAGGATTGTCGTCTTTGTTGTACTGGTATAAGGTATTTCTATTTGTAGCAATTGCGGGTTTAGTATTTGGTCCTCAGATACCAGCCATAGAGAACTTTCTTTTGGGCACTAATCAACAGCTTATCCAAAATCAGCAGGCGGACACAGACAATAGAGCGTACTGGATGGAGGTGGCCAACAATGCTTGGCAGTACTATCAGCCCGGTGTGGGAGTATCTTCTTCGACGGGATTACACTATGCGCATATTAACTACCAGGGTTTCACAGACTGGGATTTAGGTGTCTACGTTCAAGCAGTTGTTGACGCAGCAAAACTGGGTATAATAACTAATGAGGGTGCTTGGGGCTTTGATGACAGGATTGATAAAGTCCTAACATTTCTTGAAAACCGTCCAGTATCAAGTGATGGCACACCCTACACGTGGTACAGCTCAATAACTGGAGAGAATATTGGCGAGGACCCACAATTTGCGATTGACGCAGCTAACTTGCTTGTGGCGTTAAAGAATGTTGAACTGTACAGACCCACGTTTGCCAACCGTGTGGATAACCTCGTAAAAACGCGAACCAACTATGAGCCATTAAAACAAGTGGTAGACACTCTTACACATTCGGTAAACATATATGATTATTACGCTGCTGCTGCATTTGCAACCTTCTGGCCTGAACAATTTGAACCAAAAGCAAACACTATACTAAACAATATAATTAACGCACCCACAACCACATATGAAGGCGTAATTCTGCCTAAGGCAAAGCTAATGTGTGAGCCCTTGCTAAGCGCAACCTTTTACCTGCCATATAATTCAAACTTGATGAACCTTGCCAGAACATTATACTTAGCGCATGAAGCACGCTATAATGCAACAGGAAATTATGTTGCTTTTACCGAAGGTAATCCAGCGGGCGTAGCCACTCATTATATTTGGGAATGGGTAGTATTACCTGACGGGTATACATGGGTTATACAAAGGGACGAATTTACAGCTGTCCAGATCACACCCGTAATTTTCCTAAAAGCCGCAGTCGGCTTATTTGCATTGTACAACACGCAGTTTACACAGAATATGGTTAATGACATGGTGCCAGATCTACGCACGTCTACAGGCTACCTAGAGGGGAAAACCGAGATAGGACAAATCGTCTCATTCTCAAGCGACAAAACCAATGGCATGATAATAGGCGCAGCACGATACGCCATAGACAATAACTCCAGCGCCCCCAACCCCACACAATCAACCACACCACCGCCTGCGACTACAGCTATACCTACACCTACTTCTACTATTATCGATACAAGTACACCAAACGTGGCAACAGGCACCAGCCCTTCACTGGACCCTACCCCAACAAGTAATCCAACTATTACAAGCTCGCCTACAGACGGGCCTAATCCTTCGCCGACAGCCACTACAACCCTACCAAGCAGCAGTCCACCAACTGCACCCATTATGCCCTCTGACATATTACCCACAATTAGCCCTAGCTTCAGCCCAACACCCACCATTGATTCCTTCTGGCTAACACAACCCATAATCCTAATAGCTTCTGCAATTGCCAGTATTGCACTCGTACTCCTTGCATTAAAATACCACAAAAAGAGAACAAGAAAAAGACCAGAAGCACAAGCAAAATAAGCCAACACTGGCAGCAAAAATTGGTTTGTTGGTGGGCCGAGCCGGACTCGGACCGGCGACCTTTGGCTCGTAAAGCCAACGTCCTAACCAGGCTAGACGACCGGCCCACAGTGTTGTGCTTGTGTGTAATGTATTTGTGCTTTTTAAGTTTGATTGAGAATAAATATAAATTGGTTGCGTCTCATAGTGCAGTTATTACCTTGAGCTGCTTATGTGCAGTTTGAGGTTGAGGTTGGATGAGTATGAAGAGAATCTTGTGTACGGGTGCTGGGGGGCCAGCTGGAATTAATTTTACGATGTCATTGCGTGCTGCCCCAGAAAATATGTATTTGATCGGAACAGATTCTAATGCGCTCTACTTGCATTTGACTATTACAGATAACAAGTATCTGGTGCCTAGGGCTAAAGACCCAAGCTATATAGATAAACTTAATGAGATAATTAGCAAAGAGAAAATCGAATTTTTGCACGCTCAGCCTGATGTAGAGGTTGAGGTTGTTTCAGAAAACCGTGAAAAACTGAATGCTCCTGTGTTTTTGCCATCAAAGGCTGCTGTGAAAGCTTGCCAAGATAAGCTAGAATCCGCTAGGGTTTGGAAAAAGAAAGGTGTACCGGTTGCTCGGACTATCGAAATTCATAAAGAGGAGGACATCGATAGAGCCTTCGCCGAGTTTGGCAGCCCCATCTGGATTAGAGCAAGGTCAGGCGCAGGCGGCAAAGGTAGCACACCTGCCGACAACAGAGAAACTGCAGTGTCATGGATTAATTATTGGCGGGGTCGAAAAGTTGATTGGGAATTCATCGCTCAGGAGCATTTGCCAGGTATAAACATCGCGTTTCACAGTATTTGGAAAGACGGTGAACTGGTAACGTCCATGGCGCGCGAACGTATAGAGTACATTTATTCATATCTTGCCCCTTCAGGCATTACAGGAACTCCGGCAATTCAAAAAACCGTACATAACGAAGAAGTAAACAAGATTGGCACAGATGCAGTTTTATCCATTGACCCCAAGTTCACAGGCATCGCTTCGGTGGACCTGAAAGGAAATACCGCTGGCGTGCCATGTGTCACTGAAATTAATCCAGGTAGAATGTTTACCACCTCCTACTTCTTCTCTTACGCTAGCAAAATTCTGCGCAAAGATTACTTCGCCAACATACCCTATCTTGCCGTAAAATTAGGTTACAAAGAAACTATCCCTGAGATACCTAAATACAACTGCTTGCCTGCAGATGTCTACTGGATACGCCACATGGATGCGCCTGCACACTTAGTCAAAGACAACAAAGTTCTTGGAGCAATGTATACGTGATTACTGCCGCATTCATCTTCGACCTTGATGGCACACTCGTAGACTTACCTATCAATTATCAGGCGATGTTTGGCGAATTCAAACAAATCATGGGCATACCAGAGGTCCGTCCGATACTAAAAACTGTGGCAGAAATAAAAGACGCCCATATTCGCAAACGTGTTTATGATACATGGGAAAGGTACGAGATGGCAGTGCTGCATCGAACTATTTTTCATGAAGAAGGCATACGTATCTATCGAGCACATATGGATAAGCCTAAAGCGCTCGTTACCATGCAAAGCAAGAAAACCACTAAAGCTATCCTTGATAAATTCAAGATGAATGACTTCAAAGCAGTCATTACACGAGAAGACTCCTTCAACAGGGCAGAGCAGTTAAAAATGGCAGCAGCAAAACTTGATATACCGCTTAAAAACATCCTTTTCGTCGGCAACATGGACAATGATGCTGAAGCCGCAAAAATCGCCGGCTGCCAATTTAAGCTAGTTAAATAGACTCTAACAAGTAGGCATAATGAGCCTAATCTACCAAAATACCTTTTCTGCACTTTTTATTAAAAAGCAAAATCGTTTACATACGAAATGTGACGTATTGGGAATAACTGGTGACTGCTGTTCGTATGTGTTGTTTTGATAGCCGTATTTTTAAAGGCAAAAACTTAAGAACGAAGCCGAGTTAAAGTTGGGCAAATAGTTACATGTAGTTTGAAGCTGATTACGATGAAAGTCTGTGTAGTTGGTCTGGGGCAGATTGGTTTTCCAGTTGCTCAATATGTTAGCGAAAAAGGGCTCGAAGTTTGGGGCGTAGATATAAATGCCGCTACTGTTGAAAACGCAAACAAAGCAGGCAACTTTAAAGCTACAACTAACTGGGAAGACATACCTCAATGTGATATTTACATTATCGCGGTAACTACTGGTCAAAGGAACGATGCACCGGATCTAACCGCCGTATTCGAAGTTAGCAAAAGCATTGCCCAAAACGCCAAACCTTCTGCTCTTGTAGCTATAGAAAGCACCATACTGCCTGGCACCACTAAAAAAATCCTTGATGAAATCTTTAAGGGTAATATTCATCTCGTTCATGCCCCTCATAGGTACTGGGCAGACCAAGCCGACAAATACGGCGTTAACCAGCTACGCGTCATAGGAGCAACTGATCATGAAAGTCTCCAGATGGGCGTTAAATTCTATGTTGAAACCCTAGGCATTCCCATGCATCAAGTCTCCAGCGTAGAAGTAGCTGAAATGTGCAAAATTGCCGAAAACTCTCATCGTTACCTGCAGATTGCTTACGCCGAGGATCTTAAAATGCTCTGCGCTAAACTGGGCATGAACTTTGACGAACTTCGCGCTGCCATGAACACTAAGTGGAACGTTGATTTACCAGAAGCCCGGGAAGGCATAGGGCGCCACTGCTTACCTAAAGATATACGCTACGTTATTAGTCTATCACCGAGCGAAAGTACCCTATTACAATCAGCCATACAAGTCGATAAAAAATACCGTGAATGGCTAGCCCAGCAACAAAAATAGTCAATAATTTTTTACCAGCATAAGTATCAGCCCCAATTTTATTTGGAACTTGGTTCTTACTCAATTTTTTGACAACTTTGATGGGTCTTTGGCAAACCTTATAATAACGCAGTTCGCCCTTCCTTAACGAAGAAAAAGTCATCGTGAATACAACTATCACGGTAGCTAGGCTTCAGGATTAAATTGAAGATGCAGACACCCGACATTTGGTTAGATACAGTCACTCCGAAGATTAGCATAGCTATTAACAGCTTGCTCCCAGTTCTGCATAAGAAAGGTTACTCAACATTGGTCACGGCTAAGAGGCAGACCCAGACAATTGACATGTTAAAAGCCCTCAAAGTTCCCTATGAAGAGATAGGGGATTACGGCGAGAACCTAAGAGAGAAGCTTATTGTCGAGCAGAAAAGAACGTTAGAGTTCGTAGAGCTATTTGACAAAGTCGGCTACCCCAAGGTTCTATGGACCCATGGAGACGTTTCAGCTATTCGCACCGCATTCGGTCTAGGAATTCCCATAGTCTATGCTAACGACACTGTTTTCGCATATGCCGTTGCACGTTTAGCGTGTCCCCTGGTTGATTGGCTAGTTGCGCCAGTAAGTTTCGGCAAATCTTGGAGCAAATTCGGCATACCTAAATCCAGAATCATACATTATGATGGACTCGAAGAGGTCGCTTGGCTAAAAGACACCACGTTTGAACAACCCAGGTTCCTTGAGGAGCTCAAAACCAAAAAGCCAGTGATTTTATTCCGAGACGCTGAGTATCAAGCGGTTTACTGCAAAGACGTCAAAGTTGACTCACAGAAACTTCTTGAGGATTTGACTAAGCTAGGCACAGTTGTAGCCCTTCCGCGCTACGAAAAAGAGAAGGAACGCTTCAAAGGCTTAGACAACGTCTGGTTATCGCCTCAACCCGTGCTGACAGCTCAACTTATCCCCTATATCGACTTGGTAGTCGGTAGCGGCGGCACTGCCTGCAGAGAAACCGCGCTTATGGGCATCCCGACGATAAACTTCCACTTCTGGGACGTCCAAGCCCGCTACCTCCACAAGAAAGGCTTCCCCATCCAGATCATCAAAAATAACGCCAAAATTATTAAATCAGCCCAAAAAATCCTCGAAAACCCCGCTAGATACAAAATGGATACAAAAACTGCCCTTTCGAAAATTGAGTCACCCATACCTACTTGGACTAAATACATAGAACTGTGTCTAAAATTAAAAACAAGAAAATAGGGAAGGCAGGTAATCAAAATGCCAAACCGCAACCCCATTGCAGTAATAGCTTGGAAAAAACTATCCACACGTTCCGAACTGCTTGCAAAAGCCCTCAACGGGAGGCTCTGGTTCTTTAGAGATAATCTTCCTTATGCACGAGCCTTCGCTAAAACATTGTTAAAAGTTGTGCGTGAAAAACCCAGCGTTATAGTAGTTCAGTTGCCTCAAGGTCCACTTCTGCTAGAAGTGTATTTGCTTAAGAAACTGATAGGCTGCAAAGTCGTAGCTGACGTGCACACTGGCTTTTTGATTAGCACTGACTGGAAAGGTAAATTGCTTAATGCACCATTCGTGAAGCTTCTGCCAACTGCCGACATCGTCGTTGCCCATAATGAAACCCAACTAGCGCTGATCCCGGCAAAAGTTAAAAACAAAACTATCGTTGTTTTTGACCCTTGGTATTTAATAATGCCGCAGGCAACCAGGAGCGCAACCAAGCAGGAACCCTACGTTATCTTCCCTGCATCATTTGCCCCTGATGAACCCATAGAAGAAATTATCGAAAGCATTAACAAATTTGACCTAAACGTTAAAATGTACATCACCGGTAACTGGAAACGTAAACCACAAATCAAAAAGTACGCCTCTGAACGTGTCATATTCACGGGCTTTCTTCCAAGTGAAAAGTTCAACAGCCTTCTTGCAGACGCAACCGCCATAGTTACCGGAACCACAAGAGAGTATACTGTTTTGATGTCAGGTTGGGAGGCCATAGCGCACTCAAAACCGCTAGCAGTCACGGCAACCGCGACACTTAGAAACTTGTTTGGAGATTACGCTGTATTCTACGACTGGAAAAACCCACAAAGCATAGCTGGTGCCTTAAGAAAAATTACAACCACAAAGCCTAACATGGTAGCACGTGAAAAGCTAAAACAACAAACAATTAAAGATCTCAACGAGTTAATACAGAAAATAAAACAAACCTAATAATACCTACATTTGTGAAGCTAGTAGTATTTAGCAGTAACTATGCGAGGGAATTTACATTAGCCCATGCGATTTGAGTGTGCTTATGAAGCTCTTTTTGAAGTTTTCAGAACTAAAAAGCTTTGCGCGCTGTGCAATTTCCTGAGGGTCATATTCGCTAGCTAAGGCTTTATTGATACAATCAACGCATTCGGATATGTTGTTATACGTATATCCGTAAGGGCCCATGGCTTCTTTTGGTCCGCCGCTATTATGGACTACGGGAATACAACCGGCAGCCATTGCTTCTACTATGCTTATACCAAAATGTTCCCCAATCATGGCGTGTAGATAGATTTTTGCACGCCCTAGTTTTGATATGATTTCATCCCGGGTAGCATCATCGATTATTTGCAGATTTACGGGTTTTTTTGCGACAATTTTTTCGTAATATGTGTCGCCAGGTCGTCGTCGGCCGATGATTATAAACTTTAGGTTAGGCATTTTTTTGGCTACTTCGACGATCACTTCATACCTTTTTGTTGGAACAAAGCGCCCAACTGATACTACAAAGTTTTCTTTAGAGGCGGGCTGAAAATCGGTTACGTTAACAGGTGGATAGACCACTATGCTGTCCATGTTCCAGTATCGCTTTATTGCAGCTTTGGTGTATTTGCTGTTACACATCAATAGATTTGCGTGGCGCACACGTTGCCGCAGACGCAGTTTAACTGGCAAATAAAAGAGCTTCCAGAACTGTTTGAACCGCCTATTTCCGCCCTCCATAAGCCTGGTAATGTTTTCTGGAAAGTGTATGTAGGCAACCTGCTTTTTACCTACGCCCATGAAAAAAGTAGGATCCTGAGTATTGATTTCAAGGTCTACGCTGCCGATTTGTTTACTCAGCTTGTTTCTTATGGCATCATGCTTGAAGATTAGCTTCTGGTAAGCCTGAAAGCGCTTTAGTTTAAACCTAGAAGATATAGATTCATAAGGTATCTGTGTTATAGGCAATGAGGCAACTTTTTCGAAGCCGTACTTCTTTGGCAGTTCACCTAAGACAAGAACCTCATGCTTTTGCTCTACTAATGCTTCAAGCACGTTTATGAGAACTTGCTCTGCACCTCCAATGTCAGACAAATATGGATGAACCACCAAGATTTTCATTGCAGTCACACAGGCTTACTCAATTGCTTACGTTATACAGGTTGCCACCAGAAACATTTGCGATAAGTTACCGCATGGTTCTATTATATTTTGCTATATTAAGAAGCTAAAGATTTTCCTACAAAAGTTGAGAATAAAATAATAATTGTAGATTACTTGGAGAAACTAATTTCTCTGTAGGAAAACCATAGAAACCTCATTGTTTGTAACGTTAGGTAAGTCCTTTGTAAGGGTAAAACCTGCTTTTTGGAATTTTGTGATTATAGCACCTTTTATTTCGAGTGTATGAACTTCGATGATATAATGACTGATTTTTCGGATAACCTCGTCTGGAACATTTAATAGGTCTTTTTCTGCACCTTCACAGTCAATTTTGGCTATGTCTGCGGCGCTTTCTTCAAGTATGCGGCTAGCAGATTTTATTTTTATTGTCATCTGCTTTGTGCCTTTATTATCTAACCCAAAACCTTCATCTGTATTCTCATAGTATATCGTTGCTTGCCCATCTGCTTCGCCTAGACCTTCGCCATGGATTTCGGCGTTAACATGATTTAGTTCAAGGTTCAGTTTGATGTATCGATGATGGGACAATACTGGTTCATAAGTTATAAGTTTAGATGCACCTCTTATTGAGAAGAAAACTGAGGTTTCGCCAATGAAACCGCCAATATCAAGGACAATTTTACCTTTGCAATCAATAGAGTAAATTTCATTGAGATCCTCAAGCAAAACGGCAACAAGAGGCAAAGGACCAACGATTTTGACGTTACCTTTTCTGAATAAAAGCAGGTCCTCATAGGACTCAACTTGGTAACCTTTGGTAATGATGTCGCGCACGGTAGTATACTCGGTCCAGTCCAACGTAATTTTTGAGCCGTTCCGGAAAACAATCTGCTTTCTTTCGCCTGAGCGCCTCATCATTATTGCTGCCCAGAAGTTACTTGTAGTCTTTACTGTTGAAATTATGCCCGTTAAGGATACCATTAAATGAGGTTGTGTATAGTCTATTAAAAAGATTATGTACAAACCCTTCTACAATTGCAGAAATATGCATTGAGGAAAAACATGTTGCTTATTTTCTATAATTCTTTAATTAAGTCCATTATATCGTCTCGGACGTAGTAGCTTTTAACTTTAGAATCTGAAATTAAACCTTGCATTATTTTTGGATGATCTTCTAGCTTTATCGAGCCGAGGCTCTCAGGGTAGTTGAAGCCATGCATATGATCTCTGGCGGATTTTGTGGCTATCTTCCAAAACATGGCGGGATCATCTACATAGCCTTTTAGGGCAGTAATGGTTTCGGCGGGTTCTTGGAGGTTGAACATTTCTTTATGCTTTGCCCATTTTTCAAGGTAATTTTGGGGGAAAAGCGCCCAGTACCTGTAAATAGGTTTTGGAAGGTATATAGCCCTTGAGAGATCGTTAGTGCATCTGTTTGCATAGGTCCACTGAATACCTTTACTAATATAGCGAATCAGCTTGCGCGGATTTTTTAGGCTTTTAAGCGCTTCAGACCTTACAAAGGCTTTGCTTGGCCCCAATGCATAGGCATCACCAACTGCTATTATGCCAGGCAGGTTTTTCGAGAACCGTAACCGGTATTCTTCAGAAAATTTGTAGTTGCCCATTAGATGTAGGAAAGGTAGGCTAAAAGTCTGGACACTTGGGCACATTTCAGGCAGCGCTCTTATGTAGTCTTGGCTATTTTCGTGTACAATTTCGTTTGCCTGAATCGAGAAGATATAGTTGCCACTACATTTTGAACGCACCACATTTGTGACTTCACCTATGACCGAAAAGCGCCTCGCAGCAGGCCACTGATAACGCAGCACCTTAATTTTCTGATTGATCTTTGCCATCTGCTTAACTACTTCGTAAGTTCCATCGTCGGAGTACCCTTCAGAGATCAAGAACTCATCGCATATGGGTAAAGCCGAAGCTATAGCCTCCACGAAGGGATAACCAGTTTTCAGGACATTCTTTAAAATCATGAAGCCCGAAATCATGCAATACCACAATGCTGTTTAAGATAGGGGCTTATTAATTTTCGCAAAAACCAAAAGCTTAACGCTGTCAGAAAAATAAAACACTTAAACAGGATATCTACTAGGCACTGCTGATTTTACTTCCTTCTCTGCTTAAGCACAGGATTTATAATTAGAGAAAGCATTTCTCAAGATGACAACTGAGAGCCCATGATAAAGTTAAGAATGGACGTCGATTACCCGTACGCCTCACGATACAAGAGTTTTGCCACTGTAGCCTTAAATAGGAAAAAACCTGGCAGAGGATACCTAAAAAACGCGAAGATAATTGCAAGAATGGTTAATGAATCACCAAAGGATATCAAAGCCTACTGGTTCTTTACACCTTACACGATACCAGACGAGGAAATGCTGGAGCTTATGCATCCAGAAAGACATGAAGTGGCGCTTCATGTAGCAAATGATCCTTATGGCGAGCTGGAGCAATTGGAGAAGGCTACAGGGCGCAAAGTCTACTACTATACAGTTCACGGAACTGCCCGGTTGATAGGCAGGATAATTTGGCGAAGAAAACTTTCAGAAGCAAAAAAGCCAATTCCAGCAAATTTCCCGCTACAATCATTTTATGAATATCCAACCTTTGCACTTGATTGGCTACGCCATAGGGTACCGTTTGATCAGGCAAAGAAAGAAGCTGAAGAGAAAATTTCTAGAGGAGAAGTTGTCCATGTGCATCCAGAGTGGCTTTTCCAACGAGGAACATTCAATCACCGTGGACCTTACTATGACGTGCTCAGGAGCATCTTGCAGGTGGACAAAGAATTAGAAAATATCACAGTCCAGAAGCGACGATTCTTTAAGTTAGCTAAAAGTAGTGAGTTACTTGAGTACAAGCAGGATTTTGTCCCAACCGAAGAGTGCCTTAGTAAACTCAAAGATCAAGGTGTAGATATCCTCACATTCATTGAAAGAAAATGGTGCTGTCAGCTACCTTACGTGTCACCTAAATGGGTCAAGACTATCGACAACATTGCCCTAGCAAATGTTACTACCTACAGCAAATGGTTTGAAAAGATTGGCAAAAAAACCCGCAACATGATCCGCAAAGCGGAAAAAAGTGGCATAATCACAAGAATTGTCGACCCTGACGAAAAGTTAGCTGAAGGAATATGGAAAATCTTCAATGAAACACCTATCCGCCAAGGAAGGGCCTTTCCGCATTATGGCGAATCACTAGAAAGTGTACGCGCAGGTGTGCTCTCATCACAGCAGGACATCTTTATAGGTGCTTACTATCAAGATGCACTTGTTGGCTTTATACAACTAGTCATAGGGGATAACATTGCGATTATTTCCCAGATTCTTTCGCTTCAAAGCCACTGGGATAAAGCGGTCAACAACGCGCTGGTAGCAAAGGTAATTGAGGTTTGCACTGCTAAACAAATCCAGTGGGTCATGTACGGCCGCATAGGTAACCATCCCTCGCTTGATAACTTTAAGCAAAATAATAATTTCTCAAAATTCGAGTTCCCACGTTACTACATACCTCTGACCCGTAAAGGTCAAATCGCTATTGCATTAAGATTGCATATGCCCTTAAAAGATGCCTTGCCTCAATGGCTAAAAAAGCCCCTCTTCCCAGTGTTCAACTGGATAAGTCGAACTAAGCTTAAAATTCGTCAAAAACTACATTAAAAGGGAAAGAAGGGGCGCTAAACAGCTTAGAGTAGAAGCGCTGCGAGAAGCTTGTTGAGTTCTTCGCGGTTTTTGATGCCGCGAAATATGGCTTTACCGCTTGCATAAACGCGGAAAGATTTGTTCTGATAGGTTAGATTAAAAATTATGCCCGAAAGGCTGTTTACTAAGGTGGCTCGACTTTTGATGCGGTTTATTGCTTCTTCTTTTTTTTCATATTTGAAGACGACGATAAGATCTTTTTCTTCGCCACACGTACCTTCGATGCGGGCTACATAATCGTCTATGGTTGAATTGGACATTAGAATTCTTCAACCTCTTTTAGAACGTCTATAAATCGATCCACTTCTTTAAAGGTGTTGTAAATGTAGAAACTTGCTCTTGCAGATGACTGCAGCTTGAAAATCTGATGCAAGGGCTGAGCACAATGGAAGCCGCTGCGAAGCATGATGCCATAGTTATCACAGAGTAACGCGATGTCATGTGAGGACAGACCCTCTATGCTGAATGGGATAATACCGCACTTAGCTGACATATCAGCGGGGCCATAAATCGTGGCTTTTTTAAGTTCGCTCATCCGCTTCATAGCGTACTTGGTCAATTCTACCTCATGCCTTAGCACGTTGTCCATGCCAAGACGCTCAAGGTACTTGATGGCTTCAGCTAAGCCGATCCCGCCAGCTACGTTTGGGGTTCCTGCTTCGAATTTCCAAGGCAAATCGTTCCAGCTTATGTCACATTGTTGCTTACCTTTGTTGTAGGAAACTTCTCGTATCATCTCCCCACCCCCTTGAAAAGGCGTCATCTCTTCAAGCAGGGTTTTCTTACCGTAGAGTATACCAATGCCGGTTGGCCCTAGCATTTTATGACCTGAGAAGCATAAAAAATCTACATCGAGGTCTTGCACGTTGGTTGGCATATGAGGAACTGACTGGGCGCCGTCTGCTAATATTAATGCGCCATGTTCATGGACGAGTTTGGCTATGCGTTTGATATCATTTATGGCGCCGCTTACGTTGGAAATGTGACTTAAGCTTACTAGTTTGGTGTTCTTGGATAGTTTGCTCTCGAGATCATCATAGTTTAGTGTGCCGTTAGTGTTAACTTGTACGTACTTGACGGTGAAGCCTGTTATTTTTGAGATAAGCTGCCAGGGGACAATGTTGCTATGATGTTCCATGAGCGAGATTAGGACTTCATCACCTTGCTTGAGGTTAGGCAGTCCCCATGCATAGGCTACGAGGTTGATGGCTTCCGTTGTACCTCGTGTGTAGATAACTTCAGCAGTATCTTTGGCGTTAATAAACTTGGCAATTCTCGCACGGGAGGTCTCATGTAGCTCGGTGGCCTCTTGTGAAAGGGTATGCACAGCTCGATGCACGTTGGCGTTGTGTTGTTCGTAGTAGTCTTTTTCTGCTTCTATAACCTGTTGGGGTTTTTGCGTAGTTGCTGCATTATCAAAGTAAATAAGAGGATTGTCGTTTATTTTCCGTTTTAGTATAGGAAAATCTTCACGAATCCTTTGAACATCAAGGGTTATTTTCTTTCCTCCGCTGCCTTAAGCTTCTTTGACAATGTGTCTGCTAGTTGTTCTTCTTCTAGAGCTTGTTTTTCTTCAAAAGTGTGTTCTTTAGGTAGCCAGTCTGGTAGCGTACCTTTCTTTTCGTAGTAGGTTCTGACGATGCGTTTTAGTGCTCCTACCGCAAGGACTCCACAGTGGAATTTTATGCTAGGCAATCCGCCTACTGCTTCAGTGACTTTGTTCCAAGTTACGCTTTCCCATGCTTCTTTAAGAGTCATACCTTTGACCATGTCGGTGACTATACTAGCGGTAGCAATGTTGGCTGCACAGCCATAACTTTCGAAACTGATTTTTTCTATTACATCTTGGTCGTTAATTTTCGCGTAGTAGGTGATCATGTCACCGCATGCAGGGTTGCCTGCGACGGCTGTGACGGTTGCATCTTCCATCTTTCCTAGATTTTTGGGGTTTCTAAATAGGTCTAAAACTTTTGGGTTGTATGGTAAAGGTGAACGCGACATACTTAATCAACTCCAGTGGATCCGACAATGCTTCTAATGCGTTCCACTGCACTAGGCAATACATTCAGGACATAGGTTATATCCTCTTCTGTGTGGTAGCGTGTAGTCTTCATTAGAATACTTCCATGGGCTTCGCTATAGTGCCTACCAATGGCAACCAGAACATGGCTTGGCTGGAGCAAACGTCTGCTGCAGGCGCTGCCGCTGGACACATAAACACCATTGAGGCTTAATTCAATTGTCAATGCTTCGCCTTCACATCTTAGAAAACTAACGTTAGCGTTATCGGGAGCACGCATAGCACCGCTTTTTGCACCATTAAACCTAACATCGGTTAACTTTTCGAAGATACCATCTACAAGCTTATCCCGCAGGTTGCTCATATGGCTAACATTCGATTCGAAGTCACTGAAAGCTAGCTCTGAAGCTTTAGTAAAACCAACTATAAGCGGCGTGTTTTCTATGCCTGGCCAGAGCTTTTGAGTACCAACTTGGCCTTCAAGGATTTTTTCTACATTAATGCCTTCTTTGACGTAAAGTGCGCCTACTCCGCGTGGTCCAAGGATTTTATAGCTGCTTAAGGTCGCCATATCTACCTTGAGGTCTTGTACGTTGAAAGGTATTCTACCATATGCGTCAGATGCGTCGGTGTGGAATAGCGCAGTGGGATTTTTGTCTTTGACTATGTCTATGGCTTCTTTGAGTGGCTGCACAGTGCCAATTTCGTTATTTACTGCCGCGATGCTAACTATGCAGGTTTCTTTGTCTACGACCTCCTTGAGCTTTTCAAGATCGATGATGCCTTCATTGTTTACGGGTACCTTAGTTGTCGTATAGCCATAACGTTTCATGAAGTCAGTGGTAACATTGAGGACGTTTATGGGTTCGATTTCGCTAATTACGATTTTTTTGCCCTTGTAGTCTTTCATGGCAAATGCAGAACCCATCAAAGCGAGGTTATTAGCTTCCGTTTCGCCTGGCGTAAAGTTGATTTCCTCTAGAACCTTGGCGCCTATGAATTGGCTGATCTTCTTGGAAGCCTCCATGATGGTTTCGAAGGCTTCCCATCCAGGCTTATGGGTCAGCGTTGGGTTGCCGTATGCCTTCTTGTTGTAGTAGGGCAGCATAGCATCAAGTACTTCTTGTGGAACCATCGTAGAGTTCTCGTTGTCCAAGTAGACTTCGTGCTTTATTCCCTCATGCAGCTTGAGGAGCTCTTTAACATTTTCAACCACACAAATCACGCCTACACAAATACAACAATAACAGCCTTATAACCTTAACACCCAACCTAAACAAAAATACCAACCAAACAACAATCAAACCAGAAAGTAATCAACCATACAGAAGAAACTGCTGCAATTGTGTTTTTCATACAAGTTGCAACAATCAAGCAAAAAATAGATTAAAACCAGATAGAGGGGCTTTCACAGAAAAATGACATTGTAAAAGTTACCAGCAAAAAATAACGACCCTGTTTGATAAAACAGGCATAAAAATCGAAAAAACACTATTAACCTGCACCATCTTTACACTTAAAATAACAATTAAATAGTCAACTTGATGGCGCATTGTCGTGAAGATAGCCGAATTATCCATACCGCAGCAATTAAAAGAAGCAATTATCGAAGAGGGCATATCTGAACTGTACCCACCACAAGCGGAAGCTATACAGGCTGGAACGCTAGAGGGAAAAAACTTGGTTCTGGCAAGTCCAACTGCTTCAGGCAAGACGCTGGTTGCTGAATTAACCTGCTTAAAGCAGGTACTTGAATGCAAAGGCAAAACCATCTACCTTGCACCATTAAGGGCACTTGCAAGCGAAAAGTTCGAGGACTTCCAAAGGTTCTCCAAACTACGCAAAGCAAACGGGCAACATGTAACTATTGGCATAAGTACAGGTGACTTTGATAGCACCGATGTTTGGCTAGAACGCTATGACATAATAGTGACAACTAACGAGAAAGCTGATTCGCTACTTCGACACCGCGCAAAATGGATGGAAGAAATCAGTCTTGTAGTCGCTGATGAAGTGCATCTGCTTAATGAGGCAGAACGCGGACCCACACTTGAAGTTGTCCTCGCAAGGATGCTTCAGGTTAACCCAAAAATGCAAATACTAGCATTAAGCGCGACAATGGACAACGTGAACGAAATCGCAGAATGGCTTAAGGCACAGTACGTAGTTACTGAATGGCGACCCGTAAACCTCAAAGAAGGCGTACTACTCCAAGACGAGATTCAGTTTAAAGATGGTGACTCAAGGAAAATTGATCGACCAACCAGCAACGACGCCGTGAATTTGGCCTTACACGTGGTCAAAGCAGGAGGTCAAGCACTGGTTTTTGCATCTACGCGAAAAAACGCCGCAGGATTAGCAAAGAAAATCGCTGATCACACAAAAGAAGTTCTCAGCAAACCAGCAAAACGCGCACTGCAAGTAGAAGCCGAAAAGGTGCTATTGGCAGACGAGAAAACGCGGCTTAGTGAGTCACTTTCAGACTTGGTACGCTGTGGAGTTGCATTTCACCATGCAGGACTAGCCGGACCACACCGCAAGCTCATCGAAACTCTTTTCAAAGCAGGCAAAATCAAAGTATTAACCTCCACGCCTACACTGGCTTTCGGAGTCAACTTACCTGCGCGAACCGTGATCGTACAGGACTATCGCCGCTATGAACCTGGATATGGTAACTATCCGATTAGCGTTTTAGAATACAAGCAAATGGCAGGACGAGCAGGAAGACCAAAGTACGATAAAAACGGCGAATCCATACTCATCGCAAAAACCGCTGATGAATCTGACTATCTTATGGAAAACTTCATACTCGCCAAGCCGGAACGTATTTGGTCAAGGCTAGCAGTGGAGAAGATCATCCGTGGACACGTGCTGGCAACAATTGCGTCGGGATTCGCACACACTGAAAGCGGCATCTATGATTTCTTCGGCAAAACCTTCTATGCACATCAATACGACGTTAAAGCGATTAAAAGCGTAATAGCCAAGATACTTAGGTACCTACATGAGCAGGAAATGATTTACTATATAGACGCCACAAACTTAACCGCGACAAAATTTGGTAAACGTATAAGCGAACTCTATATCGACCCCGTATCAGCAGTCACTATTCGCAACGCATTTCAGCAAAAACCGCCAAAATTAACCGATTTGAGCGTGCTGCATTTGATTACGCACACGCCTGATATGGCACCAATCATGCGACCTTATAGCCGAAAAGAAATAGAAGACATCGCACTACAAACAGAGGAACTTCGCGACGAACTTTTCGTACAGCCACCCAACGAATGGGATGACCGCATCGCCTTTGAAACCTTTTTAGGCGAAGTCAAGACCGCCAAAATTCTCAAAGCCTGGATAGAAGAAACCAGTGAAGAACAGATGCTAGAAAGGTACAACGTGCAACCAGGCGACCTTTACCGCATAATCGAAAACGGCAAATGGCTACTACACGCTACTCAAGAACTTGCCCAGCTTCTAGGCGCAAAGGACCTCACACCATTAATCGCTGAACTTGATGAACGCGTCTCAAAAGGCATAAAGAAAGAACTACTACCCATCGTAAAGCTAGAAGGCATCGGCAGGGTTAGAGGACGAATACTCTATAACGCAGGATACAAAACAATAGAAGACATAAAACGCGCAGAACCCGAATACCTAATAAACTTGCTTGGCACTGCAACCGCAAAGAAGGTCAAAGAGCAAGTCGGCGGAAAAATTACCCAACAAGAATGGGAAGACCTCGGTAAACCCGAAGAACACAAACAAAAAGCCCTAACCGAGTTCTAGCCAGCTAAACTAAAAGCTAGAATTTGGCGTTAGCAAAAGCCTCCGCCTGTTTGACTGCAGTTCCAAGATAGCTTTTTGGATTCAAAGCTGCGTCGATTTCTACTTCGCTAAGTTTGCTGCTAACAAATGCATCTTCCTGCAGGATTTGTTTGAAGGGTCGTTTTTCAACTTCACTTTTTATGGTTAGCTTACGTAGCATTTCGTGAGCTTCTTGGCGGCTGACACCCTTGCGGGTAAGTGCTATCATAACTGACTCAGACATAGTTCGACCCTGCGTGAAATCGATGTTCTTAAGCATGCGTTGCTCATCCACGCGCAGATTGGCTACTATGTTAAGCATGAGCGTAAGCAAATAATCAGTTAGGATGCAAGATTCAGGCAACAAGAAACGTTCCGCGGAAGACTGGGTTAGGTCGCGTTCGTGCCAGGTAATCATGTTCTCGGCTGCGGGGATAGTTAGGCTACGTACGATTCGGGCAAGTCCGCTAATACGTTCGCATGTCTCTGGGTTGCGCTTATGAGGCATGGTGGAGCTGCCAACTTGCTTTTCTGCCTCAAAGGATTCGAAAAGTTCACCGATTTCAGGTCGTTGCAGCTCACGGATTTCAACTGCAAAGTTATCTAGCGACGAAACAATCATAGATAAGATGTTGACGAATTCGGCATAGCGGTCGCGCTGCACGATTTGTGTAGAAATCTCTGCCGCACGAATGCCAAGCCGCTTCATTACAAGCGATTGAATTTCCACGGCGTGCTCGCCTAAGCCTGCTTGGGTGCCGACAGCACCACTCATCTTACCGGCTATAACGCGTTCGCGGCATTGCTGGAGCCTTTGGATGTGACGGTTGACTTCGTAACCCCAAACGGCAAACTTGAAACCTAAAGTAATTGGTAAAGCGTGCTGACCGTGGGTTCTGCCCATCATAACAGTTTCTTTGTAGCGTCCAGCCTTCTGTTGTAAAAGACCTCTTAAAGTGATCAAACGGGTCTCGATTATATTTAAGGCATCTTTGAGTTGTAGGGCGTTGGCTGTATCGACGATATCATAGCTAGTTGCCCCCAAATGTACATACGCACCGCTGGAGCCACATTGCTCGGAAAGCGCTCTAACAAGCGAAGCGATATCATGCTTGATTTCTTTCTCGATGGCTTTTATGCGTTCAACTTTAACGTATTTAGTTGAAGCCATGGCTTCAATCTTTTGGGCGTCCTCTTTGGGTATGTTGCCGACTTTGGCATGCGCCCAAGCTAACGCAGCTTCGACGTTGAGTAATTTTTGGATACGTGATTCTTCCTCAAAGACTTTGAGCATTTCGGGTGTTCCGTAACGACCTGTATCTATCGGTAAGATGGGCATTGCTGTTTCCTCGCACAAACATATGCAGGTTAAACATTAATGTTTTACCAAACCCATTACATGGCAATGTTGGGCAAGGCGGCAATTTATAGTGAAAACCACGATCGCGACATTAAACAAAAAGGGCGAGAACACAATACCTGCGCTCATTGACGCACTTGAAGCAGTAGCTGCAGGAAAAGGCGTCTATTACGGAATAATCACACAAGCTAAACAGGTAATAGAGAAAGATGCCAATAAATTAAACAGACAAAATGTAGACTCAGCGGTTGCCTTGGGTTATGTGTCTTCAAAGCCACCCTCACAAATCGACCTGCAATCGATCAAGCAAGAGGATACAGCTTATGCCTTGGAAGGAACAATCTATTCATCAACCAAAATTTTGCATTCAGAAACTCTAAATGCCCAAGTAGACCATGCTCAAACAGTTACAGATTTTCTCAAAGAAGCAGAAGGCGACTATACACTCATCGCAATTGAAGAAGAGAGGCTACTGGCATCAAGAGATCCAATAGGGGTGCAGCCACTGTATTATGGCGAAAACCACGACTTAGCTGCAACGGCATCAAACCGAAGAGCGCTTTGGGAGCTTGGAATCAGGGAAGTGAAGTCTTTTCCGCCGGGACATTTTGCAACTGTAACCCGTGAAGGCTTCAGGTTCGAACCTATAAAGACGCTAACATATACTAAGCCTCAACCTTTGAGCATGGACGATGCAGCGCAGAAGCTACAACAACTGCTAGAGCACTCAGTCCAGATGCGTGTCGCGGGGCTCAAAGAAGTAGCCGTTGCGTTTTCCGGAGGCGTAGACAGCAGCATAATTGCGTTTTTAGCAAAAAAATTCTGCCCAAGCGTCCAGCTAATCCATGTCAGCTTGGAGTACCAGCTTGAGACTGAAGAAGCCTGGGAAGCCGCGCAGGCACTGAACTTACCATTACAGATACATCTTTTCAAAGAAACTGACGTTGAAAAAACCGTTCCCAAAGTTTTAGACCTTATCGAAGAGCCTGAACCACTTAAAGTGAACGTAGGGGTACCGTTTTACTGGACTGCGGAAAAAATTGCACAAGCTAAACTGCGGGTACTGCTTGCAGGTCAAGGTGCCGATGAGCTTTTCGGAGGATATCAGCGATATGTAAAAGAGTATCTACGAGAGGGCGACGAAAAAGTCAGACAAACCATGTTTAACGACATTGTACGTATTCATGAAAGCAACCTAGAACGAGATATGAAAATTTGCTCCTTTCATGATGTGCAGTTGCGGTTGCCGTTTGCATCCTATGAGCTCGTAAAGTGGGGTTTAAGTCTGCCAACGGAGTTAAAAATCGAGAAAAAGATTGATTCATTGCGAAAGCTTGTATTACGCAAAGTAGCTACAGATTTGGGTATCCCTGAAAGTATCGCACAAAAGCCAAAAAAAGCAGTCCAATATAGCACAGGCATAAGCGATGTGCTCAAGAAGTTAGCTAAAAAGCAGAACACTACCCTTGGCTGCTACCTAATTGAGTTATTTCAAAAACAACATCAGTAAAGTAGGAAAATAAGAATAGCAGGGTAAGTAAATAAAGAAAAAAGATTTGGATGCTACTTGTTATTTGCGTTGTGGGGGATTATCGAGAAATGGGGCGTTTACTCGATGATTTGAATTGCGCCTTGTGGGCACTGTGATTCGCATGCTCTGCAGACTAAGCAGTCATCGACCTTGACTGGTGTTGCTTTGCCGTCTTTTATTTCGTAGACGCTAACTGGGCAAGTGTTTACGCAGGTTTCGCATCCGTTGCATTTAGAATCGACTACAATTTTGACCATTTCTATTACCTTCTTGAATCATTCAAAAGCAGAAAAGGGAAATAAAAGTGTTTAGGAAAAATTAACGGATTTCGCCACGTAATCGTAGCAATAATCCGTTAATTGTACTTTCGGCTTTAGCTTTGCGCCGCTCTAGGTCAGCTAGTTGTTGCTTGTAGTCTTCAATTGAGATTTCGCCTACTTTGCGTTGTGCTTCAAGGGTTGTCAGTTCTTGGTTGGCTTCGTTAAAGTTTGCTTCTGCAACATCTAATTGGCGTATGGTATCAGCACGACTTCCTCCTGAGTCGCGTATGACTGTTTTGAGGTCAGCAATTGTCCTGTTCAAAGAGTCTAGGCGGCTTTCTAGGATGGTGCGTCGTTCTTTGTATCGACGTCTCGGAATTTTTCCACGTTGCATCCTTACTTCGAGGGACTTTATTTCATTGTTGACTTGGATTTTTTCTTCGTATGCATCTACAAAGGCACGGATTTGTTCAGCGCTTACTCCTACTGCTGCGGCAACTGGAGCGGAAACTGCTGCTGGTGCAACTTTGGCTTTAGTTTTTGCCTTGGGTCTAAGCATGAAGGCTACTATTACAGCGCCAACTGCAGCTACAACCCACATCCAAATAGTTGGACGGAATGCTATCCACAACGGATTATAGTTGAACGCTACCTGTACACTCGCTTGTTGATATACGGTGTCAGTGTATGTTATGCCTGATCTACTGAAGGTTAGTGTTTCTTGGAAGGCGCTTCGGTCTATGATTGGAATGCTTCCGGTTCCAGTTGGCGGCTGAGATACGATTGTTGCGCCTTCAGGCGGGGTGATTGTTGCGGTTAGGGACTCAACATAGTAATTAAAGTATGGGTACAAATCGAAGGCTAACATGTATTGCCCAGATTGCTGCGTCGCGCTGGGTAAAGTATACTCCAGCAATATTTCGATTGAGCTCCCTGTACCTACCGCTTGGGCGAATGTCACGTTAGCTACCCGTATATTGCTTGAGGGGTTACTGATGGATATGGCTAAGTTTGTGCCAAATTGGTCTCTTGCAACTACGTTAGTTGCAGTAGGGGGCAAGTTTAGTTTGAAGAAGTTTAGGCTGGTTGCACCATTATTGAGTATAAGGTATTTATCAGTGCAGGTTACTGCGCCGCTTGGGTTTATTACTATATTGCGCTGTAATGAAGCAAAGAATGCCATTTGAAGGCTGTCAGCTGTAGCAGTGAAGTTTGCCAGCCCAGGCATCGAGGTAAATGCTGCCAGATTGGTTACTGTGTAATTGTTGGTTGCATTGACTACGCCATCCTGTTTTGTTATAGCATCTATCGTTGCTCCTGATGGGAGTACAACTGTTGCGTTTACTGTTGCCGCAGACATAGCTAGGCTTGGGTATGCGGGGTAGTTGAGGCTAACCTCATTGTTTAAGCTGTTTGGTACGGGTGTGATTAGCTCGTTTGAGAGCACAAATATAACTGTGATGACGCTGCCAGTTGCGTCGCTCAGACCTATGTCTGCAGCATAGAAGCCACTTCGGTCTTGCAATGGCACGCCTGCGGTTACAGGTAATGTGTTATTAGCTGAGTCGTATGCCTCTACTTCAATTACGTATTGGCTATACTGAAATGGAAAGCCCACCTGTATACTGCTAGGCATTGTTCCGGTTATCTGGAGCGTATCACTAATCACTGTTTGTCCAGAATACAATACACGTACTTCATGGGTTACAGCCTGTATGCTGTAGCCTCCTTCCTGAGCCTGAGCAAATTCTGTGTTAAATGTAAGTGGAATAAATACTGCTAATGAAAGAACTATCAATGACAAGACTACAGCAATCTTTTTCATGTAAACATCCCCTTAAGCTTTCAGTTTTCTTTAATGTACCGTTACCTTGTTTATTTACTTTTCAATGGTACACGCTACATGTATTTAGGCTTTCGGCTAAAATCAGGCGGCAACCTAAAACATGCACCCATGCAGGGCGTCACTAAAAAGAATTCGTATGCAGTCAAGCCCGTCAGGGTTAAGCGCTTAGTGGAGGATAATTATTTTTACTCAAAAAGAGGCGCTATATAGTAGTCAGGAAATTCTTAACCGTATAGAGTGCTGACGGTTCGTTTTAATAAAGTCCGCTCTCTTTGAAGTAGTAGTCGGTTTCTTTTTTGGATCCAAAGCTACGTATCCCATCTTTCTTTAGTTGGGCGCATAAATGATCAACGTTTTCTTTGGTGAGTTCACCTTTTTTGTACAGGTAAGCGATTATTTCCTCAGCCTGTTCGCAGGTGTCACAGCGGCGCAGAAAATCTACAACTGTTGGGTTGTAGTTGCGGAATTTATCCGGCGATGGAGGAGGTTGGCCAGTTTTTTGTTTTGGAACTTTTAAGTATAGCTCGGGGTTTTCATCTTCACACTCAGTGCCAAATTCGATGCTTGTATCAGGGTCAGCTTCTTCTGCGGCTGCTATTTCTGCTTCAGCTTCTTGAGGGTCTTTGCGAATAGAGTCAATTTTGACTTTGTTTTCACTACCCTCAAGCTCCTTGAATAGATGCGGGAACAATTTCTTTAGGTCTTTTTTACTTTCCAAAGTTGAATCCCTAACAGAATTCTTAATAATATACTTGAAAAACGGGTTTAAGTCTCTTTTTGCATGTGGGCAGGGATTTATTGTTAGTTTTTGTTGGGTTAGTTTGGTAGAAAACGTTGGGCGGGGTTGGCTTGTAGGAGCTTTTCTAGATCTTGGAGTGATAGGCCTTTGATTTCATCGCCAAAGGTATCGCATGTTCGTTTTTTTCTGGCTTCTTCTGCGTTGCGTACAGTTATTTCTACGGTGTAATTTGTGGGCGTTGTCGCGTATATGTGAAATGAGTCTTCGATTTTTCCGTGCTTGGTTATGGTGGTCCGTTCGGTTTTAAAGACCTTTAAGTTTGCTGTGTTGAGGTGACTTATGATGGTTTGTGTTTCGTCGTTGTAGACGGCTATGTCGATGTCGCTGTTGCGTCGTATGGTTCCTCGCCAGACACTTCCGATAAGTAATGGGCAGTAGGCTTTCAGCACTTTCATGACGGTGAGGGCTTCTTTGCGCATCTCAATTAGGCGTCTTGTGCGCGATGGACCCTCATTTTCCTCAGCAAGCTGGTCAAGCTCTAAGGCAATTTCCAAGTTAGAAGGCAAAATATGCACTCCAAGGTTATCGGCAGCCTTCACCTTGGCCTGTTTGTACTCTTTTTCTAAACCAAAATATAGAAGAAAGGCAGCTTCACGCGCGACCTTAAGGCGTAATTTGGCGGAGCTGGAGGTTTTTTCTCGATGCGACATTTTATTTGCGGAGTACTGATTCGTACAGGTTGATGGTTTTTTCTGCGATACGAGTCCAGCTGAATTCTTTGAGGACACGTTTTCTGCCGTTTTTGCCTAGCCATTTACGGCGTTCAGGGTCTTCTAGTGCGCTCATTATCCCCCATGCTATATCGGAAGGGTTGTTGGGGTTTATGTGGAAGCCACATTGCTCTTCGCCGCAGCAAATTACGATTTCGCGCATGCCGCTGACGCCGGCTGCACCTACAACAACGGGTTTTTCCATAGCCATGGCTTCGAGAGCAACTATACCAAAGGGTTCATAAAGACTTGGGAAAGCTGCCACGTCACATGCTGCGTAGTGCAAGATGCGTTCTTCTTCAGGGATGAAGTCAAAACGGAACTTAACATACGGCTCAAGCCGCATAGTTCGAACCAAATTAGTAAAGTATTCTGAAAGTTCACCTACACCTACAATGACCAACTTAACGTTAGGATACTTGGGCAATATGTGAGGCAAAGCCATAATTAGCTTATCAATGCCTTTAACGCCTACGAGCCTGCCTAGGAATAGAATCATTAAATCATCATCTTTTATTCCGTAGTATTCCCTGACTCGTTTGACTTGTTCAGGTTTTACATCGGCAGGATTGTATTTTTGCGGGTCTACGCCGTTGTAGCTGACTTGGATTTTATCCTTAGGAAAGCCTAGCTGTATGAGCTCGTCTTTCATGGCATAGGAGACGGTGACTATAAGGTCAGCCATTTTGGCGCCTCTCAACTCGATGTTGCTTACAACGCCGCTGCCAGTTCCCATCGTACGACCCTGTTCGGTTGAATGCACATGAAAAGCTAAAGGCAACCCAGTTTCTTTTTTTACGGTAACGCCACCCATAACTGAAAGCCAATCATGAGCGACCACTATATCGTAAGTCATACCGTCCTTTTTTATTAAGTCATTAACCAGCTTAGCTGCACTTAAGTAGTTGTAAACAAGAAGCTTGCCGAACAGGTGTATTCCTCTGCCCCACTTGCGGATGTCTTCGGCAATTACATCGGGTAACGAATCTGAAACATCAAGGTGTAGAGGTCGATGAACCTCTATACCACGCCAAATCTCCCGCGTAGGCAGCATACCCGCATCATCATTCATTGTAAACACTGTCACATCGTGGTCGGCTAGAACAAATTTACGTGTAATTTCAGCAGCATAAGTCCCTAGCCCACCAACGATTTTGGGGGGATATTCATAAACCAGAACCGCAATTTTCATCCGTATTTTTCACCGCTTCTAATATAGCAATACAATATCAACGCTACTAAAACCTTGCCCAAAAAATTTTAAATGCATCTAGCAGCAGGCAAAGGATAATTTGATTAAACCCAAAATACATCATAACAGTGGTGGCCACTAGATGGAGCTGTCACCTGTTAAACGTGAAATTCTTGAAGCAGTTTTTCTGCACAGTAAGCCAGTGAGGGCTATTCAAGTAGCTAAAGAGTTGGGCAAAGAGTTCCCGTCAGTTATGATGCACCTTATTGGTTTAATACGCATAGGATATATTCAATCTCCTGAGAAGGGGCATTATACGGTAACTGGGGAGGGCAAAAAAGCCCTGGGCATACCGCAGATAGATAAAGAAAGTGCCCAAGCTATACTGATGCCTGCCTCACGCGATAAAATGTTCCACTTTTACTTAGGCATAGGTGAACCTATAAATCTTCATGCACAGGGGCTTTTGGATTTCTGCGAAAAAATCGCTACCGCCAACGTAAACTCTATAGAGTTTCACATTAACAGGGGAGACTTTGAGGCTTGGCTCAGGGGCATAGGCGACTTTGAATTAGCTAAAAAAGCCCAACTGCTAAAATATAAAAAACTATCAGGCGAAGAATTGCGCAGCAGACTAACAGAGTTAACAAAGACCCGATGCACTGAACTCGTAAAAGCAGTCGAACAAAATAACCAACCCAAATAGACCTAAAAAGAAAAACTATTAAGAGCACCTTAAAATGGTGCTCTTTTCAGGATTCTAAGGGCAGAGAATAGTTCATGTTTTAGGTTATGTGGCTGTAGATCGGGTGGCCTTTAAATTTGAGGATGGTTTCGGATTTTTCTAGGGTGCCGCTTGGGAGCCTGGTGCAGATGGAATTAACAATTGCGCCGTCTTTGACAAAGCGTACTCCATCAAGTAGTTCGCCTTTGGTTATGCCTGATGCTGCAAATATCATTTCGTTGCCTTTAGCTAGTTCGTCTTCGTTGTAGGTCTTTTCGGTGTCTACACCTGCGGCTCTTAGTCGATCTAGTCGGTTAGGGTCGTCTTTTTTATCTTTCCAGACTCTAACTAGCATGGTTCCGCCTAGGCATTTTACGGCTGTGGCGGCTATTGTGGCTTCTGCGCCTGCGCCTGCGCCCAAGAGTAGGTCAACGCCTGAGTCAGGGATGCAAGTAACTATGGAGGCTGCAATGTCGCCGTCTGCAATCAGGATTATGCGTACGCCCATCTTTCTTAGCCTTGCAAGCAGTTCGTTGTGGCGTTCACGTTCGAGCATGATAACTGTGAAGCTGCTAAGCGGCTTATCTTTCGCTTTAGCTATAGTCTCTACCATTTCCTCAATGCTCATGTCTAAATTGATTTTACCTTTTGCATGACCGTCGGTTGCAACTTTGAAGTAATAGCCATCATCTGGGAGGACTTTAAGACATCCTGCGGGAGCACACGCAAGAGCGGATATGGCGTCTTTTCTGCCTTTAGAGGTAGCAGTAGTGCCGTCAACCTGGTCGATGACAAATTCAACTTTTGGGCCGCCGCCTGTTCCGACTTTCTCCATATAATTGAATGCTGGAGCTTGATCTTTAGCGCCTTCACAGCATATAACTTGGCCGTCAACTTCAGTCTGGTTCAAAACCGCGCGGGAGAAGTCCAGTGCGGTCTGGTCAACTTTATCAGGGTCACCTTTGCCAATGTGTAGCGCAGCGCCTACCGCGCCGGCCACGGTTATTCTAGTCAAAGAGGGGGAAAGAGCCCGCAGGGTCACCATATCTATCGTCCCCCGCACTCTTTTATCCAGAGCTGGGCCAGCTCAGTGTAGTTCTGGGCAATTCTATCGACGGCTGTTTTACGGTCAATTTTGCCTGCGCGGTAATCGACTAGGGGCTGCCAGAAAATGGTTCTTCCTACTGCGAAGCCGATGATGCCTGGCACTTTGGCGCCTACAGCAAGCCATTTCTGTACATTCTCTTTAGATTCGCCCCTTCCGAGGGTGATTACGCCTGCTTTTCTTCCGTCTTTTTGTACCTGTTCAACAATGGATTTGGCGTCTTCAGCTTTGTCTACGCCTTCAAGTTTCCATATTGAAGGGTTGATTCCTGCGGTTTGGATCTCAGCTATGCTTTGACACATAAGCTTGGGCCGCATTTCAGTGTCGAATCGGTCTTTAGCGCCGCCTAGCTGCGCAAGCTGTGTTGGGGTTGCAGGTACGAGTAGTTCAAACAGGAATGGTTTTTGAATCTGTTGCAGGTAATCATTAAGTTTCTTGAGCCGCTCTAGCTGGCGTTTATTCATAGTAGCGTCGCTTTCTGTGTTGTAGCGTACAAGTACTTTCACTAGCGTCGGGTCAAACTCTTGAATATGCTTACCAAAGTCTGCGCCATATTCAAAGTCAAACTCGTCTTGCCCAGACTTTTCCACAGGCATCGCAAAGGTGTAACCGCGTTTCTTTGCCTCCAAAAGCACTTCCTTGCCAAATTCCTCGTCTACAAGCATGCCAGCAATGTCTTTAGGAACGCCTTTCTCTAAAGCCGAGATAAAACCTTCAAAAATTATCTTTTTTGCATCTTCGATCTGGACTCTTTCCGCAGCTGTCGGTTGTCGATTCTTAATTTCAAATAATTTCTCTGTGAACGAGCCGCGGTGGTCAAAGGCTAAAATTAATAGTTCTTTTTGGGTCCAATCAATCAACTTAATTCACCAATGTACCTTTTTCTCGGCGATCTGCATATAATTTTTGCTACTGCGACTTTGCAACTTCACGGCAAAACCTTAAGCGTAAATAGCTAAAAACGAGTGGGCAAACGCTTTGAACGCGCCCAAGGCATCTAGCCGGGCATAAAAGCTGTGGCGGAAAGAAAACGTGAAATAAGAAGAATGCCTAATCTTGTACAAGTGATTTGTGTGGATGAGGTCAGGGTTATTTCCGCAAAGATTCCTGATGAGGTCTATAAGGAGATGGCTTTGCGCGTCCCCGAGGGCGACCGGAGCGATTTTATTAGGGAAGCAATAATTGAGAAGCTCCAGAAGACGCCTAAAGCAGACAAGATCCTGAAGATGGAAGAGCGCATTGACAGAATCGAAGAGGCGCTGGGCGAGATACGGAAAACCTTGGCAGATTTGGAGCTGTTAACTTATGGGCGTGAAAAAGCCAACCCGCATAACTTGTGTAACGATGAGGTTGACCGTAAAATCGTGGAGTACCTTGTGCATTATAAGGGCGCCACTACGCCAGAGCTTGCAGAGTACCTGAATATCAACCGCTGGCTTGTGCTTAACAGGCTGCGCAGGATGCAGAAAAACAGCATCAAGCAGTATGGCAGACCCGTCATAGACTACTACGGTGGAGAAAAATCAGGCAAAAAGAAAGCTTGGTGGATGAACGAAGACTTAATTCAGCAAGAATAGCCGATTACCTTAAGTTTCACAGGTTCAAGTTACTCTGTAGGATGGGCTCGTCGCCGAGCACGGATTAAGGCGTAGGCCTCCGGAGCCTAAGACCCTGGGTTCAAATCCCAGCGGGCCCGCCACCAATTCTGAAGCAAAGAATTTGGCTAGTTGCTGTTACCGAGTAGCCACATATGTTTATGAATCGTAGTTGGTTGTACTAGTGTTGCTCCTTTTTTGATGTTTAATGGAGGTGAATTTCTTTGTCTAGCCAAGAGACAGTTCGTGGTGGAACTGATGAAGAGCGTCGTAGGCACGGTAAAATGACCCGTGAGGAAGCTGGCAGGAAAGGCGGCGAAAAAGTAGCCGCAGAAAGAGGCCCAGAATTCTACAGCGAAATCGGAAGAAAAGGCGGCGAAAAAGTAGCCGCAGAAAGAGGCCCAGAATTCTATCGTGAGATAGGTAGGAAAGGCGGCGAAAAAGTAGCCGCAGAAAGAGGCCCAGAATTCTACAGCGAAATCGGAAGAAAAGGCGGCGAGAGCCGCGGAAGCCGAATAGAGGGCGCATCTAGAGCAGCTAAAATGTCTCGAGAGGAAGCCAGCAGGAAGAGAGGTCAAGCTCGTGCGCGCAAACGAGAGAAAGAGTGATAGAAGGGAACGCCTATTTGCCTATTCCCTTCTTTCCTCACCCTATTTTCGATGTTTTATTTTTAAGGCTCAAGGGTGTTTTAGGGTTTTGAGTTATAGGGAAAGTTATTGAGGTAGCGGTAGCTTTTGCTTAGACAATGTATTATGACTAATTGGGGCAGGTATTGTGAAGGAAAAGGTTGTGGTAGGTTGGAGCGGGGGTAAAGACAGCGCTTTTGCACTTTACATGATACAACAGAACCAAAACTATGAAGTGCAAGCCTTGCTAACTATTATGACTCATGACTATGATAGAATTAGCAGCCACGGTGTACGCGGAGTTCTGCTTGAGCAGCAGGCAGACGCGTTAGGTTTACCGCTTCAAAAATTGTTCATCAGAAAAAGCGCCTCTAATGCCGAGTATGAAGCTGAGCTATCAAAAGCCCTTAAACGGCACGTGCAGCAGGGTGTGACCATGATGGTGTTCGGGGACATCTTTTTAGAGGACGTAAAGCGCTACCGTGAGGGGCTGCTATCTAAGGCAGGCTTGAAAGGAGTTTTTCCGCTATGGAAAAAAGATACCCGAGAACTTGCAGCGGCATTCATAGACTACGGCTTCAAAACCATCATCACCGCCGTCGATTCGAACGCCCTAGGTAAAGAGTTTGTTGGAAGAGAATATAACCGGACATTCCTATCTGACCTGCCCAAAGGCGTAGACCCATGCGGAGAAAACGGCGAATTCCACACCTTTGTCTATGCTGGGCCAAACTTCAAAAAGCCCGTGCGGTTCACTAAAGGAGCGGTGCAATTAAAGGAGAACCGTTTCTGGCACTGCGATCTAGTTCCGAATTAAAAGGCGCTAAGAATCATTATCGCGCTTCAGCTCATTGATGTTCATCGGGAAATGGTAGGCAGCTAAAAATATGGATTGGCCTTTTTAGAGCCGGATTTTTTGGCCTGTGGATATGTAGACGACAGCTTCTGAGATGTAGGTTGCGTGATCGGCTATACGCTCTAAGTAGCGGATGACTAGTACGCTTGAGACGATACACATGTTCGTGGTTTGAGCTTCTTCGACTAGCTTGGTCAGGTACTGGAAATATAATTTATCGACCTCTTGTTCGGTTGAGCTTATGCTTTTAGCGAGACCTGTGTCTAGCCGTTTTAGTGCGCTAACACTGATATTAAGCATGTTAAGAACTTTGTTGCTCATGTCTTCGATATAGTCAGGCATCCAAGAGCTACATTTTTTTAGCCCACCCATAGTCTTGCTGATGTAAGATATATCCCAGGAGTATCTGCCGCATCTTTCGAAGTCGTAGGCAATTTTCATGTAAGAGTTTATGATTCTTAGGTCAGTAGCCACTGGTTGGTATTTGGCAATTAAGCCGAAGGCTTTGTCTTCAACTTCTTTTGTCATAGAATCTAAGACTTGTGATAACTCGCGTGTGTCCCCAGTTGTGTCTATCCCTCTAACGTAACCGCTAAGGGATACTGATAGTACCTTCTCCGCTACCTCACCCATCTTATAAACCATCGCTGTTAACTGCTCTAAGCCTCTATCCAAAAGTCTATCCATACTTCTTCACCTATCCGAATTTTCCTGTTATGTATTTTTCGGTTAACTCGTTTTTTGGTGTCTCAAACACTTGTGAGGTTTCGCCGTACTCGATAAGCTCTCCTAGATACATGAACGCTGTATAGTCAGAGACCCGGGCAGCCTGCTGCATGCTGTGCGTGACTATGACGACGGTGTAATCTTTTTTGAGCTCAACTATAAGGGCTTCAATTTTTGCTGTAGCAACAGGGTCAAGCGCAGAGCAGGGTTCATCCATCAAGATCACCTCAGGCTGCAAGGCAATCGTACGTGCAATACACAGGCGTTGTTGTTGCCCACCTGAAATACTAGTTCCTGGTTTTTTGAGATCATCTTTTACCTCATCCCATAATGTAGCCTGCACAAGACAATCTTTTACTACGCTATCAAGGTTTGTACCTCGCTTTACGCCTGTCAACTTTAAGCCGGCTACTACGTTGTCGTAGATGGACATAGTGGGAAATGGATTAGGTTTTTGGAAAACCATGCCGACCCGTCTGCGGATCATAACTGGGTCAACATTTTTTGCGTAGATGTCTTTTCCGTCAAGAAGTACCTGCCCAGACATTTTGGCGTTTGGGATTAGCTCATGCATTCGATTGAAGGTTCGGATGTATGTTGATTTTCCGCATCCTGAGGGACCAATTATTGCTGTTACAGCGTTAGGTTTGATGCCTATGCTTACATTTTTTAGGATATGTTTGCTGCCAAACCATGCATTCAAATTGATGCTTTCCATTTTATAGTTGCTGCTCATTTTTTTCACCTTCTTAGTTTTCTCCCGCTGGCTAATCTTACGCTAATGTTCAAAGCCAATACCACTATAATCAAGACTAAAGCGGCACCCCAACCTTGTGCCTGCAGTTCGGGATAAGGCTGGAGAGAATTCTTCCAGATTACTAAGGGTAAAGCCGCCATGGGTTGATTTAAGCCTTGGAAGAAATAGTTATTCCCCAGAATAGTCATTATCAAAGGGGCTGTTTCCCCAGCGATTCTTGCAACAGAAAGCAGCGCGCCTGTGATTACTCCTGTTCGTGCTGCAGGCAACACGATGGTAAGGGTAGTTTTCCATTTATGTGCACCTAATGCTAGTGAAGCTTCACGGATGCTGTTGGGTACAAGTTTTAGTGATTCTTCAGTGGTCCGTGCCACTACTGGGATCATTATGAACGAAAGAGCTATGGCACCTGCGATGGCAGAGTAGTAGCCTATAATTATAGTCACAAAGACGCCGAAGACCGTGATTCCTACCACTATAGAGGGGAATTGTGTAAGGATATCAGCAATTGAACGCACTGCGGATGCGTACTTATTGTTTCCATACTCTGCTAAATACACTCCTGATAATACGCCGATTGGGATGCCTATTAAACTCGTTAAACCTATCAGAATTAAGGTGCCCTGTATTGCTGGACCTATTCCGCCGTTTGATGAATCTTGTATAAAGAAACCAAGACTTAGCTGGGGCGCGCCGCGCACAATTACTTCAAAAAGGATGCTTAGCAGCGGTACTATTGCGATAACAACGCAGGCGACACATAAGACAAAGAAAAGCCTGTTTTTGAACTTTCGAAAAGTATAGTGGTCTATCATTCTACCGCGCCTCCTTTAACCTTCATAACACGTGTTACCATCACGTAGGCTAAGACATTGATGAGAATACTAATGATAAGCAAGGCAAGCGCGGCGCCTATGTAAGCGGATTGCTCAATGGCAGAAGTAGCCTCTAAGAACCCGTTAGCAATAAGTGATGCCAACGTCTGGCCAGGTTCAAAAAGGGAGGTCGGCATCGCAGAGGGACCAGTTGCGTTTCCGATAACCATTGTTACTGCCATTGTTTCACCAACTGCACGACCTAGACCTAAAATTATGGCGCCAAAGATGCCTGACCGTGCATAGCTTAACACCCAATGCCGGATTACTTCCCATTTTGTTGCACCTATACTATAGGCAGCTTCCCGTATTGAAGTTGGAACTGCGCTGATTACTTCTCTAGACACTGAAGCAATTGTGGGTATAATCATAATTGCGAGGATAATGCCTGCAGTGAAAACATCAAGCCCAAAAGGCGTTCCACTGAAAATTGGTATCCAACCTAAATAGTTAGAAAGCGGGATCTCAACATAATCAAGTAGCCAGAAACGGAAAATAAAGAGTCCCCAGAGCCCATATATGACGCTTGGAACAGCTGCAAGTAGTTCAACAACGTAGCCGATTGGCACACGTAGAGCCCTTGGAGCCATTTCCACCAGAAAGATTGCTATACCTAAACTTAATGGAACCCCTATCAGAAGTGCAATGCCTGAAGTGATAAGCGTACCCATCACATAAGGTAGTATTCCGAACGCTTCTCGCCCATCAACAGGATTCCATCTTATTCCTGTAAAGAAATCAACACCAAATCGACCTAGAACTGTCGAAGACCCCGTGATAAGAGCATACGCATTTATTAGAAGAATCACGATAACAGAAGCTGCAATTACCATAGCCATAATTCTGAACAAGGTATCTGCAGTAAGCTTTGTATTCATGCTTCTCCTGCTCGCGTTTGATTTGTGTTAAGAGTAAAAATTATTTTTGGTAATTTCTTTCTGATATTGCCGTTCTCCTAAGTGACTGGTAAAGGTTCTCCATTGTAGGTTATTGATTTGATAGTTGCCTCATTTACATGCACTACGTTTTGTGGAAGTGGCGCGTATATCAGCTTAGGCGCAAGCTGTTGACCCTCATGCATAATGTACCAAAGGAACTGTACGATAGCTTTTGCTTTCTCAAAAGTCATACCAGGAATCAAATCCAGTTCTTTATATGTTAAAAGGTAAGTAAAGCTGGCTATTGGATAAGACTGCTCGCCTAGAGCATTAAGGATGTTAACGTTTGCCCAGCTTTCATTGCCCGCAGGCAAGCCTGCTGCAGCTCCAGATTCCACAGCCTTCTCTATTGATTCAAGTGAAGGCAAAACATAGTTGCCTGCAGCATTCTGAACAGCCACTAAAGTCATGTTATTTTCAAGCGCAAAAGATAACTCTACATAGCCTATCACATACTTGTTCCCTAAGATGACAGATGCCACACCAGCGTTACCAGGCGCACCTATGCCAGAAAGCCACCCAACCGATTTGCCGCTCCCGACTTCTTTGTCCCAATTAGCACTTACCGCGCTTAAGTAACTGGTGAAGATGTAGGTTGTTCCTGAACCTTCTGAGCGATGAACTGTTTGTATATTTTTATCTGGAAGAGTTATTTCTGGATTAAGGTCTTGTATTCTGGGATCGTTCCATCGATTAATTTTACCTAAAAAGATGTCGGCAATCACGTCACCAGTTAGTTTTAATCCTGTAGGTATTCCAGGTAAATTATATGCAAGGGTAACCGCGCCTATTGTTTCAGGCATGTGAAGCACGTTAGACATGTTTGCTAATTCAGAAGCTTTTAGTGGCGCATCCGAAGCTGCGAAGTCAACTGTTTTTTGCCTCAGCGCAGATATTCCGCCTCCGCTACCGGAGGGTTGATAGTTAATGAGAACATTACTTTGAAGGTTATGTGTATACTCTCTAATCATAGCGTCGATTAGTGGATAAGGGAAAGATGCCCCTGCGGCGTTTAACACTATTGTACCTTGCTGTTGAGTCATAGAAGAATAGGTAGGATCAGGGGATTGACCAGATAGGAAGGCAAAACCAAGTGCGCTTCCAATTATTATTAAGTTAAGGATTATTGCGGCAAATATGAGCCCTTTTTGTATTCTACTTTCCCTCATTAAAAACCAAATATAAATCAGCACGTTATATAGCTGTCCCCAGTAAAACTTATAGACTATATAGAAAATAATAGGGTTGGCTTTGTTATAGAAAAGCTAGAAGGTGTTATGATTGGCTGTTAATGGACTGGAAAGTAGCGAGCAGAGGAAGCTTCAAGTAACGGGTGGATCAACATACATATTATCTATGCCTAAAGGTTGGATTACTAGAAACCAACTTAAGAAAGGCAGCCCCCTGTTGTTACACGAAGAAGCCGACGGATCACTAATCATAACACCGCCTAAGCTTGGCAAACAAGAGAAACAAGAAGAAGCCATCATCCGAGTATCAATAAACGATAAGCCGTATACTGTGACGCGTAAAGTTGTTTCAGCTTACCTAGTAGGCTACAGCATACTTCGCGTAAAAGCTCAAGGACAACAACGTTTGCCCTCAGAGGTAAGAAATACCCTTAAAACCTTCGCCAGGCACATGCTGGTTGGTACGGAAATCGTAACTGATACACCAACAGAGTTGACTCTGCAGGTCTTGCTCAACTACTCAGAGTTATCTGTTGAAAGCGCTCTACGAAGGATGGCAATCATTACAGCGTCAATGCATAAAGAAGCCGTGGCGTCTTTAAAGAGTCTGGACCCCCAGGCAGCCAAAGCAGTCATCGAAAACGACAACGAGGTCGACCGATTCAACCTCTACATCATACGCCTGCTTAAACTGGCCGTCGCTAACCCACGAATATTCAAAGAAATCGGCTTAGTCGACGCGCAAGGCAGCTTAGGATACAGACTTATAACGAAGGCGATTGAACGAACCGCAGACCACGCTACAAGAATTGCAGAGAATGTGATTTTACTAAAAGAAAAACCTAACAACGAAATTATGGAAAAAATTGAACGTATGAGCATCCTAGCCATAGGCATGTTTGAAGACTCTGTTGAAGCTATGTTTAGAAAAGACTATAATCTGGCTGAATCCATTATCCAAAGGCTCGACCAAATTGTGGAGCTAGAAAAAGAGGCTGTGTTATCTTCAAAGACTGTTGATATTAATGAAGCCGCCAACCTAAGGCTACTAATCGAAAGTGTACGCCGAACCGCAGAATATGCCGCTGACGTAGCCGAAGTAGTATTGAACATGAACATAGAATCCGTGCTGGGCTAAGTCCACAATTTTTTACTTCTAAATTAGGCATTCTTGTTTGAAGGTATTGTTAGCTGGACAGTTTTTTCTAATGTGTCTGATTCGATTATGTTTTTTGCGGTTTTTGTGCGCATCAAGCTTATGCCCAAGCCAAAGAAAGGTAGCGCCCAGACGTCTATTGCCATGGCAGGATTCAAGTTACCAGACAGGAAAGAGTAGGTTAAGTAGACTATGCAATTTAGCCCAATCATAACTAAAGAGAAACCAAACCATTTTATGGCGTCACCTTGATTTTTAGTCAGCAGATAGGCACCTGAGACTGCGAATACTACTGCAAGAGACATTGTTATTAATGATACTAGAAAACCCAATGAGTTAGCGCCGTGGAAAAGGAAGCCACTGCCGATTAGAGCTATCATGTCAAACCAGCCGAGTACCACGTTAGACCAAAGAGCGACAATGTAGGCTACAATGGCGATGCCAATCCAATTAAGCACATTTACGCCTTTGGAGTGCTCGCGTACCTTGAAGCTTAAAACCAGTAGGACTGTACCAACTAAAGCAGCTCTTAGCAGGTAGTCTATGCCTAAAAAATTGAAGCCTAAACCCACCCACCAAAGACCTGAGGGAAACAGCAAGATATAGTAGGTGCCTTCCAAGAAAAGTGCCGTTTCAATTACACGTTCAAATTTTTTGAGTGAAGGATTTTTAATACTCCAGAGCATAAAGCCTGCAGAGAGCGCTAGTATAACTGCAAAGAAGCGAGCAATAAGACCTATATGGGAGGCCATAAGAATGCCAGGGTTGCCTGCGTACAAGTCTGGTTTACCTAAAATGAAGTTGAAGAAGTGTACAAAGCTGCCCGGCAGCAGAACCACAACCCAGAATAGAAGAGCGCATAAGCTAGCAAAAACCCACACTTTAGTCCAGTGTCCAATCGAAACCACCTTTTTAACACTCCACAGTATGCTGCTTAAGCCTACTCCCCAAAATACAACAGGACTTTAAAACCTTAACCTCGAAGCGTTTCTATTTTTGGCAGCCGTACTTTTTGCAGTATTCAACTGATGAAGGAAATACCTCTTGTACTCGCGCAAAGCGTTTTTTTGCATTAACCTCATTGGAGAGAGCTATGACATCGCTGGCTTTGCTGAATTGTTCATACGTGCCGTCTTCTCGTTTGCGAGTTATTTTGATGCAGTCATCGACCATGCACACAAGTACGCAGGCGCCGCAATGAACACACAAATCGTCAATTATACTAACACCACTAGACTGCCAAAATAGTGCATTTGTGGGGCAAACTTTGATGCATAGCTTACACTGCACGCCCACACAAGTACGCATGTTAATGCTGATGGTGCCTTCAGGGAAAATATCCTTCACACAAGTTGGCGCCAAAAGCTCCTCACGCTGCTTTCGCTGTGTAGATTTTTCTTTCGTTGATTTCTCCTCAGTGCCTGAAAGCAAACCGAAGATATCATAATTAGAACTATCAGGCATCAACATCACCATGCAAGATTATGTAATTATCAATTGAAGGTGGAATTATAATTACTTATCCTAAAGGTTTTCGACTTATCATTCAAAAAGTCATAGAATCTTAACTTTTCTGATATACACTTGAAGTAAACAATTCTTACGAATATGTCTTCGTTGTATTTTGTCCAGACCGGATTTTATAGATTTAACTTTCTGAATTATTGTTGCTATTGTCTTCTGAAATCCATCTTTGAATCGGGCGCACACGCTATGATTACAATGGCTGTGAGCACTTTAGAAGATCACCAAAGAATAAAACAGAGACAAGTGTCGCAAAGCAGACCTGCGCTCATGACGGTTCATACTTAAAGCTCGAACGTCTCCCACAGGAGTCCTCGGCGCCTACTTATGCCCTTGTTCCTCACGCAAGGCAGTAACTATCTAGGGAAATCATAAAAATGTGTTTTAAATTCCTAATCCAAAGGCTTTTTAATGTGCTATGCAGAGATTAAAGGCAATTTTTTATCACGCTATCTGTTTAGATTTATATATTGGAATTTTGAGAAATCTTAGCTTAAATCAAAATTTTCCAAAAACTTTATCATCTTAAACTTGTTTTCGTTCGCTTATGGGCAAGCGTATTATAAATTTGGCTC